>PBXF01000034.1 GCA_002727515.1 Methanobacteriota archaeon
AAATCCCTGAAAAAGAGGAAACTGAAACTCCTGAACCAGTAGAGGATAACCCAAGAGAATCACCTAGCGGACCACCATCAGGCCCACCATCAGGCCCACCATCAGGTCCCCCATCAGGCCCACCATCAGGCCCACCCAGCGGCCCACCTTCAGGCCCACCATCAGGTCCACCATCAGGTCCACCTAGCGGGCCTCCTTCAGGGCCACCGTCAGGCCCACCATCAGGACCACCTAGCGGCCCCCCATCAGGTCCGCCAACAGATCCTCCAATCGAAACACCTTCAGAAGATTCAGAAAATGAAGAATCAAAAGCACAACAAGCCGAAGAACAAGGAGATGAAACACAAGAAGATGCGGCCGTGGAAGAAGAAACGTCTCCAGAAGAAGAATTACCAGTTAACGAAGAGGTTGTGCAAGAGGATACACCTTCAGAAGAGGAAGCAGCATCCGAGCCTGAAACAGAACAACCAGTTTCAGAAGAACCTCCAATATTGGAAAGCACTAAGCCCGATGTATCAAACCGTGCTAAAGCTGCAGAAAAGGAAGTAGTACGCCTTTCCACCGAGGTAGGTAGTTTGAGAAAATCCCTTGCAGGGGCTGCACAAGTAATTGAGGAATTAGAAACCGAACCAATGCCGCCTGCGGTTTTAGCATCAGATATTGTTGTGCCAAATCACTTGGTTGCAGATATTGCAAGGCTTTCAAGGCAGTTGGATAGGGAACAATTAGTTAGAGCCAATATGGGAACTATTGCAATGTTACATCCTGGCATGCCAGGTGTAATGATATCGACTAGGGAAGGCGCAATCTTGCCGAGGTTAAACGAGAGAGGCATAGTAGGTGCACGATTAGGCCAAGGAGCACCAGAAGGCTCTCCTATGGATTGGAGAGTTTTAGAGGTTTTATTGGCATCAACCTCCCTTGTTACTGGAGGGCCTGCTGCATGTATCCATATGACTGGGCCTTACACTACAGCAGTAAGTTGTGAGAAAGACCTAATTTTATGCTCGCCAATAGATGAGGTTGGAAAGAAAGCACTAGGCAAAATAGTAATTGTCGATCCAGATGATGAAAATCCAGACGATTTCTTGAGGCAAACAGCCGAAGCATTGCAACAGGGTGGAAACAAATGTGTTGTAATCAGGGCGCATGGTGCTTATTGCGTTGGCGCAGATTTGGACGATGCTTGGGCAAATGCAGCAATATTAGAACATAGTATGAAGATAGTATTACTTGCACGCCAAGCCAATCTAAAAATTTGAATCAGTTCTTTGAACTCTTAAATTTCTGGCAAACCTCAACAAAGTTTTCGAACATTTCCTTTCCAAACTCAGAGTCATTAACTTCTGGATGGAATTGTAAACCGAATCTATTACCTTCTTTGTTTTCCATGCCTTGAACAACACATGAATCGCTTGATGCGGTTATGAAAAAATTATCTGGCAAGACATGAACTTCGTCGTTGTGACTCTCCCATACAGTTTGAGTTGGGTTAGTTCGAGCAAAAATGACTCCCCCTCCATTAACGAGATTAATTTCCATGGCGCCAAATTCTGGACTAGGAGATTCTCTAGCGTCTCCGCCATAATGCCTAGCCATAAATTGATGGCCAGCGCAAATCCCNAGNATTGGAATNTCCAAATCTANAAATGCNGCACAATTNCCNANNTCACCNGTTAAACCNATTCTNGCAGCNCCTCCAGATAGAATAAGCCCATCTAANTCTCGAAGTTCAGAAACNGGGGTCGTATTTTCGATAATTTGAGTGTCTACGCCAAGGTATCTTAGCATCCTCCACTCTCTGTGNGTCCATTGCCCGCCATTATCTACTACATCGATTAATAGAGGCTTTTCGACCATATGGTGCCCTATCGCGCGCCACCTTTGAACATTCTTACTAGAAAGGACACCTTCAAAGAGGGGAGTATGGTCGCGAGGCTGAGCGTGAGTGTAATGGCTGAACTAACAGTTGACTACAAATGCCAAAACTGCGGAACAATNCANAGCTTCACCCGTGACCGTGACGGAAAGTGGCATCCTTCGATGACATGCAAGCATTGCGGTAACCGAATATTCGTAAAACTTCGAAGAACCGGTCANAAAATTCTCAAAGCAGAATGATTGTTTCAATCGAGGGGTTGAAAGACCCAATTNATCGTAGCCTCNTACATGGCGTCCTGGCTAGAGACATATGCTCCACGNCAGTTCCAAGAATTAGCAATGGAAGAATCGATTAAAACAAATCTGCAGAAGGTATCAATCCAAGCTAACCCCCCTCATCTGATTCTTGCAGGCCCAGAAGGCGTAGGGAAGACAGTTGCATGGAGATTAGTTGCCCGCCAGATATTAGGCCCTTCTTGGAAAGCAACAACTCACGTTCTACAAGCCAGGGATTTGGCAAGGTCTGCTGGAGCGATGAGTACTTTTGAGGAATTTCTTCGCCCAGAGGGCAGTCAATCCTCAGATACACTTGCAGGCAGATCATCACTGGACTCATTTTTCGATAATCTAACTGAAGCAGTTGAAGGAGACATTGCTCCTGCTGGGGCAGAAAATAGTGAATTAAATTCCAATATAGATAGGAAGGTGTCAAGAATAATTGTAATTGAAGATGCAGATTATCTTGGTCCAATTAGACAACCATATCTCAGAAGAATGATGGAATCTACATCGGCGACGTCGAGATTTATTTTCACAGCACGCTCTCCATCCCGTATAATTGATGCTCTGAGGTCAAGAACTAAACAAATCCGTATTTCTTCAGCCTCAAAACAGATAATCACAGATAGGCTGCAAATTATATCAGATTCTGAAAATTTGAAACCAGTCAGGGGAATATTGGGGGATATAGCCCATGTGTCTAATGGGAATCTTCGAAGAGCCGTATTTTTACTAGAGTTATTGGGAAAAACGAATCAACTGAATGATAGAAAGAATCTGCAAAATGTTGTTGCAGCAACCACTTTAGTTGGCGTTCAACAAGTAATTGAAGAAGCATTACGTGGGCGAATTCACGATTGGGCTTGGGAAAAAGAGGGAGGCAAAAACAAGAGAGTTCTCAAGGGAGCACTAGGGCAACTTGACCAAGTTATGAACGAACACGCATTAGACGCTGAAGATGTTGTTTTACACATCCATAAGTTGCTAACAACAGGCCGACTTCTACTTGAAGAGAATATGCTATGCCAGTTACTCGACGCTTTAGCAAAATGCGATGTTAGAATTCAAACGTCGACATTTGGAAGAATCCAGTTAGAGGAATTCTTGCACCAGGTTAAGGAAATATCACAATCTGCCTCCAATTAATTTTGGCGGACACGGCAGGATTCGAACCCGCGATCTGTGGCTTAGGAGGCCACCGCCTTATCCAGCTGGGCCACGTGTCCATCCCCTCCGTGAAGCCACCCTTTGAACAACCTATCGCTAGGCAATTTTACCAAAATCCCCATACATAGGTCGGCACTGGAGTATATCATGGCTGGTGATAGCAAGGCAGACAATGCCTCAGCAGGGGGTAGCACCACACTCCCAAATCCATACAGTCTAGACTTCAACAGAATTGATGATACGATATCAAAATCAATGGCAGATTATAGATCGGCCGAAAATCATAGGCTAAAGTTTGGAAGAATCGCAAGAAATCCAGCGATTATGGTTACTCGTAGAATCGTTGGCCTTCTGATGGCAATAACAGCACTAGCAGGCGTCGTGGCGCCCTACCACCCATTGGCAAAACCAACTCTGATGATTGTCATATGGATCCCCCTCCTTGCATTAACTATTGCACCATCAGTAGTAGCTGGTGAAAGAGCGATGACAGCATTGGTGCTTCGCTCATCTCTTTGGAAGGAGGAGTCCTTTGTGGATGGAGTTAGAAGGGACATGATGGCTGAGCCTGGAATGGATAGAATAAAAGCCGGATTAAACGATATCAGAATTCATAATGCAACAGCGACCGTGCTTGCAACAACATCAGTATTCCTGTTGATAATTGCTGCAGGACTCGAACCAGATAGTTTAGCGTACAACCTACTTTTGTTGGTATCCTTAACCTCTAGTCTAGCTCTGTCATATCACGCTATTTTTACAGCCGATTATATCAATAGATTAGGCGACGAATTGCCATACCTAGTATATCATTCACCAACCCACCATCCTATGCAATTGGATACAATTCTCGGAGATCTCGTGTTTGCTCACCTTGATCCAGATCACTCTTTACTTTGGAATGATTGGGAATTAAAATTAGGGAATTCGGTTTTGAAAGGAGTCGACAAACGACAGGCTAGAGAACGTTTACTCTATTTGTTACATCTTAATGCAAGAGGAGATTTATCGGATGAAGAAACCTTCAATGAACTAAGAGAATTCATCAAACCCATGTCACTAGAATCATTGTTGCTGGATGAGAAATCCGATTTTAATTGGGTAAAATTACAGAGATTAATAGGCCACGCAAGTGCATGGCAGAAAGAATTATTCGATTTGCTAGACAGATTGCAAAACGATTTACTCGCAGGAAACTCAACAGTTACCAAGGATGAGTGGAGAATGGATGTCGCACTGGCTCCATTTTGCGACAACGGACTTGGCCATCTATTCATTGGCCTTAACAACCAAATGAAAAATGATACGCATTTCAAAGTGGAGGTAATCCTTCCAGGCGGCACGCCAGAGAAACAAGTACACAGGCTCGAATTAGCATCATGCGTTGGACCAAAAGGGCCAGTAAAAATCACCGATTCACTCGTTGAAGATGCATTAGACTGGATGCCNANGTATCTTGAGAAGGGCGTTATTCTTTGGATTAGTCTTGCTTGGTTAGAAGGGATAAAAGGAAACAGAAATGTCCAGGTTATCCTCAGAGATGATGAAAATTCAGTATTAGGATCCAAGATAATATCTACCGAAGTAGTTCAGGGCGGCACTAAAATCTCAAGCATGAGATTGAAAAGAATGTTAAAAGCAAGACAGATGGGCGAAAAACCCCTTCCAATTATGACAAATTAACCTTCAAACCAGTGATAATTTAAGCGCTTTGCTTATGACATGATTATGCTTGGACTTCTTTGTCGGAGGAGTTACTTTGGAGGCATGGGATATCATTGTTCTTGGAGATGGACCCGCAGCACTTCGCGCAGCATCTACAGCAGCGGAATCTGGCACATCAGTTTTGATGATGTCAACCGACAGTCTTGGCTCTGGCCATGGAGCATCAACAGATGGCATAGCAGCACCTATCAAGGAAAGCACAATGAAATCTCACAGTGATGATACCATAAGAGCAGGAAATTTCCTTTGCGACCAAGATATAGTCACCCAAAGAATCTCACTCGCATGCAGACAAGTAGACTTGCTTGAAAGGTGGGGGGTAATCTTCCGAAGAGATTCAGATGGCATACCCTTGGTAAGAAGAGCTGCTGGGCACACCCTTCCAAGATTAGCAACAGCAGGGGATGCTTTAGCAAGAGAAGTTCAGCAAGTACTGGAAGAACAGTGCATGCGCCACGGTGTTATTCGAAGAGGCGACCAAATTCCCCTAAACCTTGTTCATACCGACCAAGAAGTTCACGGATTGATTGTACTAGATTTGTCTACTGGCAAGGTCAATGCACTTCAAGCCAAGAGTGTAATTATCGCAGACGGCGGATACGAAGGAATCTGGCAAGGAAATAACATAGGTCTCGGAATTGATTTAGCAATGCAAACAGGACTGCCTGTCAGGAACATGGAGTTCACAGCATTGACTCCCCTTTCAATAACNGGAACGAATGTAACTTTGCCAATAGGAATGTTAGCGGACGGAGCCACAATTCACGAACCAAATGGAAACCCACTCGCTATTGAAGACTTTGCAGATCCTTGCCAAATATCTATGGCTGTAGGAAATAATGGATATGTGCTTGATGCAAGAAACATGGGCGACTCCAATGTTTGGTGGGCACAAACAATGGAAATAGTATCTACAAGATTAGGAATTGACATGAAGAGACAAACCGTTCCAATTTCAGCACAGGTTTCTAGCACACTCGGGGGTATTGTAACCGATGAACACGGTAGGGCAATTTCTGGTAAGTGGTCTAGATGGTTTACTGGATTATATGCAGCAGGTTCATCCGCATCATCCGGAGTTCATGGCGCTGGGATTGTTGCAGGAAACCACTTGCTCGATTCAATGGTAGGCGGATATGCAGCAGGCTCACATGCTGTNGAATATTGCAAAACAGCGAAATTCACTGGAAAGGCACAAATTGAGACTTATCTCGGTGTAGCAGAAGCAGATTTAGATTTNGATATGGAGAGTGCAGAATCAGGCCCTGTTCAAAGGACCGGTCCACTATTTGCTAAATTAGGAGAAATCATGAATTCTAGTGTCGGCCTCAAGAGAAGCGGGGACAAACTTGCCTCAGCACTGGAAATGTTAGAAGCCCTAAGCATCGATGCAGAAAAAGTCCATTTAGACGACAAGAGCCGATTATTCAATACTAATTTACTCGAATCAATTAGGTTGAAAGCAGGAATAAGATTAGCAATAGCGACAGTTCAGAGCGCAATCTCAAGAGAGGAAAGCAGAGGAACACACCAAAGAACAGACTTCATTGAGTCAGATGACGAATCATTACATCATTCATTGGTTGATAAAGATGGAAACATATCTACTCTTGCTATCAGAAAAGGCAGTTCAGGAACATGGATTCTTGCACCAGATGCTTGAATTCAAACCCTCATAATTTTGTGGTAGTTCTTAGTCCGACAAACATGGCTGAGCCCACAATTTTCGAAAAAATAATTTCCGGAGAGGTTCCTGGAAATTTCGTTTGTAGAGGAAGTAATTGGGCAGCATTTCTCGATGTCTTCCCAAGATCAGAAGGACACACACTAGTAGTTCCATACAGACCAGTCCAGCGAATTTCTGATTTATCAAAGGATGAAATAACAGAATTATTTTCAGGGGTACAAGAAACGCAGCAAAAGTTAGGAGAATATTTTGGAACTACAGATTTCACAGTTATGGTACATGATGGACCATTGGCAGGTCAGGAAATTCCGCATGTGCACGTCCACATTATTCCGAGAATAGAAGGGGATGGCGGCGGCGCTCTTCCTTTACTGTTCCCAAATTCCAAGCCACCCAACCCTCCTGATTACCAAACACTATCTGAACTGTGTAATCGAATAATGGAGGCTCAATCATGAAAAGTGGGGAAGATGGTGCAAAAGACAGACATGGAGATTTATTACCAGTTCTTTCTGAATCAGCTACNAAGATGAAGTTCGAAAAATTGATGAATACCCCTTTACCAAAATTNGGCACTAATTACCCCGGCTCACCATTTTTCATGGAACTTGGATATTTTTGTCTGAGAAGAGTCAATTCAGTAATATTCAGAACCCATGAAATTTCAGGTACAGAAAATATTCCTTTAGATAGAGGGTCAATGTGTACTGCATGGCACACCAACGGACTTCTAGATCCAATCTCAATTTTCCTTTCACATCCGAAAAAATTCGTTGTTGGTGGAAGACATGACCTAGTCACCCGACCAATTTTAGGATTCTGGGCTAGAAAATTTGCAGTCCAACCGGTTGTTAGGAAAGCTGAACTTTTGCGAGGAGGCTGTTCAGAAGAGGATGCAAATTACATGAATGGGCGCTCCTTATTGAATTTAGCAACAGGAATATCTTACGGCTACGGATGTGCCTTATTTCCTGAAGGCACCAGCCATTCTGAAAGTCACCTAATAAGGCTGAAAACTGGGCCAGTAAGAACCGCCTTAGCCGCGGCAGGACATGCAAAAGCAAACGGCCATAAACTACCTGTTATCATTCCAATAGGGCTTCATTACAGGACTAGGCACTTGTTTAGAACTGATGCATGGGTAGAATATGGCAACCCCATTGAATTACCAGTTGATGAATTACCCGATGATTTAGTTGAAAAACTCGGTTCTGGAGATTGGAGCGAACCTCCTGCCGAAACAGTCAATAAAATCAGAGACACATTAAGAGAAAAATTAGCCCCATTAACTCCTAATCGGGAAACTTTCAGCGAAGTCCATCGTGACGGAATAATCGCTCATGTACGAAATAATTCCCAAGGAAAACCAACACTTACATGGAAACAAGAAGTACTTGCTGTACGAGAATTACTCTCTTCACCAGCCAGCGATGAAGTTCAATCAGTTGCAAAAAAAATAGGCGATACTTTGGAAGAGTCAAGANTAGATGGCAGAGACATTAACAAGACAAACGATGGATTGAGAGGATTTTCACCTATGGGCGCAATTACAAATCTATTGAAATTGATCCCTATGCTCGCACTTCTTCCAATCATCTTGGTCTCCATGGGCCCTCAAGTAGCCTTGGGAAGAGNACTCGGAGACAATACGGATGAGGGNTTGGACGCCAGAACCTCTTACCAGTTCCTCACCGGTATGTTCGGGTCAATGCTCTTTTGGCCAATCATAGCGGCAATAATGATTGCATTATACGTTGGAATGGGCTTGGATATTGGAATTGATATATTGACAATATATGGTGAATCAATATTCCATAAAATATTAGCAATAATAACAACCTTTTCTGCTTTACATATTATTTTCTGGATATCTGGCGTTTTCTTTGCACTTGGATGGGATGCATTCTCTGACACCGCTAGATGGATGCGAAGGAGAAAAACTGCCCCTATGGTCAGTGATGATTTGAAAAAATTACACGACATGATAAACTGAATAGTTCAAATCACTCAAGTGTTTAGCCTAGCACATGGAGAAAAACGAAGTTGGTCAAAAGCTACGCGAATGGCTAACTAGCGAGCGGATTGAGTTCAAGGAACAAAATGATCCCAGAGCAGAGATTCATTTTCTGATAAAATACCCACTTGGTGAAAACGGGCACAAATTTGTGGTTATTGTTCCTAAAGGTAGAGATTTGGTTGCGATATCGTCGATGACTAGAGTTGACGGCGGGCAGCAAGAGAAGATGAAGCAGTTGATGAGTGATGATTCAGAAGAATGGAAGAGTTGGCTTCATGAATGCAGGATGCAATTAATCGCCTCTGGTGTAGACTGGGGAATTCATCTAGGACATGGAAAAGAAGGAAGAAACGGGCCCCTACAAGCATTCAACGTCAGTGAGCCAATTTGGTTCGACGGACTAACAAAAAATGAAATGATGCAAACTGTTCGCCGCCTATGGCTTTCAAAATTAGGCTTGATTCACGAAATAAAATTCGCTTTTGGAAAAGGAACTGGAAAACCGGGGCCAGTGGACGATTGGGCAAACAAAAAGCAGGGCGGACAGCGGATTGGAAAGCCAGCCCCACCTAAACCAAAGCAAGTTGACATCGATGATTCGATGTCATTTGGGGAAGGATTTGACCCTGAAGATTGGATTTGACAAGTATCAATTCTGTGACCAGAAAGGGTCGCGGTTAAGTATGAGTAATTTAACGAAAAAATCGTCGTTAGAGGTGTCTACATGGGACAAAAAGCAAAATCTGTAAGTTTAGCATTGATAATGTTGTTATCAACATTGACTGGAATTATGATGGCAGCACCAGCAGCAGCAACTCAAGTTGTTATTACCGAAGCAATTCAAGTTGTTGACGGGGGCGGGTCATCCGACAGAATGGCAGCAGTGGCTGCAGATTCTGAAGGAAACGTACACGTCGTTTGGAGTCGAGGAACACAGCATCTATGGTATTCCATGATTTCTCCTCGAGGTGAAACACTAATCGACGCCACTCAGGTAACAAATAACGGGCTTCACAAAATTTACCACCCCGATATGGTAATTGACGACAACGACAAAATCCACATTGTTTGGGCAGACCATTCAGGTCAACACAAAATCATGTATACTGCACTTAGACCATTCAATACNGCTATGGATGGATCCGCTTCCAACGACGGCGACCTAACTGCAATTGATGATTTCATTGTTGCTCAGCACATCAACGACAGAGATTGGCCTGCAATTGACGTAGATAGCCAAGGGAATGTGCACATCGTATGGCAGGATAACTATGATGAACTGGATATGTTTTTCCAACAGCCACAAATTTACTACAAAATGTTGCAACCAGATTATACAATTCAAAATGCAATTGTATTGTTTGATGATACACTACTAACTCCAATCATTGGCCACAAGGGGCACCCTGATATCGTAGTCGATGCAAACGATATGGTTCAAATTGCTTGGGACGATACACGTGGCGGTAAGGTAGAACTAGCGTTTATCGTAGATACCTCCGGTTCTATGTATTCAGAATGGGCTGATGTTTGTACTGTAATTTATGGTGGAAATTTCGCATCTGGCGGTTTCTTCAAGGGATTAAAGCCAATGCTTGAAGAGGGCAACATGACAGTGTTCGAAACAATCTATGGATTAGGAAATAACATTCCAAGCGCAGGTCAATCTGGAAACTGCGCATCAGCATATGCAACAGGCCAATCAGGAGGAAATGGACAGGGCCCTCGTACAACGCCTTTGGGACAATCTCCAGGCGATGATTCCGGTGGAATTAGAAAACTGACCAATACAGTATACAACAACGCCGAGTACTCAGGATACTCAGGTGAAGATTGGGGGCCAGGATCAAACTGGGCTTGCCTATCTTGGAAAGACACAGTAGGTAATGTACCNGGAAACCCACCGACAGCTAACGACCACAGGTGGAACCCCAACGCAACAAAGATAGTTATTCCAGTATCTGACGAAGGGCCAAAGGATGGAGACCCTGCTACAGGAGCAGATGATACTGCCTCAATTCAGGAAGCTCATGATAACTGTGTAAACGCTGGAGTAATTCCTGTTGGACTATACGGNCAATCATGGGGAGGAGCAGGTGCAGTAGAGTCACACATGAAGGATTTAGCACAATGTCCAAACGGGGTAGTATCTACAAACACTAGAAACTGTCCAGGAACCTCTGTTAGGTCAACTGACGCCGGTGGGCAAACCTATGAATTCCCATCCGGAACTGGTGGAGCAAGCCAAATGCAATTACTTGTAGAAGCAATGGTTTACATCTCCACAAACAACTCTCGTGAAATTTTCATGACCGTTCTAGATCCATATGGTAAGATGGCAAACGATCAGCAATGGGTTCCTGGTCAATCAGGACACAAGACNATGGCTAATGGTTACCAAGAAGATACGGGAAGAGGGTCNGAAGGACANCTNGTTGTTGTTAACGATACACGTGTAACAATAGACGACGCATTTTCATTCCATCCTTCAATAGCAGTTGACTTACAAGGAAACACTCACATTGCATGGATGGATGGCCGAGATTATGGATTCGAAAAGAACGTTCCATACGAGATCTACTACACAAAACTAAGACTTCAAGGAGCAGGTGAATGGGACGGTGTTCCTCAAGGGCTATCCACATATCAAATTAAGAGAATAGAGGATACTCCGGTTTCCAACGTAGAGGGATGGCAACAGATGCCTCAGGGAAGCAGCCAAAATTCTGCGTACCCTGCTCTGCTAACAGATCCACAAAACAATGTGCATATCGCATGGCTTGATTTCGGAAACGCAAGTGCCTCTGAAGAAATCAGATACACAAGATTGAATGCAACCGAAAATACAGGTCCTGGAGAGACTGCTTTAGATGCATGGAACTCTACACCAGTGACCTCTTGGAAGTCATTCAAACTTGGGCCAAATCANCTATCAAAGCCTACGCTGGGACAACCTCCTGCATTTGCNAACGACTTGGGTAGCGGTGCACACATTGCTTGGTCAGACACAAACAAGTGTTCTGACGAAACCAATGGCGGGCCTTGGACAATCTGTTATTCCCATGTTCTAACAGGACAAGTCGATATTGAATTCGATGCTGGTGAAACATATTATCACGTAATAGAGCCTGGTGAGCAAACGATTTACAACATGACAATCAACAATACAACACCAGGTCCAAAGGATTTAGTTGCTGATACTTACAACCTGAATATCTCAGGAGTTCCTGAAAACTGGACTGCAAACATCTACTTCTCAAACAATCACACCGCAATCTTTGATGATACACCAATCTTCCTAGAAGGCGGAGAGTTGGCGAGATTCTATCTCCGTGTGAAAGCACCATCAATCTATCAAGCAGACGAAGACCAACTTGCAGAGATTGTAGTTTCAGCAATATCCAACAAAGACCCTGCAATTAGGTCGGACAGAGCAACACTTACTCTGATGGACGTAGTTCACGGTATTGACTTGGATACAAGTCACCGTATGGCTGACGTGGAACAAGGACAAACNGCGATTTTCTCGATTACAATTACGAATACAGGTAACGTGTATGACACCTATTCTTTCTACGACCCTAACAGCTTAGAAGGTAGGCAAGAATGGTTGCTGCCATTCGGTTGGCAAGTTGGATTCCCTATGCAGGTAGCATTAGACCCAGGGCAATCGGTCACAAAGAACCTAGAAATCGCGGTACCNACAGAGCAAGACCCTGGAACATTCGTTGTTTACGTNAAGGGATGGTCTGATGGAGAACCGATCAAATCGATAGAAAAAGGAACATATGACGTTCTTGAGTTATGGATCAATGTGTCAATACGTAGTATTGGAAACATTGTATTCGAAATATTTGATACAAGTGAAATGGTATTGCCTTCGCCAAGTACAGGTGCGCCATCTTGCGCATCTTATGATATTGGAGTAATCAAGAACTACGAAGCAGGATATCTTGTATTCCAAACACCTGGCGCTCCAGAAGCAAAACCTGCCGAAGTCGATATGAATACATGGCGACAAGACCATTGGACAGTTGAATTAGACTTCTCAAATGCACCAGGGCCAAGAGATGTCAATGATCCGAATAGCCCCCGGTTATGGCCGACAGGCACAACATACAACGTCGGGGTCTCAGTATGTGCACCAGTTAATGCGAACGCAGGACTCGGGCCAGCAGTAACGGTCAAAGCATATCTCGAAGGTTATCCAAGAGTGGCGGACTCAGTTACATTATCAACAAATGTCATACATGTATTCTCATTAGATGCGGAAGCAGAATATACTGAAATCGAAACCAATCCAGGTGAAATTTGGGCTGTTCCGACGACAATTTCCAACACAGGAAACGGTCCTGACAGATATGATTTGAGATTGGGCAGAGTCTATGATGACAAAGGAATCGATGTACTATGGGACATCAATGTTCCACGAAGCATATTGACTGAACTATCTAGAGATACATCTCAGACAATTGATATCACAATTAACGTACCGACACAAGTCCCTGCTGGAGACTATACAATAATTATCCAAGCATTCAGCGAAGAGGATTACCCTGATGACACTGGATATAGGACTAGGTTGAGAGANGAAATAGTGTTCCAAGTAACNGTCAAGGAATTCTATGATATGCAGATAATCATGGACCCTAGCGTTGATAATGATATCAAAACTAGTGCGCCTGGTAAGATTGTTGATTTTGTTGTAAACATAACAAATGCTGGTAACGTACCGGACACTCCGTCACTGCACAACCATACTTCAGACAAGGATCCNTCAACAGGAGCAATCATTTGGAACACACTTCCTGGAATGGGTGCGCTATCGAAGTGGAGTGTAGAGTGGAAGATGATTAATTATGTCGGAAGCGACTTAATTGTTGAAACAGAATGTGTTAGAACTACATCTGATGCATCAGAATTCCCTGATGACACTTGTGTTTACCTTACAGATATCGGCGAGTGGAGACTTCCAGAAATGATGCCATATACTACGCACACTATGGTTGCTACAGTTAACATCGCAACTGGTGCTAAACTGGATACAAGGTACATCGGACTGAAAGTAACCAGTGAAGCTGGTGGAATGGAAGATGACGGCGATCATGATGATAGCCCAGAATGGACAGGAGAACTTCTTGATACCAACGAGAAGATAATCACATTGAAACTACGTGCTCCAAATCTGGTAATCAAGGAAGTTGATGTTGAGCAAACAAGTAATGATGTTGACAAGTCAATTCCAGTCAGAGTTGTAATCGAAAACAAAGGAAATGTGCATGCAACTAATATCGAAGTTGTGCTTTGCGAATTCAGTGAAATAGATTCTGAAGTGAGGGATGAAGTGAACAAAAACGGATGTCCTGAAGATTCTATTGTTATGAAACAAACAGTCGGAGCTATTAGAGCACCAGATGACTCAGGAAAAGGCAATTCAATTGAATTATACCTTCTTTATCCTGTATCTGCAGGTTCACATGAAGTTATGGTTGTAGTAGATCCAACAAATTCAATTGTAGAAGTGTCTGAACAAGATAACATCAAAGTAATTAGTGAAGAATTAGAAAGCAGCTCACCGTTCATGGACGTTGCTGGGGAAGTAATCAGCACATGGGCTCTACCATTTGGTGTTCTAATGCTGACATTCTCACTATTNGGCGTTCTTTACTTAGTAGGAAAAGGCCGTAGGTCTGAAGTTAAGGGTAAAATCGCTGAACAAAGCAGTTTGATTTCAGTGTTACAAGACGACAATCCAGAAGCATAAGTTTTAGATTAATCTCTAGAATCTATGCCAAGGGCTGCCCACCAAGGCAATTCTGTTGTTTGAGAGGCGGATATGAATTGGCCAGACCGTTCAGCCATGTGTCTCACCATTCTCACTCGTAAATCTTCGATTAGTTTCTCCGTTGCTTCCGCACCGAGATTTAATTCACTAGCGAAGCTTTTGAAATTAAATTTGGCCCCCGGCGCTTCTAAGATATTGTGGATCATTAATCTCTGTTCATAGGATTCAAAATCCGAATCAACAGTAGTAGAAACCCTTTGTTTTATTTGTTGATGAAGTGATACTAGAGCGTCTCTCTCACGGTCTAACNTTTCTATACTTTCAGTTATTTTAGATAGGTGGAAAGCACCTTCTCCAACACTTATTCTCTTTCTTCCACTGACCATTTCTGCAATNCCGTTTACCTCATTNGGTAATCTTGCAGTCAATTTTAGCGGCCCACCGGAAGGAAGGGAGCGCTGTGAGCACTGGAAAAGATCAGGCCCCAAATCGATTCGGATTGAAATCGACTCTTGGACAGAATAGATGTTTTTTGGNGGCCCACCCTTGTTACTTGCAACTCGCATTTTCACGACGAAACCCTTTTTTTCCAAGAAATTAAGATGTTTCATTACAGCTTGTTGTGAAATTCCTATCTGATTTGCAATCTGCAGAGGGTAATGGGGCTCTCTAACTAAACGCTCCAAAATGTCTCTGCGTGCTTTGTTTTGAAAGACTGAAAGCGCATCATCTATGTCGACCATAACTTGACAACCTAAGGTTACCTACTCATAGGTTATCTATGAACCTCACTGCGAAATAAATCAACCTTCGTCCCAATTCTTCCAAGATTCGTCTTTCGGAAGGTTTTCTGGCGTGTAACCACTTGCTCTGTTGATAGAACCGCCAGTATTTTTCTTCACAGGAGTGCTTACCCTGCTCGTAACTCTTGTATCACTATCTGTAAACGGCGAAGGAACTTCCTGCGATGGGTCTTCACCCTGAGGCAACTCACCTCTAACCAAACGGTAAAGATCATCAGTTGTCAACATGTCTTGAGGAGTACTCATCAGGTCATCTTCATACTCATCAGGTGTCATGATAGTCGGATTTTGAACCAATTCAACAGACTTGGCGTGACCTTTGTTAATTACAGTAATCAACCATCCTATTGGNATTAAAATTAATCCAGTTAAGCAGAATGCACAAGTTACCAACAACGGGGCGTCAGTAATCATATCGTATACTACTTCATCGCCGTTGACAAAGTGTAATTTATTGTTACATGCATCTTCTTCGTCACAATTAATGGAAACAGTCACTTCCGAATCACTTTCTATATTCAATTTTGATACTAATCCAAAATCAGTATCTGAAGCCTGAGCGGTAAAATCTGTATTACAATCTGTTGGAATTTTAGCCCCTATGGTGCCATCTTCAACGAAATTGAATTCTACTTCATAATTGCCCTTTTCACCTTCAACATAAACGACCCAGCACCCTTCTTCTAACTCGAAGGAATTGACTTCATTAATTTCAGCGGTATGTTCAGAGACTATTCTTGGGTCGTAATAATCCGTAAAACCAGAAGCATAGGTAAACGCGGAAATTATTCCAACAATCACTAAGCCAAGACCGATTATCATAATCCGCTTTGGCCAAGGAGAGGGGCTTTGGGCGGATTGCATATTGTAAGCCACTAAGCCAGTGAATTTGAATCAAACGCATCATTAGAGCCCAAGTTCACTCAGTTTCTCTGGCAAATATGTGTCAGTAACGAAATCTAGACCATACTTTGCCAATGACTGCTGTTCTGCCTTTTTACCTAAGTCAAGCATCATATTAATCTGGTCTTGCCACCAACCATCCGCAAACCTCGGGTCTGATAATTCAGCTTTCAGAGCCTCTTCATCCTTCTTAGACAAGTCATCTGATGGCAGGTCATAAGCAACGATATCGTCAGCAGTAATACCAAGATATGTTGAGGTTGGAGTGGCCAAATATTCTGAAATATGCGCAGTCTTAATCGCTCCATAGGCTATTGATGCAAAAATTCTGAATGACCATGGGTCACCGTCCAGGAATACAACAACAGGTAAGTCCCACTCTTCACTCATTCTTTTCATGATTCTTCTCGTCGATCTTGCTGGTTGACCTTTCAGGTGAACAAGCGCACACTTGTAGTCTTCATCAAAACCATTTTCCACTAACCTGTCAAACATACCACCTGTTTCAATAGCCATAATGAAATTGACATCATGTTCTTTCAACTGAATTTTTTCTATTTCGACATTGTATGGAACACCATAACCAGAATCCCCAACGTCGTCACGAGCATTAATTGTCATCCATTGACCTCTTCGATTAAGTTCGTTAACAGTTATGTTACCAATTATTCTGGCACCGTCTTCTTCAGGCCTAAGTTTGAAATCCTCTCTTAGGCATGTAGTTACAACTTCTAAATCTTCAGCCAAATTATTGGATTCATTTTGACTCCCGAATTTACCCAAGCCCCAACTTTCTGAGATGTANTACATTTCTCTTAATGTAGATGACTTACCAGTTTCAATCATTTCTTCAATGAATTCGACAACATGCAATGCTCGAAGGAGATTCTTTGCTGAACCAAGGCTAGTTGCGTCTCTAGTTGATTTTTTCTTTCCATATTTGTAGACCCCTAGTTTATTNTCAAAACCAATATTGTTTTTCGTTCTGACAGGAAGCGTCATGGTTGGAGGCTCACCCTTTACGATTTTGTCATACATTTCTTCTACAACAAGATGTAATCTTTGCTTTGTTAATTCTGGATCATTCACCCTTGCCATCATGCATCACCTCCAAACAGTGTAGTTTGTTTTGAATTGGTCGATTTCGGCTCTTCTTCAATAATTTCTTGAGGACTGATTGTTGCTTCCTCTGTGGGCTCAGGAATGTTGGCTTCTTCCTCATTTGTTTCACCATCTTCATCTGAAAGCATTTGTTCTTGATTACGGATTTCTTTCAACATCTTTTCGTCAAGTTTTGTCGCTCCAATAACATCTTGTGTGCCTCTGAAGAATACGTCTGTTTCCGTCCAATCGCCCTTTTCTAAATTAGAAAGAGAATATTCGATTAATGCCTTTTCACCAGGCTCTAAGGTTTCAAGTTTCCAACCCCAAATCCCGGTTGCTTCCTTCCTACCCCCTCTGTCATTACCTTTCATTTCAGAACCTTCTTTTTCAGGCCAATTTACTAACAAGGAATAACTTCTTGCCCTTGAAGTATAGTTGAATAGCGTGATACTGACATCTGTCATCTTTGTTTCTTTATTCCAGGTTGTGGTTTCATTACAGATTACGGCACTCATAATCTTCGTAATCGAACCAGCTAAACTTGGTACGGGTCTTTCCAAAATAGCGGCCGACTTTTCTGCAATNGCGGGNAAAATATCGTTGATAAGCTCAAACTTTTCTCGNGTTTTCGCCATTTTCTTCTTTTTCTCAAGATGCTTNCTCAAACCTCTCCCCATTTCGAGCATGGCNTTTCTCGCTTCTTCGAAAACAAATTCGTTATCTGCTAGAGCTTCTTTTGCTTCAGATGTAAATTGAACGTTAGTGCTTGCCAAATGGACAAGTATTGCAGCAGAACCCTTCGGTAATCCTTTGCCGCCTGCTTGGTCTAATCCGTATTGTCTCCAATCAACACTTTCAATCGCTTTTGTTAGCAAGCAACCGCCTTGTTGATACATCAGAGGAACTCTATTTGCGAATCTTAAAACTTCGACATGCTTGTCAGATGGCAAGTCGTTTCCAAAGATTAGTCCGACCTCAATTTGGAATGGATTGCCGTGACTAACACTTGGTGCTCTAGTCATGGTTGCGATAAACTTTGAATCGATAGTTTTGGACAATCCCTTTTTGATTAGCATTTCTTCAATAGGGGAAAGACAATTAGTAGGGGGGGCCAATAGTTTCACTATTTTCCCACCCAATTTCCTCTCTCCCTGGAAGGTTTCCAACAACGCTCGAATTTCATCAGGTTTCAAACTCGTGGGCTTTCTTTCAACCTTTAGTTCAGCAGCAGCACACAAATCCTTAGCCGCTCTCATTGAAACACCAGAAAAATTCTGGCGTAAGAAGACACTCATCCTAGAATCCTTACTCTCTCTGCACATTCGTTGTAATTGCCCAAGTTCAATTCCATGGGGATGAGGTTTGATGGCATCTACTTTACGTGGTAGTCTTTCAGTAACTCTTGGCCAGTGAAATTCTTGACCATCAGGGTCAATGAATGTGATGTCTGCATGCGGATTAACGATACTAGTCATTCTCAGATATTGGTATACAGATTTACTTCCTCTCTGATATTTCCCTTTCATTCTTGTCGTGACTTTCAAACCGTGTTCTTTGAGGGAACCATCATGTTTTGTCCAGACAATTCTGTCTTGATTTGATTTTACAGCCTTATTCTTACGAGTGTCTAAACCAATATCTACAGTAACAGCAGATGTCTCGGTGGATATTTTCGAAACTACATTTGTCGGCTTTCCTGTTGTTAATTGAGCATACATTACAACTCCAGTGATTCCAATACCTTGCTGACCCCTGCTCTGCCTAATGGCATGAAATCTTGAACCGAACAACAATTGTCCGAATACCTTCTCTATGCTTTTTTGAGGAATACCTGGACCGTTATCTTCGGTAACCAATTCCAAGATATCTTTGCTAGTATTGACTTTAGTAATTTGAACTCGAATTTCAGGTAGGATCCGTGCCTCTTCGCAAGCATCCAACGAGTTATCAACAGCTTCCTTTACTGCTGTAATTAGTGACCTTTGTAGAGAATCAAAACCAAGGAAATGTTTGTTTTTCTCAAAAAATTCTGATATTGCAATTTGTTTTTGGTTGCTTGCCATTTTATCTGCGATACCAGCCATTTATTCACCACCTAAGGTCCTCCTCCGTCCTAATGACGTTGGGCCTTGAGCATAGTAAGGCCGATGGCCGAGGTTATTGAATGATGGTATTCATTTCCCATCACTCAGGCCGATATTTGCAACAGTTATGTTTCGCAAATAGTAAATTATCCACATTGTGAGAATTATGGACGCAGTAAGGGCTGTCCAGTAAGTCCAGTCTCTGGTTCCATTAATTGCTGATACAATATCTGCCGACTGCGACCCCCAATAAGCGTAAAGTGCACTAGGTACAATCATGCCCGACGAGCCAAGAATGTAATCTTTCCACGATACATCTGTCAGGCCGTATCCATAATTCAGCATCGCATAGGGCATTACTAGACTAACTCTAGTCAGAAATACACATTCGATTCCGTTATCTTTCACTGCTTTTTTCAAGCCTTTGATAACTGGCTTGTCAGCAGTTTTGTTTTCAACGAATCCATGCAGATATTTTTTTGCGAGTAAAAAAGGTAGAATGGCTCCCATAACCGCCCCAACGAATGCAATAACCCATCCAAGCCAAAAACCAAACAGAATTCCTGAGATAAATTTGTGGAAACTAGCAGGTGCGGCTAATAGTGCTAAAAATACATACAAGCACAACCAAAGAACGATTCCAATAATTCCATTGTCGGGAAACCAGTCGGCCCTTTCAATAATTGGTGCCAATAATGTCTGGGTTAAAATAATTGAAAATGAAATTCCAACAACAACCCCAAGAACACTCAACCAAGCAATCATCCTGTTTGACATCAAACCACTTCATCGAAGAGGCCATCTTGCCATGCAGTAATTTTACCTACAAATGCACTAGATGCAACAGTTAGTGGACTTGCCAGATACAACTTACCTGGCCCCGAGCGGCCTTGGAAATTTCTATTAATCGCTGATACAGTAACCTGTTCTGGAGTTATTGAAACCCCGGGTCCTGCGCCAATACATGCACCACAACCTGGATTAATCAACTTGACACCGACTTTCTTGAATAGTTCATGCCACCCCTTTCTAACCGCCAAATCTTTGACTAAACCACTGCCATATTGGATATAGAAATCAACGCCGTCAATGACAGTTAATCCAGCATCATCGGCGGCCTGACAAACCTGTGCATAATATGCAACATCGTCTTCCTTACCAGCAGTACATGAGCCCCCATATGCNATGTCAATTGATACAGCGCCTATGTCGGATATGTTNGCACCATTAGTNGGGTCGGAAGGAATTCCTTCGTCNGGGTTACCTGGATGGGCAACCATTGGTACAATATCGGATAGATCAATTGTNTGAATTCCACCATCATAAACCGCATCAGCGTCTGGAGAGACAGAAAGATTTCTCATATCATCTCTTGACAAACCTTGAGATTTTTCCATCCAGTCATAGAGCATATCATCTGCTTCACAGATTCCAGTTCTTGCACTACACTCTGTAGCCATATTACAAAGCGTAGCCCGTTCATCAACAGAAAGCGAAACGAGCCCAGGACCGCCAAATTCCATAGAACGGTTAAGCGTCAATTCCTTTCTTGCATGGTCGGCAAGAATGTATAGAATTACGTCCTTTGCTGTGCAACCTTTATTGAGAGTGCCAACAAGTTCGAATCTAATCGATTCTGGAACTTTAGCGAATGTGAATCCCGAATAAACCAAACTAGCATATTCGGTGGCACCGACTCCGTATGTTAGTGCATTAGTTGCACCGCCCATACAGGTGTGAGAATCAGTAGCTTGTATGAAATCTCCAACNTCAATGAATTCTTCTCTTGCTACCTGATGACAAATGCCCGGNGAAACACCGTCTTTTGCAGAATAATCTCTTACACCTGTGTGCTTTTGAAATTCTACTTGTAAGTCTCGCAGAGTCTGAACTTTATTCATGTGAGGGACGAATTTGGGATTATGTTCTGCATATAGCAGATGGTCTTCGAATACTGCAAACTTATCTGGGTTAGGTAACTGATAGTCTTCTCCATACTCTTCGCTTAGGAAGGTGTGTACCTGCGCTGTTGTAAATTCGTGACTGTATCCGCCTTGTACTTGAGCGATTACAGGGTCGTTTGGCTTTACACATTGCCCTTCTTTCTGTCCGACAAGATTTCTTGCAATTATCTTCTCAGCCATAGTCATAGGTCTNTGGTCGGTNTTTAGTGGGGGCAGTGTGATTTCCCCGTTACTGAGTTTAGATGCAAATGCGAAGAGGCCGCCGTTTTCGATTACCTTCTGAGTAACAGGATCGTATTTTTTTGTAAATTCGGACAGAGGTATATTTTCACCGTTTTGAAGTCTTGATAAAATATCATATCCGCCCATTAATTGTCCTAGATTGATGTTGTTCCTTTCATGGATAGGAGCAAAAGAGGAAGCGATAACTATCCTTATTCCAGCCCAACGCTCACACTGAGCAGCGGTTTCTCTTGAGGACCCAGTACCTTTTCTCTGACCAGATACTATAACTTCGAAATTACCATTTATCAATGCATTTTCATTGAAGACTCTCATGCCTTCATGCATCAATCCAGCATATGCATTTTTTGCGATTTCAGAAGGCGCGTGATCAAAACATACCCATGCAGGAGTCATCATGTCTGTATTGATGTCGTCAAGTAGGTCAGCGGGATTAACATCTTCCATTCTGAGATTTAATCCTTCATACAACTGCTTCTTAATCAAATCAAGGTCTTTGGTGAGGAATAGAACTCTTTTTTCAGGATTTAGTTGAATTGATTCCGGCGGCCAACCCTCACTCATATCCCTGCCCCATCCAGTTCACTAGGAGGCCCCGTATAACGAGTTCGGAGAGTAAGAATATTTCATAAATTCATAATAAAATTAGGTGTTCCAAAAATTGCTATTTATTAAAAAAAATTGAGTACTTTTTTCAAAAAAAGGACAAATCGTGCCACTGCGAGGAAGTAGGCATAGAAAATTTATTAATGGTGTCTAAATAAGATTTAAATATCCCCTGCTGGAGGGTTTGATGCTTAATGTATTACTTTAGGTAATATGTGGAGGGATAATTATGGATAACCAACAAGTAGAAGACATCGTAAAATGTAGTGACTGTGGAAGTAGATCTCTTACCCGTGACGAGACACGCGGAGAAGTGGTCTGTGACGACTGTGGATTAGTATTAGAGGACAATGTAATCGATCAAGGTGCTGAATGGCGTGTGTTCTCNCCTGAACAAGGNGACCAAAGAGCTAGAACCGGTGCNCCNATGACNGTNATGCTNCACGACAAGGGATTGTCTACTGATATCGACTGGCAAAACAAGGATTACTCCGGTAAAACAATCAANTCNAGATANCGTTCACAATTCTACCGAATGAGGAAGTGGCAAAAGAGATCTAGGGTTTCAAATGCAACTGAAAGAAATCTAGCTATGGCACTTGCTGAACTTGACAGAATGGCTAGCAGATTAGAACTTCCAAAGTCTGTAAGAGAAGCAGCAGCTGTCAATTACAAGAAAGCAGTAGAGAAGAGATTAATTCGTGGAAGGTCTATCGAAGGTGTGGCAGCAGCATCGTTGTATGCGGCATGCAGACAATGTAATGTTCCAAGAACACTAGATGAAATTGGACAAGCAAGTAGAACCGGAAGAAAAGAAATTGGAAGAACCTACAGATTCATGGTCCGTGAACTAAANATGAAAATNATGCCAACAGGGCCTGAGGATTACATCTCTAGATTCTGTTCTGGNCTAGGTCTTGATGCTGAAGTTGAATCAAAGGCTCANGAACTTATCAAGGCAGCACAAGAAAAAGAANTGACTAGCGGAAGGGGTCCNACCGGTATCGCAGCATCAATTATCTATATTGCAAGTGTACTATGCGGTAAAAGAAGAACCCAAAGAGAAGTTGCTGAAGTAGCAGGNGTTACNGAAGTTACNATCAGAAANCGATACAAAGAATTGATTCAAAATCTCAACATCGAACTTGACATTTGAGTAAAATAAAATCAACTCCTAANAGGGGGGCTCAAATGAAAAGTCGGAAAAGGGTATCTGAACAGGTGTTAGATTCTCTAGCACAAAGGCTAGTTGAAGCACTTGAGAACGGCGCTAAGTCTTGGCCGTTACCAGAGCCTCCACTGTTTGACCCAGATTTCCCTCCAATCCATCCCACTGATGGAAAAGAATTGTCAGAGAAAGGGGTTGCTTTACTACAAGCCGACAAAGGAATGTTTGACAGGCATTTGTCAATCGTCGTTGATCTAATTGTTCCACACAGAATGAATCTTTCTGATGATCCCTTTGAGGTCCATGAAAAATTCCTGTTAAGAAGATTAGATGTTTTGAATGAGAGATTACTTTTTGCTATGGCGACAGAATGGTTCGCTCAAGCATTGGATAGGTCTTGTCCAGATCCAGACAAATGGTGGTTAGCGATTTGCTTACTAAACGGACTAAGCGATGCATCACATGGCCAACCAGTGCACCAGGGGTATCATTTGGTTGAGTCAATCGCACTTGCTGAAAGGCCAGGGACTTGGCATACACAACCCGAGGTGACCAATTCAAACATTGATTGGAATCCTCATGCAGTAGTTCCTAGAACGACAGCGGTCATCGCTCATGATGCTGGCGCAGAAGCAGCCAAATGGATGTTGAGTCAGTTAGAAAACGGCGGCGAAGAGAAAAGAAAACTCTTGATTGAATGGTGTAAATTACTTCTAGAAAGAAAGGAACTGATTGAACCACTAGGAATTTCTGAAATTCTAGTCAGAAGAGCGTCTGACAAATCTGATGAAGTATCAACTAGAGTTGTATCATGTCTAGCTCGATTAATAGAAGGCGATATTGATTCAGGAAAAGAGTGTATTCGAATACTTAGCCAAAGAGAAGATATTTTGACCCGTAGGGCTATGGCTGATGTGTTAACTAGATTGTTTAGAAGGATAGCACACGATGCGATTCCACTTTTGGAAAAGATGTTAGAAGACGATGACGATAGTGTTTTGGCCGCTGCAAGCGCAACAGCAGGCGATTTACGATTCCTTGACAAAAATATGTGGGCTGACAAAATTCTAGAACTGTGCAGTCATTCNTCGACACTTGTAAGAAGAAACATAGTTCATACAATAAGAGATTACATGGAAGAATTCAAGGATGATTCACGAGGAATTATTCCTAAATTATGGAAAGATGGGGATGAGGTAGTTCTTACAAGATTGAAAGAACTATTGATACGAATGGATCAGGTTGATGCTAATAGGTTTGCATCCACCATAAAATCGCTCGAAAATCTAGACTTAGAACCTCTGTGGGCGCCAATGCGAATCAAGAATGAGTCTAGAGTTAAACAATGGGAAGAGTGGTTAAACGGGGACGCAGAAATGCCAACAAACCCAGTTATAGTTGAGAGACATGTTTCTGATATGACTGAAGGCGAATTGCCTGAATTAGACGATGCCCTAGATATCCTAGATGATTTGGGATTCCTTGATTAATCATTCAGACTCATCACTAGCCTCTGATAGTGGGCCAATTACTGACATCCAAACATAGACACCGTTTGTCAAAGTCAAAGTGCCAATCAACGTAACTATTAGCCCCGCAGGTTCTGGGAAAAAATCAACTCTTCCAATGATGTAAGCTCCAATCATCATCACAATTCCTGTAGCAATTACCCTAAGTGAAGTTTTTTCCGGATGTTTCCATAAGTCCATTGTCGGAACCAAACCTGCTTGACCAAATGTAAACCTAAACCAGGCCATGTAAAGCATGGTTAGTCCTATGAGTCCTATTGAGCCGGAAGTGAAAGTAGCATCATTCCAAGGGCCTTTTGGCGAAAGGTCAGTGAATGTGAAACCAACTAAGATAGCACCGGCAACCGCCATTGGTTTCCAGTCAACATTACCTCCCATGCCTCCTCCACGGGGCGTGACCCTTGAAAGCCATGGCGCTATCGTAGAACAGATGGCGGCTGTTGAGGATGCAATCATTGTTGCGGGCGGATTAGGTTCAAGGATGCTTCCAGCAAGCGGTATGGTTCCAAAAGAATCCTTACCACTAGTCGACATCCCAGCAATTTCCCATCTTGCCAGAGAAGCATCTCATGCAGGGGTAAAAAGAATTCATATTATCTCGTCACCAGCAAAGGATTTCTCATCTATTATCGCTGACAATTCTGAATTAGAAAACATTAGGAANGATATTGATTCAAACCTTATTTCTCCCTTCAATGATGTAGACGTACAGGTTCATATTCAAAGCGTAGCAAGAGGGTTAGGGGATGCAATTAANTGCGCATTACATTCAATTAGTGGCCCATTTTTGGTTTTACTTGGAGATAATATCGTANTGGATAATTATTCAACGCCGAGTAATTACATTCCTTCAAATGCATCTAAATTATTAGTTGATAATTTCCAACAAAATGGTCTACCATGTGTTGGTCTAATTGCTGTTGAAGACCCTCAGAATTATGGAGTTGTATCGCTGAATGGGAATCGAATAACCACAATAATCGAAAAACCAAATCCTGAGCAAGCGCCGTCAAATTTAGCACTCTGCGGCAGATATCTATTCACCGAAGATACCGCAACCCTCCTCAAAAATTATTCATTTGAAGATCATGGAGAATTGCAATCGATAGCAATACAAAAACATTGGATGAACAACAACGGACTAATCGGTGTTGANTATGAGAATTTCAAGTGGTATGATTCTGGAAATCCAAAGTCTTGGATAAGGAGCCAAATCGATTATGCCCTAAANCGAGAAGATTTGGCGGATGATTTAATCNGTTTCATCTCCAAAATCACTCAACGCTGACCAGGTTTCCAAAATGAAAGGGATTCTGGAGTTTCATCAGAAGCGGCTCTNATAGCNAAATGGTCTGCTCTTTCATTCCATCTGTGGCCACTATGTGCTTTTACATGCTCCCAAGAGAGCNCCCTCAGTTCGCTAACTTCATTCCAAAGATTCTGGACATGGCTAACTAATTCCCTATTTGCCTTTGCTTTCCAGTTACCTGTTGCCTGATTTCCTGCATATTGCGAGTCGGTTTTGATAATAATATCTTCATCTCCTCCTTCGGTTAAACACCAACGCAATGCTTCTGCAAAGGCTGTAAGTTCAGCGGTATTATTGGAGCCAACTTCGGCGCCAATGAAATNTTCTTCATCATTATTGGTTATGACTTTACCATGGAATTCATGTAGAATATCACCATTTCCTCTACCTAAATCGTTTGAATCTTTTATGATAACAACACCCCATCCGGCTGGGGTTTCTTTGTCTACGTTCTGATTTCCCAAACAGGATCCATCAACGTAGATGTATAGCATTACATTCACTCGCCAATCTCAGATTTATAGTCTCCCGGAGACATCAAACCAGAGACCGCTGCAGGGTCGTTAAGTTTCATTTTGACAATCCAACCTTCGCCATATGGATCTTCATTCATTAATTCAGGAGTGTCGTCCAATGCATCATTTACTGCTGTTATTTCTCCACCTAGTGGTGCAAAAATAGGAGATGCAGATTTTACAGACTCAACGATTGCGAATTCTCCCATNTCATCACAGGTTTCACCAACTTCAGGTAATTCGATGTAGACGATATCTGTCAAAGCATTTTGTGCATGATCGGTGATTCCAATAATCACTTCATCGCCATCAACCTTCAACCATTCATGCTCTTTAGTGTAAAACAAACCTTCTGGGACTTCACTCATGTCTCTCCCTCAAAACGTGGGGATTCGTCAAGGCAATCAAACCTTTCTCACAAAGGGTTAGTGCATTTGGGGCAGATATTCCAATTCGCATCGCATTGATTTCCACAATTACTGCAAATCTTTTGCGAGTTATCCGATATCATTACTGAATCATTAAGAACAGTATTTCCAACCTGTCCAATCTGTACAACAGGCTTGCTGTTCTCAAGATGGTCTTGTCTTATTTTCCCTGCTTGAACATACATCCCTGCTTTTTCATAGGCTTCAGCCGCCCCTTCCCAGTTTCTAGCAAGTTCTAGATTTGCAGCCTTTTGTGCCCACATTTGCTTGTTATTGCCAGAGGCAGGTTGTTTCGTTGGAGCTTTTGGAATATTCTGTTGAACTGGAACTTGTTGAACAATATATTTTCCTGGCTGTTGAATAACTACAACCCTTTCGTCATTCTTCGTACTCAATGCGCTTATTGCAAAGATAACCGAAAAACAACAAGATACTCCAAAGCATACGTCCATGGAAGAATTACTACGAGTAAATTCGTCTGAACCATCCCTGCAGTCCTCAACTCCGTCATTTTCTAATTCTTGATTAGGATCTGGAAACAATTCACCATTTGAGCATTCATAGTGTGCAACACCCTCGACCTGAACATATTNTCCTCTTTTTTCTCGCGTTTCTTCATTNACNCCAANNGTGAAAAATATNACTGAAAGAATTCCTAGNANTATGCATAAATTCCAANATCGNGANCTTTTTTTTGCCCCTTTATCNTCAGGAATTTTGAATGACATCACTCTTCCTCCAATTCTTTTGATAGCATTGAATGCTCTAGTTTAGCCCAGGCATCACCTAGTTCTTCTTCT
This sequence comes from Methanobacteriota archaeon, assembly GCA_002727515.1. Next base: position 27,998 of record PBXF01000034.1, read on the forward strand.
TTTTTTGTAAAGGATAACTCGCTCTGCACTTGAGCTGACAGGGAAGAATTGTCTTGATTAGGAAAGACATTAGAAAACACACCATTTTCTTGAATAACCAATATTGAGCATCCTATTAGAGAGATGCCTATTAACGGGAATAGTAATTCAAGCCCAATAGAATCTATTTTTGCAACTCCAGAAATATATGCAAAACCAGTTGCTAATAACAAACCAAGCCCACTTCCAAACATCAAGCGTTGAGCACTTGCGGCTGGGTTCATACCCCTCCGATTGAGTAATAGCGCAATAAACCACCGCTAATCAATAGGTTTCTCTCATCAATTTGTGTATTTTGTATGGAAGGAGAGCGCGATTAACAGGAGTAACTTCTAGAATTCTTGCATCATCTCTTCTCCTGATATCTTGGAGGAGTGGATGTCTGCTCTTTTTGTGTAGAGCTAAAAGGGTTGGTTTGTCCATCTCTAATGCTGACCTGACTACTTTCACAAAGTCCTCAGATTCTACAGCGAACTTACCAATTTCATCAATCACAATAACTTCCGAATAATCTCTCGCATGCTCAATAGCGGGTATAGCGACGCTTTCTAGCGCCTCTGTATCAATTCCATATCCTAAGACCCTCATCCTACTATCGATGTTCTTGTGAGCCATTACGGCCTCAGCACCAGTTCTGATATCGATTACCTTGTAGCCTACCCTTTCTGAATTTTCAGAGATTGGCTCAGTTCTCATACCACCAATGATGTCCGTTTCATGACCGTCCCCGCCTCGAGCATTTATCTCACGAATACGCTCGTCAGTAAGCATTTCTAGTACTTTAACGAGTACTGCAGACTTGCCAGATCTTGGCAAACCAGTTATCCCAATCTTTGGATGTATTCCCATTTGTCCCAACACCACCTGCGAAATTAATCGATTCGCTGTTTCACTCGAGGTAGGTATTGATAATAAAATGTAGGGGTAAAATACAGTTTTTTCATGAATACGGAAATGAAAATCCATAATCCAGTACTTAGATAATCTAGTTTTTGATTATATCATCATCTCCCAACATTGGAGTTGAGATTAATTTTCTTCCTTTGGCACTATTTTTCCAACATTGAGAAACCCAGTCTAAAATTTTAGACAATTTTGCTTTGCTGATACCACAAGATTCAGCAATCGATTCAAGGGATTTTAGTTCCCTTTTATCATAATCTCCGTCAACGGATGCTAATAGTGCAGCATCCCTTAGGGCTATTTTTTTCGCAGTGTCGTCCATTCCGTCTGTAATGGATTCAAGAGATGGCGGATTTGTGAGTAACTGCCTAACCTCTTCCCTACTCTCTGGATGCAGCATCATTGCGCCCATTGCAGATTCAATAGCAGATATTTCTTCTCTGACCAATTCTCCGTCAGCAGCAGCGACTAGAATTAGAACACAGGCAATTTTCCTTCTCTGCTCTTCAGGAAGAGAGAGAGCGATATCTGGTAGCAGAAAATCACCTTGATAGATTATTCAGAAGGTCGTATCCTTCTTGCATCCAAGCATACCCTTCCACAGTCCATGTTAGAAGCTCGTTAATCGCATTCTCTTTTAGATTCAAGTGTTTTGCAATTTCGTGAAGAACTTCCTTTTCATCTTCATCAACTGTTCCATCAGATGCAGCCATCAAAACAGCATCTCGTAAGGCTAGCCTTCCGGCTTCTTCCCCTAAACCTTCAAGACATTCCTCGAGCGGAGGAGGGTTTTTGAGAGCCTTTCTAATGTGTTCTCTCTGTTTTGGAGACAATAATGCTGTGCCAAGCCTTTGTTCGAACATAGACATTTCTTCTATAGTTAATTCATTGTCAACTCTTGTCATAAAAGCCAACAATTTTGCATATGCAAACCTCTCTGTCTGTGGAAGTTTGTGTACTGTGTCAGGCAGCATGGAATGTGCGTGTAAGTTGTAACCTTTCAATGCCTCGCTAAATCGGTTAGTTCAAATGCAGAAAATTGTACCAACATNATGTGCCCAAAGTCGAGATTTACACCAATCGTGGCTGCCCGTCTTGTGTAAACGCTAAACAGTACTTGGATCGTAANGGAGTCCAATATGAAGAAAAAAAGTTGGGTAAATCTAAGTCAACAGATATTGAATTCAAATTAAGGAGCAGGGGCGCTAAAACAGTACCGCAGATTTTCATCGATGGAGAACATATTGGCGGTTACGATGATTTGCTGAAATATGATTCAGCCAACGAATTGGATTGGAGATTGGGCTTAGAAGAGAGACCCAAAGCTAACCTATTACAAAAAATCCTTAGGACTCTAAAAGGGGAGAAGTACTNACTTNCTTGAACGCAACTTGCTTTTGNCCAAAATAGTTCAAACCTCCCCAAACTGCATAATTTAANACCCATATCAAACCAATTTGGAAGACAAAACCTGCAATTTCAATTTGATTACTAACGGCCAGCGACANAACCTCTGTTGCTATGTAATAACTAGCCATTGAGCCAAATAGTGTAAATGCATAAACGGACATTGAAGCNGGTATTGTCCACTTCAAATCTCTATCAGAATTGAATGTCAAAATTCTATGAGTCCAATGAGCGATATAAGAACTTAGAATCCAGGAAATCCCCCAAGATATTGTAGGCCAAATCCCATTATCGGGGAGAATCAAGAAGAAAATCTCCCAAAGGATAAGAAAAATTACTGTATTTACAGCAGCTGTCGAGAGATATCTGACAAACGAGCCATCCTCTCCAATCATCAATCGTCCTCCGTTGCAACATCAGACATCTTTCCAGTCTCTATTTCTCTAAGGCGTTCATTATCGTCCTGAATAGACTGAAGGAATGAATATTCCACTCCCAATGATTGTGCTAGATGTTGTAATGCGAGCGTATCTTTAGGGAGGCATTTGCCGCCGAACCCCCTTCGCAAACCCATTATTGGCTCTAGATGAGAATCCCCAATCATTTGGTCTTGAGGTGCTGTAATAATGGTCTTGATAATGTCGTAATCAACATCCATCTTTTCGCATATATCATAAATTTGATTTGCAAATATTACCTTGAGTGCGTAGTAATTATTTTTTGTATATTTCACCATTTCAGCTTCCGTTGATGATGTAATGAAGAATCTAGCATCGTCTAAAACTCCCGCCAATTTATGATGCTCATGAACCAGCTTTGCAATATCTTGATGTGTGGTGCCTACAACTAGAATTCTCTGATTTTTGAAATCCTTAATTCTATTCCGCTCTACCAAAAATTCGGGTGAATATGCCAATTTTAGGTTTGGAAATTTTTCTTGTAACTTCTTTGTTGTACCTGGGACAATAGTGCTTTTTATCACGGCAGCAAAACCATTCGGCAACTGCTTTAGTACGGATTCAACAACAGATGTATCACATCCTCCGTCTTCATTGGATGGAGTGGGCACTGCGATATACGCAATATCACAATTATCAGTCACATCTGTAATTGATGTATTTAGTAATGGGTCGTGAAGGAATATCTCGTGAATGTGTTCGAAGCAATCCCGTATTGTGCCGCCAACAATTCCGGCTCCAATGATTCCTATCTTCATGATTAGATCTCCTAAAATATTCCCTGCTTCACTAATTTTTCAGCAATCTTGAGATTTTCTGGAGTTCCACAGTCTAACCAACTGTTGTCACCTATTGAAATTATTCTAGCAAGGCCTTGTTTTACATATTGTCTAGAAACGTCCGAAATTGAAAATTTCTCCTCAAGGGAAACCTCATCAAATCGCTCCCAAAACGTCTCATCGAAGAGATAAATTCCACCTATTGCAAGGTTGCTGGGAGGGTTTGCGGGCTTTTCTTCAATATCCACGACAACACCATTTTTCAGCACAGCAATTCCAAAATCTCCTGGTCGATCTACCTCTCTGGAAAGTAGTAACGCTCCTTCATTGAATCTCCGAACTTCTGGATTTAGGTCAATGTTGGTTAGATTATCAGCAAACCAAAGCAATAGATTGCACCCTTCATTTCCATTTCTTGCTAAATTTATTGCATTTGCAACGCCCATAGGAGTTTCTTCAAGCACGAAACTTGCTTTATCTCCTACATGATTTTGTATATCCTCTATGAACCTATTCGCAACAATTGTAATTTCCTTTATTCCGGATTTTTCTATTGAATTGATTATGTAATCTATTATTGGTCTTCCATTTAATTCGACCATCGTTTTATTTTTATTCTCTGTGAGCGGCAATAATCTGCTACCGTGACCACCGGCAAGGATTATTGCTTTCATGCTCATATGCTCATCAACTTAGTATATTGACTCATTGGGATTCATCGTTTGATTTAGCCACTTTTTCGAACGCGCCCTCTTCAGCATTCTTTTCAAAGTAATCAGTTCTAACCAAATCTCCTAATCTATCAACGCCGTACTCGATTAAATCCTTATCTTCTGATTCACTCTTCTCCCATCTTTTTTGAGCATAATCTGCATAGTCCTTGTTAGCTTGTTCGACCAATTTTTCAGTTTTAGTCAAATCATCTTCCATCCCTTCATATTTCTCACCCTCGGCGATAGCATCTCTTCTTTCAGGCTCTTTCCCTAATACAAAATCAGTCTTACCCCAATCTGGTCCAGATGGATCTTNTCCTCTTGTTCTAATAGGATTTACTTGCTCCATATCACTTGCAATCCATTCCGATAAATGTTGAATATATGCTTCAAACCTCTCTTCCTTGTCATCGATATCTAACAGGTGAGTCATGTCGTATTTCTCGGCGAAAAAATCTTCTGTAAAGTTCACAAGATTTACTAGGATTATGATTAATAGGCCGCTCCCAATAAAAATTAGATGAACATCTATAACAAAAACATCATCCATTCTTAGGGAAAAAACCGCTCCTATGAATGCCAACAATATGCCCAAAACAAGGCATATAGGATACAGAATTTGTAGTCTCCTTANACGCCCTAATTCTCGAATTGAATCATGCATTGCATCACATCAGCCCATCAGGGCTATGATGTCGTCACTCATGCTAGGTGTTGAATTATTCTCTTGCGTGAGTACTGAATCCTTCATATTGATGCTCTGCCGAGGAGTTAGAGCCAACTTCTCTAATACGACGGACAGAACTTCTTGGACTCTCGCCGTTTGATCTCCTTGAGAAATTATCATTCTTTCAAGTGATTCTAGGGTCTCAACTGACCTGCTTGCAGAAAGGTCGATTGCTCTCTTTTGAGCCTTTACTGCCTCCTCTTGCCTCGCTAGTAATTCTCTTGCAGCGGGGCTACCTATCGCATCTCTACGATGTAATTCATCTAGAGCATGTCTTAGGTCAGTAGTTGTATTATCAAGCGCTCTCTTCATTTGTCCTAATTCGCTTATAGCGATGTTTAATTCATTTTGAAGGTTAGAAGCCTTATGCTTCAGATGCGCCCTTGCATTAGATTGTACAGTCGATTCAGTAATGAACGCGGCAAAAATCCCAACGCCAATNGAATACTCTCTTGGGAAATCTAGGGAAATCATCATTGCCCATGCTAATATTCCCATTATTGCCGCTCTTCCTATTGCCATCAATATATTATATCTCTACCACAGTATATATTATGCAAGCAGGGAGTCCATGGGAGCCCTAGTTTTCTTCAACGGAATCCAAGGTATGTGAGATAATCCAAGGCGATATTTCATCCAAACATTCCTGTGGACACTCAAACTGTGGGTTGTGCCCAATGTTTGGGAATCTAACCAATTCTGAATTAGGTAACTTAGAATCATACCANTCGCCCATGCTAACAGGGCAAATCGTGTCTTCTTCTCCCCAAATTAGCAGTGTATTAGTAGAAACCTCTTCGATATCTACTGCATCAAAATCGTCCCAAGTTTCTGCAAATTCTCGGAACATTGCATTCATGCTACCTGGGTATCGCGAAAAATCCCACATTCTGTCAATTTCTTTGTCTGTAATTGATGACCCATCAAACACCATATCCATCAGAGAGTCTTCTGCCATTTTTCTGGACCAAAGACGTCTAATCAGTGCACGCCCAAGTGGATTCTTCATCAATTTGAGAGCCATAGGAGGAGATGTTTTTTCTTTTTTAGGAGCACCACTTGCTGAAATCAAAATTAGACCTNTGACCTTGTCTTCGTTTTCCATTGTGTATTTCAGCGAAATACGACCTCCCATAGAGTGACCAATTAGGATGAAATCGTTAATCCCAAGATGCTGAATTAACAAGGATAGATCCGAAACATAATTGTCAAGCTTGTATTCATTATCAGGCGCAGGACCTGTCAAACCATGTCTGCGTAAATCAAAACTTATCACCCTGTAGTCCACGATTAGTTTCTCGACGAGTTTGTTCCAAGTGTGCAAATCTTCTGTGTGTCCATGAGCAAGTATGATTGGAGGGTATTTGGGGTTACCCTCGTCTCGAACATGGAGATTAACCCCATTTGGTAGTCCAATAAATTGTGAGGGAGGCGNACCGTATTTTTTCTTCAAGGCTCCTATATCCTCTTCNTTGTTACCGAGGAATAGTCTTCTTATTCNCCCCATTATTTATTTGAAGAATTGGTTTAACTTAATAATTTTCAAACATCCAAAAATCAGTCTTCAGATGGGATAAAAATATCTTTAACTAAATTCTATTTTCAAGTAATATGGAGCATCATATCGCAAATTGGGATTCAATCTGTACTGAATTTTCTAAGATGTTTAACAAACTCGGAGAAGTCAGAATCACTGAAAGNGNCCTATCTTATTCTTCGGTCAAACCTCATGTTACAACCGCTATAATGTTGACAAGAGATGGCCAATTGGTTGCTAATATGCCATTGCATAATATTGATTCAAAATTTGAGAAAGTAATTTTTGATGATTCTCTTGAATCTATCCGACTTGTTGGGGCTTCATTCAATTACACATACACTATTCCAAAAGAAATTCTAAAAATTAGGGATGCATTCTGATTGATTTGTTATTATGTTCTAATTTTATACCAAAGCCCAACGCCGGCGATAGTCATAACCGCTCCTACTATAATCAAGCCAATCGCAAGATTAGAGTTTAATGAGGCTTGATAATTCCAACTGACATCAAATTTCTGTAATGTTTGAGAATCTTCACCACCAGCAACAAACCGATACTCTCCTGGTTCAGGTTGCCAAATTATTTCTCCATCTGAGTCTGGACCTCCCGCAATCATTGTAATGGAATCTTTCGGGCATTCATAATAATCATCCTTTAGTTCACATTTGCTGGCTTCGCTTGCTTTAGCAATACCAATCCAAACCCCTGATTTTTCCCACGTAATTTCGACATCTACATTCGCAGCAACTGCTTCCTTTGGAATCTCCAAAACTTCTACAGACATGCCCCAGTAACATGTTACGTCATCATCCCCGACTATTGGCAAACCATCTTCTACTGTACAGGGAGGTAGCATTGCGTCTACAACATCCGAATCGCTCAATTCTTGAGTCATTCCGAATGATGAAAAGACGATTAGTAGAATTCCAACTAACGCAATAGATATAGCAATAATTTTCTTCATAATCTCACTTAATTTCGTATACTCATTTCTCCTTTATCACTAACACTAAAATCTAAATTCCAATTTTCTGCAAGTTTATTTAATTGCTCTTTAGTCAATGAGTATTCTTCTTTTTCGGACATTCGCTCAAACTCCACTAACCATCTAAGTTCTAATTGGTTTAGAACTTCGAGATTATCGCCATTTCTACTATTTACTAAAGAATCGATTTCTTTGGTGGTGTCCTTTGATATTGTACGCAAATTTTCTCTCATTTTATCAAGAGAAAGTTCTGACGCAATAGGCTCGGTAATCGAAAATTCAACTGATTCCTTCACCATATTGCCACCTTGATCCGTGTAAGATATGGTGTAAACGTAATTTCCAGGTGTAAATTCACCAGGCAAGAAATCTTTGTTAGGGAAACTTGTGTAAACATCTTCATTTGTTCTAGAATTCAATCTTGGATAATTCCAAGTTGATATGCGATCAATATCCGATTCTCCATNATCCCAAACTACCGTTCCATCTCTCTCGAGAGTTTGTTTAATCCCTGAAGATTCAATCAATTCCATATCAAAATCCGAAATTTTTGACTCGAAAGAAATAGATCCTGCATTCATGCTGAATTCCTTTTTACCATGGAAGGAGAGNTCAATTTCAGGAACGTGATTCTTTACACTGAATGTATCTGAATATATTACTGAGGTGTCAAATCCATTCGTTGACCGAATTCGGATTTGTACATTTTCTCCACCTGGTAATTTAGAAAAATCAATCGATTTTTCTGAATATTCAGTCATACCACCAAGCGGCATCCAGAATTCACCATTCCAAGAATATTCAACTTGAGAGAGAACCGTATCCTCGGTTCCTCCAACACTCCAATCAACAGTCCTTACAGAATCTAAATTTTCAGAGATGAAACTCTCATCCAGATTAACTGTAAATAAGGATTCAGAAGATTCTATTGTCTCAATAAGTCTGTTGCTATCAAATAGTTGAATTTTAGAAATTCTAAAATCATCGTCTTGAACNGCGAAGATAAATGGTGACCTGTGNCTGAGATTAGTTTGATTTCGTAATGAATCAGATGCCGCTACTCCATCATCNTTTTGCTCATCTCCATGGGTGTGGTCCCCGTGGTCATGATCTCCGTGGTCGTGATGATTGTCAGCATTGTTTGGGGGGTCAAAATAAATTGATTGCACAATTTCTCCAGATTCATCAGTGGCTAAAATCTTGAACCTAGCACTATCTTCTAACTGTTCTCCATAGTTTCTGTGTTCTTCCGATATTGAACCATCGAAAGTCCAGGAATTTCGAATGCTAATATTTGTGCCATCGCCATCCATCGAACCAACAATTAAACGCGTAGATGATTCATGCATGTCTACACTCCTTCCATTGTATGGGTTAGCAGGATTACCCTCTTGCCAATTGTTGAACTTGTTAAACATCCACTCCCACCGGTGCGTAGAAACCCATTGAAGGAAACCACCTTCAGTCATGTATGGGACTGTAGGTACGCCAGCTACTATCTGATTCATTGACGCTTTACAATTAGACATATAGTCAGGATAATTTTCTGGTACCAAGGCATTTTGATTTGTCTCGGGATTACTCGCAAGCGAATTCCAACCTAAGTCTTTAATCGTCATCTCAGGCCCTAGATTATAATACCAAACTTTGTCCATTCCAGATGTGCCACATGGATCTGCAGCCGGAGAATATCTTACATGAGCGCCCCATGCTTCATCATCAGCATCATTACAATCTGTGGACCACGGGTTTGCNGGATCGTANCAATACGGACCTAGGTTATGTGTCATTTCATGAGCCGCACAAGTCACAGTGTGGACGTCACAAACACCTTGCACAGAGTGTAAAGAACCTATCAAAGGAGTCCAACTTGCCGTCGAAGTAGAAGTGCCAAACCAGCCACATGCCCAAGCTGGACATGCAAGGCCACCATAATCATCGAAACCAGGATTACCAATAAGGCCTGGAGTTACTTGATCGTAAGTTGGAGTCATACCGTGAATTTGGTCAGCATTAGGGTAAGGAGATGAAGGAGAATTGTAGAATTGCATCCACCAACCTTCAATCGCAGCCATGCATTCATCAGCACCGTGATGATAAATACAATTTGGAGTCATCGGGCCACCAAAATCAACAACTTCGATACTTGATACTGGCAGTAACATTTCTGTATTTTCCATTCTTTCAAAGGCCTCATTTTGAGGAAGATATTCTAAGTTAGGTGGCTGTGTAGGATCCATATACCAGCCATTGACTTGCTCTCCAACTCTTACTGACCAGACTGTTAAATCGGTCGTATGCACGAAATCTACTGGTAGAGAATATTCATTATTACTCCAATCGATTTCAGCATAATCCATATTTCCGGAGGGGTAATATGGCTCAACAGTTGCTTTTAGTGTTACACCTCTCAACGTGAGGCCTGTTGTTGAAACATATTCGATATCCTGCGTCCAGTGAGGAGGTA
>PBXF01000035.1 GCA_002727515.1 Methanobacteriota archaeon
CCTACGGAGTTTGTTGAATTGCTAGATGTTTCAATTACAAACCTAAAGCCAATATGAGTTGCAGCCAATACTAAATTATCAAGAGAGAATTTCTCTTCATTCCATGAGCTAGAATAACCAGTGTAATTTGCAAGCGTGTACCAATTGATTCCATCATTTACTGAATATTGCAGATATCCTCTATCATGCTGTTCGAAGGAGTTCCACCTGCTAAATGAAATATTGAACTGATTAACAACGGCTGGAACTTTCCAAAATTTAGATCTCATAATACCNATNGAATCATTATCCAATTGTCCGTTTGTTCCTGCAACCATATTCCCTGAAACCGACGAATTTGGACCATACACGACCGTTGAGAGATTTACTGGGCGCCAAATATTGTCACCGGATATTGTCCAATGTGCCATTTGTGTAGTAATCGATTCAAAGTCTGTCATTTGGCCATTGCTAGATATTGGAGCCAGCGTGAGGTCCCCATTTGATGTAAGATATGACGTGGCATTCGTTTGTCCAACTGAAAATCCATTAGGAGAATCATTTGCCCAATATGTTCCATTGTACCCTGAATCTGTCCATACCGGCTCAATTTCGAAATTAGATTCTGTTATTGTTGTATTAGTTAGTTTTGTGAAACCTTCATATGAGGTATTTGTAGCATCATTTGAGTATTCATTTGGCGCAATATTTGGCCCCTGCCACGATGAAATGTCTGCTGATGCCCAAGGTGTTAGCATCATCAGTAAAGTCATTGCAATCGCTGACCTCATGCTTCCACCTATCCCCTACTCCAGTTCAATAGGTTTCAAAGTTCGTTTTTTCTGAGTATAAATTTGATTGAAGGGTTGATAGGCGACCTGTTCCACCGATATCATATGCCCGAGCGAGTCACACTCAATATCGCTCAGGCTCGTGAAGTAGAGGAACAATTGTTTGCAACACTCCGACAACAGGCAACTAGAAGTGTGCCAGTGCCTCTTCCACGCAGAGATTTTTGGGAGAAAGTTGGTCAACTACTAGATACCATTGAACTTGAAATTCACGAGATGTACAAAAATGTGGGCCCTTCTCTGAAATTACAAACCCTACAAAGAAGACAGGCAAATATTCGGAGAACTGCTTCGGATTTAGCAAGGAAACGTGTTGTTGCCTTCATGCAGCATTCTGCTACGATGTCCCTAAGGGGTGAGGGCGGAGTAAGCGGACAAGATTTACCAAACTTAGATTGGACGAGACATGATCCTGCTGAAAGAGAATTCTATGCTAATGCAAATGAGCAGTTAAACAAATTCAAAATGAATGTTAATTGGAATTCTATGCAAATGGGCTTAGCATCCGAGGAAGTCAAATCTCTAAAACTAGCATCAGGAACAACCCAACTTGATTCATTCGTTCCCGAATCTGGTGGATTGACCGGAGAAGGGCCTCCTCTGATCGCATTAGAAGATAATGAAGAGCCCTTACCAGAAGCTGAATTTGACGAAGAGGACGCTTTGGCGGATGCTGAAGCATATCCTGAACTGGAAGGATTGCATCAACCAGANGAAGTCAAGCCNNCAAAACAGATAGATTCTGTTGAAATCCATGCTGCCGCTGATGAATTAATGCCATCAAAGAAAAAACCAGAAATGGATTTTGATGCTTGGGCAGAAGCTGAAGCAAGCACAAGTTCTGAAAAGGTAGTTCAAGACGATGTTGAAGAAAACCTNGTAAGAATAAGAGTGATTGAATCNCTCGATGAACCCATTATTACGGCTGATGGGGAAATTTCACTGGGAATTGGAGATATACTATTTTTAGACAATGCTACAGCAAATTATCTAGTTGATTCTGGTGTTGCAGAAATGGCAAGTCTTTGAGGCTAGATTATTCCCATCTGCTCCAATCTTGACCGGTTTGAGTTCTGTAGAACCAAATTCCACTTGATTCGGGATACTCGATGTATTGGTAGCCATCTGATTCACTTGTGTGAGGCAAGTCTCTACTTGGAGCGCTTGTCGTAGCGGAGTTCACACTGAAATGGTCGCTACTAGTCATCATAGCAATATCTTGCTCCAATAGTTCAGACCTTTCATCGGCATCTATGGATTCTGCAAGACCAAAGTATGAGTCACTAATTGCAATAGTAGCAATCTGTTCGCTACTCATTGATTGTAAATCATCGAGAAGAGTTAGGATTTTCTCTCTTGTGTTCTTCTTGATTTCATTATTCATGTAACGGCCGCTCAAGTCTGTTCTTAGACGATTAAACTCATCGAATAGAATAGATGTGTCATGACAGTATGCTTGAACTAATGACTGCAAATAGGTCAGTTCTTTGATTTCCTCTTTTGTCAGTTTATTTGAGCGTCGTAAAACCTGAACCCATCTGAAGGCGTCTGGAAGTAATGCTGCAACAAAATTAGTCTGTAATAGTGTCAAAATACCCAAAATTATCGCACCGTATCCTACTGTTTGGGTGACTGTGTCCCTGTCTCCAGACAATAAAGAATCAATATAGCCCTCAGATTCCGAATTTGATTGACCATCGGTTACTTCCTCTTCTTCGCCTGTTTCATTGTCTGTTCCAGTNTTGTTTTCGATTGGTATGGTTCCATTTACCTGGTCATATATGTCGGCAATACCATCTCCATCTGAATCCAAGCAGCCAAAGTAGTCATCAACTGTTGAATTGCCGACTTCAGAAGGACAATGGTCTGATTGTTCTGCACCAGCAATATATTGTCCAGGCCAGATGAATAATCTCGAAGAGTTCCATGAGGAATTACCCCAGTTATCTCCGTAGCCATCACCGTCAGAATCAGCCCATTGAGTCGCAAGGTTAGGGAAGAGGTCCGGATTATTTCCTGATTGGTTATCTCCATACCCGTCACCATCAGAATCATTGGTTTGTGTTGAGTCATCAGGGAAAGCATCTTCCAAATCTAGAATTCCATCATTATCTGAGTCAAGGAAATTGTCTACTAATGGATATTGATCCCCATTATCACCAATACCGTCTCCGTCGGTATCTACGGTTTCATTGGCATCATTAGGGAATGCATCTGCATTATCCCCAACTCCGTCTCCATCAGAATCTACGGATTCATTGGCATCATCAGGGAATGCATCTGCGTTATCACCCACGCCATCCATATCAGTGTCAAATTGTTCCATCCCATTTAGAGGGAAAGCATCGGAGTTATCGCCGACACCATCGCTGTCTGCATCATTTTGTTCATTTGGATCGTAAGGGAAAGCATCGAAAAGGTTCGCATACCCATCTCCATCTGAATCCAAGCAACCGAGACCTGGATATGTGGAATTTCCGTATTCATCAGGACAAGCGTCAGAATTGTTACCTGATGGATTGTCTCCATAACCATCTAGATCTGAGTCATTCCATTGACTAGAATCATTAGGGAAATGATCGGGATAATTTCCGTTAAGATTGTCTCCGTAACCATCTGAATCTGAATCAACACATTGTGTTGAATCATAAGGGAAATCGTCCCCATTTGTTCCACTTTGATTATCACCACAGCCATCATTGTCGGTATCGCTGAATTGCGTTGCGTCATTAGGGAAAGCATCCCCTGCGTTACTATATCCATCCCCATCATTGTCAGGGCACCCGGTTTGGTCTTCAGTTGAATCCCCGGAATTATTTGGACAATCATCTAGAGAATTAGGAATCCCGTCTCCGTCTGAATCATAGGTTTCATACTCGAAGGTCATTGGAAGGTCAATTTTGCTTCCGTTTTCCAACCAAATTGCCATGCTTACAATTTCTCCATCGATATTACCTGCAGGAGATGTGAAGGTGATTGTCTCATCATCAAGTACAGTACCAGTTACGTTCCCATAGCCAACAAACTCGACTTGAACCTCACCAAGTGGCTCATTTGAATTCACTATATGTTGAATCATCTTCAGATTTGAATTTGTATCATCATAGTATGAAATGTAGATGTTATCGTTTGAATCGATAGTAACTGATGGATGCATTCCTCCAGATTCATCCAAAGTAGAGATGTTCCAAGATGTGCCATTATGATATGCATACTTCAGTTGTTGATTTCCATTATCGTAGTAAGCAACGTGTAAATTGTCTTGAGAATCTATGGCTAGCGATGGAAATTTACCTACATCACCTGAGCTATCTACAACATTATTTTGCCAAAGATTTGTGTGAGTATTTTTGTCAGCATATCGCAGGTCGCCATTGTCATCATCGTAGTACACAATGTGTTTCGCATCATTTGAGTCAATAGCGATAGATGTGCCATTATCAATCTCTCCGTTACCTCCCGAATCAACTGTTGAATCTCCCCATGTGGAAGTGCTACTTCCAGATTTATGGGCTAATTCAAGGCGATCCCAAGTTTCTGANACATAGGATATCCAAGGCTTGTTGTTTGAATCTANAGCGATTGAAGTCCATTCCCCTGTAAGCGAGCCCCACTTAACTGTATAATCTGACCAAGTGCCTCCACTAGATGCTGATTTTGTTGCATGCTTCAAATCCGAATTACGACCCCAGTAAGAAACATGAATCACGTCGTTTGAATCGATCTCTAAGGAAGAATACATGCCTGCATAGCCATCGCTACCCCCATTGTCAATTGTGCTTCGACTCCAAGAGCCTGCGACATTAGTGGCATACTTCAAATCCCAAGAATTCAGATTACCATAGGAAATGTGTACCTTATCATTGGAATCGACGTCAATTGATGTGAATCTTCCGATGTATTGGCCAGCGGCATTGTCTAGCGGATAATAGTTCCAAGACCCACCGGTATTGGATGCGTACTTCAAATGACCATTTGTAGCGTCATGATAAGCAATGTGTAGTTCAAAATTAGAGTCGACTACAATTGATGAATATTGCCCTACGTTCGCTGATGAATCAATTGTGAAATTTTCCCAAGGGTCGGGTTCAGGGAAAAAGGATGAGAAATCAGAACCAGTAAGCGTTAGATTTGTACCNCCGAAATGGGAACCTGNACTTGGTGAAAGAACCCATGTCATNGGGTTGCCCTTCATTTTGTTATCTTCAAGAGAATCTTCTAGAATTCTTTCTTCATCAAAGATTGAAGTGCTTATCACACAGAAGGTGGTGCTGAAAAGCATTAGGGAAGTCAGAATAAAAGACAGACTCCTCATAAATTACCCTTACTTGTATTTCCTATAAGTATTAGGTTACAATGTTGTAACTTTACAAGGTTTACACTAGTAGATAGCGAAATTACCAATTTGGTTCGATCAGTTTACTGTTCGCATTGANAATTCAATACTTACTGTATCTGGAATTGGGATTCTTGCGACTTGTCTAAGTGCGCTTTCGTCTTTTCCACTAGTAATGTCCATTTCCAATAGACGCTTGTGGATTCTCATTTCCCAGTGATCGTATGTTTCACTGCCTTCGCCGTCAGGTGCTTTTCTTACAGGCACTACGAGTCTGCGTGTTGGTAGTGGAATTGGGCCTCTTAGGCTAATTCCGCCAGTATCGCAGATTGTCTTAATCTGATTAGCTACTTGGTCGATATCTCTGTGATTCTCGCCAGTTAGTTTGATGATGGTCACTGCTGCCATGACTTGCACCTCTCTTCCATTTGGATCGTAGTCCTATCGGAACTCAAACTCACTTCTTCTCGATCTTAATACAGACGCCCGCTGCGACGGTCTTACCCATGTCACGGATAGCGAATCTAGAAAGTTCTGGGAAATCACTCATTTGCTCAATAGCCATTGGCTTGGTTGGCTGGAAACGGACTAGACATCCGTCACCGGTCTTTAGGAAAGACGGGTTTGCTTCCTTACCTGACTTGTTTTGTTTTTCTAGTAGTTCCATGAACTTAACAGCAACTTGTGCNGTGTGTGCGTGGAAAACCGGAGTGTATCCGACTGAAACAGCCTTTGGAATGTCCATAAGTTGTATCTGTCCTACGAAGTGCTCGTCGTGACGAACGAATGTTGGCGCTGTGTCAGAGTATCCTGCAACGTCACCACGGCGGATGTCTTCAGCAGCAAGTCCACGAACGTTGAATCCAACGTTGTCTCCTGGCTCAGCTTTGTCAACCATTGTNTGGTGCATTTCGATAGATTTGACTTCACCNTTCTTTTGTGAAGGGTTGAATACTACAGTCTTTCCAACGTTTAGAGTTCCTGTTTCGATCTTTCCTACTGGAACAGTTCCGATACCTGAAATCTTGTAAACATCCTGGATAGGTAGTCTAAGTGGCTTGTCTACTGGCTTTGATGGCATTGGTGCTGCATCGATAGCCTCGAACAGTGTTGGTCCACTGTACCAAGAACAGTTTCCTGATTTCTCGAATACGTTGTCGCCGTTTAGGCTGGATGCTGGAATCATTGGAATTCTGTCAAGTTGACTTCCGAATCCTGCCATCTTTAGCAGACCTGTAACTTCAGCACATGCTGATTTGTACTTGTCTTCTGACCAGTCAACACCGGAAATATCCATCTTGTTGACGTGGACGATTAGTTCAGCTACTCCAAGTACCTTTGCTAGGAAAGCGTGTTCCTTGGTTTGTGCGTTAACACCGTCGTTTGCAGCACATAGAAGAACTGCGGTGTCAGCTTGGCTTGCACCTGTAATCATGTTCTTTACGAAGTCACGGTGACCTGGAGCATCGATGATAGTCCAGTAGTACTTTGGTGTAAAGAATTCTTTGTGAGCAACGTCAATAGTAATTCCACGTTCTCTCTCTTCTTTTAGACCGTCCATAACATACGCAAGACCGAATCCGGCCTTTCCTGCTTCTGCGGCTAGCTTTTCGTTCTTTTCAATAACGTGCTCCTCGATGTGACCTGAGTCCAAAAGTAGTCTTCCTACTGTTGTTGATTTTCCGTGGTCGACGTGTCCGATGAACACGATATTTCGGTGTGGTTTGCTTTTGTCTTCCCATTGAGATGGCATAATAGTCTCTCCTTTGTAAGACGCCCACAAACCTCCCCTATTTGAAGACCGCGATAACGATTTAGGTTACCTGGGGGTAGGCTAACACCTAATTCAGGCTCTCAGTAACTCATTTGTAAATCAATCTAATCGTAAAGGATTCGATATCAAGGTCGTTAATCTTATCGTTCTGAATTACGTACATCCATTCGCCATCATCCCAATAGGATTCAGAGTAATGGTAGGAACCTGTAAACTGTAAACTCACACAATCTGTATCATCGTCGCAATCAGCTCCTCCTCTCTGATCTAGACCTGTTGAACTCGTGTTAGCCACATGCTCTCCTTCCTCATTGTAACCGTAAATGTCTAATTTTGCCCTACAATTGTTAGTTCCTGGAATATTTGTGCAATCGCTGTCTTCCTTAGGATAGACTAGTTCGCCTATGCTCCTTCGTATAGTGTTGCCAGCGATATTATCATTCACGGCTGTGTAATCAAATTCTATTTCCACGGCGTTGTTAGAGTTATTTCCGCCAATGGAAAAATCATTCCAACGTCCCACGTAGTTTACGTAAACGATGGTCTCATCGGTTTCAGTTAGCCCTTGACCGTTGATTACCGTTAGAGATATTTTGTATTCTCCTGGCTCAACATCTTTCCATTCTACTTGCTCACCGGTTAGGTCAGCATCATTTTTGTAATTCCCATCGCCGTCAGTGTCTNTTTGTAAATCTAAATCCCAATTCCATTCCGATATGTAATCGTTCGAATCCCCTGATTCAGAGTCAGAACCGTCTAAATTAACGGTTGTAGTTGCTGAAACCGATTTACTTGAGAGGCTTTTATCCATTTCACAAATGTAGTAGATGTAGTAATTGCCAGAAGACACAGATTCGCTATCACAATCGCTGAATGGTGAGTGCGATCCGGCATCTGCAATCGGTTCCGCAGCATCTGCTGCTGCTACTGTCAAATCCCTTGTTTGATATGCGGTTGTCGTGCCGTCCTTTACTGCTAATTTGACCGTTTTTGAACCAGCACTGGAATATTCCCAAGTAGTTGTTCGTCCAGACTCGTCATATGATCCGTCATTATCGAAATCCCATTGATAGGTCAAAGATCCACCTTGAGGCAGAGATGCAGATGCATCAAACTCAATGGTATCTCCAACTCTAATGTCGTTTCTCGGTGAATAATCAAAGATTGCTTCAACATCAGGAGTTGTTGTTTCCTCACTCTGAACGCAACCTGCAAGGCTTGCAAGCACGAATAACAGTGCCATTAATACCGGCTTCATCAATACCCCACGAAGGGAACTTACATTCAACACTTACCCTTACGAGATTATGATATCAAAAGGAAAATAATGAGGTTTGCCTATTTCCGGATAGAAGTTCTTTCGCCGACCAATTGAATGCTTCTGTTACCCTTCCAAACGCTGTCGCTAATCGATCGGCGTAAAATTGGCCGTCATAATTTACTACAGGGTCTTCCTCCAACCATGGTGCAATTTCCATTGGTCTGTGCCTTGCATTTGTTACNATGTATGCTATTTTCATGCCAGGAGTAAAAGGCAGTCCTTTTGCTATTAATGCCCTAGCAGCACGGACTTGAATCATTGAATCTGGATTAGCGTAGTCCTTTGTAAAGTCCCAACCACCTTTACCATTGTTTGCTCGTTTATCCCAACGACCCTTGCAAGACTTGCTCATTATTAGATCCCGTATAGGAGCATTNCCACTCTTTGCAGCAGCAATTGTATCGATAGCATGATTGATTGCATCTTCTGAATTACCANTTAGTACATGTTTGAATATCTCTTTCATGCCATCGGTCAAAAACTTGAATGAGTCTGTTCTTTGTGTTTCATATCCTCTTACGAGCATCTCTTCATTTGGCCAAACGACTTGTCCGACATACCGCTTTTTCGCACCGTGACTGAAGAACACTGATAGCCCCTTTTCGAATTCTAATTCTGCACTTTTTTCGCTGAACCTTTCTGCGATTTCATTTGCAAAATCAATCATTACTTGACATGGGTCTTCAACATCTTCAACGGGAGCTTTGACGAAGATTGAATCCGTGTCGGAATAAACCACTTCGTGTCCTTCATCACCAAGTTTCTGAATGATTTGTTTTATGTTATGTCGAGCCCATGCTGTAATTGATGTACCCAAATCCCGATGTGTGAAGCGGTAAAATCCACTTGCAAAAACCCCATAAAACGAGTTCATTAGAATTTTTACAGCATATTGCATCTGATCATGATATGAACGAGCAGCACTATCTTTTGCAGTTTTCATGCCTTTTTTGTGTTCATCTCTTTGAGCCATTAACTGCTCCAGTAAATGGGGCACCATGCCTCTTCTTTCGGATTCATTTCTAAATTTGGCTCCAGTTGGAGATTCATACAATTCTTCTCCATCTTTTGGTTTGTCTGTACTGCTATCGTCAACCCTAGTTGTATAGCATATGTTTTTGCCAATCATTATGGAAGGGTACATTGATTTGAAATCTAAAATTGCTACCCACGGGTGTAGCCCTGCCTCAACATCGTGAACATACCCTCCTTGGATTTGACCCTCTTTTCTTTCGGCCGAACCTGTCATTGGAACTCCTATATTTGTCCTGTCTGCTAATCTAATAACTAAGGAGTCAATCAACTGAGATGTTGTGCCGTTAGCACTCACATCAAAAGGAATTTTTGCTACTGCTGCAATCGCTTCTTTACGTCTGAATGCTTGGATTTCATGCATAATATCTAATGGTAACTCTGCATCTCTTAGACAGTAATCCATGACTACATCTGGCCTATTAGCCCATTCTTCATCCATATTTGATGCATCTACATCCATTTTCTGCATTTCCGCATTGTCTGGAAATAATAGATTTGATACAAAGGAAAGAGTCTCTCTTTGCGGGCGTAAAGCTTGTCTAGCCTGCCACCAAGCATCCATTACACACCTGCCAGCCATATTCCATGCTCTGGTCTGACCTCGTGTTGGGTAAAGAGAATCTCTTGTTCTATCTTGTTCTGATTGAGAGACACGGCCCCAACCCATGGTCTGTGATTTGATTTTCTTGTCATTTTTGGAAATTTGAAGTGCCCTATCAACTACTCTACCAATATCGAAATTATCGATATTATAGCCTGTAATTATGTCTGGGTCTTCCTTTCGAATGAGGTCTGTTAGGCCGGTAAGAATTTCTTTTTCAGGGCCAGAGAACATATGTCTGCTTCGTTCCCCAGATTCCATGTTTTCCATTACAACACCCGCACAATAAATTGTTGAATGCTCGATAGAGGTTTCTAAATCGAATGACATTACTTTGAATGGAGCCGGGAATGGCTGACAATTCTTCACATCCTCTAGATTTACTTCTATGCAGATATCGACTGGATGTTCGGTTTGTATTTGTTCCCCGTTTACAGTTACGTGCATAGATAGATCACCATCCAAGAAAAACCGGTTCACAAACGGTATATCTCCGGAAAGTATAGTCCATGATTGAAGATCCTTCCTAAGTTTGGGAACTGCAAATGGTTGAGTCACATAGACTTTCCACACTGGTTTCATTCCTAGATTAGTCCATTTAGTGGTGCTTTCTGTTACCTCTACAACATTTTCCATTTGTCGAACCGATTCGATATTCCCTTCTGTTATTCCAATTCCTGACGGAGTAATTTCAAACCAAGGCCTCAATCCTTTGACGCGCATCAAAACGGATTCACCGCTTCTCGCTCTTGCCCAGAGCTCAATAACCGTCAAATCGCCCTCAGAAACGTAGCGGCCTGTGATGATTGCCAAGTCACCACTCCATCGCATGGTGTACTCTAAGAGTCAATAGGACAACAACTTGTCGAATCTAGGTATTTTTGCAAATATCACACAATAATTGAATACCGGCGAGCGCTGGTCTCCCATAATGGGCGAAGACTTGGTCGATTGGGACAAACTTACATTTTCTATGACCGAAACAGACTTCATGTATATTGCTAAGACAAAAATGAATGATGCATGGATGCCTGGCGAGATTAGACCCTATGGAAATATCTCAATATCTCCTGCTGCTGGTGTAATCAATTATGGCCAGGGATTATTCGAGGGAATGAAAGCATACAGAACCTCAAAGGGCAGAGTTGTTCTTTTCCGTCCAGAAGAAAACGCTAGAAGAATGCAAAGGGGTGCTGACAGACTAAAGATGCCACCTGTGCCTGAATCGATATTCATAGATGCTGTAGAACAGTGTGTTCAACGTAATTCACGTTGGATTCCTCCGATGGAAAAAGGAGCTTTGTATGTAAGGCCTCTACTAAATGGAAGTGGTCCTGTATTGGGTGTTGCACCAGCTCCTGAATACACATTTATGGTATACGTAACTCCAGTTGGACCATATTTCAAAGGCGGAATGACTTGCATTAAACTCCTGATAAGCGACCATCACCACAGAGCTGCGCCAGGCGGCTCAGGTGGAGTGAAGGCTATCGGAAACTATGCACCTGGAATGCTACCCTCAAAAGAAGCAAAAGCCGCTGGATATTCTGAAGTGATTTACTTAGATGCAGAAAATCATCAGTATATCGAAGAAGTAGGTGCAGCTAACTTCTTCTGTTTGAAAGGAAATACTCTATACACTCCAGAATTAACTGGCACAATTCTTCCAGGAATTACAAGGGATTCAATTATTCAACTCGCCAGACATAAGGGCTACGAGGTTGTTGAAACAAAAGTTGATGCGCATTTTGCAATGGAAGCAGATGAAGCGTTCTGTTGTGGCACGGCGGCAGTAATTTCTCCTATTGGTTCGATCACCTTCGGGGACAAAGTTGCTACTTATGGTGACGGGAATACTCCTGGAAAAGTTACACTCGAACTATATGATGCCCTGACAAACATCCAAAATGAAAAGGACGAAGATTTCCTCGGATGGCTACATCCTGTACCTGGGCTTGATTAGTTCAAAGCAGTGTAAATGTAAATCACTCCACAAGGTAGAATTAAAATTCTACAAATATAATCAAAGATATGTTGAAAAATACACTCGTAAAATGATTACATCGGGTAAAATGTAATATTTACAATCGAAATTCTAAATTCTTTTTTATAATATCAGAATGTAGTTTAGTTCACATGCCAGCCCCAACAAGACAGGTAGTGCCAGTAAGACCAATCGCTCAAACCTCCGTAATGGCAGTTGATGAAGAGCAAAAACCTCTGATTATTACTCCGCCTGGAGTTAGTCAATCGGGGGATTTCCTTTCTAGATTTACAGAAGTATTGATGTTCGGTGGAGCGTTAATTGGAATCTGGACAGGATTGCTTGGTATTGCATTTAGCGATGATGCTACGAATTACAATTACCTTGTTTTATTCGTAGGGGGATTCATTTCTGCAGGAATTGCACTAGCAATGGTTGAATTTCACGGCAAGAAAAATGAATATTTGTTGATGCCATCGCAAAATTACCTCCTAGGTATGTCGTTTTTCTTTATGGCAGTTGGGCTTTTATGGGGAGTTAGATTCCTTTCAGGGTGGCTAACTTATGATTCGCCATTTGACAATTTCGACTTATTCGGGCCACGTATTGCTGATGAATCTAGTTGGATTCCAGATGCAACTATAATATATTTCCAAGCCTTAGGTGCAGGATTATTAGTATTAGTTCAACAAAGAATTTTATCCCGATACAAAGGTGAATTGACCTTCTCATGGACAATAACATGTATCGTTCCTCTGGCTTTGTTATTAGTAGGAATAGGGCCATGGATTGATTATTCCGGCAATGTGGTATCTTACGAAATTGGAAGTGCCATCGTCTGTCTTACAGCAATTGCAATGATATCTGCTGTAAATTCCAACAAATCAATTACTTTCACAATCATTGCTGCAGTTTGTGGATTAATTCCATTTATTTATGAAATAGCAAACTCAAATGCTACTGATGAAGGTGTAGGAGGAGCACTATCACTTCTTGTTTTCATTATCATTATTCAAGGATATCTAGCAACCAATTCCAAATTAAATCAGAAACTAATGGAAAAGACCTCCTTCATACTAATTGGTGAGATTGTTATTGCGATGCTTGTTGCAAACGCTATCGATGCAAACGCTATATTGGGCCCAATCAAGTTTGCTGACACGGCGTTCGCTGAGACACTGACTCTCCCCGTTGTCTTCTGGTTTGTAACCTTAGCAGCATTCTTCCCTGCTGTTTTGAACAATAGAGTACCTGCTATGCCAATTGGATTAGCGTTTGCATTGTGGACACTTAATGGCGATGAAGCGATTCTTCCGTGGGTCACAGCGCTGATAATGATCTTTTACATGTTATTCTTTGCAAAAGCAACAAGAAAGTGGGTAGCGAATCTGACTATTAGTGCCCTAGCAATATCTTACCTATTGGCTGATAGAATCGGGTATGGAATAGAAACTGAAAGTATCAATCTTGCAATAGCCTTCGCAATTATTGCAATGTCATGGATGGCATTAAAATTAGAAAAGATTTCATTCTCTAACGGAATTCAAGCAGTTGTTTTCATCCTACTATCAAGTACGATTATGGAATCTGAATACTGGTTCACCTCATGGATTATTGTACTATTCTTAGTTTCAATAGTATATGATAAATTAAAATCGGTAGATGCTAATGATTTCATAGAAAGAAGAAACGCTACACTTGGGCTGATCACTTCACTATCTTTTGCAGCAGGAATGATGCTGAATGGTAAAATGGATATCCCATATGAAGTAGATGCTCTTAGTGGAGCCAATATTGAATTTGTTTTGTTTGGTTTAATTGTCCATTTCGTGTTTTTCCAAACTCGAAAAATGGAAATGGACCTTGGTGAATTTTTGTGGGTTATTGAAGACAAATCTGATTCCAAGTGGACATTCGATAGCAACATAAATGCGTGGGTGATGAAAGAGGATGGAGAAAACAAATTATCTATTCATGATGAGCAAATTAGATGGGGAGAGCTTTCTAGATTCTCGCTAGCATTTTCCATCTTTTCTGTGTGTCTTGGTTTATCTGGAATCAATATCGAAAATCCATCGTACCAATTTTTACTGCCTCTTTTGATGGCTTTACCAATTAGTTTGCTGATGCATCAATTGTTTGAATTGAAAGAAATATCTTCTCAAACGAGATTTGTTGGAGTTCTCCATCTAATTATTGTAGCAGCCTTTACAAGACCGCTAATCGAATCAATAACTGAAACTGCTACAGAAAAAGATTCTCTGATAGCAGGAATTATCCATGACTTGATTCTTTTGTCTGCCCCATTATATGTTAACTACGTAATTAGCAAGAAAGGACTTGATGAACATGCGTTGAACAGATTCGCTGACAATTTGATGTTCGCAGGATTGGTTATATTGGGTGTGTTCGACCAATCAGGTGGATTGATGTTCTTCAGTCTATTCATGCTCGTTGCTTTGCAAAGCATGAAGTATAGAATGGGAGTTATCAACTGCATTCCGTTTGTATTCATATTAACACAAGGGCTTGATACATTTTCTCCTGAGTATGGACTTGCATACCAACTTATGGATATGCTTACGACTTCACCTGAATCCTACTTCGATACAGGATCTTCAGATGTTCTTTGGTTCACTAAATTTACAGGAATAATAACATGCACATTTATGGCATGTGTATTAGGAATGAGTATCTATGATTCTAAGAATGATGAATTAGATTACAAGTTATCATGGTTTGTGCCACTGGTATGGTTCTTCTTCGCAGCATTAGCTGCTCTTCCAAATGCGGCTTGGCTCCCATTATTCATAGTGATTTTCGGTATAACAAACGCTTGGTATCGTGGCGAATTGAGATACATGCAATTCTTTTGCTTCGGCCTGATTATGTCTTGGTTGTTAGGATTCTCTGAAGGATTTGATGAGATGAGCGGAGAAGTATTTGGAAACTCAATGCTATTTGGCGGAATAAGCGTAGCAATCCTAACTATTCTAACATCAGCGAAAATCATGACGAAGTACGTAGAGGATTTTGGTGGATTAGATGAAGATGAATACATTGAAAAAATCCACAATGATCTAAAATTCTTCAGCTTAGTTCCACTTATGTTGTCCTTCAATGTTTACTACGGAATTGGTATGTTAATAGCAAGCGTATGGGCGACTGTAGAAGTGGATAAGCCAACACTATTGCTAATGCCATTAATCCATGCCCTTACCCTTGGAAATCAATTGTCGGAATTAAACATCTCTGACGAAGAAATGAGAGGGTTCATTGTTGGATTGCTGCTTGTCGCTGAAGGACTTGGTCTGCTATATATCTCAAGTAGAGATGATATGGTCTATGATGCTAAGGTTTTCACTTGGAGAGATGATGATGAATTCTTCCTATATGTAGAACGCATGGGATTAGCAGGAACACTTTCAGCGATTGCAGGTGTTGGATATGCATTCAATTCAGATTTACAACTCGCATTCTTTTTCATGACTGTGATTTTGAGTGGAATTGCCATAACTGGATTCAACGAAAAATACCAAAATGTAAGATGGAGAAGAGCATTAGGAGTATATGGTTCAATGATTTCTGGTCTATGTTTATACAACATGATTGACAATGATTTATTTGCAGGCCTAACTATAGTCGGGCTGAGTTTACTCGCTATGGGATTCGGATTCATATATCTCCAGCAACGATCAAGTTATGCGCAACAAACACCCAGTTTCATACAACCTGCATTGACTCAAGAACAAATTACGTCATCAATTCCTGAACCGGTTACTGCCGAATCTGTAGAAGAAGGAGAAGATGACCGTGAGGAAGAACTAGACGACCTAGATGAAGAATTAGATGATCTAGATGCAGAACTGGATGAACTAGACGAAGAACTAGATGAACTAGACGAGGAATTCGACGATGATGAAGAGAATCTACAGCCATTACCTGAGAAGAAAATCGAAAAGATTGTTCAAAAACAAGTCGAATCTAGTACAATATCTACAGTGTCAGGCTTGGAAATAAGATTCCCTCCTGGTGTTCTAGAAAATATAACTAAGACAATACAGTTGACGCCCCACGATGGTTTCAATCCAGTATTAGAATTAGGAGAGAACGGAAAACTAAGACTGGTGTTTGATCCAAGTCAATGATTTTTAGCGCCTGCGCTTTTTCTGGCTCCTTTGAGCCCTAGCTTGTGCTGCTCTAGCCTTATTTGCACCCTTTCTCTGAGAGCGAGCGCTTTTGTCGCCAACCCTTGGGCCTCTGATTCGGGCTTCTTTCTCATTATTTCTCTGGTCTTTTTGCATCTGGCGCCACTGTCCGCCAATCAACTGCATAATTTCTTCTTTCGTTGACGCACCAATAGATTCTGAGGCTCCTCTTTTTGAAACCCAAAGTCGTCCCTCTTTGGCATGTGGTCTTTTTGGATGAGAAACTAATTCTTCTCTTTTCACCTTTCGGAGGCCTAATGCCCTTGAAGCAATGAATAAACCTTCAAGATCAGGTTTTAGAACGCTGGAATCTTTTGGCACTCTTCGACCTGCTCTTCTGCTGGTTTTAGCGTCAAAGTACCCCGGCCAAACTGCTATTCGGTCAGGATTGTGGTCCATAGGCGAGCCTCAGTTGGCTTCCTTTTCAAATCATTCGACGATTACGCCGTTCAGAATTCCGTCATGTCCAGGTCTTGAAGTAATCTTCACGTTACCCTTGTCTGTTTCTACGACAGCGCCCTTTGTCAGTATGTTTCTTCGAATGTAGTTTGGATTTGCATCATTTGCTATAACTGTATTAATTGTTGCAACACTGGTTTTACCATTCTTGTCGTTAACGTTACACTTGTTATCAGATAGAACACGAACTAGTACGTTTCCGCCAGTAGTTCTGTAGATCTTTCTCTTAGGGTCTCCTATCAAAGCGAATTGCTTTTCTGAGGATATCTCAGTTGAGCGCTTTCCTCGAGCAGGAACGCGTCGACCACCAGTTGCTTTTCTTTTTGAAATTCCATGCCACTGTGCCATAATAATGTCTCCAGCGCCTTGGCGACCAGCCGTTCATATTTGAAGGGTGTGCATCATAAACACACTGCTTTTTCTGAAGAAATTAATTCATTTCCGATGTACAGAGAGGCTGTTAATTGATCACTTTTGTTAAGTGGCCCCACACCCGAAGGAGTTCCTGTAAACAAAACATCACCTTCCTTCATTTCAGCCCAGCCTTGCAGTTTCTGAAGGAGTTCTTCAACTGTCCAACTCATTTCTTTTAATGAACCAGATTGAACCATTGTCCCATTCTTTTCTAATGTATATCTTGCGTTTGAATCAAAATTTACCCATTCTCCGATTACTGCTGCTCCCTTGAATGCTTTAGCCTCAGCCCATGGTAGACTATTCAACTTCAATCGGTCTTGTATACTTCGCTTTGTGAGGTCTAATCCTAATGCCATTTTGTAGGGTTTTAATTCTGAATCCAGACGTATCACTAACTCTATTTCGTGGTGAACATCTCCATCACAGGTATCTATTTCACCAAAGGCTGTAACACAAGATGTAGGTTTCAAGAAAAAAACCGGTTCCTGTGGAATTGGATTACCCAGTTCTTGTGCGTGTTTCGGATATGTTCTGATTGCACACCAAACGTCCATGATTATCCCAATATGCTCTCATTCATCAATCCGAAGGGTCAAACGCTGGATTCACCTCGCTGAATGCATGGCGAGAGATTGGCAAATCAAGAAAAGGCGACCGATAAGGAGGAAGAATATCGCACCTCTATTGAAGGATCTTGAGTCTGCACTAAATATCGACCTAAATGTTGATGGTGCTTTCCTAGAAATGGCCCAGTATGGCCCATGGAATCTTGTTTTAGTCGATAGAGTACCATTGGCAATAGAATTACAAAACCCAGAGGATGAAAGGGTGGTTTTTCTCACGCTTCGAGGATTTATGGACTACCCTACTGAGCATAGATATGTTGACGTTGACCATGGAGCAATACCATTTTTGATGAATGGTGCTGATTGTATGGTGGCAGGAATACACGGAGCTGATGAAAATATATCAGAAGGTGACCTAGTTTTGGTTCGAGACCAAACCCACAAACGACCGCTGGCAATTGGTTGGGCAAAAATGGATGGAACCAAACTTGTAGAAGAATTAAAAGGAAAAGGCCTCAAGAATATCCATTGGGTTGGAGATGAGTTATGGGAGATGGAGTTATGAAATCTAAAATTGCAATACTATGTTCGCTAATTTTACTTGTATCCACGAATGTTACGGCTGCTGACGCCGAAGGTGGAGTGAATATTGAACCAAATGTCGAAGATACTATTTTTTCTTCCATCACACACACTGAAACAACTACTGATTTGCAAACATGGGACATCACAATGACGCTCAGCCAAGAGGCTCTTGCCAACAATACTACATTCGAATTGATTACACAAATTTGTAATAACGAAGGAGTTTGTTTAGCACCTCAAGGTGCGGAAATAACAACTGAGGATAATGAAACATTTACATCATCAGTTATGACTATCGAAGACCACAGTTACGTCAATTGGAGAATAACTGCAACCTATCCTTCTGACAATGACACACAGGAAAAATTCCCATCCACAGGGTTCTACAAAACATGGTCTGATTGCTATTATCACCAAGGTGAATGGGGAGGAGATAACTGCCCTGATGCAAACGATGGTGAATCTTCTGATGAAGTACCATTTGTTGGTTTCTATGCCACAATTGCATGTCTAATTGCTGCTGCCTTCATTCGTTTTGAATGAATTCAACTAAGCGCTCAATAAACCGCTTTTGCTCTGGTCCAAAGTCAGTAATTACGACCTTGACTCCTTGTTTTGAAAGATTGCCGTGAACAAAACCACGTCGTTTCAAATCAGATGGAACTAGGGGCAAATTTTCGCCAGATAGCTCCAATAACACTCCTTCTTCATGTACTGTTAAATGCATATCAGAGATTATTGCCTCTGAAATCAGTTTCATTAATTCCTCTGGGGTTTCTCCTCCTCCATATGCAGAAAGGAAACCAAGTTCGGTTTGGTTTTGTTCGATTAAATGGTCAAGGCCTCTTCCAGTCAATTCACTCACCTATTATTGGTGTTGTAAGATAATTCCAACCTACGACTTGGCCATTTGTAGCATCCATTATCATATTCAGAGAATTATCCCAATCGGTTGAGGCTTGAGTCTTAGGATCGAAAATTGTAGTCTCCCATGAACGAGACATGTCAATTGTTGTTGTACCTGTATCTCCACTGTTCAATCTGTTTATCCAATCTGTCAAATCACCGTCTGGAGTAACAACAAGATATCCAATTCGAGTTTCAGGATGATATTCTCCTGCGGATGTGAAGAATCCATCGGGGCCAGAAAATACTGGGTATCTGTACTGGTCAGTCAAGTCTTCTTCTATCATAGTCAAATTCAATGCTGCTGGAATGTCGTTTCTACTGTGTTGAACTGTTTCATCGTTGCTCCCGTGGCCAACATAAGTACAATTCGAATTACTTGGCTCTCCGCTAACATCTATTTCGACCCATCCAGAATTCGGGTCTCCGCTTACCCAAGATAGATTCCAAAGCGTGGAATCCGTTTGGTTGCCATTATCATCAACTGCTCGCCAGATGTACCCATCATCATTCAATGCAGCATTTGCTGCAACAGCCTCAGATACAAAACCACCAGTCAAACATTGGACTGCATGTTCTAACGTGTTATCTCGCAAAACAGAATTATCTGGAAGATGTAACCCATTTGCACCCCAATCAGACAATTCATCTGATTTTGGCACATAGGCACCAGGGTTAGGCATTGAATCGTAGTTTCTTCCAAGTGTTAGTAATTTACTGCCTCTCTTTATTGATTTTTCAGACATCTCAACAGAGAACTTCAGTTCTCCTTCTGGAAGAACAAGATCTGCTAATTGTTCTGTCAATGTGCTACAACTTGATTGTGAACTACCACTATCCGAGATCTCGATATCTACATTCTGTTTAACAGCCCACGGTGAATCTTCATTAACCCACATCACAATTCGAGCAAAGCCTAGACAATTGTCTCTAATCTCTCTATGTTCCATGGTGACTTTCCACAATTCTTCATCATCAATCTCATCTGTTCCGACTACTCGCCACTCCCATCCTAGATGGGTGCCATTGGCGTCTGTATCTATCAATTTTCCACCCATCATTTCCCTTAGTTCTACAGGAGAAATTACCATAGCAACTCCCGGAGCAAGGTCATCTAATACACCCAAGATTCCTCCTACTCCAAATGAAAACGTTGTTCCTTTCCAATAATCTCCATCCAAATTCAGATTCCAATCTGCTTGAGTTGAGATTACGTCTCTTTCTGCTATTTCTGTCCAAGATGTAGTGTTGAATTGCATTGAACCACCTACGCCTGCACCTTGAGAGATACAGTTTGAAGGGCTGAGTGGATTGTACTTGTATCGAGTCACAGAAAATGAATCGAAATCCTTTGTTTGTTTCTTTTCTACTGCTAACCAATTAGCTCCATAAGCACCTTTTGCTTGTACATTACCTAACAGAGAATTATCTGATTCAAACAAAATATCTTCAGACGTGCCCTTAGTAACAGAAGTTGTTCCATCACCAGCAAACTCAACTTGTAAGCGACATATGTCTTCATCTTCTAATTCGATATTATCCAGAACCAAATCGATGTAACCACCAGTAGCTTCCATATTTCCTCCGATAACTGAATAATCCATCGAATCCCCATATCTTAAATCATCAGCAACGAATGGTTGTAATTGACTAGTAGTGTACCAATACCATCCGCCTGATGCTACAAGGATTGTAAGTAAGACTGCGATGACCTTAGGATTTTGTAATTGATCTTTCAGTGTCGGTAACGTAACCTCTTTTTGTGCCACGGGGGTTATCTCTTCCACTGCTTCTTCTTCGTCAATAACCTCAGCGTCGAGTACCTCAGCATCGAGGACTTCCTCTTCGTCTAGCACATCTTCTTCTTCTACCTTGGGAAGAGGCACTGATATTACCTCCTCTAGAGAAATTGATTCTTCATTAAAATGCGAGTCCAATCTGTCAACTAAATCCGCCTTTTTACCAGACATAGACAAACCGTTTTCTTTGCAGAATTCCTTTAATTCAGCCACCGTCAAGGTGGAGAAATCTTCAGGCAAGGCTTGACCCATTGAATAACACCAGCACTTAATCCTCTTTCAAGGGTAGGTATGTTTGATACAACATTGTGTAGATATTCTCACTCTGTTGGCTCGTACGGGATGTATTGTCCTTCATGCAGCATATACACGGTTTGGTCGTAAGAACCATCTGGGAGTTTTCTGAAATACCATCCATCACCGTTAGCCTCATACACATCTTCAGATTGAACTTGAGGTGGCTCTTCAGCCACTTCGACTGATGATGTAGGCGGGCCTGTTGGGCCTGATGGCGGACCCGTTGGCCCAGGTGATGGAGGGCCGGTTGGGCCAGATGGTGGGCCAGTTGGGCCTGTAGGAGGGCCGGTTGGACCTGCACTGGATAGGATTTGATCCTCAATAGTAGGCATATCTTTTGGTTCTGTTAGACTCTTGACGTACTTGCCTTCTTTCTGTGCTCCAATAAACGCAAAACCAGATAGTAGTAAGCAAACTATTCCAATGCCTGCAAGTGGTATCTGAGTTGGATAGATATCTACATCTGCTTGAACGTTAGTTCCGGCGAAATTTTGGCTATCTGTGTTTACAACTAATTGTACACAGTACAGCCCTGGGTCGATTGAAAATTCCAAATCATATGTCTTAGATTCAACAGGATTCTCAATAGTCTGCATTGTATTAGGATGTTTGGCCTCTCCCGTCAATAAATCATTACGCATCATTTCTATCGAACCGTCAGTTGCGTCACACATTTTTGGATTTTCAATAATAAAAACTTGAATCGAATTTACGTCGGATGGTAATGACTGAACAACTACCTCTATCTCTACAGGAATATCTGTGAAATCTTCTCCTGCAACAGGTATTCCCCAAACTTGTAGAGGGAAATCGGTTGAACCAATACCTTCATCCACTGTCATTGCAAATCCCATAAAGGGGTATAAAGCGAAACCGAAAAAGAGTGCTGCAAGACCAAGATACATGAAAACATTCCATCTCGTTTTCTTTAGTTTTTCTTGCCGCTCTTCCAATGTTAATTCCGCGTTTTCGTGTTTTTCGACCTCTTGAGTTTCTTCAATCTCTTCGTCGGTCATGATACTCCCATCACAAATCAGAACTTGAAGTAAACGATTGGTGAATTTAGCAAAGGACTCAAAAACCATGGGGTTTGAGATGTAACCATGTCGATAAGGCTGGCTGTATTATCACGGGGCCCCCGTTTGTACAGTACCAGGCGCCTTGTAGAAGAGGCTAGATTGAGAGATGTTGATGTTGCTGTCTTAGATCCAATGCAATTCTCATTATTCGTAGCTGAACAAGACATTGGAATCCTTCATGAAGGTCAAAAATTTGATTATGATGCTGTCATTCCAAGGATAGGTCACTCGATTACAAAACACGGTGTCTCGGTTCTAAGACACCTCGAACAGCTCGAAGTTTGGACTGCAAATTCCAGTACTGGTATCCTTCAAAGCAGAGATAAACTGAATTCTTCCCAAATACTTGGGAGAAATAAAATCCCAACCCCAAAAACTGCTTATGTCAGAGATATGAAAGACGTAGGTAGAGCCATAGAGACTGTTGGAGGATTGCCTGTTGTAGTNAAAGTCACACAAGGTACTCAAGGACANGGTGTTTTCCTTAGACATACTATTCACGAGACAAGAAACCTTGTACAAGGACTTCTAGTATCTGGAAAGGCTGTTTTAATTCAAGAATATATTGCCGAAAGCCACGGTAAAGACATTCGAGCCTTAGTTGTGGGCGGCAAGGTAGTTGCTGCTATGAGAAGAAAAGCTAGGGGTAGAGAATTCCGTTCAAATTACCACCTCAATGGAACAGTAGAGCCTGTTCAGATTTCAGATGAGTACGCTGCGATAGCTTGTAGAGCAGCGAGACTACTGGGACTAAACATTGCAGGTGTCGACCTTTTGGAGGGAAATGATGGACCTCTTGTTCTCGAAGTCAATTCATCTCCGGGACTTGAAGGGATTGAGAAAGCTAGTGGAGTCAATGTTGCAGGCGCAATTATCGACTACGTTGTCTCTGAATCCGATTTTACCGAAGTAAATGTTGACCAGTTGCTGAAAACAATACCTGGCCAAGGTGTTGTTTCTCTTCACATGAAAAATCACCCGCACTTAGCTGGGTCAAAAATCTCAGACCTATTCACTGGTGATGTGCCGGTTTTTGCAATTTCTCGGGATGGCGATTTGATATGGAACCCAGGTATAGATCTACAATTAAGATTCCACGACATACTGCTTTGTTATGGNGATATGGAGCAAATGAGATTGAACATTAAAGAGAAGTTAATCAGTTTTGATACAATTGTCGA
This sequence comes from Methanobacteriota archaeon, assembly GCA_002727515.1. Next base: position 23,379 of record PBXF01000035.1, read on the forward strand.
ATCTGAATCAGATGAAATCAGCCTTTGATTTGCATCAAAGTTACTTGATTTTTGTTCGTGGTTGAAGTTTTTCGGGGTTTTACGCGAAGGTTTCATATGATTCTGCACCAAGGGATGGGTGTCCTTCGGGACACGGGATGCACTTCCGCCTCGGCGGAAATGGTGGTGACACCAATGAGAACAGGGCCATATAGCGCAAGACAGGAACCAGTACAGCGAAGGCTATACGGTGACGGCCCAGGTCTACCTCCTAGACTGATGCAAAGAGCCCATTTACCGTGGCTGACGATTTACACAACTCAGATGCAAGCAGAAGGAAAATCTGCAAACACACAAAAGTCGTACATGTTGAGTCTTAGACAATTACTCGAAACAACATTGCCTGGAGAGAGCATTATCACCGAGACTGAAAGAGACTCGATGACAATAGAAGAACTCCTAGAGCGCGTAGACCCATTGAATGGTAGACTGGACATGTGGGTACATTCACTAATTGATAGAGCGCCGTCTACAGTAAAAGCAAGACTAGCGGCAGCAAATCATCTAATCAATTGGTTAGGACAAAGATGGCCTGAACATCTAGTTCGTCCAAAAAGTGGTAAAAAGCTACCAAGAACACTTACTAGTAGAGAGTTAACCTTGGTAAAAGAAGCCGCATCTTGTAGCGAAGACCCCGTTGCAAACCTTGTTGTAACAATGATATTGGAGACTGGATTGAGAGTAAGTGAGTTGTGTGACCTAAAATTATCCGATGTAGATATGGAAGATAACTCTGCTATGGTAATAGACGGAAAGGGAGGAAANGATAGGCTTGTATTATTTACCAAATCTACTGTTGATAGAATCACTGCTTGGTTACCAATAAGAGAGGCAAGAAGCCCGTCTGAGGACAACTTGCTAATCACTAAAAATGGCACAATTTACCAACCTAGGACTGTTCAAAGAATGATGGACAAATTGGCAGATCAATCAAAGATACCAAGAGGTCGATTAACTCCTCACGTATTGAGGCATAATTTTGCAACAGGATTGCTGGAAAGAGGTGCTGATTTGGTGAGTATCCAAAGATTGCTTGGTCATGCTAGTATTGCAACTACAAGAGTATATCTCGATATTAGTGACCAAACATTAAGAGAAATTTACAAACGTGCTCAGAGCGCAGAAATTGAAAACGAAGATTCATGATTTTGATTTCTTTCGTTTTGCGATTTTTGCNGGCCCTGTCCAATCTCTATGACTTGTNACCTGATTGCCNTCATGCCCTTCGATTGGACAAAACTTACCGCTTCTACAGCGCGAACAATTTGCCTTAGGAGGTAATTCGACAGTCTTGCGCAGACGGCCATATTTCCTTCTTGGCATGTTCTTGCGATTATGACTTAAGTTAATCATTATTTTTGCAATCAATTCTGCCTTACTCGCTTTAGAATATCTGCTAGTGACGGCGCCTTCAGGGTTTTTCCCTTTCTGCCATCTGTAGATTTCGTTTGTTTTGCAGGCTTTGGATCTGATTTTGAGGTCTTCTCAATTGTCTTCTCTGCTACTTTTGTTCCCGCTGCAACAGCTTTCGATGTTGCTTTCTTTGTTGCTGANTTTGCTTTTGCAGTAGTCTTCTTTGCTGCTGACTTTGCTTTTGCAGTGGTTTTCTTTGCTGCCGTTTTTGCAACTGCTGCAAGCAATTTCTTGGAAATTGCAGCGCTTATTCCTGCATCNGCTAATCCTTTCTTACCAGCCTTATTGACNCCAGCAGGGGATTTTATTCCTGAGTCGTANAATTTTTGTGCTGTTGCTTTTCCNACGCCTGGTAGTTTCATCAAATTTTCAAGATGGTCTTTCTTGGACTTAGACACTGTTTCACCTGTTGCACCCATATCGACACTAATTCATGAACCCTTCTCCGATTTTCCGATATTCTTGAAACCTAAGTCTATCCTCAATAACACCATGGAGAGTGGACTATCCCCTACTAATTCTACCCTCTATGCTCAAGTTAGGAAATCTGGCCCGACTCACGGAATGGACAACGAGAGTCTACTGAGGGGTAATTCTCATCCTGCTGTGACTTCGACAATTTACCTGGGCGATATTGCATTGACATTACTGAAGGTAATGCAGGGTCATTCTACGCCAAAAGTTGTAGAAAGTCCCAAATTCGATGAGCAACGATGGACAATAACGACAATATCAGGAGATTTGAATCTCAAAATAGAGAGTTATCCTTATTGGGGCTTTGGACTGATTACCAGTTGTTACCTAAACAAGATTACAATCAATGGGCCATTGGCAGAGAGAAGTCGTTTGATTTTCGATTTAGTAGCATCCCTACCTCATAACCCATGGGAATTCAAAAGAAAGGGGAAATTTGCAAAAATTTCAGACATCAAAGCCAATGAGAAGGAATGGAGAGATCACATTTCATACGCTAAAGACGATTTAACTGAATTGATTGAATTTACATTGCAAGAAAAAGGAGATTCCCATGAAATTGAGATAGCGAAGAATGCTTTAGCCGATGGTAATGCCCCTGCTGTCATGCGTGCCTTAGCGAGATTGGAAGCCGATTCGATTGATATAGAGCCTGAGGATGTCGCTCCTGATGGTGATGTACTCGTAATTGAAGAGGAAGTCCCGTTTGTAGATTTAGCCTCAGAAGAAGAATAAATGCGCGCGTCGCGTTCATAAAGGGAATGTGACTCGGCGGTGTATGGCAAAGAAAGACAGTGGCGGTATTCAACAGGCTGCAGGTCTAATCAGATACTTCGATGAAGAATCCGAAGATGCATGGAAAATTACTCCAGGACAAATCTACTTCGCTTGTATTGGATTAGCGGGTTTCATTTACTTGGTAAATGAAGGTGTAATTTCTTGGCTAATTGGATTATTCTAATCAAGCAAGAGGCTCTATCAAGACAACCGAGCCTTCGGTAATAGCCATTCCTTGAGCAACCTGCATTGCAGTCTCAAGATCTAATGTGGCTCCAAGAGTTCTTGACCCTTCGGATTCATGAATAATCAATCTATGAGTTAGATGCATCAATGTTTCTTGACTAATTCTTTCGAAAACCCATTTGTCGTTTTCAATTCTAACCATGGCTGGCACTTCTACCAAAGGACCCATTTCTGATGCTACTGCTTCGGTTCTAGTTGTTAATCCCTGTAAATCAGCTAAAGGTCTCCATGACCTTCTTTTTGGCTTCATTGTAATCTTTTTTGCTTTGCTTACGCCTTCTCTGAATGCTCTACCCATTGGATCCCCATCCCCTGAAGAGTATACCTCTTCGGGTATTATCGATTCTTATCCATTCATAAGAGTTGGGGGGACTTCCCACTTATTGAGTTGGTTTAGACGACTTTTTTTCTATTACCAAAGGAGCAGATATTGAGATTAATATCGCAATTATTACTCCCAATAAAATATGGTTTACCAAATCTGTTTGGAAAGAGAGAAGCATTGGTGATAGAGACAGCGAGATCCTTAATCCCCACCCTTCGGGTCTCGGATGTTGGTCAAAACCTGCTATTGGAAGTAGCATGCCTCCCAATCCAATTGTAGAAACCCCCAATGTTAGCCACATGGCTACTGCAAAGGCTCCAGAACCATCACCAATTCTGTTTTCAGTTGATACTGAGACAAAGGTCAAGATGAAAATTATGACTATGCCAATTAGAGTCGAAAGACCCAGGGCGAGTGTTCTGCCATCCCCTGTTCCGATTTTTTGCGATGTCAAAGTTTCGAAATATGGCAGTATACCAAATATCATACTTGATGTAATGATTACGAAAAATGAAGACTCTGTTTCGATTTCTCCTGTAATCAAAAATAGGGAATAAAACAATATTGCAACAACCGTTAGATTCCTATCAAATTTTACTATGTTTACGTACATCTGTCCTATCACAAACCCTAGAATAGAGGCATATACAAATTGAAGAATATTTTCTGTCATAGTATATTCAAAAATAGTCTCTGTAATGCCATCTTTTGGATAACCATTTAGCATGATTATGCAAACAACAATTCCACCCAGCGAGTTTACGACTTTGACTTCAGCACCACGATAAATATTGAGTTGGAAAATTAAGCTCATTACAAAAGTTGTGACTAAAATTTCACCTCCGGATTGTTGTATCGAGTCTTCTGGTAACTGCAGAAATGATAGGATTGAAAATAAAGCCGTGAAAGAAGGAACCCACTTACCATAACTTGTAAAAATAGACAAAGTCATGAAAATGGCGGACAAGAATGTTAGGGTGACAAACGTTTCCGCCATAGTATTTCTAAAAAGAACTCAGACTTTAGACTTGCACAATCAACAAAGGTGTGATTCCCGACCCGTAGACATGGTGAGACCGGCCGATGATGACTTGTTGGAGAAATTATCCACAACTCCTCTGACTGCTCTTGCCAAAACTCTTGATATTGATGTAGAAAAATGGCTACCTGTAGCATCTTCACCTCTTCCTGTTACACTGCGATTAACATCGAATAGACCAGATAAAGAATGGACTCGAAGTATTTTGAAAGACTTAGGCGGGAAACAAATTCCTTGGATGACTAATTCAGAATCATGGGTCATGCCATTTTCAAAAGGGGATTATCCAGATGAACATAGCAAAAACATGATGGTAATACTTCACGAAACTGGACGCATAACAAGGCAAGAAGCAGTTTCAATGCTCCCACCTGCGGTATTGGAGCCATCTGATGATGATTTAGTTCTGGACACATGTGCAGCTCCTGGCTCTAAAGCCACACAACTGGCTGAAATGGTTCCTGCTGGATTAGTACTGGCTAACGAACCATCGTCTGGAAGGTTAAACTTGCTCGCTTCAAATCGTGGAAGATTAGGGCTTTCTAATATGATTATTATGCAGCACGATGGCAGACACATAGGTAGAATGCCTCATCCTGGCGTAGACGGTGTCGTAGTAGATGCACCATGTAGTGGGTCAGCCACATCTCGTAAGAATAGAGAAATCTGGTATAATTGGACTCCTAAAGTTGGAAGAAGTTTGTTTAAATTACAGGTTGATATTGCATTCCGCGCTGCAAATCTACTGCGTCCCGGTGGCAAGATGGTTTACTCAACGTGCTCCCTAGATCCTATTGAAAATGAAGCTGTTGTTTGTGAAATATTGCAAAAATGTCCTTGGTTGGAATTACAAAAAATAGATTGTGACAGAATTTTTCCTGGATTAAAGTATCACGAAGGTAAAGATGACTGGGACATCCTCGACGAAGAGGGAAAACCTGTAGCCTGGGAAGGTGAAATTCCAAAGGTAGTTGGTCTCAAAGAAGAAATGTTGAATCCAAAACAAAGAGGTATTGAATCTCCAGAACTTGGCTTAACGATTAGAGTTCATCAGCACGACAATGACTCTGGAGGGTTTTATGTTGCCCTTTTTAGACACATTCCCGAACATACACCAGAGGGAATTGCAAAATCAATGATTTTGAAACGTAAATTGGAAAGACCTGCTGAAGAATTACACGTTACAAAAAAGAGTAAGCATGCAAGTATTACTGCTCCTGATGATGTTGTTGACTCTATATGCTCTAAATGGGGAATTGACAAAGATTCTTACTCGTGGTGGCTAAGAGGAAAAAGAGTAAATCTATCCAATCATGTAGTCAATTCCAGAATCTTTGAACCGCTGGTTTACAACAGCAAGGGTGATTTCTGGCCTCAAAACAATTTCCACCCTCTTCGCGTTATACATGTAGGTCAACCTTCATTCACAGATAACAAAGGTCAGTGGCGCATCAAACAAGAATCACTTGAATTACTTCGGAATTCGATTAAATCCAATGTGTATGATGTTGAATTAAAATTATTAAAATCAATAATAGAAGGAGAGGTGCCTTTGTTAGAAGATATAGAAATCGAATTGCCTCAAGGCTCCTGCATAATCAGAAACGGAGAATTCATGGTGCCCGTTTGGGTTGCTGCGAGAGTGTCATTGATGATTGACAAGAATGAGCAAGAAATAATTCGTATGAAATTGTCGAATTGAATAGGTGAGAGTATGAGAGGGTTGTTTGTATTGCTAACAGCGGTACTTATGTTACCTGTTACTACAGCGATAAGTGACCTTACAATATACTCTGAAGCAAAGTATACTAGTCAAGAATCTGCTCCGATTTTAGTCGAGTTTTTTCATGGCTCTAACGACGATGATATCGTTGAAGATTTTGAACAAATGGACTCTGATAGCGAAATTACATTACTTCATTGGAGAACTGGTGCTGATGACGAAGGAGGAGGCTTTCCCGATGATGATGCTAATTCAAGGTTGATGTATCATGAATTAACTGAAACTCCTTCAGTAGCAATAAACGGTTTTCAGGAAAACATAACCGATGTCAAACCGCAGATCATCGAAAATGAAATTGATATAGATTGGACCGTACAATTAATTGGTTCCAGCGAGGTAGAATTAATCAATATAACAGCCACTTGGACAAATCCTCAAACGCTAAATGCTGCAACTCAATTGCACGTTTTCATCATAGAAACCGAAGCGGTCGACTCGATGGGAAGAGAAGTCAAAAATCTCGTAAGGGATTGGGCTCCATCTTCAGTGATGTATTTGTCAAATAACTCTACAAATAAGTGGAACTCTACAATCAATTATGACCACTTTGATGCAGCTGGAGTAAATTTAGGTGATGCCAGTCATGCAGATGATTATGAAATTTTGTTAGTTTTGGTTGGTGGTTTTGAAAATGATTCCTACAACAGAGTTCTGTCCTTACAAAGAGCAAAAATGCCGACTTATTGGCAATCTGTGGACAGCGGAGCAGCCTTAGCGCCTACAATTTTATTGATAGGCGTTGTAATTTGTATGGGATTCATAGTTCAAGCAGAAAGAAAGAGAGAGGTCGGCTTACCTAAGTTAGAGGGTTCATGGACGGCAGAAACGGATGTTATCGAGTACAAGATTATCAGCGGAAATAGCGTAGAAATCAAAAAAATGACACTCAAAGAAGGTTGGAAATCCAATGGTAAAATTAAACCGGAAACCATCCCTGCGAATACGACAAAATCCGGCAAACTAAGAGTCGTCGGAGTAGGTGATTTTTCTCTACACCTTTCAGTATCTGTTGATCAATTAGGTGATTGGGTTCTAGATTTGAACCTTCCAGAAAAAGATGCGAATAGTTGAATATGAAACACCCCTTGTGATAGATATGGCGTTAGACAAAACAGACATGGCAATTATCGATGCATTATGCAAAGACGCTCGTTTATCCCAAAGACAACTGGCTAACGTTGTTGGGGTTGCTCAAGGCACTATAACAAATAGAATCAAGCGTTTAGAATCAGAAGGCGTAATAACTGGATATACTCTGAATTTAGACCCATCCTCACTAGGCTGGGAAATGACTGTTATGGCTGGATTATGTATCGAAAAAGGACGCATTATGGATGTTCAGCAGAAGATTTCTGCTGATAATCGCGTTTTTGCTGTTTATGATGTTACAGGAGATTGGGATTCAATGGTTTTAGCGAGAGTCAAGGATAGAGAAGATCTCGATAATTTAACAAAAACCGTATTCACAGCTGACGGGATAACAAGATCATATACCCATGTCGTTCTAAACACCGTCAAGGAATCAGGGGTCGTCTTGCCCAAGGAATGAAGTTAAATCTTCAACACATCTTGTATCTGGTTTCATTGCCTTCGACAGAACTTGTCTCAATTCATCTGAGACATTTATTTCTAACCCAGTCATAGATTCCACTATCTTTTTTTGTAGACGCCCCCCCGTTCTATCCCAATCCATTAGTAGGATGCACGATTCATATTTTTCATCGATATATGCTATTATTTTCTCTACAGGCCACCCTCGATTCAATTTTTCGATAGGACCTGTGAATCCCAAAGCACGTAACGCAATTTCGTCACGCCTACCTTCAACCAGAACAACCGAGCCAGCTTCGTTTTCCTCAATGGCTTCTTCAAGCGCTCTGTATGCTAAATCATACCTTTTTTCACGATTCAATTAGACCCTCCAATATCTTAACAACTGTTGGCGAGTCTAATCCTCTGATCTTGACTTTCTTTTGTCTTGAATTCAAACCTTGAACAATCTCGACCTCGGTGCTTAGAAGAGTTTTCAAGACATTACAAACCGCAAAATTTGCTCTTCCTTTTTGTGCCTCGGCTTTTACTGCAACTTGAATTTTGTTTCTCCATTCATTCAATCCGATTACTCCTTGCCGACTAGAATTTGGTTGAACTTCTACATCGAGTAAAACCTCTCCAGAAAGGGTGGTCTGAATGCAAGAAAAAACGCCCATATTATTACCTAAAAATTGGCAGCACATCAACAAACCTCCCTACGGGAGAAACCACCCATACGCAATCGCTTAATACGGCCGTCTAACCGCCTTTAACATGGGCGCTTCTCGGGAACTGTGGCCAGATGAATTTACAGTATTCAACATTCTATATGATAAATTCCTGTTTTGGTCCATTATCGTAGGAATTTTTACCTTTACTTGGTTATTAATTGCTGTTTTGAGGTTCCGAGATGGAATTGAGCCAAATAACAAAGAAGAGATTAAAGTTGGGACATTTCCAAAAGAAAGGCACAATTTCGATTTAGAATTCGCTTGGTTCTTAGGACCAACTATACTCGTCATCTGGGTGACTTTCTTAGCATTTGGTTCAATGAACATTGTTTGGGGAGAAGTCGCCAAACTACAGGATGACGAGAACTCATTCACTGTCGAAGTTAACGGAGTACAATGGGCATGGGAATTCAGATATCAAGACCCTCTGACATGGGAAGATATGGACACGGGACACGATGTATCGTGGGACACTACATCGGGATTAGTAATCAATGCCGGACAAGATGCCGTTGAAGCAAAGGTTACAGTTGGAACAAGCACTACGACCCTAGATTTAACAAATCAGACCACAATGGAAGATTTCTTCATAGACTTTGAATTCCAAAGTGTCGAACTACTCAACGCAGATGGCGATATTGTCCACAGATGGCAACACATACCAGAAGGTAAAATGTTAAGCACAGAATTGATTATACCATGTGACACGAATGTTCTATTCAACATTCACTCTGATAAATATGGTGATAAGTCAAGTATCTATCAAGGCGTACAACACTCTTTCTGGCTTCAAGAATGGGGAATGAAAGAAGACGCTGTTCCTGGCTTGGAGGGAGGCACATGGATGTATGTACAACCAAACGAGGCCGGCGTGTGGCCGATTAGATGTGCTGAATACTGTGGCGAGTTCCACTCATTGATGATTGGTCAAGTAGAAGTCGTTGCTAGAGAAGGCACTAACTGTGATGAAGACTTTGGCATTTACTTCGAACATGAGGGGTTGAGATCATGAGAGGAAGAAGCATTGCGATAATCGCAGTTCTACTGCTTGCGCTTGCTTCTACTACCTCCATGGAAGCTAGAAGAAACGGTGCCAACCTTGACGGTGCAGGAGAAAATGGCTGTTCTTGTCACGGAAATATCGATTCCGCCACAGTAATTACCATAGATGGCCTACCACAAATTTACAATGTCTCTGAAGAATACATCTTCACTATTACGGTAGAAAACCCCGATGTACCTATCAATACGGATGAAGGAGCACCTCATGGTGGTTTCAGAGTTTCCGTTGAAAACAACGTTGGTACGCTCGAACCAGTAGATGATAGTGCACTGGACGATGGAGGATTCTTAATACACACAGAAGAAGGAAACAAGCAAAGAAGTTGGACTGTTAAGTGGACTGCTCCTTCAAGTGATACTGAAATTGCAAATTTCCTTGTTTACGGTAACGCTGTTAACGGTAACGGCGCACCTGATATGGATGGCTCTGACCAATGGAACAAAAAGGAATTTACCGTATCCGGAATTAACGCTGACCCGGCTGCTGCGAGCGCTGAAGCACTTACAATTCTGATGACTGTCATTGGATTAGCCCTAGGTCTAATCTTGGTTGGAAGCATGTGGGTATTCTACACAAGAAATCCAGATACTTTCTCGATTGGCGCGTTCTGGGCATACCTAAAGCCATGGTTGACAACCACTGACCACAAACAAGTTGGTATCCTGTATTTCCTATACGGATTCTTCTTCTTCCTGGTTGGTGGCCTTCTAGCTCTATTATTCAGAATACAACTAGCACTACCGGAAAATGATTTCTTGACGTATGATGAATACAACTCATTCTTTACACTGCACGGAACTACCATGATTTTCCTTGCTGCTATGCCGATGATTGCTGGATTCATGAATTACATTCTACCATTACAAATAGGAGCAAAAGATCTAGCATTCCCTAGAATAAATGCACTTGGATTCTGGTTAATCGTCGCTGCAGCCCCTCTAATCTTCACAGGTATATGGAGCGGTGAGGCGGCAGACATTACTTGGGTTATGTATCCTCCATATTCCAGTCTTGCAGGCTTGGGTACTGATCAGGGTCCGAATTCAGGAACGATTGCATTTATCGCAGGAATTGCATTACTAGGTGCCTCTTCAACTCTATCTGGTGTTAACTTCGTTACGACTACATTCACCATGAGAGCAAAGGGTGTTGGATGGATGAGAATGCCTCTATTTACCTGGTCTGTACTAATCAGCGTATTCATGCTATATGTGAGCCTGCCAGCATTCGTAATCGGTGTCTTCTTCTTACTATTCGATTCTACAATAGGAACGACATTCTTCACATCTGGTGGCGACCCACTTCTGTTCCAGCATCTGTTCTGGTTCTTTGGACACCCTGAAGTATACGTGGTAGTTGTTCCTGCATTTGGTATAGTATCTGAAGTACTTGCAACAAGTGCAAGAAGATCCATCTTCGGATACAAGTCCATGGTTTACGCTATGGTAGGAATTGGTGTAGTTGGATTCATTGTGTGGGGACACCACATGCTAACAAGTGGTATGAGTCCTGCATGGAGAGCTGCATTCATGATTACAACTATGGCTGTGGCAATTCCTACTGGAGTGAAGATATTCAACTGGCTTGCTACTTTATGGGGAGGCAGTCTAGTGTTCAAGACTCACACATTGTGGTCTCTTGGATTCTTGATTACTTTCACACTGGGTGGATTATCTGGAATGTTCTTCCCAGTTGCTGGCCTTGACACCCAATTCCATGATGGATACTTCGTCGTTGCTCACTTCCATTATGTATTCATTGGAGGAATTATCTTCGCATTATTCTCTGGAATCTACTACTGGTTCCCAAAGGTTACTGGAAGAAAGATGAACGAGACATTGGGTCTATGGCATTTCTTAATCGCTTTCAGTTCATACAATGCAGCATTCTGGCCAATGCACGCTGTTGGTATCATGGGAATGCCAAGAAGAACCCACACTTATGCGGTTGAATCTGGATTTGCTGAACTAAACTTAGCAATCTCAACATTCGCTATCATCTTTGGATTATCACAATTGATTCTAGTCTGGAATATTGTCCGCTCTGTAAAGAAAGGAGAAAAGGTCGGCAAGGACCCATGGGGTGGATGGTCGCTTGAATGGGCTGTCACATCGCCTCCACCGACTCCTTCCTTCGCAGTTTCGCCAGTCCAACATGATGCAAACGAAGGTGTAGAGCATCATGAGACGAAGTTTGAAACGATGATGAAGGGGCCGTTTAGAGCGATACGTGGTCTTTGGAACAAGGAGGCGAAATCATGAGCGGCAGCCTACACGATGTCAAAAATGAAGTCTGGATGAGAACCGTTCTAATTGCGGTTATCATGCTTGTTGTTGGTGCAACGGCATACGGTGTTTTACACGGAGCTATCGGTGGTGTGAAAGAAAACACCTGGGACGAAAAGAAAGACGAAGTTGCTGAAGCTAAAATGGCTTGGATGGACGCGAATAAAACCTTACAAGAAACCAACACTGGAGCAGATATAGCAGATGCTGCAGGTATAAAATACGAAGAAGCCCACGAAGCAGAAGAAGATGCTCATCTATCATATCTCACATGGACTACAGCAGGGAAAACGATTCTTGTTATGTTCATAATTTACGCAATGTTCTATGGGATTTCTGGTTTCTACAATAGTATACAACCCGAAGAAGAACATCATCATGGCGATGACCATGAAGAGCATCACGGTTCTGCCTCTCCGATTCTAATGGCTGCCGGACTTCTGTTATTCATGATGGGATTCCCTGGATTTGTAAATACTTGCAAATCACTATTGGGACTTGACTACCAAGCAGAAATGGGAGACTTCTCCTTAGCAATGGCTGGTTCTGTAATCTTAATCATGGGAATAGGTAATTGGTGGAATGAAGACCTGAAAGGTCATCACGAACAAATTGCCACTTCTGATCCATTCGAAGGCCAAGATATCAGAAAAGCAGGAATGTGGATTTTCCTAATATCGGAGACCATGGTTTTCGCTTCCTTCTTCTCCTCTTACCTAAGAATGAGAACCGAATGGTGTACAGAATGGGCTAAAAATGCTGGAAAGTGCAGCGAGGTAGACACTACAACCGCTTCTGACCTATTGCGTCATGAAGTTGGCACATTATTGCCTGGTGCCATAAACACATTCGCTTTGATTATATCTTCTTACACAATCGTGTTGGCACTAAAGGCTGCTAAAGATGTAAACTGGGAACCTTCAAAGAATGCTTTGATGGCTAAATTATTCCCAACACGAAAGAAGGCTGTTAGAAATTATCTGATTGTAACCTTAGCCCTTGGTTCCTTGTTTATTGTATTGAAACTTGTAGAGTGGAGCCATCTAATCGCTGAAGGTTTCACTATCGATACTCAAGCAGGTTCAATATTCTACGTAGCGACTGGAGCACACGGTCTGCACGTATTTATCGGACTCATAGTAATGCTATTCATGGTGTTCAAAGCGGATACTGTTGGCTATGACGAGAACAATGGTAGAGGAATTGAGTACTTCGGATTGTACTGGCACTTTGTGGATTTGGCTTGGGTAGCCATATTCCCAGCATTCTATTTGTATTGAGGTGAAAATATGGGTGAGGAAAAATATACAGGACCAATAGCAGGAATTTTCCAATGGTTTGCAGATAAATCAGGAACTGATGTATACTATGTGAATTTCATCATATTGATGTTCTTCACATTATTCGAAGTTGCTGCTGTTTTCTTTGATTATATTCCTGGAACTGACATAGAGATCACAAGAACTGCTGTTTGGGGAGTTCTAATCGTGGTTGGCATAATCAAAGGATACGGGATAGCCGCTTTCTTCATGCACTTGAAGGGTGACCCGTTCATCTACACAAGAACCGCTCTTTTCCCAGTTGTCTTCGTTGCTTTAATGCTATGGGGAATCGGATTATCAAACCCAGACGGAATTGATAGTTTACCTGCATGGTGCACACCTAACTGGGACTATTCCTACGTAACAGAATAGTCACACGGAGGTTTGAAAATGAAGTGGTTAGGATTTTGTATATCTGTATTACTCTTAGCTAGTGGGATACCATCAACAGCAGCAGACGGTGATGGATTACACTGGAACGGAGTTAAGCTTGATAGAGGATCTATTGCAAATCATTTGTTGACAGACCAAAACGGTGACTTATACTCCTTGCATGAAGACAACGCTGATGTAAATGTGGTTGCTTTCATATTCACATCTTGTCCTGATGTATGCCCTGTGATTACAAGTAACCTAGTTTCTGTTGAAAAGCAGATTCAAGATATCGATTATCAGTTCATATCGATTACCGTTGACCCTGCAAATGACGACCCTGCTGCCTTGAAAGAATATAGTGAAAATTTTAATGCAGATTGGCCTCATCTTACAGGATCTCAAGCGAAACTTCAAACGGTTTGGGACGATTTTAACATCAATGTCAAGGTAGAGGAAATCGAATCCCATGATGACCATGACCATGATGAAATGGTGCATGAAATGATAGTATTATACCCCGACAATACTACTTCAATGCTTGAGGTAGAGATGAGCAGCCTTCCCATGGAAAATGCTACAGGATGGAACTTAACAACTGCTGCAACTTCTGAAAATAATATGTCTCTCAATTATTCAACCCACGAAGAGTACGGTAATTCTGTTTCTGGCATCAACGGTATAGACTCCCCAGATGATTGGAGTTGGTGGTGGTCGCTCTATCTATGGAATGATACTAATTCAACTTGGGAAGTGAGTAATGTAGGAATTGATAGCGTCATGATTATGCAGGATACCGATCACATAGCATGGGCTGCTTCCAATGCAAACCTAAGTATGATTCCAGTACCTATGTCTGAAAGACACGATACCACAGTTTCTCATTCTTCACAAACATTCATCCTCGACGGGGATTGGAAACCCATTGTTGCATACATGGGTTCTAATTGGGATGTTAGTAACTTTGTAGAAGATATGAACAGAGCCGCCCCTGTAGTAGTTGACGATTCCGAAGACGTTCCAGGATTTACCGTTCAAATTGTTGTAATGAGCCTTGGTCTAGCGATTATCGCTGCAAGAAGGCTTGAATGATTTCGGATAGATTCTTGAAAGGAATGCCCTCCCATCAAATCAAGCGGAGATCGCATAGCCTGGTATTGCGGTGGACTTGAAATCCACTGTCCCTCGGACACGGGAGTTCGAATCTCTCTCTCCGCGCCTTGTTTAATTAAACCGTTCTTGATTAGGAAAGGGTTCAACAACTCAATCGGTCGTGGGCAGTACATGGCCGGCCGGAGGGTGCAAGTTGCTTTGCTTACCACCCTGCTGATGCTGATGTCTGGATGCATTTACGCTGATACTCCAGAATGGGGAACAGGCGATGGTCAAATCAAGGTCACAATTGATTCGAGTAGCAATACTGCTGACATTCAATCAAAAATGGGAGAAGGATACAGTAACGACAATGTTCCACTTATTGAGTGCGAAAATTCAACAATCAAAGTTACAGGNCTGATCATTTCTTCTCAAGTTTACANTGAGCACCCGCTTGATGACAGTATACAGTCGGCTATGGGTGCAGCGGTAATTATNCACAAGATGTCCTATTCNGAAGCTGAAAATTTTGAAGAGGGNACCGCNGGCAGAGTCAGTATCAAAGATTGGACATACCCAACAAAACCAAGCGAAGCAGTTGGTTCAAAATTATCTGAAAATGAAGATGATTGGGCTATTGTTGGAATCATCCCAGGATACGAAAATATTGCTGAAGGATTGAATGTACTAGAACACTGGCATCAACCTATCCAAATAACTGGTTACTTGGCAGACGAATCTGGACTTAACACAGATGTTGATGACAATTGCAAATTAGATGGACAAGGCCATGGAATGGTCGTAACCAATATCAAGACTGCAGAAGGCGTCGTCAGTAAGAATGGTGAAGCAGACGAAGAATATTCCATAGGGGACACGGATTTCTTTGGAGCATGGGGCTTCATACTATTCTTCCTAGTTGCTGGTGTTGGAGGTGGAGTCGGTTTATTCATACTCTCAACAATGGTAATCCGCCAAGGTGCTAGAGCAACTGCTGAAACATTACTCGGAAGAGAAGGATTTGCCAAAGCGATTCAAATGAAGAAAGACTTGAGAAAGTCCAAAAAAGAAGGTTTGGAAAGTGCTTCCGAAAGAACTGAGAAAGCAAGGAAACAAAGCCCTCCTCAAAAGAAACCGAAGAAAGAAGAAGTGTCCTCTATAGCCGGCTTCAATCTTGACAGCGTGCTTTCTTCCAATGATTCTGACGATGGTCCAACTCAATTTGGAGGAGGAAGTTCGGTAGTAGTTACCGAGGAAGCCAAAGAAATGTCTAACACTACTACTACTACTACACAAATTCCAACTAACTCACCAATGCCAACCTCAAATGTTGTCTCCTCACAACCTGAACCTGCGCCTGTGACTCATTTCTCTGCTACAGCACCTACTAGAGCCACGCAGCCAACGCGAGCATCGGAGCCAACCGATACGAAAAGACCTGTGAAAAGGCGTAGAGCGGTCAAGAGAAGCGCCGCTCCTCAGCACGAACCTGAGCCAGAGCCAGAACCTAGAGCGCCTAAACAAAGTTCACCATCGATTGCTGATGACGAAGAATTTAGTGACTTCTCATTCTGAGTCCCAACTGACTTCTTTGTTTCCTCTTACGAGTATTTGCTTCTGATGCCATTCTAATATTGCAGGACTTTGTATAATTGGCTCTCCATCTGCTTGTACCCATGTTGTTACATCTAGTGGTATGTCAGAAACATTACCTTTTTTGTCTACAGGTTTGATTTCAATCCTGTTTGCTTTTTGTTGAGTTATTCCCCATTTTCCNATATGTTTTCCTTTCTTAATAGGACCCATTAGAGATAGCATCGCAATTCTGGAAAGCCTTGGAGCATAGACAATTGAGCCAAATTCATCGACGGGAGTCACGCCTGGGCAAACTTGGTAGCCACCACCAAATGTTTCTCCCGTTGTGGCTGCGAACATAGTAAAGTCGTGAATTTCTCCTTCATTGTCATCTAATTTCAACCAAATCTTCCTGCGTTTCCAAAATGGTATGGTTGTTATTCCCAAATATGTGTATTTTTTGTTACCCTTGATCCATTTTGCTCTGGATAATTTAGCACGAGAAATTGCACTGGTGATACCAGCGTCAGATTCCAAGAATACCCATCTAACAATACGCCCGTCGTTTTGTGCTGGACCATCCCATTCATTAGAAGAAGGTGCAGGATATTCACCGGCACTTGAGGCAGGAAATCCTTCTAAACGCCAAGCTGCGCAAAGTCTATCCTTTCCGGTGAAAAGAACGTCGACTGCCTTATCCATATCCTTGCGAGGAATTCCTTGTGTTATTGCATAATCATTTCCTGACCCTAAGGGAATAATTCCTAATGGAATATCACTTCCTCTCAANGCACTAGCAACCTCGTGAACAGTACCATCTCCACCAACTGCGACTATGAGTTCAGCTTCCCCTTCCTGTCTNAATTGCCATGCAATATGTGATGCATGTCCTACTTTTTCAGTAATATGAGCAACTACTTTACATCCTCTGGCTTCAATTTTTTTTGCCAGTTCGGGCCAACGTTTCCCACATGTGTGGTCTCTGCTGGCTGGATTCACGATGCAATGAATTCTCTCCATGTACCGCGCAGGCTCAATCAAAGCAATCAAATCTATCGTTGATTTAGCCGGCATCATGGCTTGGAGCGCTGAAGATGTTACTTTCATGCAGCGCGCCATCGATGTNGCTGAGAAAGGAAGAGGTAAGGTTAGACCGAATCCCCTTGTTGGCTGTGTTTTAGTGAAGGATGGAAAAATTATCGCAGAAGGTTGGCATGACCATCTCGGTGGTTTGCATGCGGAACAAATGGCAATACATGATGCGGAAGAAAATGGGCACAATACAAATGGTGCTATTGCATATATCACATTGGAGCCTTGCAACCATTTTGGAAGAACTCCGCCTTGTACTGAAGCATTGCTGTGGGCTGGGATTGCTGAGGTAATTATTGCTCAAAATGACCCAAATCCACTTGTTCGAGGAAATGGTGTCAAAGTTCTAGAAGATGCAGGTATTGTAGCTCGTCTTGGCTTGCTAGCAGACGGTGCTGCTGAACAAATGCGCGAGTTTTTGCATTGGTGTAAACACAGAAGACCGTTCGTTACAGTCAAGGTTGCAGTCGATGCCAATGGTTCAGTGGATGACCTATCAAAAGATTCTGAACGGTTTACAAGCATTGAATGCCTAACAAAGGTTCATGAATTGAGGAAGGATTGTTGTGCGATACTAGTGGGTTCTAACACGGTTTTGAGGGATGATCCCTCTCTAACTGTGAGACTTGTTGACAGCGATAGGCAACCTATGAGAGTGATAATTGACCCAAATGACAAGATTCCTAAATCAAGTAAAGTATTGACAGACGGTTTCGCAACCAGACATATGACAAGTGATTTCAGAGGCCTTGGTGCATTATTGGACATGCTCGGAGACTTGGAGATTCAACGATTATTAATCGAGGGTGGACCATTTACAATCAACAAATTTTTGGAAGAAAATTTAGTTGATGAATTTATTTTAGTGCAATCTGCTAAAGAACACAAATCTCCAGTTAAAGCAGATTTTAATCTAGATTCTATGTCAATATCTGGAAATGAAACTTGGGGAGAAGAATCCGTTACAATTTACACAAGGTGAATGTATGGAATTACTTCACAGTGGAACTGTAATTTGTTTACGAGGTTGGCATCCTGCAATCTCAAGAGAGGAAGCAAAAGCAATGTTTCCAGAAGTTGAAATCTTAAGGACAGACTCAAGAAGATTAGTTATTGCAACTGGTGTTTCTGATTGGGAAAGAACAGAGAACATGTCTGGAACAGAATGCGTTCTAACAGGCGGAGGTCTAGCCAGGTGGACTAATGTTGAAGATCTTATTAGTAAAATTTCTCCATCAAAAGTTGAAGAAATGGCTGTTGAGTGCTGGAGACATGAAGGAAAAATCAACGCAAGCACTAAAGAAATCGAACAGCAAATTGGTGGTTTGTTCTATGACAATGGTTCTACCTTCAACCTCTCGGAACCAAAAAAACGATTTGGAGTCGTGTTAGATGCTTCCGCAAATTGTGTTGCTTGGGGATGGATGATAGGGCCAGGACCTGGAAAGCAAGGCTGGAGTTCAATGCGTGCAAACAAAAGACCGTTCTTCAGACCAGTGAGTCTTGAACCGCGATTAGCAAGAGCTGCTGTCAATATTGCCGCTGGGACAAAAACTGGGACTGTTGTTGACCCAATGTGCGGCACTGGTGGAATCGTTATTGAAGCCGCTCTCAGTGAAAGGTCTGCTCTTGGCGTAGATTTTGACCCTGAAATGGTTATTGGTAGTAAACAAAACCTAGAGTGGGCAGGTGTTGATGCTATAATCGAAAGGGGAGATTCAACAATATTTGAATTCCCAGAGGATACTATTGCATTGGTTGTAGATCCACCGTATGGAAGAAATTCCAAGGGAGAGGACATGTTACTGGAAAATACCCTCAAAAATTTCCAAAAGCAGAAACTTGATTGTGATGTAGTCTTAATTTTACCAACAGAAGGAAAACAAGACAACTTGGATGAGGAAGTTGAATTAGATATTCAAATCCCACAAGTTGAGATTAAATCTTGTTATGCAATTCCAGTACACAAATCACTTGGAAGAATAATGGTTATTGCTTCAATTTCTCTTCAAGATTGAGCAAGTTGAATGCATCTTCATCTGTCGGTGCTTCAAATTCTTCGATATACGAACAAAGTTCATCCAGGATTGCTGAATCATTTTCATCTAATACGATTGGATAACTCTTACAGCCTGCCGGTCTGAAATCATAAACTGTACAAACCCCAGGAGCGTCTTTTCTATCTGAATTAGTTGCCAAGAAAACGCATGCTTTTGTTGATTGGTTATTCAGTAGCCTTCTTATTCCCTCTGAATCCCTAAAAGAAAATTCTGATTCCTGCAAACCAGTACGTCGGGATAACAGACTTGCTTCTACCGATGTTATCGGCATTGTAGTCTCTCTACAACAAGCGCTGCATTCATTTTCAATGCATGGTAGACGCTTGCCCATAACTAGGCCAATCAATCAAAGCACTTGAATGAACGCGAGGGTGTGGTTCAAGAAGGGGTGGCTTTTCGCCGTGATAGGGCAATTAGGGTAGTCTGGATATCCTTCCGGCCTTCGGAGCCGGAGACGTGGGTTCGAATCCTGCATTGCCCGCCACCAATTTAGTCATTAGCCGTGAGGCTCAAGTGCCACCTACTCCACGGCATTACATGGGCTGTAACCTTAGAGACCTTGCTAATGCAAAGGATACCACTATGGAAGCAATGAGAGGGAAAACCGTAGGAATAGACAGTTTCCTTTTGGCGTTCCAATTTCTAACTACGATAAGAGACCGATCACCAACAGGTGATGGTGGACCTCTTAGGGCTGAAAATGGCAAAGTTGTTGCTCATTTGATGGGTTTTCTTGCACGCGCTTCTACAATGTTAGCAAAGGGTGTAAAGCCGGTATTCATTTTTGACGGGACACATCCAGATTTGAAAAAGGATGAGATGGATGCAAGAAGAGCTGTAAGAGAACAGGCGGAAAAAGAATGGAAAGCTGCATTGGAAGTTGGAGATTTTGCAACCGCTCAAAAGATGGCGCAACGTTGTGTAAAGTATACTCCTGAAATGGTCGACGAATCGATTGAAATGCTAAAACTAATGGGGATTCCTGCTTTTAGAGCAGCAGCAGAAGGAGAGGCTCAAGCAGCAGTTATGGCTGCTAAAGGTCAATTAGATGCTGTAGCAACACAAGACTGGGATGCTCTTCTTTACGGAGCGCCTTTCGTTATCAGAAACTTTGCTTCGGATGGTAGTAAAAGAATGGGTAGGATAATTAGAGCACAAGAAATTGAACTTGACCAAATATTAGCAGACAATGAATTGACAAGGGAACAACTAATCGACCTTGGCATTATGATTGGTACTGACTTCCACCCTGGAATAAAGGGCATTGGCCCAAAAACTGGATTGAAATTTATCAAAGAGTTTGGAAGTATCGAAGGTGTTTGTGAAGCAAAACAGAAAGAGATTCCAGATAGGCTTTCAGAAATAAGAGAGATTTTCCTAAACCACCCAGTCGTCGAGGTTTCTGATGCAGATTTACAACAAGGAACAGTGGATGTCGAAGGTTTGAAGAAATTCTTAATCGATGAGAGACAGTTCTCACAAAAGCGTTTTGACAATGCAATCAATCAATTGAAAGATGCTGGTTTAGTTAGGGATGGTGGGCAAACCTCTCTATTCTCTTTCTGAAATAAATCGAAGCGGGCTTGCTAAAACTGGGTTGCCATTCCAATTTTGAATTACACCTCTTGCTTTACTCTGAATATCATCAAATGCTTCACTAATCTTGTTTATCGGCGAAGTAGGAATACCTTGTAACAGATTACAAACTTCATCCCTAGTGAGATCTATTGTTTTGCTTTGGATAACCTCAACTAATTTTTCTCTAGAATTTACTCTCTCTTGATTTGTTTTCCATATATTATCTAATTTCAGAGCATTACATAGTTTCTCAAACTGGGAGTCTGAACCTACTGCAATTACTACCCAGCCATCCTTTGTTTTGAATGCCTGGTATGGCACAAGATTTGGATGACCTGAACCAAGAAGTGGCGGATTTTGCCCACTGATGAGTTGATTTTGTCCTTGATTCACCAATGATGCTATTGCACAATCCCATAATGAAATATCCAAATGTGTAGTTTTTCCTGTTCGCTCTCTATGGAATAAAGCCGATAGAATTGCGTTACCCGCATATAATCCAGTTATCACATCAATCCAAGCAACTGGGACTTTTACTGGACCGCCGCCTTCTTCTCCATTTATGCTCATAATTCCACTCATAGCCTGTAATGCCAAATCATATCCTGGTTCTTGTGACCGTGGTCCAGTTTGACCAAAACCTGTGATAGAACACAGAATTACACTTTCTGGAATTTTGCCAATCAGCCTTTCTAACTGTCCAGGCCTGAAATTTTCAATTACTACATCAGATTGGGAAATTAATTCCTGAATCGCATCTTTATCCTGCTTGAGATTGTGGAAGATTATTTCCTTTCCACGATTGCAAGATAAGTGGTATGCAGCTGTGCCATCCTCTAGAAATGGTGGACCCCATCCTCTTGTATCATCTCCCCATGGAGCTTCAACTTTGGTTACTTCAGCACCCAAATCTGAAAGCATTTGAGCACAATATGGCCCCGCCAAAATGCGTGACAAATCGAGAACTTTGACACCTGCTAAAATATCCGCCATGTACCTCCCAGTTGGGCAAAAGAGTTGAACCCCCCTGTTGTGAGGGTTTAACATGAGGTGGTTTGAGGAAAAAAATGACCACTTCTGGATTGGTTTATTTGCATTTGCAATCGTGCTAAACCTATTTGCAATCTATAATTCAGATTTAGGACTTGATGTTCATGTCAAATCTGCCTATGTCGAGGAGGGAGAAGGGTATGTTTTGGATTGGGGCGATACTAGGCAGAGTGACCCTGATGCTTCCAATCCTGAACAAGCTACTATCATAAATTCTCCACCTTTGATTTCAAACCCAATCGCAAGCCTTTTGTTTTTAGTTCTGATTTTTATTGGATTATCTAGATTGAACAAAAATATACCACTTATTGGATTAATTCTATTACACCCTACAGTGATATTTTCATCTGGAAAATCATATGACGAATTGATGGTGCTGTCTATATTTGGAATGGGCGCGTTAATGTTAACGAACGCTTATCGAAATTCTGGAAATATGAAGATAATGCTTGGTCACAAACTGATAGCCTATTCAATAATGATATCTGCAATTTTGTTTAAATTCAATTTTGATAATTGGGCTGAATTATATTGTTTGGGGGTTGCTATTGCTGCGATTTTTACTATTTACATACCTAAATTTAATCCAAATCCAAGAATCCTATTGGTTGGTGGTTTTTTATCTGGAATTATGACCATAATTTTACTAGGTTTAGCAGGATATGGGACTTCAAAAATTATTTTCGATGAACCTGGCAGATTCCTTTATTCATTACCATTTGCATTATTTGATGTTGTTATCATCTACAGTTTATTTGGGATGATAATATGGCCTTATGTTTTCTCAACGTGGGAAAAAATGAACCATATCAAAGACGATTTAACTTCTGAACTTTCATTGATTGTTGGAGGATTGGGAGGATTAATTACTGCATATGTAGCAGTATTATGGACATATGAATCTACACTCTGGGAATCTGAGTGGCCTTGGCATATGTTCACTATGGGGAATAATGGTAGATACATCACAATGATTGCAATACCTGTTTGGATTTTAATTATTAGAGTAAACGATGGAATCGATTGGAAAAATAAGAAAGTGTTTCTAGGTATTTTACTAATTTTGCCGTTCTCACTCCTTGCTGGAATACACGGTCAAACGATGTGGACTGACGAAGCTGCCGATTCAATGGATTTAGAAGAGGGAGAACATTTCTTATTTGTGTCAGATGCCACATTGGGGATGCATTGGTTGTATACATTCCATGAACCACTTGATGCTGAAAAAAACAACATAACTGGACATTGGCGTAGTGATCAATCTTCTTGGATATATGATTTAGATAGCAGCCTTAGTCACATCAATTGGTTGGTTTTAGCACCTGAAATTGATGAATTGCCTGACGGATGGCAGATTAGCGATTCTGGAGAGGCAGATTACCTAAACGGCGGTGGCACTTGGAAGGTGCTTGTCAGATTATGAGAGGCGGACTCCAACTACCATTTTTCTTACCGTGGTCAAGAATATGCCAGTAAACCGTATGCTCAGCTTCATCTGGGAGAACAAATGGACCTAACTTAGACCAAATCTTCCTTGCATTCCATGATAAAAATGGTATGGAGAGAGCCGGGCCACATGTCGGTAATGAGAACCTACACAACCAAGGTCGGCTTACAAGTCCTGAATCTTTCAGCGCCTTTTCAACCGCAGCCCAATCTTTCCATGGACCCGCTTTTTTCCTTACAAGCCATGATGGATTTACACTACTATCCAATTCAAATCCAGCCTTTGCAATAACTGGAGCCATCCATGGTGCGATATAGCCAGCAGGTGCCCTAAACCAAGGCCTCCAAGCATCGCCTGCAAAATCATGAAGTCTTACATCTGCTTCAACTAATGCTTTTAACAAACCATCTGAATCCTCAGGGAATGCTGACCAGCATCTATGTGTAAGTCCATGACAACCAATTGTAATCTGTGGATGATTATCCAACAAATCCCGTAACCATGTTTTGAATTCTTGGTCATCTAGCTGATCTGCAATAACAAATATTGTCAAGGAGACTTGGGTTCTATCCAACCAATTTCGAAAATGCCTCATAGCCTCTCGCATTTCAGGAGATGTTCCTTCATGTGGCACTCCTTTTGACCTAGTAGGGTGACCTTGAGAGGAAGGAATGTGCCTAATGTCGTCAGAATCGACGGTCAACCAGACCGGTTTCAATTAATCACCTCTGTCAAGTTGTACTAAGTGTAGGATATGAGGTATTGTTCGACCGTCTATTTCAATTGCAACATATCCTTCAACTGCGAGGCCATTCCATTTTTTACAAATCGATTTGGATGCTGCTAGACCCGCTTCATTATGTGGGTGAACTGTTATTTCAATCAAGGATTGTTCAGTCCTATCTCTTTGCCAAGTAAATATCGCATCAACGCATGCGGATGCAATGCCCATGCCTCTCCATTTTTTACGAACCCAGTATCCCAAATTGTAAGCAGATGCTGCGAGTTGGAGTTCGTCGCCTAGTCCTATCATACCAATAAACGAGTTATCATTAGTAGAGTGAATAGCCCAAAAATGAATTTTATCTCCATTTCTATGCATTTCTAGATCAATCATTAGATCAGCAATTTGACCCCTTGCTTCTTCGCCTTCCTTCAACCATGGAAGAGCCGCTTTTGCTGCAACCGGATCTTCCATGTATGCTTCTGTAACCTCTGGCAAGATTCTTCTATTGACCGGCCGCAAGATAGCCAAATCATTGACGGATAACTCTGGCGTCTCCATCATTTCACCTCATGATACACCTAGGTGTATTGTTGCAGAATTTACGTGTTCATTATCTGGCATAGATTGATTTGCTTTTTCAAGCATGGTCTTTACTTCGTTTGTCCTACCAATTTGTTTCAAGACCATTCCTATGTGATAGATTAAATCGACATTTTCATCGGTTAGATGTGGGCCAAGAGAATCAATGGTTTTTGATGCTTCATCGTTCTTCCCAGCTTTTGTAAATTCAAGTGCCGTAACAACTTCTCTGTGAACTTGTCTTGCATCCCATGGCTCGCCTTTTGGCCAAGGCCAAAATCTTCCGTCGTTGATTGGAATTGGAGCCACTGGTTGCTCGAAATTAACTTCTTGTGGCTCCACATCCGCAGGTGTTTCAGGCACAATATGCTCTGTAGCAGCTACTTCTTGTTCCTCCATAGGTGCTTGTTCTACAATTGGAGATGTTGTCTCTGCTTTCGCAGTAGCATCTGCATCTAAAGAAGGTGCTTCTTTTACTTTGACTGGTTCGGGAATATCCAATTGTGATGCATCTTGAGTTTCCTCTTCTTGTTGGGTTTCACTTGAGGTAGTAAAGTCAAGGTCTGGAATCTCTGGAAGCGATACTGATTGAGGAGTTGGTGCCGGTGCTTTGTTAACAGCACTGAAATCTATCTTATTCTCATAGATTTCCTCTGATGGCAAGGAAGGTAATTCGCTACCACCTGTGTGTCCTTTCAAATCAACATCCATCTCGGGGCTATTGGGTGAGAACACTGCTCCCTTTCCTTTGTGAACAGGTTCTGGAACCTCGGCAAGAGGATCTACACCAGAAAAATCTAATTTTTGATAATCTTTGATTGGTTCTCCTATTTCATCAGCAGTGATATCTTCTGGAGCATGTGAAATGGTTTCATTTAATTCAGGTGATGATGAATCGATAAAACCTACCTTTTCAGGCTCTTCGCTTTCAAAATCTGTCGCTTCATATTGATTTATTTCCAAAGGATCTGAGTCTAGTGCTAAGACTACATCCAAGGCTTCTGTTTCCTCGTATGTATCATCATCGTCATCAGACATTAATTCATCGAATAGTGAACCACTAACCTCTGCAGAGACTTGGTCGCCTTGGTCCCTAGGTGCTTTGGTTAAATCGTAATAACATTGTACACAAGTTGTCGCCCCTGTAACGTTAACGAATTCACAGAAGGGGCATTTCTCGCCCTCTATTTCCGTAGTCGCTTTCCGTCGGAACATACCAATCAGCATCTCCTCCCCGTTCAATTTCCTTGTTAAGTCTCACCCATTATCGAGCGCCGGAAATATGCTATACATGTATCTTCACAGTCTATTCATGGGCGAAAAGGGCGAGGTGCGTAAAATGAGCACACGCTCTACTGGCAACTCCAGAAAAATGACCCCACATGAGAAAAAATGGATTAAATCTCAAGATCATTTCAATTGTTTTACTAATCTAATAAAAATAGAATTAGATGATGAATTGAATATGGTTAATGAACGCTGGAAAACATGGAGTAAGCAGAGACTTGTAGAAGCAGGCATCACGCTTTTCGACCTACGAGGTCGTTCATCTGGCCGTTTCTTTGGAGACCCCATTTTAGTTTTTGAATCTAGAGAGGGGCGCTTGCCGTATCATAAATTTGGCCACGGCGACATGGTAATAATTTCTAGAGCTAGACCTTGGAGTGAGAAAGTAGTGGAAGGAGTTGTTCTGGATACCAACAGAAATCGTATTCGAGTCATTGTTTCTGAGAAACCTGGAGACATACGCAAAGGAGGATGGAGATTAGATCGTGGAGCGAATAGAGTTGCTCACGATAGAATGCATGATGCTTTGATTTCCTTCCACTCAACCGAAGGAGATGGAGGCACTAGTCTCAGAGACCTATTACTATGTCAGCCACACGACCTAGAGGCTTCAGCATCTATGCGCCCTGAGATTCATGGACAAAAACCTAGACCAGTTGACCTAGATAATATGATGCTAGATTCGAGTCAAAGAAATGCAATCGATAAAGCATTATTACAGCGTTTAACTCTAATTCAAGGACCTCCGGGAACTGGTAAAACTCACACTGCAGTTCACCTTCTAAAAGCATTAACAGAAATGGGAAGGGGACCAATTCTGGCTTGTGCTGAATCAAATGTTGCGGTGGATAATTTACTGGAAGGTTTGCTGAATATAGGAGTAAAAGCAGTTCGATTTGGAAGACCGGTCAAAGTTAGAGAGTCTTTACGAGAAGCTACCTTAGATGCCTTATCTGCAAAGCACCCAAAGCAAGATGAAATTGCATTCATTCAAGAAGAGATGGACGGGATTAAATCAAAATTACATGATTTGAAAGGAAAGGAAAGAGGCCTAGCCCATCGAGACATAAACAAAAATTATCGTGAGATACGAGATTTAGAATCTAGAATAATTGATGATGTTTTATCTGGAGCTGAGGTTCTATGTACAACAAACATAGGAGCGGGGCATTTTACACTTGAGAATAGAAAGTTTCCAATCGTTCTAATCGACGAGGCTACTCAAGCAACTGAACCCTCTTCGCTAGTGCCGATTGTTAAGGGTGCCAGACAAATAATATTGGTAGGAGACCACAAGCAGCTTCCCCCTACAGTAATCAGTAGAAATGCAGAAGAGGGCGGACTAAACATCCCTCTTTTTGAAAGATTAATTGAAAATGGAGTTCCATCTCATATGCTAACTACACAGTATAGGATGCATTCAACGATTAGAGAATTCCCTTCCTCAAGATTTTACGAAAACCTGCTAGAAGATGGATGTAGTGATTCGGATAGGCCGCCTGCTGCTGGTTTCTTGTGGCCTGACTGGAATAAACCCGTAGCATTCATACCAATTCATGGGTCAGAAATTCAAGATTCAACTAGTTCTTCAAAATCAAATATGGATGAAGCAGGAATGGTTGTAAAGGTTGTAAATGAACTACTAGCAATTGGTGATTTAATGCCAGATGACATTGGAGTAATTAGCCCATATTCTGGACAAGTAAGGCTTATTCGAGAACTTTTTGAAGAGAAAATTGAAGGGTTGGAAATAAAATCTGTCGACGGCTATCAGGGTCGTGAAAAGGAAGTTATTGTGCTTTCTACCGTTAGATCAAATGACGACGGAGTTGTTGGTTTCTTATCTGATTACAGAAGGTTAAACGTTGCAATGACACGTGCTAAGAGAGGTTTGATTGTAATCGGGGACGACCGAACATTGAGAACTGATTCAACTTGGGCAAGTTGGCTTGAATGGGTTACTGAATCCAATTTGATGGCTTGGCATGTAGTTAACTCCTAATGACCATCCTTTCAAAGGCCATTCACCACGCATTACCATGGCGGAGTCCCCTGTAAAGGTGAATAATCCAGGAACGATGGCTCAAGCGGCTGTTGCTGCAACAATCCCGGAGGGAATGTTAATCGCTCCAGTGTGGAAGAGAATTGTTGGATTTATGCTAGATGTGTTTCTTTTAGTTGTCATACTCGGCTTTGCCACGCAAGGAACATTTTTTTCTTATTTATCGGCCTTTGATTTGATTTTTACAGATCAGGCAATTTATGTTGCGATGACTTGGATAATGCATCTAACCTTTTTCTGGCTTTACTTCAAGTATACTGGTCGATATTACGGAAGATCTCTTGGCCAAAGAGCGATGAGAATTGCTATTGTTAACAATGACGGAACACTTCTTGATGATAGTCATTGGGGGAGAAGGTCTGCACACAAAACGAAGTATGTAATTCCATATCTCGGTCAAATCCTAGGTATTTGGGATGTTGTAAAAACGTTCAAGCATGAAGGTAAAAGAAGCCCTGTAGACCTTTCAAATCAGACCTTTGCCGCTGTAGATTGGTCGCTTCCATCAAATACTCGCGGAGGCTTGAGGTAAGCACGCTGTTTGTGGTTGTATTCAAGTACAGTTGCGTTAGTGGAAGGGATAGTGGGCGACATGACGGCTGCAACTTCAGGAAAAAACGGCTCTTTGAGTGCCGAAATTCTAGAAATTAAAATGGAAATAGATGATGACGATGAAGACGTCATCCAAACTACAATATCCATATCAAACGAAGCACCTGTTCCCATGGGCGGCCTTGATGTATCAGTCATAACTAATGATGGAAGAAAATATAATTCTATCGAAGGCGTTACAAGTTTAGGCCCGGGTGTTGAAAGAAATTGGAATTTTGAATTCCCTCTTGATTCTGGTGAGTGGACATTTGCGCTCTCTGGTTCAGACTCTGACATTAAGATGGGGCCTTTTGCACATGATTTCGAATATAGCGCAACGCAAGGTCGAAAACTATCAAACACAATGGGCTCCTCGTTATTTGCTGGAGCATTTGGTGATGATCTAGAAGAATTTGGTAATGTTAGAGAACGTGAAGTTATAGACCCTTCAAAGGTTGTAATGACCTCATATTCAGCAGAAAATTCCAGAGGTGGAGACACACTAATCAAAGCTGATTTAGACAAATTATCTACCGGAATGACCTCTACATCCGGATTAGATGCAAGGTCAGCTCCAATTCTGAACTCAAATCCGGTTAGAGAAGCGCCTATGTCTCAATCCTCGAGAACTAATGACCCCCTTTTAGCTCACAATTCATCATCATCCTCGATGAGAGAATCTCCTATGCTCCCTAGTCAAAGAGATGAGCCTGCGGCTCAATCCCCTGACCCGTTACTTGCTCCAATTACTCCAAAACCAAAACCACAGCCTCCCGCTGACCCCCCGGCCTCCTCAAAAGGCCCACCATTGCCACCAGCAACCCCTCCGCCTTCTAGCCCACCAGCGGGACCTCCAAGCGGACCTCCATCCGGCCCACCAACCCCTCCTACTTCACCACCAAAGCCGCCAACAGGGCCACCATCTGGACCCCCAAGTGGTCCGCCGTCCGGGCCTCCATCCGGCCCACCAACCCCTCCCGCTTCACCACCAAATCCGCCTACAGGGCCACCATCCGGACCTCCATCCGGCCCTCCAAAAGGCCCTCCTGGACCGCCTCCAAAATCTAACGATAACGAATAACTGAGGTAATGCAATGTCTGATGATTCATTTGTTATGGAAATGTGCGGTAATAGAGCCGCATGGCAAATTGTTGTAGACGGAGTTGACAATATCAACCTTGAAAAGGTTGGAAAGCGAATTCAAGAAGATGGTTATGAAATTGGAATAATGACTCGTTTAGCATGGACGTTTTCAGGGCCTGCGGAACTAACANTGTACCCCAGCGGAAAACTTCTAGTCAAAACTGAGGATAGAGAACTAGCAGCTAAAGTTGCCGACATGCACGTTAACAAGTGGGTGGGTGCATGAAAAATGACCTTCACTCTTTCTGATGGAGATTTGATAGTTTACCCCACCAGTACTCTACCTGGATTGGGATGTTTACCAACCAAAAAAGGATTAGATAATTTGTATTCCACTAAAAATAGACCTGCAACTATGCCAGTCAGTCTTGGAGTTGCAAGATTAGAGCAGGCGAAAGAGATGGTAGTTTTACCTGATTTTATCTCGGAATTTCTAGATTCTTTTCCCAAAGGAGGAATCACTACAATATTACCTGCAAGACAGAAAGTAGATCCTAGATTGGGTGGCGAAAATATCGCGATACGAGTTTTTTCTCACCCATCTGCAATAGAATTAGCAGAGGAATTTGGTCCCATTACCGCAACAAGNGCTAATGAATCTGGAATTTCACCAGAATGTGACACAGAAATTGCTGCAGAAGCCTTAGGGATTGATAATTTCATTCCNGGAATCTGCCCTAATGGATTAGGTAGCACATTCGTGAAATTTGACCAAACAGCAGAGAATAACCACGGCTGGATGCTAACCGTTATGAGAGAGGGCGTTATACCTAGTACTGACGTGGTAGAATGTTGGACGAATCTAACCTAAAATATTGGCAGGATGCAGGTCATGTAGCCCGCCGTACTTTAGAGGCGATTAAAGACGAAATCACGGTAGGTAAGACCTGGCATTCTGTAATTGAATCTGCTGAAAGATTCATCAGAAGAAATGGTGGAAATCCTGCGTTCCCTGCAACTATAGCAGTCAATGAATTCGCTGCTCACTATACAACTGACCATGCATTGATTTCACCTGAAGGGTGGGAAGATGAAATGGTATTCAAAAATGGTGACCTTGTCAAATTAGATGTTGGAGTTCATATCAATGGACACATTGGAGACAATGCATTGACAATAGAAATTGGGAATAAAGGCAAACATACTGAGCAAATTAAAGCAGCAAGGGAATCTCGTGACGCTGCAATTGAGATGCTTCATCCAGGAACTCCATGGTACAAAGTGGGTGCTGCTGCAGCACAGCCCACTATCGACGCAGGATTTCAACCAATTCGAAATTTATGCGGCCATCAACTAAAACCTTGGGAACTGCATGCAGGAGTCAGCGTTCCTTCATATGCTTGTGGACCGGACAACCCTGGATTCAAGGGTGTTGTAGAAGAAGGAGCCGTATATGCAGTAGAACCATTCAACACTTCAGGAGATAGTGGGATGATTGTGAATGTTGGAAAACAAAATTCATCAAACATATACAGAGTAGCAAGAAAGGGTGCTTGGAGGAAAGCTTTGGCAAGAAAGCAACTAAAACCATTGGGCGCACAACTCGCTCGAAATTTTGAAGAGAGATACTCTACATTACCATTTGCTGAAAGATGGGCTTATCCAATGCTAGAGAAGCCATTCCCTGAAGCCGATGAAGAGAGTCGCCAAAGTAAATGGAATGCACTCGTGAAGAAATTAACTAGCATTCAGTATCTCGAAACCTATCATGCCTTGGCCTGTAAGGACGGAGGTATGATCGGACAATTTGAGCACACTGCAGTTGTTACTGCAGGTGGGCCAGAAATATTGACCGTTGAATGATTCTGTCAATAATTTCCTCTTTTTTGATGTATAAATGTGTCATAACCGTTATTTGTGACCACTTTATGCGGTATCATGAACAGGGCTGTAGAAGTTCTCGTTGAGTGCATCCCATCCCCTCTCCGTTGGCTCTCACCCTGTTCACCTCCTATTCCTTCTAAAAGATAACAAATCTAGTTATTTACAAACAGATTGTACCAATCAGAAATGTTATTTTTTGATATCACTATTTGATATACTTTGGAGCAGTATATCGTTTAAATCAATATTTTTGGACATGGGTGGTCGGAGGCATTATATACGCCGCCGTATGTGGACATAATGTCCCCGCAAGGGGAGGAGGACAAGAAAAATGAACAACGAAAACAGGAACGAAGAAGCAGTCAGCCCTGTTATTGCTACCATCCTAATGGTTGCAATTACAGTAGTACTGGCTGGTGTATTGTACGTATGGGCTTCAAGCCTTGCTGGTGACTCAACCGGCGGTGGCTTCGATGCTTACACGTTCGAAGACAGAGACGCAACAGGAAGCATGGGCGAAACAACCGACGACAAGTTGGTACACGTTCAGCTAACATCTGGTGAGCCACTAAACTGGGCTACACTAAGAGTATCCATTGTTGTAGATGGTGGAAGCACACTAATTTGTGGTGCAACTGACGGAAGCTCAGCAGCTGAAGGCGACTGTGCATTCATGACAGATGACAGCACAACTTGGGATGTTGCTGAAGAAATCACCATCATGGAAAACGGACAAGACCTTTGTGACGGTACAGACGGCGGCTGTGATGTCGACGTTACACTAACAAAGATCGGTGTCGGCAACGAAGATGACAAGGTTATCGCAACCNTCGATTCTTTCGCTGACTCATCCNNNTAAGATCGATTAATCGATTTACCATAAACAAGTTTACGAGATAATCTCGAATTCGCCTCTCTGGGAACCTCGGCTCCCAGAGGGGCCTTTTTTTATTTTTAATTTCGAGCGATTTCTTCTCGAATCTCTTCATGCTGTTCCCACATGTGTAAACTGGTCCCAGTAGAAGCAAGAATTATCCCTGACAATAAATTTTCAAGTCCTGTGAATATTGATCCAGCCGTTTTCATACCAGTTATTGGATAATTCATACGAGTAGATAACCAAGCAGTTAAACAATAAATCTCAATTATTGTTAATCCTAAATAGAGATTGTTTTCAATACCAATTGTAAATCCTCTAAGTAGACCAAATATCAGAGCTGATGCCATCATTAAAGGAGATAACAACATCATCCAGGAATTTATCCTGAGTATCTTTGCAAAACGGCCTTGTGATTTTGAAAACCATTGCTTCCTATTCCTTGCCAAGTGACGAATTAGTCCTTGACCCCTTCTTACCTTCTGCCGCCTCTGATCTTTTGCTGTCAATGGTGCTTGGTCAGTAAAGAATAATTCAGGATCTTGTATTGATCTGTATCCCTTCAATCTAATCGATGTGGCTATTTGTGCATCATCTGCATTGGATTTAGCATACAAGTCTGATGGCTGAAGAAGTTTTGATCTCCACGCCATCAGAGACCCTTCTAGAAAGGGAGTGCTATCGTGTTTTGATTCAGCAATTCTCAGCATGCTGAACATGTCTCTGTGAGAGGATTCTGTTGAATTGTCACCCTTTCTTTTTGGAGTTCCACCTACAACTCCGATGTCTTTTCTTGAGAACCAATTACGAATTCTAGAAAATGAGCCTGGGTGNATTNTTGCATCAGCGTCGGTCATGATTGTGATTCCATCAAAATCAGACAGNGAATCTATNGCTTGTATTACTGCTGAGGTTTTACCCAAGCGCTTCTTCATCACTATTAATTCAGAATCAATGAAGGCGTCTGGAAAATCATCCAACCATTTCCTCGCTTTGGAAACTGTGTCGTCTGTAGAAGCAGAATCTATGATTAGAAGATTAACTTTTAGGCTTTGATTTGCTATATCTGCTAATTTTTTTTCTATAATTAAACCCTCATTCCATACAGGCAATAGGACTGTAATTGGTAGGTTTGAGTCCTCTTCAGGCATATCAAGGGATTTTTTCATCCACCTCATACAAGAAAGCCGATGCCAAGCGAATGGAGCCATGCCAATCCCTGCTGCGGACAGTTGTGCATAAACAAGCAAATCCGCTGCCATTACACAGGGCATAGTTATTCATGACTTCAACAAAACCCCTAATTTAACAATCATCAATGCTATTGCTGATGACATTGAAGCAAACCACATGCGTAGAGTCGTTCATGTCGGTCCAACGATGGCTGGTGGCGGCATGGCATCTGTGATACACCTGTTAGCAGAATACCCTCCCGATGGATGGCGTGCTTCAACCTGCAACACTTTTTCTACCAAAGGCGTAATGCGGAAATTGAAAAGATGGAGAATTGCAAAAAAAGAAATCAAAAATGGTGATTTTGACCTTGTGCACATCCATTGTGCATCTGATTGGTCATACAAAAGAAAAATCTCAATAGCAAAAGTAGCGAATTGTCCTGTGATATTTCACATCCACTCTGGCAAATTTGATATTGATGCTAAAAAAGAATTAGAAGACTACCAGGTCGTATGCCTTTCAAAGAGTTGGAGCGAAAGATTGAGACCTCTTGTGGGAGATTCTTTGTATGTCCTAAATCCTGTAAATCCAACAATAATCGAAAATGTTGAAAGAGAAGATTTTGTTTTGTTAATGGGCAGAGATGANCCAGTAAANGGTCATGANTTTGCTTATTCTCTTGNANTTGANGATTTACGNGTNACAGGAGTTGANNATGCTCCNAAAGGAGTTCAGGCCTTAGGATGGGTTAGCGAGGAGGAAAAGTGGCGTTTACTACAAACAGCAAAGGTGCTGATTGTGCCATCAAAATATGAAGCGCAGCCTATGGTAATTCTAGAAGCTCTATCGGTAGGTTGCCCTGTAATCGCCTCAGAGAATGTTCCAGATTTACCCTCATGCGTAAAAACTGCAAAACTTGGTAACAAGAATGAATGGGTTGATGCTATTGAAAACCCAATAACTGAAGGCCTAAAAGAATCGGTCGAAAAGCATTCAATTCAATTAATCCAAAAGCAATGGGGAGAAATTTACTCACGAATCATCGAATCTAATACATCAACTGAATGATCCCAGGATAGGTTTTTTTCTGCATAATCCCTAGCCTTTAGTTGCATTTCTCTTAGAGATTCTAGCTCTAATTTTCTAAACCAGTTAACTGTCCTCGAAATAAATTCTTCTTCTTTGAAGAGATGAATGAAGTCTTCAGTTCCTTCAATAGCATGACCGTGGTGGGCAATTCCACAAATTGCCATGCCAGATGCAAGATATTCTGAACGCTTTANTGGGCTAGCTACACTCCAAATATTGTCCTCAGGCATAGGTAAAAATCCAACATCATAGGATGCCATTCTTTCTGCTAATTCCTGTTGTGGTAATGAATCTGTAATTTCTATACCTTTGAGCCCTATATTCCTCAACCTAGGAATTGCATCACCGGTTCCATGAATATGAAGTGTGGCATCAATTCCTANCTCCTGTAAGCCTGCTAGAATCATTGCAAGAGACATCACTCCTCTGTGAACATCAACTCTNCCGATGTAACATAANTTCAATTNATCTCCCTTTTNAGAGGGCTTGAATTTCTCTAAATCTACTCCTGCTTGTATTACTTCAATATCTGCGGTGACTCCATTTGAATCAAGAATTAATTCAATGTGAAAATCTGAAACCGCCGTTCCTCTCGAGGCTTTCTTCCAAGCATTGAACCAACTTGGCCATTGTAAAAGTGACAATATTCCCTTGTCGGCAGGTGGACTTCTATCCATCAAAATAACAGGTGAGGAGATGGATTTAGCAATCTTAAAAATTGGCCAATCGACTAAAACAACATCGGCAATTGAAAATTCTGAAACCCTTTTTTTCAGATTTTTTACTAATGATCGTGATTGCAAACCCCTTCTATTGCTCCTGGTTACATGGTTGTGCTTGAACAAGACATCTTTCGGATTACCCGGAGAATATACTACGACTTCATGCCCTTTTCTGACAAGGCCATTTGCGAGTTCTATGATTGTAGTTGAACTAAGTGAATTTCCTAATTCTTTAGAGGAAAGCCAAATTATTCTCACTTTAATCCCTCTTCAAGTTTAATAAATTCTAAATTTGCTAATACCGTTTTTAATTTTGAAATATCTGCAATTGAGGTGTGTATATCGCCCTCTCTTTCGCTTTGGAACTCAATCTCTGCGGGAATACCTGTTGCTGTTGATATAATATCGATAAGTTCCAACAATGTTGTTCCTTGTCCTGTTGCGATATTCAATTCACTAGGGATTGATTTTGAATCTATTAGTTGTATGATAATTTCAACTAAATCGTCAACGTGTATGAAATCTCTAACTTGAGTTCCATCTCCAAATACTGTACAAGGATTTTGATTTGTAATAGCGGATTTGAAGGCTGGAATTACTGCTGCATATTTGCTATCGCTTGTTTTATCTCCAGCATATACATTGAAAAATCTCATTGCACAAGTTTCGATATTGGTTCTTCGTAATAATTCCTCACCTACAATTTTGGATACAGCGTAAGGCGATTGGGGAATTAGTGGGGAATTTTCAGTTGTAGGCACTTCATCAGAATCACCATAAACTGCTGCGCTGGANGCAAANAGAATACGCTTGACACCAGATTCCTCTGCNGCTTGGATAATTGATGATGTGCCATCTACGTTTATTGAAAGGGTCTCTGCTGGATCGATTATTGATTGAGAGACTGAAACTTGAGCTGCAAGATGAACAATGAAATCAATTGATTCGAATGCTAGTTCATCCCTAATGTCTGCAGTAAGACATTCCCACTGTTGCTCATTTTCATGATTTAAATCTAGAGAAATAACGTGGTAACCATCTGCATGGAGTTTGGAGCATAATCTAGTACCAATGAAGCCTGCTCCACCGGTCACTAGTACACTCGCCATGGATGTCTGTAATTGTTCAAGGTGAACATACCTTCGGCGAAATCTTCCATCGATTTGAAAAATGAGACCTATCACACCTAATCCATGGGCTGGACACCTGACTTCTCCAATAAGGCGAAAAATGGTGACCTAACTGTAGGCATAATCGGTTTGGGCTATGTTGGCCTTCCTACTGCCATTGGTTTCCATGATGCTGGATTCAATGTATGGGGAGTTGATATCTCTCAACGCACCGTGGATATGGTAAAGCGCGGTGAGAACCCGACCGGAGACCCCGATGTTGACGATATCATTCCTGCACCAGGAAGCGAGAGATGGAATATTACTACATCCACAAGTGAGGCAGTCCCTCATTGTGATGTAGTCTTGGTTACTGTTCCTACTCCTGTAACTGAAGACCTCAAGCCTGATTTGAGTTATGTTCAGAAGGCGGGGCGAGCGGTGTTTGAATCGCTCAACAGAGGCTCNCGTACAATCGTTGTACTCGAATCAACAGTCTACCCTGGTGTGACCGCTCAGACCTGGCTTCCTGAAATTGATGACATTGGTCTTGAAATCGGAGTAGATGTTGAAATCGCATATTGTCCTGAGAGGTTCAATCCAGGAGACCCTGCTCACGGAGTAAGACAGGTTGCCAGAGTCATAGGATGTTCAAATCCGGATATAGGAGAGGGGCTTGTCGGATTGTATAGTCGTCTAACATCAGAAGACGTACGATATGTTGGGAAATTGGAAGTTGCTGAGGCTGCTAAAGTAATCGAAAACGTCCAACGTGATATCAACATAGCACTTGTTAACGAACTAGCACGTATTTTCCCAGAACTTGATGTTGATGTCGAAGATGTTCTATCTGCGGCAGCAACTAAGTGGAACTTCCACCGATATACACCTGGTGTGGGAGTAGGGGGTCACTGTATTCCTGTTGACCCATACTACATGATGCAAAGAGCAGCAGATGTTGGTGTTCCTGCTGAATTGATTACAGCGGCTCGAGCAGTAAACCGAACCATGCCTATCCATGTCGCAGGTGTCCTCAATGAGTTACTCTACAAGGCTGGTGTTCCAGCAGGTGAAGGCAAAATTCTGCTTCTAGGTTGGTCATACAAGGCAGAGGTAGGCGATCCTAGAGAAACGCCTGCTGANCCATTAACAGANGCGCTTCAAAGCAAAGACATCGNTGTNGCAGCATATGACCCTCACTTGGAGGCTGGAGANTTCCCAGACAACGTTGAGGTTGTTTCTGACATCAAAAAAGCCGAGGGATATGACCTAGCAGTACTTGTTACTGCTCATAAATCATGCATTGAAATTGACTGGGCTGATTTAGCGACTAGGATGAGAAATCCTATTTTGTACGATGGTAGAAGAGTTCTAGATTTACAATCGATATCTGATGCTGGATGGAGTGTCTACGCTGTAGGAAGACCTGTTTAGGTCACTTTTGATAGACCAAAGTTGACTTTTCAGCAAGCCTGTCCCAGTTCCTATTTTCAGCAACCCAAGATTTAGCATTCTCTCCAATCCTCTTTCTAAGAGATTTATCATTAACTAGTTTGATAATTGATTCTTCTAAAGACTCAACACTTACTGTTTCAGTTACTAAACCCGTTTCTAAATGCTCTACAATTTCAGTTAATGCTGGGAGGTTGGTTACAACAACTGGTCTTGCTCTAATCATTGCTTCAAACGGTTTTAATGGAGTTATTATTCTTGTAACCGGGTAATCTGGCCTACTAACAACAAAAATATCAATCAAATCGTAAAAACTTCCAACCTGTTTATGCGGAACTGGTCCGGTAATTAGAGAACGTTGGCCCAATCCTAATTTATCACAAAGATTGGATAATTCTTGTTGTCCATCTAAACCAGTAAGACAAAAGAAATTCAAGGAGTTGCCATCTTTTACCAAGTTCGAAACCGCTCTGGCAGTCAAATCTACCCCCTCTAAATGTCTTAGAGAGCCAATATAACCAACTGTTAATTCACCTTCTAGAGATTTCATTTTTGATAATATTTCATCATAATGAAAGGATTTTTCCTCTTCTTTATGCAATTCAATACCGTTGGGAACAACAGTTATTCGATCTTTTGGGATTCCTCGTGATATTAGTTCCTTTTCTAATTCTTTTGAGATTGAGATAATCCTTTCTGTGGATTTTAGAATCCTATTTTCGAATCTCCGGAATCTCGAATATGCTAAACCATTTCTCTTCCATCTTCCATTAGCAACAGCTGTTTCTTCCCATATACCACGCACCTCGTAGACGAATTTTTTTCCAGTTTTTTTTGCTGCCTTTTGAGCAGGAATACCAACTCTATATGGTGTATGTGCATGTATTACATCGATGTTTTTTGCAATTATATAATCCTCTAATTCAGATTGAAATAATTTCATCAGAACTCTTTCTTCCCATACTTTGTAAGCCAACGAAAATGGTTTTTTTATGAGACGTCCTAACTTGAATACACCATAATAACAAAAATCAAACATACTTTTCAATGGATTCTTTTTTCCTTGTATTGAATTTTCTTGATTGCTATTTTCCCTAATTCTAGTATTTTTTTTGATCAATTTGTGAGAAATTTTTGAGTTTCTTTCTCTTCGAACTGGATGGACACAGCGACTGTACTCGATTCCATCTATCTCAAAATTCTCCACCATAGAATCTTTTTGAGGATAGAAAGGAGAAGAAATCGCAAACACTTCAATGTCATCTAATTTATTTTGATGCTTGGCTAGCATGTGAGACCTAATTGCGTATCCATTTGTATCAGGAGGGCTATTAGCTAAAACATGTAGTACCCGCAAATTATCTGCCTCGTATTAATCTACATTTTCCAATAAAACATCAACTATTCTTTGGGCTGTTTTTCCATCCCAGAATTTAGGTATCCTGCCTGATTTTCCATTACCTTCCAAAGTTTCTTTACCAATTTTTACAATCTTATCTCTATCAGTTCCTACAAGTTGGTTTGTTCCTTCTGTAATAGTAACTGGTCTTTCTGTATTTTCTCTAATTGTGATACATGGTATTCCCAGTGCAGTTGTTTCTTCTTGCAAGCCGCCAGAATCAGTTAGAACTAATTTCGACTTTGACATCAATGCAATGAAATCGAGATAGCCCGCAGGTTCTGTAATATTCATACCTTCTATTGATTGAAGTCTTTCAAATAAATCAAACTTAACTGCCATTTTCCTAGTTCTTGGGTGCATTGGGAAAACAAATTGTATATTGCCAGAAATATCTTCAATTGCACTAATTATTCTCTCGAAGGTTTCTTTTTCATCTACGTTTGAAGGCCTGTGCAATGTGATTAGGGCATAGTCCTTCTCAAGACCGAACTTCGCGCTTATATCCTTTGATTTGACGGCCTCAAGATTTGAAAACAAACTATCAATCATCACATTCCCAATCATGAAAATCTTTGATTCCGGAATACCTTCCTTCAATAAATTTTCATCGCCATCTGATGAAGGAGTCAGTAGAATGTCAGAAATCGAATCTGTAACTATACGATTGATTTCTTCTGGCATATCTCTGTCAAATGATCTTAATCCTGCTTCAACATGTGCACATTTGATGTTTAATTTTGCACTAACTAAAGAGCATGCTAATGTTGAGTTTACGTCACCAACAACAACTACCATTGATGGATCGTGTTCGTTGCAAACGTTCTCAAATTCCACCATGACCTTTGCTGTTTGCTTAGCATGGCTTCCAGAACCTACTCCAAGGTATATATCTGGTTTCTTCATTTTTAGATCGTCGAAGAATACCTTAGACATATTATCATCATAATGCTGGCCAGTATGTAGTAAAATATTAGGGATTTTTCTTTTATCTAATTCTTTTTGAATTGGGGCTATTTTCATAAAATTAGGTCTTGCGCCTACAACTAAAATCACTGGCTTCATTCTAATCACAACAATTTTTCTAATTCACCAAAAATGAAGTTTATTCCATATTTTTCTCTAATTAATTCCCTATTACTTTTTATCGTATCAAGACTAATATCAGTATTAAGAATATGATTTGCAGCGTCTTCGGTATTTTGGATTAACCAATCGGCCGTATAGATTTCTTTCGCACCATCCCATGGCCAAATGATAGGTATTGCACCACTTGCTACACCGTCAGCAATCGAATAATGGAATGATTCAAAATCACTTGGAGAGAGAACATATCCTACCTTTCTGTACCAGGAAGATAACGAAATGGAATATTCATCCCATGAAACTGATGATTTCAAATGTGTCTCGTTGTCTATCCTCTCAAATTGAGATGAATAGTATTCCATTTCCTTGGCTCGATTTGGTGCCTTCATGAATTCAATATTCCTCGGATCTTTACCTTTGATAATCAATTTCCAACTTGGGTCTACTTGGACTAATCTTTTCATTAAATTTAGCGCTCTGTCTAATCTCTTTCTCTGTGGAACGATTCCAATTATTCCAATTGTCTTGTTAGCAGTTGGAAGCTTATCTTGATCTAAACGATTTACATCAACATAATTGGGAACCACGATTGTTGATTCTACATCCCAATTAAACAACTCAATCGCTTCTTCTCGTACGTGATCTGCCACAAAGATAAATTTGTCAACACCACTAGTTTCTACATTAACAGGAAATACTCTGGCTCTTTCATTTACTTCCTGTAAATGAATTCTGACAATGTGTTTTTGTTCAGGAGAAATATTGTTTGAATACCATACTGAATTTGCTAAACCCCATTCACTGAATACGACTTCCGCCCAATTCAATAGCGATCTTGACCTTTCAATATCCAGCGGCTCACCCCACCCCCATCTATCTCTTCTAACATAATGCCCTTTTATTTTCAAGTAAGATTCGAACTCCCCTATGAATTTCAAATCATGTCCATTCAGGATTATCCTCTTATATTCATCAGCATGTTTGTCGTAAAGTGACTGAATAAATGGTTCAATAATTTCAGATTTTGAAGTCGTTATTTCATGCTTCTTTGCACGAATTGAATGATTTTCAAAATCAATTTCCTCAATAATCGGAATAAGTCTGTTCAATAATGAGTTGATTTCTTTAGCATTGGATACGAATAATGGATAGTCATCTCCAAATAATTCAACATTTAGATCGTTTCGAGTTACGATTGATGGAATCCCTTGACGAGTATTCTCAATCAATTTAGTTGACATCTCAAGAGTGTTTGATTCTAATAATGGAGAGCGATAACACCAGGCAACATCCATTTTACTCATCAATTCCAAAGCCGCAGAACGTTCCATTCCCCCGTGCCAAGTTACATGAGGGCTATCTTCCAGCAAGGTCTGAATTTCAGCATAGAAATTGGGGTACTCTGGTGTGCTTTTGTGAATTTTATCTCCAATAATATGAATCTCAACTTCCGAATTACCTTCTGTTGACTTAATCAATTCAGTTATTCCCCAAAGTGGTGCTATTTTCCCACTATATCCAATTTTCAATTTATCAATCATCTTTCTTTCAAATTCCACATCCTCTGTATCTGGAATCATTGGTGGAAGCAAAATCATATTTTCATCTGAAACTCCAAATTGGGAAGAAAGGTCGTTTCTAATATGCTGCGTCTGAACAAAAAAACCTCCAACGAATTTCTCTAAATCAGGGATTAATGTTTCTGTGTTTGGTTTATTCTTTCGCGTACCATCCGTATCGATAAAGTAGTAATCTGTCAGATAGGGGTACACTCTTTTCCAAAGGCTCTTCTTGCCTAAAGAAAAAGATGAAACTTCCAAACCTCTCAATATTATCGATTTGTATCCCCCATAGATTCCGTCTAAAATCTCAATCAGATTCATTGCATCCTCTGCACTAATTTTGCCTTCTTGAATGCCGAAGTGCTTTGGTTCGATTATCTTGACATCAGGACTATTAATTAGTGGTTTTAACAAAACTTCACGAGTGATATCAGATTTGAGCAGCAAATGAACAGAGACATCTGTTTCAGTGAACGCTTCACATATTGACATAAGCCATACTGATGAGCCGTCGATAATGTTAACATCTAAATCTCCGTAAATAATAATCGATGGTTTATGATCAATTTCAAGTTCGTTCCTACCTATAAGATCTAGATAGTTTCTTTCATAATCATCTGATAACCCATCTTTTCTAAGTATCTCTTCTCGCTTGTCCATAGACCATTTTGAGTCGTTA
>PBXF01000036.1 GCA_002727515.1 Methanobacteriota archaeon
AAGCCTCCAGTACACGATTCTGCGATAGTGATGGTTGCCCCGACTTCTTTTAGGCGACGCACTAGACGAGCCGCGATAGACTGGATTTGTTCATCCATTGGTCATGCGTGGCAGTCGCTCCTTCTTGAAGTTAGAGGGGTGTGATTCAAAAAGAGGAGCTGGGTAGGCTAGCACGGGCCCGTGGTCTAGCGGTTATGACACCTCGCTTACACCGAGTTGATCGTGGGTTCGATTCCCACCGGGCCCACTTCGCTTAAACAGCCTCGCTGTACGCTATTTATTTTAGTCATTTAGACCAAGAAAAGGTCTCAAATCATCAAGATTTTTTGAGTTAACAACTGGAATACCTGCATTTTTGAATGCTGATATTGCGGTTTCTCTTTGAGGATTGAATCCAATAAATGTTGAACCTTCAATATTCATAGACAAATCCATACTAGAGTCTCCAACACAGACCAAGCGTTCAGGAGGACAATCAATCATCTGGATTAATTTGTTAATAGAAACATCCTTCGCCATAGATGGCACTCTAACAATTCCTTCATCCTGTAACCAACCATCTTCATCAAATTCAAAGCCATTAGCAATCCAATCATCAGCCTTTACCATAGCTGCTATAGATTGAACATACAGATCAACTCCTGCAGAAACA
This sequence comes from Methanobacteriota archaeon, assembly GCA_002727515.1. The sequence continues at coordinate 653 of PBXF01000036.1, forward strand.
ATAGCGACGTATACGCCATTATCCTTTAGTTCTGCAACTAATTCTTTTGCTCCTTCCATCAATTTACAGCCAGAATAAGCCCTGAAAATATCATCTCTGTGAATCTTAGGTGACTTTTCTTTCCATAATGCAATATCTGCAGCCATGAATTCAGAATCGGACAATTCCCCAGCCATAAATTGGCTTAGTAATTCCCCAGAATCAGTTCCATAGTGATCGTGAATCGTTTTCCATGACGAAATTGAGTCAGCTAAGACTCCATCACAGTCGAAAGCAACACATAGTGGCTTATCCATATCCATTCCCTATCTTCCATTGGCTTTAGAACATTGTATGTGCACGAGATAAATCCTGTATCAACAGGTATACGCTACGCTGTATACACGCCAGTAAAAAGAGAACCTCTACCCCTCCGAAGAGGGGTTGAGATTACTCAATTCATTTGCCTTCAAAGACCAGACCAAGTTCTTAGTACGGATCCAGGTGCCCCATTTGCTGGGTTGTAACTGATTGATACGTACAGGTTTGTCAATGGCTCACCATCTGCAGTCGATGTTCGAATGTAGATAGTATCACCAGTATCGAAACTAGATTTGGTCACACCACTTTCAGAGCCAACAGCATCTGTGAAGGTAACCATTGTATCTGAGTTACCTGGGAAGAACCCATACACAGTAGTATCTGCTAGATTGTAAGATTCAGTTACTGTATCTCCAACAGAGTCTGTGTACTCAACTGTTACTTGAACAGCTTGTGTAGCGAGTTCAACTTGGCTTGCTGTTATTGTGATTCGATGGAACGAATCCTCTCCGCCTAGAGCTTGGCTCGAATCTAGTGTGAACGAAATACGAGGTACACCCTTGGCAGATGTATCCGCTAGACTTGATGCCCAGACATAGATAACACCAGATAGAACCACAGTGATCGCTACCATCAAGATAGTAGCGATAACTGGGCTCACCGCTTGTTCATCGTCTTCAAGAGTCATTTCATCCAATTCCTCTTGTTCTTCGTCACGGCGGCTCTGTAGCACTAGAGCGCTCACAAACAGACCAGCAGCGCTGATTGCAATGATTGAAGGTGCGAACGATGGTACGTCTGCAATTCCAATCAGTCTTACAACAGTTGGTAGGTCTTGTCCGGTTGCGATAGTTGTCTTACCGAATGTTCTTGGTTGTGCACAGTCTGATCCATTGTCTTCAGTGCTCATCAAGTTGTTACACCAGTCTTGGTCTTCCAGCATTGGTCTTCTCTTGTTGTTCAGAGTTACCGCAGATGGGTTACCATCAGCATCAACAGATGATGTTCCGATTTCACCAGGACAACTCCATGCATCTTGTTGGACACCGTTGGTGTCAACACAAGCATGTGCGTATGGGAAAGAGTATCCGAAGAATCTCTCTGTTGGTGATACGGTCATGTCACAAGATTCTGCAACACAAGTTAGGACATCTACTTCAACCCAAACTCTAGATGTTGTAGCAGTTATGTATACCATGTCTGTTACTTCGATTTCCTCTCCGTAAGCAGGTGGAACAACATATTGTGTTCCTAGTGATACATATTCTTCAGCATCTGGGTCATCGTTGTTGTAACCATCACTGTGGAATGTTACTTCCAGCATGTGGTCGTAGTTGTATGGTCCTTCATCTCCACCGTGACCGATTGAGACAGTTGTTGGCACAAATGTCTTCGGCATGATGTTGCTGACTCCGTTGAAGTCAAATCCACTGACTGAATCTAGGTAGTAGTCTGGTACATTCTCTGCAACGTTGTCGACACGGATGTACAGTGTTACACTGTCTTCACCTTGCTGATAGTTAGCAGTTGACATACCGTAGTTTGGTATGTAACTTGGTGCTGTTGCTGTGTCGTGTAGATACAGAGTGATCGGACAGAATTCACCAGATAGAGGTACCTTCTGATGCTTACCACCGTTGTTCAAGTAGTCAACTTCCCACTCAGGAGCGTTTGTTGTTGCGTCCTTGATTAGGTCGAACACGATGTCGTCTCCGTTGATTGTAGCTGAGAAGTAGTTCTCATAATCACAGGTTTCAGACTTCACAATTGACCAGACTAGGTCTTCGTCATTGTGATCGTTATCGTGCTTCATCATTGCCAAATCGTATGTCAAGTTGTCAACATTTTCGTCATCTTCAGTTAGTGTAACCTTCCATGGGAAGTTTGGAACATCTCCATTACCATCCATGATTACTGCGTAATCGTCAGATGCAGAGTTAGCATTCCATTCTACCACTTCAGGAGCGTCGTTAACCGGAGTTACCGAGAACACTACTTCCATGTCTTCTGCTTGGGTGTTTTCATCAACCCATCCGTACGCTTGACAGATAGTCTGAGTCATTCCAGTAGGTGTTCCATCAGGCATGTATTCTGGTATGAATGATGCAAGTCCAAGGTAAAGGTTGTAACAACCTGTTACAGTGATTGGTCCAAAGACTGGGTGCGTTACTGGGTAATCGATTAGCCAAGAGTATGAAACACAACTTGCCTTTACATCGGATGTTCTACCTAGGTATGTGTTCTGACAGTATCCACCATCGTCATTCAGAGACAGGACAATAGTACAGTCTCCACCTAGTTCCCAATCTGCATTTTCCTTAATGGTCAATTCATTGTTGATCACAGATACTGTGTATGCTGGACATGGATTGTATCCACTTGTTGTGGAGAATCCGTCAGTAAACACAGAGTCCCATGAACCCCAGTTTGCTTCTGTGTCTACTCCATAGGCTTCCATCCAGAAGTCTGTGTAGTTTAGACCAGAGTATACCTTACCAGTAGCATCGATTGTACTGTCACAGCCATCATCAGAGCGGACTGCTGTTACCTTGTTACCGGATGAATCCATGTATTCCTGGTACCATACAGATCCACAGCCATTCTGAGCCAATAAGTAGGTCAGAATTGTTACATCGTTCAATGTTGGTAGAACATATGTACCATTTGGCGTGATGCTGGTTGGGTCTCCAGAGATTGGAATGTCTTGCCATCCACCAGCTGCGGTCATGACTGCACCAACTTCAGCAAACATAGCAGGAACTGTTGCGTACTTCTTTTGTACCCAGTATGGTTCTACTGTTACGTTGTCTGACTTGATCTTTGCAGCCCAGTTGTAAACTTGAGGCTGTTCGTTAGCCATGTCATTGCTTGCCATATCGATGATGTAGGAACCAGTTGCGTTAGCAGCAGATCCTAGGACCTTGCTCACACTTCCGAATCCTTCATCCAGGACGTTCAGGTTTCCAGCACCATCATCAGAGAACACTGGCATACAGTCTGCACGCTCTGTGTTACAGATAATTGGAGCATCGTTCACGTTAACAACTGTGAATACAATTGTTTCAGAGTCTGTCAATCCATGAGAGTCTTCTACTTCGAAGTGGAAGGTGTAAGCACCGAATTGGTCGTGGTCAGGAGTAATCAATAGATCCTGGTCGACCAAGTTGTTGCTCAATAGCATGGAAGGACTGTTGGTTGGGTCTGCGTCATCTGCTACAGTCCAAACCAAGGTAGCCTCGTCATCTTGAACATCGTCAGCCTTGTCAAGCAAGCTTAGTGTGTACAGTCCACTGTCTTCATCAACGGTAATGTCAATTAGGTCAGTGATTACTGGACATGCACGCTTAATGTCAATTGGTAGGTTGACATTAGTTGCCATTGAGACATCGGTTACTGTGTGCCAGTCTTCTTCACAAACTGCATCTACCTTGACTGATATGTCGTATTCCTTTGCATCTGTTGGTGTGTTAGTACCCACATAGCTTCGGTAAATTAGTAGATGGTTCTGTAAAGAGTCTCCGTCAGCCAAATCACTGTGTCCTAGCATTAGGGTCATTTCTTCTGTGAAGGTTTGACCTGTTGCGCCAGTAGCGACTGATTGATCTGGGTGTACTGATTCAATAGCACCAGTAGATTCATCTTGTACGATAACAATCATTCTAACTGTGTCAGATGGTTCTCCGATACAATCCCAAGGAATTGAGATTTCAGTGTCGGTGTCACCAGACCAGCCAATATAGGAATCTAGGTTGTTACATGATGAGGTTACATCAGTCCATCCTGTGAATCCATTGACCTTCAGTCCAGAGTTACCATCTGTTCCATCTTCTGCCCAGAAGACATAGTCTGCTGCGAATGGCAGTGAGTGAGAGACATACCAGCTTTGTCCGGTTGTGTCTCCACCAGTTGTGGAATCAATGTATATCTGCAAGTCTGCTGTTCCAAAGTCGACACCTGTTAGTGCAAGGTGTAGATAGTTAGCATCCCATGTAGCGAGGAAGTCCTCATCAACAGTGTCTGACATTACACCAGGCATTGCATCGTCTGAAGGATTCTTCACGTTGTTGAACCACTCAGCGGTGTCACCATCAGCAGTAACGAATGAATTTCGGTATGCTGGTGAAACATATGCTGCTTGTTCACCGTCTGTTGATTGGATTAATAGTCCAACGTCAGATGGTTCATTGCTCTTGTGAGTAATGTCCAAGTTCAGCAAGTTTCCTTCGTGGATGACTGCTGTTGATGCGAGAATTAGTTTGCTAGCATCGACTGTGTTACCAACCGAAGTTACTGTGCTGTAATCTCTTGCATCAATCTGAGTGTTTACATCGTCCCATGTTAGATTCTCGACAGATCCTTCTGCGCCACCGTCTATGATTAGAGCAGTGTCTGCATCAGATTCTCCACCGTTCCATCTGAAGTCAACTCCATCAGAGTTTAATCCAAACTTACCGGAGGTGTCCATGTCTGTTGCATCTAGAGTAGATGTTCCTGTGACATACATTGCAGACCCGTTAGAACCTGAAATCATGTGTGCCCCATCGACTACTACATCAGTGTCTTCAGCATACACACCGTATGAGTTACCTGACAAGATTGCATCTCCTTCAACAGTCAATGAACCGCCAGTTTGCTCTACAGTTGTTGTGAAACCAGTTGCTTCAGTTCCATGAAGAACAATGTCATCATTGGTACCTGCAATGTTTATTCCGATTGAATCGAATGAACCTGCGGAAGCATTGGTCACAGTTACACTTCCCCACATGTTCAATGCTGGGTGTAGTGAACAGTGGTATGTGTATGTACCAGCGTTCAAGAACGTGTATGTGTGTGTAGATCCTAGGTTCATTACTCCAGAAGAGAATAGTGAATCATTGGATACGACATCGTGAGGTACTCCAACACCTGTTGAGTTGATGTAGTACTCGTTAGCTCTCCAACGGATAGTATCACCAGTGCTGATTGTGATATTCTGTGGTGCGTACGATTGTGCGTTCACTCCGACAGTCCACAATTGGCCACCAGATCCTCCGACTGCTGTGATAGTAGATTCAGTATCAACTAGGTCACAACCTTCTGTAACAATTCCGTTCTCCATTACCGAGATTGTGTTACCACCTGTGTTGATTATAGATGAACCACAATCTTCAGCCCAGATACCTACTGCTGCTGGAGCAGTTCTACCTGTTGATTGGGAGATGTCGTTGTTAGTTACATTCACTGTGTATCCGAATCGGATTCCGTCAACAAGGATACCACCGTCTGCATCGACTAGTGTGTTCCCGTCAATTATTCCGTTTCCAGATAGTGTGTAAATTCCTGCGTGAGCAGAATCACCGTCTCCATAGATAACGTTGTCAGTTACCTCATAATCAACCGCACCACGTAGGTAAATCGGTTGTTGAGGGCTACTGAATATGTTCTCAGTAACTACCAATCCAGTAGTTCTTCTGTCTTGTACGTATACACCATATTCAGGCGCTGTTGATCCAGCAAAGGTGTTACCCTTGACTGTTACATCATCAGCATAAGAACTTAGAGCGAACCATACGCCAAGTCGACCCACATCGTTGAATGTGTTGTTTTCGATTACTGCGCCATCTGCTCCCCATTGTCCGGATGAGTAGTAGTAGTAGTAACCTTGTCGCTTTAGGTATGTACCTACCAAACAGTCGTTCAGAACGTTATTCTTAATGGTTGAATAAGTTCCAGATACTCCACCTACTGCTGTGATTAAACACATATTCTCATTTCTGGTAGTAAGACCGAAGTGTCCACTGTTTACGTGGGTTATCACGTTGTTCTGTATATCGAAGAATGGTGTATCAACCCAACTATATGGTCCAGGTTCGTTAACAATTGACAGAATGTTAGTCAATTTCGAATTGTGGATCATTGGTATGACATCGTTCCAGTTAAAGTATCCAATCTGAATACCCTGTGCCTTTCCATCAACGTAAGACAATCCCAACCATGTAGAATTGTTCGAATACAATTCTGCACCATATGGGTACGTAGACCATACTACTGCTCCATTACGGCTAGGTGATGTAGCTGTAAACAACAGCGTACTGTCGTTGGTTTGGGTCTTAGTATTTCCATCGATATACCAGATTCCTGTATCGACCATAACAACGTCACCATTTAATCCATTGTTGCTGTTACCACTTGGTGTAGCACCATAGTATCCGTATTCAGTAATTCCACTGCTCAGAGTTCTGCTTCCGCTAGTACTCAAGCTTCCTGCACATCTTGCGACGTAATTGTAAGAACTACTCGAGTAAGAGTAACAAATTCTAGAATCAACGGAATCAGTAAGAACTAGCTCGTGTTCATTTCCAGAATCATCAGTCAAACTCATTGAGTCGAAGATGTACCTGAAGTCACCAGTGTGGGTTCCGCCAGAGGAGGAATAAGTTCCAACTTGTGCAACAGTTACTGCTTGGTATCCAGCAAGAGGAACTGTGTTTATTCCTGCACTGTCAACGAAAGTTGTGGTGAAAGTTATTCCATCCGCATTTCCGTTAGAATCTGATACTGCAGAACCTGTGGTTGTTCCATCTGCGGCTTGCATCATGACGTTAGCACCAGATACTGCATTTGTATCAGCAGTTACTGTAATGTTTACTTCCCTCATTCTTTGGACAGAGCCGACACCTGTTACTTCAACAGAATTCATATCAATGTCTCCTTCAATGAAGTTAACCGTAGTTCCACTTGAAACAACGACATCTTTCGTGTTAGAGAATTCACTGTATTTGATCGTTATATCTCCAGCACCTGCTGTGTCAATTCCTATTCCGTTGTTTACCAAATTCATGTTACTGAACGATTGGTCTGCGGATGTTGTAGAACCGAATTTCAGAGCAGCTCCAGTATTGTTGTGGATATCTGCTTGCAAATCACCTTTAACATCCTTCAGATAGTAAACACCTGCAGTGTTAGTACCAGAAATTTCAACATTGGTCATGTCAATACTTCCTGAAGCCCCTTGAGCCATCAGTACACCATAGTCCCCACCTGAAACTTCCAGTTGATCGACAACAGCGCCTGTTGTACCAGTTACTACGAAACCAGCAGCTGATGGATTGCTTACAGTTACATCGTCAAACGTACCAGCAGCGAATTGACCGCCGATTTCGATACCGTTTTCTCCACCAGTAATAGTTCCGGTAGCGAACGATGCTGTTNCCTTTTCACGAACCCAGTTACCCAGGTCGCCAGCGTTGTCTCCAGATCTTGCTACAATTTCTATTCTATCTTGATAGTTGTTAGCGTTCGAGTGTAGAACGTCAACATACAATGTAGCGCCNGTAATNGCACTACCTGNTCCACCGAAATCTGANACNTCAACAACAGGCATTGCTAGTGTGTTACTGGAACCTGTNGGNACTCTTGTGTAGTAAGAGTAGTGTCCACAGANATTGTAANNTCCGCTGATTCCAGATGGAGGAGCGGACCATCCGTTAAAGTAGAAGGATGGACTGTAGAATGACCANTAGTTTACAGGGTAAATTTGGCCTGATGGTGAATTGTCATTCGCCAACCAATCGTATCCTGCTGGTTCTCTGAATGTTCTGGTGTTGCCGGCTGGGTTGTAACTGTAACCATATGTGTTACAATCGAAGTCAGTTAGACCTCCGCCAGCTCCGCTGTAATAACCGACATCAGATGTGGAAGAAATATTCCACTCTGTTGTACCATCAGTTAGAGCCAATCTTGGATTGTCGTATATCATGAAGTATTTACTGTAGAGTGCGTTGTAGTATGGGTGAGCTTGTCCTCCGCCATACACTGCATTCCAACCTACTTGCAAATAGTCTCCTTCAATCAAGTCAGAAACATCGATTGCATAGGTTGCCCATCCACGGTTTACATTTTGCAAAGATGGGCTTCTGTAGATAGTTGGCAGAGACATTCCGCCTTCTACATCTATTCCTACATCGTTGTCTGTTAGAGTAAATCCATCGACATCAGGTGCAGCCTTTAATGCATAAATTCCTACTTCAGCATTCTTAACTGCTATGTTGTCAATATCTGCGTCGGATGCTCCAGTTGATTCAACCATTAATCCAATACCGGTTTGTTGGTTGTTGATGATTGTAGAATCATCCCAATCTAGAGTTCCACCGTTTACATAAACAGTAGCCTGAGATGCTAATTGGTTAGCACTGCCATAGATGACTGATCCATCGCTTACGACTACTGAACCAGAATCTATGTTCAGTCCACCATCGAGGTCTCTTGCTTTTGCGTCAATGAACTCTAAGATACCACCATCTATGTCCAAGTCAAGCGGGTAACTCGAAGAGGATGCCCTCAAGTTTCCTTGGCTTGTTGAACCATTCATGAATGTCATCTTTCCACCATTCATAATTGTAATCTTAGGGCTGTTAGTAGCATCTGAAATTACTGTGAATGTGTGCTTCATGATGATTGTACAATCGTTAACGTTCAAGTTTCCTGTTAGTGTTACCTTTCCTTCCCAAGTGAAAGTTCTGGTAAGACTGTTCCATCCTAGGGCTGCATCTGGGTTGCTAGCAACGTCGTTACAGTCCATGTTAGAACCGTTTAGTGAGATTGGTACTGGTTCCAACTTCAAACTAATGTGGTCTCCTGTTGAGAAAGAACCTGGGTACCATGCATCGGTAACTAGAGTTTCGTTCTGTCCAGCAGGACCATATGCGTTCAAGTTGTGATCATCATATGTTGTTCCATCGTCTTTCTTTGTAACAACCCACACGGTAGCATTACCGTTTGAGTCGGTTGTGTGAGAACCGATTACGAACAATTCAACAGATGATGCGTCTACTACAGCAGCTTGCACTGTGTGTCCTGGTTGATTGGCTTTGTTGCCATTACCAAGGTCTTTGTAGACATTAACNGTTGCTACATCTCCAAAGTAGATATCACCAGACGATGATGATCCCCATGAACATGCACCGCTTCCATCACAATCTGTGGAACCTTGGTCAACATCTACTAAGACGATTCTACCGTTAGTTCCTGCGTAAGCCATGTTTTGGTAGGATGCTGGCATTGTTACATCGGCTGTACCAATGCTGATACCAGTGTTTCTTGCATAGAATGCGTTCTGCCATCCTGTGTATGTAACATCAACATTACTCATTACGATTGAGTTAGGTGCGTTGGATGCTGAACATGAACCAGCCAGGTAGTCTGTAGAAACTGTATCTACAACANCGCTGTATCCACATCCGTTGAAGGCTATACCTTCTGTATCCCAGTTGTCNCCAAGGATTGAATCTGCACCAGGTGCGTTTCCTCCGAATGTCAATGCGTCCACTTCAAGATAATACATGTATGGCGACATACGTGCCATGTCAAGATTGCCTGCTGTGAAGTTATCAAAGCTGGCATATGCTCCAGATGGACCAGCAGTGTTTACATTTCCACCAGGTCTGATGGTTATGTCAGCATCTCCTAAGTCTGCATCATCAAACACGATAGAACTCAGTGTCATGATGTTTCCTGATGAGTAATCAGGGGCATCGAAGTCAGCAACATACAATGTTGAGCCTGCTGCGCCTCCTGTAGCATTCAATACTAGACCAGATTGTGCTGATGCTGCTGTTGCAGTAACATTGTTAATCCAAACATCAGCCAAATCGACATTGATTAGGTTAACCAATGAGTCATCGATTGTTACGTTCTCTAGGTATAGAGAACCNGCTGTGCTACCTGCAACATTCTGAATTGCTGCACCATCTGCATTGCCTGCAGAGTTACAGTCATCCATAGTTCCNTTAGTGATTCTTACAACTGAATCTTCAGCGAAGTTGAAACAAGAGTGACTTGCATCACTTACTGAGAATTCGTCTACACTAACTACGGTTCCTGCTCCAGATCCATGCTCAAATGCAGTCTCTACATTAGAGAATGTCACATGGGTCATTGTGAAGTTACCAACGTTGCTGTTGCTGCTTGGTGCAGAACCATGTCTACTTCCAGCAGCAATCGCTGCATCCGCAGTATCAGAGAAGTCTACGTAACTCAAAGTGTGTCTGTCATCAGTTCCTGTAGCACATGCACCAGTGAAAGCAAGACCTTTCCATGTTGCATTGTTTTGACCAGTGAACACAATGTGGTCTGTAGCATTACCGACCGCAGAGAATTGGTCACAGCTTCCATCGAAGGATATTCCCTTTCCAGGAGCGACTTGGATTTCAACACCAGGTTCGATTGTTAGGTCAGCACCGATACTTAGGTATCCACTTGCAGAACTTGGGTTAATTCTAATTGGAGAATCAACAGCAGCCCACGTTGTGTCAACAGTAATATCAGAACTTACTTCTGTACCCTTTCCTTCGAATGGAATTACTCTTGTTCTAACTGAACAATCCAAAACGGAGTTATCATAGCAGTAGTAGGATGTGTAGTATCCTAACCATGGCGCTATCATAGCTGGTCTTGCGTAACTTGATCCAGNACCTGAATTCATTGGCAGGTCTGGTGAGTTAGAATACCAAGCATAGTACATCAACTGCTGTGCACTTGTTGCACCGTTGTCGATTAGGTTGAAAGCACCCGCTCTGTTGATGTTAACACGGTCAGGGGTTGAAGCTGAACCGTTGTATTCAGTACCGAAATATTCGAATGAGAACCCATTAGGCAGTGGGATATTAGCCGCACATGCACTTGTGTATGGTGCTCTGTTGAAGTATGTTGAATATCCACAGTAGAAAGCATAGTAGCTTCCAGTACTTGTTCCCCTAATCACAGTGTCATAGGTTGGTAATTCAGTCATACCCAAATCGAATGTTTCCCAAGAGTGTTCAGTAGCACTGCTTGTACCGATTCTGTAATTGTAGTCGAATGGGTTACAGTAGTTACATGTTCCACTTTCATCATCGATTGTGTCACCGATGGTTCTAGTTTTGTCTTGGTATCCAACAACAGAGTAATCTCTCTGGACTTCACAATTTGTGTCGTACTTGAACTCAATTTCGTTTGTTACGTCATACATCACTGCTTGGAAAGTACAAGCACGGGAAGATGAGGTGTAACTCATGTCATGCCATTCAATGATAAACATCTTGTTTGGATCGCCTACTTCGAATGAGTAGGTGGATGTGTTAGCCACATTCACACCAGTTGTTGCAGGACTTGTGTCTTGTGCCTTCAAGTAGTATTCAACACTAGAACCTCTTTCTAGGCCTTCCAAGTCATATGTCCAAGCACATTCGATGGTTGCACATTGTGCTCTTGTCTTACCTGTTTCAGGATTTAGCAAGCTGCTAGTCCAACTACCAACAGTGCCGTTAGCATCTGTTATTCTCATGTAGATAGATGGCGCTACACCAATTCCTGCTGATGCAGATGTNTTTACACCNGATGGAGGGTCTCCACCATCTGTAATCTTAGCCGTGATTGTTCTGTCTTTCGAATGAGAGTCAGACAATCCGTTGTGATCGATTGTTGGTGCTGTAGTATCTGGCAGAGGCATGACGTTTGAGACCTTCATAAAGATCTGGCCGTCAGATGCTTGTGTTCCATAATATCCTGAACCTAGAGCGAATCCATTCCACTTGTATCTAGCAGTGTATTGCAAGTAATAGTAACCAGAGTTACAGGTTGGGTTTGCGGTCATTGAATACCTGAAGAACATAATTGCTCCGTTAGTTCCAATACACATCCAGTTAGCACGAGATGTGCTGTACACTGTACCATTCCAGTCNAATTCACCGAAGGTTCCAGTTATGTTTCCTGGAATCAATGCAGAGTATGAATATGCAAATCCATAGCTTCTGTCATATGCAGGTGCAGTACCTGAAGTTAGTAAGGTCTCGATACCTGTGTCTTCATCACCGATACCTATCATTGCCCAACTGTCAGATGTTGTGTCATAAAGGAACGCTAGATTCATTTGTGCACCATCTGCTGCTGACATAGGTAGGAATCCTCCGTCAACAGAGCTTAGCAAATCAAGTCCCTTCATCGTTCCACCGTATCCGCTACTTGTGTAGGATGGTGAATTTGTCCACATCATTCTCCAGTTGTTATAGGATGTACTGGAGTACGCGTAGAAACAAGATCTTGCTCCTGTTCCACATCGAGATGTGTCGAACTCGAAGACATATTCCTGGGAATCCTCGTAATATGTCATTTGCCTATCGAATGTTCTCTGAGGNGAGGAAGATAGGTAAGAGTTCACCTTGGTTGTGGACACTGTCAATTTGTTTTCAGCAAATGCAGCATTGTCAGGACTGTCCACGAAGAACCAGTTGGTAGTGGAAGGCGCAGATGTCATCTGACTTGGGCTAGTACCAGTTCCTCCGGATGGGGAAGTTCCCATATTTCCGCTGGAATCGGTATCTCTGTATGCCCAGTAGTAATTGACATAATCGCCAGCATTTAGGTCAGTAGTTTCTGCCTTGAACTTACAATCCTTAGTACAGCTACCAATTGTGGTAGCCTTTACCTTGGTGTATGATCCGTTATTTACTGAATAATACAGGTGAGGAGCACCAGCAGATGTGGTGTCAATTCCTGTAAAGTCAGTCAAATGAGCGAATATAGTTCTAGAACCTTCTTTGTAAGTTGTGATTCCAGTATAAGCTGGATTCTCCATAGATGGAGCCTTTGTATCACTCACACCAGAGAAGGTGATCTGCAGATAACTGTTGTAACTACCAGATGCGTAGAAGTAATAGTAGAACGTACTAGAAGAAGATGCCTTGTGCCTAGATGTTATACCTATGTCTCCTCCAAGTTTAGCTGCGCTTGTAACGTGTGCAGAACCACCAGTAGCACATGCTGTAGCTGAGTTACAGAATGTTGCTGTTTTCCATCCGCTACCAGTTGGTTGGTTAACGACAGTTTGTGAGTTCCACACAGACATCTTCATCCTCATACCGTTGTATGAATAAGAACTGGTAGGGCCAATTGCGCTTCCAGGGAAGGCACCACTACAAGACCTTGTAGGTATGTTGTTGTAACTTGTGTGATATTGATATCCACAGTTTTCCATAACAGCGATTTGCGGTGTGTTNGAATAAGAACCTGACCAATATCTGATATAGAATCTGTACTTGATGTCGTCAACGGATGCTGAGCTTCCAAGTGCAGAAGAGGTAGGGAAGCTATACTTCTGCCAGTTGAATCTGTACATTCGTGCCCAAGAGTACTGGTACCAGTACCTGTAGGTTGATGTTGAACAACTTACGTAGTAGTAACATGTACCACCAGTTCCACTCAGAACATTCATTGATGGATCGATAGCCAATGGGAATTGGCGGTCTTCATCCATAATCCAGTCTCCTTCAACAGCGGTTGTTAGTACAATAACTCCGCCAAATGCTTGAACGAAGTATGTACCAGTGTATTCATCTGGAGTTTCTCCGCTTTCTATAACTGTAGGAGCAGGGATTGTAACAAGAAGTTCACCTGTTTGTAGATTTCTGATAGTCATCTCTTCCTGTGTGACATGAACTACTTCGTCCAGCAATTGACTGCCAGAGTATAGTCCATATCCTGCAGGTATTCTGATTTCCTCAGTGAATCCAAACCAAGCGATTCCTTCATCGAGAACTGGTCTGTCTCTAACAATCAGGTTTTGCTTTAGATCGTTCTTTCCTACAGTGTAGTCTAGATCGAATCCTTCTGCAAGTGGGTACCTGATGACGTTACCACCAACAGATGGCGTCTCCAAGGAATCATATGCTCCTTCGTACGGCATTGCCATTGGATTGACATCGTCATAAATGACAGTCAATCTTGGATTGATACCGGTAATGATTGGGTCGACGTTTTCTTGCACTTGTAGTGCTACACCGTCACCCACTTCATTAGGGAAGTAAACCATGAAGTTGTTCTCNGTTACTTCCCACCCATTGAGAGTTCCTTTGAGATTTAGGTCAATCTCTTGCCAGCTACCTTCTCCACTCATGTAGTGGATCGGGTCGGCTCCGATTACCTTTACAGTTTTACCATCTTCAAGAAGATAGCCTTTCTCTCTCAGGCCCCTCATGCCTTCTAATTCAGAGGCGGGGNCATATTCCATTTCATCTTGCTCGTAGACCGGAGGGAGAGCAAACATGTCATCTTCTATGCCATTGTCTGCAGCTACTAGGTTTGTAGCTCCCTCAGGTGAATCGTTCTGTACGTAGCCAGTCATTGTCATGCCAACCATCAAAATACAGAGCAGTAGGGCAATTCCTACTCCACCAATTACAGTCTTGTTTTTCCTATTTTTGTTTCCCAACATTTGTCATCTACTCCTTACGGACCGTATGCAGTCGCAACGAGNAATTACATCCCTTATGAGCATTGGGGTGCAAATCCTTTGAATTCAGGTTTTGTCAAGGTTGAAGTTCAGGGATGTCTGAAAANACATATTCGATGTACTGAATGGATATACACTAATATTTCAATATAATCTAATTTCAGAAAAATTAATNTTAAATTTTGTTACAAATTNGTCNCCAATACCTCGTTTTTTTATCATGAAAATCTATCCGTTTGATTACNCAAAAAATCAAAATTATGTGAATAAGGATCTTTAATTTACTATAATTTCACAAAAAATAACATTTTTTACATACCACTTGTGTTTTCAAATAAGTTTAATTTTAATCGATTCGACGCACATAGAATGTATATAGCACAAAATAATGCTACGAGTAACAATCTTTGTGATAAAAAGAACTNACAAGATTACAATCAAGTTGTAGGTGATTGTAAGATAAAAAAAAAGGCCACGAAGGGCAGCGAACTGCCCCTCGTGGCGAAATCGGCTTATGCCGTTATTCTTTGATGTATTCAGTTCAAAGATCAGTAATCCCAATCTTTGTCGCCGTCACCATCTCCACCACGGGAGAGGATGAATGCACCTACTACAAACGCAACAACAACCAGACCGATGATTACTCCCCATGTCCAGGTAGGAACTTCTGCGCCCTTAGCATCATCTGTACCGATTGTTTGACATTCTTCGCTATCTGGATCCGCTTCACATGGATCTGTTTGTGTGTTATCAATAGTTAGCTGAATATCGGTCATACTTACATCTGTGTTCATGTTACCTTTGTCATCGAAAGCAACTGCTGTGAANTGGTACTTCTTTGAAGTGCCACCNGGCTTCATGATCTCAGCATCTCCTGCAGATAGTGCATCTGTACACTGAGTTGGCATGTCGCCAGCAACAGTCCATGCATAGTCTGACCAGCAAACCTTCCAGCCTGCGACGTCACTTGCATCACCGTCAACTACCCATGTAACTGTCCAAGTTGAGTCATCCTTGTTTGCAACAGACATTGAAGTTGCTTTTACATCACCATCAACTTGCTTATCTGCAACAGCAGAACCAGTTGCGATTGTTGGATTACATCCACCCAGGTTACAAACTTGTAATGTAAAGGTGTATGTTTCACCGTGCGTAGTGTCTGTTTGTCCACTCATCATTGCACCGTTGATACTAACATTTTCTCTTGTTNNGTCACAGTTGTTTGCAGAATCACAAATTTCCATTGACAGGTAATCGAANTCNGGNACTGTGCTACCGCTGTAGCTCCATGTTGCTTCGATGTTTCCACCCTTTGTTGCAACTACACTCAATCCTGTTGGACTTGCAGTTGGAACTTCAATTATCTGAAGTTCTCCGCCCATCAGGACGATTTGTCCTGCTCCAAGTACATCCATACCAGGATCGATTTCGATTAGACCACTGCTTGATGATTCTGAAAGAGTTGCGTCTAGTTCAACCCAAACATTACTTGGTGATACCCAGAAAATGCTGGTTGGTGTCAGGTGATCTGTGTTGTAAGAGATCGAGATATTCTGACTGAAGACATCTCCACCTAGGTACCTTGTCAAAGGATTGTAGTTCAGAACTGCTTCTGAATTGTATTCTCCAGCGTAGCCAAATTCTGACAGGTCTTTTGTTACTGACTCATNTGTTCCTTCTAGTGTGAAGGTGAAGGCGTTTGCCCCATTGTAAACCAAATTGTATATCATGTCGATTTCAGTTACACTGCCGTCTACATTGTGAGATGCAGTAGAATTCGCTTGTACAGCATTCCAGGTGAATACGTTNATGTACGCTGTTGTAGATGAACCGAATTCATCAGTAACAGTTACGCCATAGGTTTGTATTCCTGCAAATATTTGCTCTCCTGCAAATAGTGGACAGTTTGCGAATCCGCTACCCAATCCGTTACAAAGCGAAGGCATAGGTGTTCCATCTTCCGCTAGTTCCATACCTGGGTGAGTCCATACGTAATTTAGACCTTCACCGGTTTCATCGTCTGCATCATAAGCATCTGCAGAGATGTCTATCGTNGTTTCNCCTAGGATAATGTCTTCCGTGTTTTCTAATGTTAGAGTAACGGATGGTCTGTTGTTCAAAGCAGATATTTCATAAATTTCTGCATTGTTGTTTCTGCCAGACATATCTGAGTACTTATCAACCATTGTTCCAGTTCCATCATCCTCTGTAGGGATGTTTATCATTGAAACGCTTGCTGTAATGTTGTAAATTCCTGGTACAAAGTTGAACATTATACATGCTTCTCCAACCTCTGCAGCAGCCATTGGATCAGTCTCGTTGAATCCTAGCATGACGTGCATGTAGTCTGGGCCAGTTCCGAACATACAGCTGTCTGCGTCTTCTGTGTGAACTGCGCCAGTCTGAGTGTTCTCAACATTGAAAGTTACTTTCCAGTCATATTCGTTTCCAGGATCGCTTCCCATGTGTTGAACTGTTGCTTGTACCTTTGACCAAGTAGGATTTAGAGGCCCATTGGTAAGCCCTGGTAGGCTTGGTCCGCTAAATATTTCGAAGGTACCGTTTAGTTCGTCTTCTTCTCCAATGTATCCTTGGTTGACTACCAATTGTGTAATACCAATATCGTGGTAGGTTTGGATCTTACCCATGATTTCGTCTTCGCTAGTGGAAGCGTCATCATCCTGATACTTGATTACTTCACAGTTGTGAATGTATGTCATTGTCTGGTTAGGGTCATCACGGTTGTTTACAACTTCTTCACAGTCAGGGAATTGACCATACATAACGAAACTTACGAGGTTAACTTGTACCTTGTAATCTCCGCTCACTGAAGAGGTATCAGGATCTAGGTATCCTGTCCATTTGGTAGAATCTCCGAAGTCCATAACATATCTATCATCAAGAGTGATATTGTTTTCATCGGTCTCATGTCTAAACACTTCTACGTTAGTAAAGTTACCAAAGTCTGTGTGAGTAGTTGTACCTAGAATATCGTTATTCAAGGAATCTGTTGCTGAATCAAGAAGACCAGTAACTTGCAGTGCAACTGTTACATTTCTTGCTGACCATGATGTTGAACCATCTGTCGAAATCTCAAGGGTAAATGCCTTTTGATCAGAACCTGATTCTACTTCTTTTCCAGAATCCCAAGATAGGTCCAGAACAATGTCTTGCCAATCTGTGACCTTGACAATGATTTCCTTTTCATCATTCTCAATTCCTGTGTCGTCAAGTGCATCGACTGAAATTACTACTATGTAGTCTCCAGTGACTGGAGTCCACACCACATTACTGCCTTGGTAGTTCATTCGGTATTTTCCATTTGACAGAGTAGCACCAGGTGCTATTGTTTGCCATGGACACACAAATGTGTCATCACAAACGACATCGCCATTAGTCCAAGACAGTTCATTACCTGCTGAATCTGTAGCTACTCCTTGTCTGTTTCCACCTTCTGCCGTGTATACTGTAACAGTAACTGACATTTCAGTAATGTCAGCATCACCGCTGTTTGTAATGTAAACATCGAAGTTTACATTCTCACCTGCACGAAGTGTATTTCGTGTTTCACCGGTAATTGTGTCAGTCGTTGTGGCCAAAGGCGCTATTATGCTCACGATGTCTGCATCAGGACCTGCTCGGCCTTCAGTTTCCATCTTTTCTTCATTTTCCAGTTCAGCCCAATCTAGTGCTACTAGCGAAGTGCTAGCAAGCATTAGTAGTGCTAAAATCATGGGGGTTAACTTGCTCATTGTCATATCCTCCAAAGGGTCGGTTGCTCTCCCGACGCACTGTGAGGTATATATGGATTGGGAATGAGGAAATCAAAAATTAAGGAAAATATGAGAAAAAATTACAAAAATTAAATGGCTCTTAGTGTGTTGGTTTTTGCAAGAAAAATAACAAAATAGGCAAGAAAATAACATTTTAATTAGAGCATAATCTTTGTATTTTTTGTTTGATACTAATCGTTTGAACTCAAAGCTTCTGCAGGAGTGATTTTAGTGGCCTTGAATAAAGGAACCATNGTTGCCAATATTACAAATATCCAACNAAAGATGAGTAAAGACACAGAAATCNCCCATGGCAATATTAAATCAACTCCTTGTTCTTTCCAGAATTCATCATATAATGCCTTGTGGAAAAGAAGAGCAACAAATACTCCATTGGCCATACCTAATACCGATATCCAACTGATCTCGATTAGCATGCTGGCCAGCAATCTTCTTTTTGTAAATCCGATTGCTCTAATCATACCAATCTCTGAAGTTCGTTCAGAAACCGAACGATATGTAACCACTCCAATTCCTGCAATTCCTACAAATAATCCAAGGGCAAGATAGGATTGGAATATCGCAAGTATTGCAAATATTAATCCTAGTAGAACTAGTATCTCATCCTCGATGATTGAAGAATATACTCCATCTTTTGCTAATTGTTTTGAAATGGATTCTTCAACCATTTCTGAGGAAATTGTATCGTCATGAGACACATACATCCTAGTTACAACACCTCCAAATTGTTCATCCACGATTTCACCATTCATCCATACTCCAGCACTGAATAACTGACTAGATTCTGAGAGAACTCCACCCACCGTTACTGTTCGAGTGTTCCCTGGGTTTGAAATATCAACCAATAATATCGATTTCCCGATTGGAATATCTATTCCCATCAAAGATTCACCTGTACTCGGGTCTGTTAACGAAAATGAACTATCTACAAATATTATATTTTGATTATCTTTAATTGAATCCCAAGCTTCTTTTTCAGTATCCCCTAAGGACGGGTCCCAAGAATCGAGAGGTATTGCTCCATGATCGATAAAATTGTCATCAACTCCTCTTAGAATGTAACCAATTTTTTCCTCTCCATCATCTAACCAAACTATCGCCCGATTTACTTTACCAACAGCATCAATTTTGGAAGATATTGACTCATTAAGCCCCCAATCTGATACATTCCCAGACAATTCAAGTGGAGATTGCCTTGACGATGATAGCAATATCTCAAAATCACCACTTGCATCATCCACATAGCCTGATGAATGTTCCTCGAACTGAACAGAATATCCAGCCAGGACTATCACGCTGAAAACAGTAAGTGAAAACATTCCCATGATTACTGCAGTCTTTAATGGAGTAGAGGCAGGATATGCAAGACCAATTTTTGCGGATGAGCGAAGGCCTGTTGGGAAAATCCGCAGGTTCATTAGTTTTGAAACCGCTCTGGGAGCAATGCTACTAAGAATCATAACTCCTGCAAAGACTTCGATTATTCCCATCACTGCAAATGTAATTTCATCTGCCTTCACACCTTCATCAACAGGTGTGAAATTATCGGGCAGAATACCCCAAATGAATAAACAAATGCCAACAATAGCAACTGTGTTTTGACCCAGATTCCTCAATTTAAGCCCCATTAATTTNGGTACTATAAATGTGAATATTGGTACGATTCCGATAATTAATAGAGACGCGCTTAGGTTCCATGTAGCATGACGTAAAGAGGAATTTGAGCCAATTGTAAATGTCGACAATAAGGTCAGCAAACCTCCTCCTGTGAAAATTATAATGAATAGTAACAACCACCAAGGTATTCCAGTTTTGTTTACAGAAATTACTCCTTTGAGTGCTTCAACAATATTCAATCTACTAGTCCACAATGCTGTCACCCAAATTGTTGACATAGCAACAACAAATCCGGTAGAGATTCCAATCAGCATTGAGTTCATACTGAAGGAATATTCGATACTATCTGCGCCTACACTATTGAATACACTACTGAAGCCTAGAGAAACTATCCAAGCCAGTAGTAACCCGATTACACCACCAAGTATTGATGCGATTGAAGAGGTGAGTGCACCCTCGATTGTTGTTAAGGCTCTCATGTCTGATTTCTTCAAACCAATCGCTCTTAATGTTGCAAGATCTATTCTCCTCGTTTCTGATAACATCAATACAATCGTCAATACAAGTAGTATACCTGCGCCGATTGTAAATGCACCAAATACAAGGAACATGGCAGATAGGAGGCCAGCACCTTCTTCTGCTGCTTGAAGGGCATTTTCTTTTGCAGTAACAATCTGAAGATTAAGTGTAGAAGCTCCAGATATCTCATTCAACCATTCTATTATTTCTGATTGGTTACCGTCATTTACAACCAAAATATTCCTTTCTCCATTTGTTGATGAAGATAGATTCTCACCATCGCTAATGTTTACGAAACCTANNATCATTCCTTCAAGCTCTTCAAGACCNGGTATCTCCATCTCGGACATACTACCGTTTATCTTCAAACTAGTAGGAGTGATATCGCCATAAGCATACGGAATTAGTCCAGTGAATAAGATGCTTTGAGATTGGTTCAATAGATCTAATCTCGAAGATGAAAATATTTTACCCTCTGGTGGCGAGATGGAACTATTTGTGGCTAAGAGCAATTGGGGCATTTCCCCAAATGAACCGATATCAACAGATTTCGGCAATCTTGGAACTACTTCCAATCCTGAGACCAGAACACCAAAATCTGTTGAGCATATCAATTCAGTGTCAAATGAATATGACAAATCATTACACTGGGAATCGATTGATGTTAATTCTGTAGTTTCAGCACCTACTCGGTAAAGAGTTCCATTATTGCTCACGAAGCCATTTCTGTGGCCTTTCCATCCTTGAGTTGAAGCCTCGCCATCAGTATTAATCCAGCCTTGTGGAGACCCAATAAATACTTCATCATTGAAGTGTAACCATTCTCCTGTAATATTCGATTCAACCCATTCTGAACCTGAGTANTAGAATACTTCGGAACCCAATAAATGTTTAACTGCAATCCAGTCAANNCCGTTAACCTGTAAATAATCNACAGAGAAAATCGTATCTGGCAAAGGTGGCAATTCTTGTTCAAANAAAGCTGCAACNANTACTTCATCTNCATCTACATGTTCNATTGGGTCTGTTTTTTNGTTTTCAAAAACCTGCACNAAGCCCTTACTATGTGCTATNAGTAATGAATCAGACAACAATGTGACGTCATTAATCACTCCACCATCNGGAACTTGCCAGTAGTGNGCCTCACCNCTACGCTGTTTTTGGAATGAAACAGCACCTCCTGANATATACCAATCTCCATTTTCATTTGTGACAATCTCTTGTATTCTGTCNTCGGGTAAGACAACGATATTCGAATTCTGATTAATTTGTTGNANNGGAATCTGAAGTACTTCCATNGANGAGCCATCTCCAACTAANGTAGTGTAGTTTTCNCTCCATGAATCCATAACTNCTGATTCTANGCGACCCATACCTTCTGAATTTGAAATCGATATTGACCCAGACTCTGTATTAATTTCAAANCCAGAGTCCTCATACTGTACGATTTCATCGATTACNTCNGTTACCTCATCNACAGNCTTTGTATTGGNACTTCCTGTTANCGACATACGNATCATGTTGATANTGAATTCNTTTGATTGCAANAATTGTGCNAACTCTAATGATGAAAACATNGCAGGNGATTTAGTGCCACTCATCGCACCAATACCNGTCATTGGGATTATANTTTCAACAGTCAGGTTNGNAGAATCTCTTGATAAATCNCCATCANCGCTGAAACCTGACCAACTAATTTCNATTANATCNCCTGCTTTTACATCAATTTCTTCTGCTGCTATTTCATTTAGGGAGATCCCTTGCCAAGAGTCGTAAGCATACCATTTCATTGAGGGNATTGCTTCNCCNTCTTCATTAGAAACAATAACTATGGNTTCTAGTCCATGATTCCATGAGTCTATNAGNNCCTTATNGGANAATTCTTCTCCGATTTGTTGTGATANGTTTTGATTGATATCGAACGAAAATCCTGTTCNTANGTCTTGTCTGTATACNAATANNTCAGTATCGCCATACATGGCATTGACTTCTTTCGACATTGTTTTGTCCAAACTATCTCCAATTACTAAGGACGATGTGATTATTGATGAGGCTATCAATAAACCACCCATCATCAAAGCCGCTTGCCTTTTGTGACGTACAATTTGTTGCCACGAAAGTCTGAACACGATCAATCTTCGAGGAGAAAGCATTGGTTGGAGTAAAAGGTTGGATAGTATACCCATAGCNATTGTACATCCCNATATCGCAATGAATGTGAAATCAAACCAAGATAATAGCAAGAATACAACCAAGGCATCTATCGGTGGCCCAAAGAGTTGAATCCAGAAATTGATTTTTTTCTCGAAATCTTTGCGGATACCCCATGCTGTACTGACACTGATCGGTAAAATCAGTAGAAGTACAACTATGGATTCAAAAATCATTTTCATTCCTCTTCGCTGACAATAACTCCGTCATTCAGACGTATCGTTTTCGAACATCGTTTCGCTATTTCTTCATCATGGGTCACTATAACAATAGTTGTACCGGATTTATTTATCTCAACCAATAAGTCCATGACTTGATTAGATGTTAAAGAATCAAGGTTACCTGTTGGTTCATCACACAGTATAACAGAAGGAGAGTGAACAATCGCCCGGGCAATAGATACCCTTTGTTGTTGACCTCCTGATAATTCAGACGGTCGNTGCTTGCTCCTATCTCCTAAGCCAACTTTTTCTAGAGCATCCATTGCCTTATTTCTGGCTTCAGAAGGCGATTCTCCCATTANTAATAGTGGAACCTCTACATTTTCTAATGCAGTCATAACGTCTAGGAGATGAAACTTTTGAAAAATAAAGCCCATTTCTTTAGCTCTNATATTTGTTCTCTCATCATCNCTNATACCGAATAACGGCTTTTTNGCAATGGTTACTTGGCCAGCAGANGGCTCATCNATTCCAGATAAGATGTTGAGCAACGTGGTTTTACCACACCCGGAGGGACCCATTATTGCAACCATGTCACCCTTGGTGATTGATAGGTTAATTCCCCTTACTGCTTGGATTTTTTCTTCACCCATTTCGTATATTTTCCATAGGCCCTGACATTGAAGTGCGGTCGCCATCGTTACCCACACGCAGCCTCGTCTTGATAAGTTGGTGCTTGTTGGCCTCAACATGCAAGTAAGAGTACTGGCTTTTGGACCACTTGCTGAGAGTCTTGGTGGAAGAACTCACGATGTAACAATACCTCCAAACTCATCGATAAGATTCCTTGTTGAGGAATTAGGTATTGATGAATGGCTAGGCCAATCAATATCAATTTCAGTTAATGACNAAATTGTCAATGAGGATTTTCCACTAAGTGACGGTGATGAAATTGCTTTGCTTCCACCAGTTTCAGGAGGATAACCTCCGATTACTTCACAAGGAAAGACACAATCGGATTGGATAAGAGGGAGCGGCATGAAATTCGGACCTTTTGAAATAATGATACTACTAGCAATCTTTTTNTTGCTATTTGGAGCAGAAAGATTGCCTAAACTAGCAAGGGCTGCCGGGCAATCCAAAGGCGAATTCCAAAAAGGATTGAACGAGGTCACCAGTATACCATCAACAAGCAATACAGAGGCTGACCTAGAAAACGANGGAAAGACCGAAGCCGTTGACATNGCTCANAAAGCTGAAGCGGCTGGAATTGATCCATCTGGTAAAACTACTGAAGAAGTTAAAGAAGAAATCAAGGCATCTGAAGAATAATCATCTTCGAGCCTTCTTTACTTTCATNGGNGANCCACATATTTCACAAGTCTCTTCTTTTTCAATTTCAATTTCTTTAGTCGCTCGNCAACCAATGCATTTNANTTGCCANAACCACTGTTTTTTGCTCTTTTGATTNNAAACTGGCTGAAAATCTAAACCCAGNAATCTGCAGACATTTTGCATGGAGTAATCATCAGTATACAATGTTTCATTTGAATTAATTGCAATAGCAATTACATCCAAATCAACGGGACTTAACCTCGGNAAATCACCTGTTTTTGCAGCTGCTATTTCAGCATCTTTAGTATCAGGAGACTCCCATCTAAGATCTAGTGCTTCTACTAACATAGCCCTCTCTGGAGATAAATTTTCCAATTCAGCCATCTGGCTGTTAGCGACTAGGTTACCAGCGATTTTCTCCACCGGCCAGTGAAGTAAAGCGGCGGTATCCAACACTGGCATTGGTCATACCCCTGCAATATCCACCAATCAAGACTTCCCCCACAAAAGGGTTCATTCATGTGGTTGTATTGCCCTTGCATAATGTCGTGGAAGGAGACCATCATCGATTGGTTCGATGGTTTCGGGTGGTTGAGCCTCGCTGCGCTTTCATTTACTGAAGCGATTATACAGCCCGTACCACCTGATTTGCTGTACCTCCCAATGCTAGTCGGAGCCGATGAATCAACATCGCTTATCATTTGGTTATGGATTGTGGTTACTGTCAGTAGTGTTCTTGGAAGTTTAGTGGGTTATTGGATCGGAAAGAAATGGGGTAGAAGTCTATTTGTAAAGTTCAAAGCAGAAAAACATCTAGAGAAAATAGAGGTTTTGACAATTCGTTACGGAACTCTTGGAATATTCATTGCCGCATTCTCTCCAATACCATACAAGGTTCTAGGTTGGGCTGCTGGAATGGGAGAGATGAAACTTAGACCATTCGTCATAGCAGGAATACTTGGCAGAGGGTTGAGATTTGGTCTTGAAGCTATTTTGATTGGCATTTATGGCAAAAAAGCCCTTGATTCCATCACTTGGTTACTAGATAATGAGATGTTTATCGGAATAATACTCATAGTAGGAATTGGCCTTGCATACCTCGGTTTCAGATGGTGGAATGGTTTATCTCTTGACAATAACATTCATGAACAGTAATCCCTCGGGTGGGTTTGCTGCTTGTGTGGTGTAGTGGTCCATCATTTCGGGTTTTCATTCCGGCGACCCGGGTTCAAATCCCGGCACGAGCATCTCTAACCCTAATTTTACTCAAACGGGGTATTGCTAGGAATATTTTCTACTCAAAAACAGCCTTAGAAAAAAAGATGTTTGGTTTTTGAACTGTGTGTATATCGATTATTCGATTGGTTTGAAATTTGGCCAATCATTGTACAAAATAGCTCTTTGTGAACCCATCCTGTTTATGAATTGTGTAAATATTCTACGTGTTTTATTTCCTACCTTCCATTCTTCACAAACGATCTCTGAT
>PBXF01000037.1 GCA_002727515.1 Methanobacteriota archaeon
TAAACAGAGAAGACCTGGGACCAGACTTTCAGTGTTAACTTCCATGATTTTCCCGAAATCCATTCAAGATTTAACACAAGGGGGAATTTGGTCATCGTTGATCGCTAATTTGTGATTCATTTTTTCTCGAGAAACACGTATTGACCATTGATACCAATTGTTATGATGTAATGCACAGTAGTAGGGTTGTGTCAGCCAAGCCTTGGGTCGTAGTAGCCGTCATGGCAATGATGTGCTTAATGCCATACCAGTCGGTTGATTTGACCAGCCTATCAGAAGATTCAGTAAAGTCTGAGAGTAGCGGTAATTCGCATGAAATCCTACTCATGGGCAACAGCTACGTTTCATTTAATTCTCTTCACAATCTGGTTGATGGTGTGATGAATGCTGCTTCGCAGCCGGCCAATGTTTCCACTCTAAATGGAGGAGGAATGCGCCTCTCTCAGCATTGGAGTAATGTCGCGTCTGCGGGCCACCAATGGAACACTACGCTAAACAATGGTAACTGGGATTGGGTTGTTTTGCAAGACCAAAGCCAGATTCCTGGATTCCCTAGAAGCCAAAATGAATGGATTGCTAGCAAGAATGGTGCTGTTGAACTCGCTGAAGTGATCGAGGATAATGGTGGAGAAACCGTTCTAATGATGACTTGGGGAAGAAGAGATGGTGACAGTAACAATGCTTGGAGATTCCCCGATTTCTCTACAATGCAGGATGAGTTAGAGAGTGGTTACTTAGACTACAGAGACAATATTTCTGCCAATGGAGGTAATGCATGGGTTGCCCCAGTCGGACTTGCTTTTGAGCACATACATGACAAGATTGTAGCCGAAGGTGGAACTCCTACTAACTCTGGAAATACTTTCTACAATCTCTACACTAATGACGGAAGTCATCCTTCGCTTTCCGGCTCTTATCTTGCTGCAGTAGTAATCTATGCAACGATTACAGGAAACGACCCAGTCGGTCTATCTCATTCTACCAGCCTTTCAAACGGCCTAGTTCTAGAACTACAGCAAGCAGCTGCTGCGACCGTATTCAACGAAACCAGCCACCTTGACTACCCCTGGCAGACCACCAATCAAAATCAACTTCCTCCAATCAATCTCTCAGCAATTCCAGATGGAGCATTAGCATGGGAATGGGTTGAGCAATTTGGACGCAACAGTGATGACATTGTTTTCAGTGATGTCACAGTGGATCACAATGGGATGGTTTACGTTTTCGGAAGTACAGTTGAATTAGGTTCAAACTTCAGCGTGGGCACTTGTGAATTCCCCAGAGATTTAGTTTTGTTTGTAATGAAACTCAACCCAAATGGTCAATGTGATTGGCTTTCAGATGTTACAACCTCTCAATCCGGATATTATGGAGGAGATCCTGTTGCTTCGTCCATAATTCATGACTTGCAAGGAAACTTGTACGTATCTGGGCATATGTATGGCGGAAGTGGGGCTAAAAATTATTTTTTCAACGATAGTAATTCAACACAATTATCGTTACAGCCAACCACGCAATACCACGGATATGTTGCTAAATTAGACGCACATGGCAAATGGCTATGGGTCGAGGATTTTGCCACTACCAAAATTTACTCATCAACCATATTACCGAACCTAGGTATTGCAATTTCTGCGTCAAACCCTGTGGCAAAAACGGGATGGAACGGAGAGAGTCCAATATTGAAAACAATATCTCCTAACGGAAACCAAATATGGACAGAAACCGTCACTAATGGAGCAGATTCTACGGCAGACCCATCGTGCCTTAGTAGCAGACAAATGAAATTTAATGAGATTTCAACAGACAATAATGGGGACATGATTGTTACCGGAGATTATTGGAGTGCGCAGGGTCAAATATGTTCAGGTCCGAGCAGTACATCTTACGATTTTGGGGACCACAACATAATTGCTAATTCCAATACAGGATGGACTACTTTTGTGGCAAAAATAAACTCAACAGGAGATTGGCAATGGGCTACTACTTGGGATTTCACAGGTGGTGGAAACCATGGGCATTCAATAGATTCAGATTCGAAAAATGACATTTTCATTTCTGGTGCACATTATGCAGCTTTAACAGCCAACAATACAACATTAAGTTCGGGTGGTTATGAAAATGGTTTCATCGCAAAGTTATCTTCAAACGGTTCTTGGATTTGGTTGAAAGGTATTGCTTGTGCATGCACAAGTTCTTCTTTTTCTGTGGCAGTTGATGTGCATGACAATGCAATATTAACTGGAGTGTATTCTTCTCCAATACAACTAGGTCCAATTCAACTTACACCCAAATCTGGAGGTTCAGATATCTACTTTGCAAAGATTGACGGCTCAGGTTCATGGCAATTTGCTATAGCAGCTGGTTCTGGTCAGTCAGATCATCCAACTTCGGTATATTCTGATAGAGGTGGGAATGCCTACTTGACTGGAAGAGTAAATGTTGGGCCTACTGTTTACGGAGAAATAGAAATTCAAAATAGAGGAAATAGTGGCGAGGATGGCTTCATTGCAAGGTTGGCAAGTGATTACGACTTCGACCAACAAGCAGACATCAATGATGATGATGATGACGGTGATTATATCATTGACATTAATGACAAATGTCAGTTCTCACCTCTAGGATTTGAATCGATTGCTGCTTTCGACCATGATTCTGATGGTTGTCGAGATAGTGATGAAGATGATGATGACGATGATGATACACTGAATGATACAATCGATAGTTGTCCCAAAGGAATGGTTGGTTGGTCATCCACTAATCTAACTGATTTAGATTCAGACGGTTGTATGGATGCATTGGAAGATTACGATGATGACAACGATGGCTTCGAAGATTACGAGGATTATTGTTCAAGAATCCCTGGTAACTCCACATTTGAATTCGAGAAAGGCTGCCCTGATGCTGATGGAGATGGCCGTCCAGACATCTTAGATCCGTTCAAGGACGACCCTGCAGAATGGTCAGATATGGATGGAGATGGAGTAGGAGACAACTCAGATGCATTCCCTTCAGATGCGACTCAGCAGTATGATACAGATGGCGACACCTATGGTGACGAAGAGTTCGGTAATGCTGGAGATTCATGCCCTACGGTCTATGGAACATCTACAATCGATAGATATGGATGCTTAGATAGTGATGGGGACGGTTGGTCTGATGAGGGAGATGACTTCCCATTCGATCCATCTGAGCATTTGGATACTGATGGAGATGAAGTCCCCGACCATGCTGACGATTTCCCATTTGACCCGACCCAGCAAACTGATACTGATGGAGATGGATATGGTGACAATGCGAATGGGAACTTAGGAGATGCATATCCAAATGATGCAAGCAGGTATGCTGATTCTGACCGTGATGGTATTGATGACCAAGCCGATGCTTTCCCTTACGACCCTACACAGTGGGAAGATGCTGACGGCGATGGAATGGGCGACAACCCGATGGGTATTGGAGCTGACAAATTCCCNNATGACCCTACNCAGTGGGGNGACATTGACGGAGATGGATACGGTGACAACATTACNGGAAACAATCCNGATGCNTTCCCAACCGATGCNACNCANTGGTCTGANATNGANGGNGANGGNTATGGCGACAACCCTGCTGGAAGNTTGTATGACTTNTTCCCTGAAAATCCAACTCANTGGGAAGATGAGGACGGNGACGGCTTNGGAGACAATCAATCAGGAACAGATGCTGACCCGTATCTGAACGATTTCGATAATGATGGATACAATGACACAATCGACATTCTGCCCCGTTTGTCATCCCCTGGAGACTTGGATAACGATGGTTGCTTGGATGAGGATGATGCATTCGTGGACAATGCACTGGAATGCTTAGACACAGATGGTGACGGCATTGGCAACAATGCTGATGCTGATGATGATAATGATGAGTGGACTGACGCCGATGAAATTCGAGCAGGTACAGACCCACTAGATGCGAAAGATACGCCTGTTGATAGTTTTGAGATTGTAATTCCAGGAACTCAGATTGGTCTTGGCGCTTGGGACTTAATCGGTATCTTTGGNGGTGTGCCGATTTTCACTTGGTTAGCATTTGGTTTCGTAACTAGGAACAAGCGATGCGCTAGNTNTGAAGAAATGCTCGAAAATGCAAACTCAAGACAAGAATTAGAACANGTCGCTCTCAAGTGGGAATACAGTTTGATGCTAAGATTGCTAGGACCACACCAAGGCATCCGCCTAGAACGTATTCGTTCTGAATTGGATGATAAGTTTGAGAATGCTGAAATGCTAATGGCAGCTGAAGAATTCGAGCCAATGACAGAAGTTGAACAAGCACCAATTGTTGATGCTGAACAGAAAGATTTGCCTCATATTGATGTTATTCCTTCCATTGAGATACCACCCGACCAAACCGATGAGTTCGGTTATTCATGGCTGAAATACAATGGTGAGAACTGGTACCGCGGTCAAAACGATACAGAGTGGACTAAGCACGAAGAGTGATTCTACCACTTATTGAAGGCTCCCGGAGGAGGGGGCAGAGTTGGAGCTCCTGGTACAGAGGAGTATTGATTTCCTCTTGGCTCGTATCTCGGGTCTGCGAACATTGACTGTTCTGCCTTAGGTGGTTTCTTTCCACCAAATACTAGCATTACAAGCAGGATTACGATTAGAACACCTAGTCCAAGGAAAATCATCTGATTAGTTGTAACATCGAACTCTGAAGATGAGTCCTCTGCCTTGTCATCCTTAACCACTGGTTCAGGAGGATGCCATACTTCGTAGGAGACATACCACGTCATGTAGACATCCTGAACTCCGTCAGAAATTATTGCACTGATAATCCATGGACCAATGAAACCGTCATGGTTGCACAGAATGATTCCCAAATCCGCAGTTTGATTATCACAATTCCAAGCTGCTTCGCTGAAAGTAGAACCGTTGCCAATAATCGTGCTATTTCTCAGCCATACAATCGTAAGGCCTAGCCTTTCTTTTTCTTCTTCAGTTAGGTCAACGCTAACCGATAACTCAAGGTCATCAAAAGTCGCATTGAGTAGAATATCAGTTCCTGGGCTTGATGAAATATAAGCGAGTCTATCGATTACTTCATCGATTTGCTCATCACAATCATCGTCCAATCCATTCCAAGATTCGTCTTCGTTTGGATTGATTAGCGGGTTTGAATCATCACATTCCTCGAACCAACGGAAACCATCGGAATCCTCATCCAAATCCGGGACGAGTGGGTCAGTAAAGGTCTGTAGCACTTCTACGCCATCTTCTAGGCCATCATCATCTGAATCCTTGTCCATTGGATTCGTTGACAAATTATTGAATTCATTTCCATCACTCAGACCATCAGCATCTGAATCTGGGTTGAATGGATCTGTGGTCATATTGTTGAACTCATCCAAATCAAACAGCCCATCTGAATCAGAGTCTTGACCAATGAAATCCTCATCCACTTCATCGTTACAATTGTTATCAATTCCGTCTAGAGATTCTACAACATCAGG
>PBXF01000038.1 GCA_002727515.1 Methanobacteriota archaeon
TTGGTAATCGCTTCAGCGATAATCACATCTTCATTGGTTGTTGGTGATTCATTGGATGCTACAGTTCGATATGAAATCGAGGCATCATGGGGTGAGACGGATGTAACGCTCTCGGGATTTGATATCAGCACAGGTGAAAGAGTAACTTTTTCGGAAATTGTAGCAAATCAACTTTGGCAAGAAATACAATTAGATAATTCACTGAGCGAAGATGTAAAAGGTCAGCAGCAAGGAATTATTTCAGGTGCAAGTGTTAAGTCGCCTAGTGGTAAATCATTACCTGTGGTTACTTGGGCTAGTATGAATTCGAGTTTAGATTCCTTGGCAATTTGGCCAAAATTAGGTTCATCCACCGATGGTATCAGATTCATCGATATAGAGGAACAGAATTTGATAAGTTCAGAAACTCAAATTGTAGTTAACCAAGTACTTTCTGATGAACTCGAACTATCGGTTGGCGATAGTGTTGAATTAGGATGGTATGTAAGCAATGAAGAAGGAAGAAAGCGAGTAGAAAGTAATGTTACAATCTTTAAAATCGTTGAAAATGAAGGAATGGCAAATCTAGCAGGAACAAAATCACCAGCAATTTTTACCGATTTATCCACTGCCCAAGGCCTCCAACAATATGATTCAGAACTGAATACAGTTTACTACGCATTATCAGATGATGTCGATGATGAAGGGACAATTGAACCAGTGTTGGAGCGACTAGGTAAAATGTTTAATCAAACACTAACTGCCCAAGATGTTGGTTTCTCATTAGACTTTGAAGAACAGAGTTCTTCTCTTTCACTATCTACCGACAAGGGTTTGGGGCGTTTGCAAGGAGAGGACGTTGTTGCTTTACGTGAGAATTTGTCTAGTATTATCCCTGATAGTTCCTTGATGGAAGTATTACAGATACCATTGATAGAAATCGAGCATAATGATGAACAGTTATTGACTCTCTCATCATCATCGGTTACTGATATCCAAAAAGGGAAAAATGGACTTTGGCACGTTTCTGATTCGGGCTTTGGTTTTCAGATTGGGGGTAACGGTTCATCTTGGTTGTGGCAGGTAGAAGAACTAGACCGGACCTATGATTTCTCGCTTAACGCTGAAGGAGACAAAGGAGCAATAGCACACAGCAAAGGAATAGTCATCGGTAGTGAGTTTGATTCTAATGATGATTATTGGGCAAAACAGGAAACAAGCGGAATTATACATTCAATAGATGCAAATCAACAGTCATGGTGGGCAGTAGAACTGGATAGTGAAGAATTATTTTTGCATCGGTATAGTGATGACTTATCAAATGATGATTACGTGCAACTAGAACTTAACCTACCTTCAACAGTTCGATCAATAGACCTGCAAATCGAAGATTTAATTTATTTAGAAATCGAAGGATTGCTAACAGTTGACAGATATGTTTCAGACTCTACAGAACTCAATACTAATTTTTCTGAATGGATAGATGGACAGTATTGGCCTGCTGCTAATCAACAATCATCAAATCAATCAATACATTCCAATTGTGATTCTGTAGCAGTTTTACATGAATCATTTGGTGGAAATTGGTGTACATATGAGGAAGGTTTGCTGCGATGGCAAGGTTCCGAAGTCGAATCCATACGTCTACCAATACTCTCAAGTGCCGGAGGCTTTGGTGAACTTCCACAATTACTTCTTGCCTTTGAAGGGCCTCAGTCTCCGGTCAATATCAGTGGTGATAGTATCTCAATCAGTCAAAGGCTTTCACCGCTAGAATTGACAGAAAACAATAGTCAAATATGGGTTAAAGGCTTGATTCCATATGCTTTTGGAAATGATAGTGCTTTACGATTGAATACATCTGGGATTTATGGTCAAGAAGAAGGATTAGAATCACTAAGTGACCTTGATAGCGTAGTTTTAGGATTTATTTCATTGGACTATGCAGAACAACTTTCTGCTGCTGGTCAAGATGAACGTTCGATTGTAATCATCGGAGGAGGCCAACTTGATTCTGAGGATTTGACAGTAAGGAATGATGCGATAAATGACCTCACAGAATGGCTTGATGAGCGCTCTGACAGTGATGATTTAGGGGCATCATTTACTGCGGTAAAAGTTGAGGCAACTAAGGCAGCGGCACAGTCATCGGGCGTGATTGCAGGAATGTTCTTGGTCTTTGGAACATTTACCATCGCAGCCGGTGTTCTGTTGGTTTTGACGATTATTCTGATGCTAGCTGAAGCAAGAAGAAGCGAAATGGGAGTACTTCGGGCTATTGGTATAAGTCGTTCTGATGCTAGAGCATTGGCCGTTCAAGAAGGAGTTATAGTTGCATCTTTAGCAGGTGCTTTAGGTTCAATTCTAGGATTATTCTTGGCCTGGATAATAAGTATTGCATTCGACAGTATTTTTGCAGCTGCCGGATCAGATCTCTTCACTTTTGCTTGGGAATGGTCTTCCGTGTTNGCTGNATGGGCTTGGGGATTCTTGATTGCAATTATCACTTTGTGGTGTTCNGCNCTATGGACATCTAAATTGAACATNGTTTCNGCTCTAAAAGGAGGAATAGTAAGGGTGCAATCCACTATTCCATGGATNTTATTGCTTGCTCANATAGTAACTTTTGGTGGTTCAGCGATTTTCTTCTTGCTTCTTCTAGTGCTAGGTTTTGATTCAGGATTAGCATATTTGTTATGGACTGTAGGTGGAGTTTTACTGATTATAACTCTTGTACCTATATTCACTTGGGAATTACCAGTAATATTCAAAGATAAAAATTCAAAATGGCAAAGGCGGGCGAGACATAGTAGCAGGAATACTTTAGCTTGGACGGGAGGTCTTCTACTCATTTGGACAATAGCACTTGAGCCCTTTGATCCGATACGAAATAATATGACTCCAGATGAATTTTCATTTATTTTGCTTGGTTTGTTTGAAGTATTTGCCGGAGTTTTACTTCTTACAAGTGCTGCGCCAATTTTAGTTTCAAAAATAGGCCGCTCCCAATTATTCACTAAACGTTGGGGGCCAGTTTTACCTGTTGCATTAGCACATCCATTGGCAACTCCTGTAAGAACTGCGGTAGTAATGGGTATGTTTTCAATAACAGTATTCTCAGTTATTGTTTTGGGCGGATATACCGAACAATTTGATAACTATTCCAGTTCGTTTGTTGAAGATACTGAAGGAGAGTTCGAATTGATGCTGACCGCTTCACGCTCTAGACCTCTTGAACTGTCAAGTGACCCTTTTGAATGGAATTTATCGACACAACTAGAACAAGACATTGATGCGGTTGGTAAAGTATATCGCTCAGAAGTATTTTTGGAAGGCGATAATGAAGAAAGAATGCCGTATATTTTACGAGGATTCGATGATGGTTTTGCACTGCATGGCGGTCTACCACTTCACCTGTGGGATGAATCTTTAGGAGATACTGCAGAAGAGGCTTGGATTTCAATTGGAAATCGTGACGATATAGTTCTAGTCGACGCCTCATTTGGTTTGGAATTGAGTACCGATGGAACCGGTTTTTCAACACTAAGTTTTTCAATTGGAGATTCGATTTCTCTAATTGATTTATCCAATCCTGGAAATAGTCGAAATGTTATCGTTGGAGGTTTCCTAGAACAGTCTTCTTACTTGTTCTCTCCAGGTGTGTGGATAAACTCGGATATCGCAGAAGATCAATTTGATGCTCGATTAACCAGAATGTATGTCAGTTTATCGGATGATGCTCAACCAAGCAATGATTTTGATTCATCAGGAGTACAAACTCTTTCTGCTGCTGGCAAATCTGCAGATGTTAGAATTGCATCTGCTGAATTAGCCGAACATCTCGAAGGAAAATTAAATGATGAAGGAGCCACAGTTTCGGTGATTTCTGATGATGTTATTTTGATTCAATCACTAGTCATTGCTATACTAGGTATCTTCGAAGGATATCTGGCTTTGGGATTAATTGTGGGTATTGCAGGTATTGGTGTTGTGACTGTTCGCTCTGTTTCAGAAAGACGAAGAACTATTGGTATTTTGCGTGCCCTCGGCTATCGCAGAAAAATGGTTACTGCTAATTTCCTTATCGAAGTTTCATGGGTTGGAATTTTAGGTATTTTGAATGGTGTATTGGTCGCAATCGGCTTTCACTACTCGCTTTATCGGGCCTTTTGGGAGGAGCAAGGTGCAGATTTCACAATGCCATGGGCCTCTATATTTTCAATAATTATTGGTGGATGGTGTTTGATTTTACTAGCTACAGTCATACCGATAAAGTCCGCATCTAAAGTCCCTCCATCTGCAGCCTTGAGAGACATTTAGTCAGGAATGTGTTATTTTTTACACAAAAATCGTTTATTTTTGGGTTTTTTTGACATATTTTTTTGCCAATGGTGTCACAAATAAACCACTCCACTCTTGGTGGAAAACGAGATACTGCGAACATAAAGATCGCTAATTTCGAGGTTTTCGACCCTCTCAAAACCTTCCCATAGTATAAATACGGCATTTGACGTGGAGCGGAATACCGAACCGTCGGAGGTATAGATATGAATAAAATGACCCCAATGATTCTCGTCATGTTAATGTTGACTAGTGTATTAGCAAGCATTGACGTAGTCGAGCTACAAGAAATGAAAGAAATTGAAGACACAAGCGCCCGTGCTGAGGCAGACCCAGAAGTTGTTGTGATTACCTCTCCTAGAGAGACCACGTGTACAACCTCTGGTTCATGTACTGATGAATTGTTATCAGGAATTCCAGTGAATTTCAAGGCTTACCTTAGAAATTCTGGAGATGCTGATTTGACAAATATGCAGTATCAAGTCACTGTTTACACCGATGTTGGTGGAACAAAAGGTGACGTTGCAAAGGACCCAAGCGGTAATGATTTGGCTTGGGACAATGCTAACGCAGTATGTAGCACCACCAGTGCTTGTCAAGAAACATCAGTTACAGCAGGAGACTTTGTTGGTGGAGGCGAATTGACCCTCAAGGCTTCTGATGGCTCTGATATAGTTTGGACTCCTTCCTCAGGAGATTACATTGTTGTTGTTTCTGTTACTTCTTCAGTTCTTGGAGATCCTGGAAATGACGAACTTGGTATTCAGGTAACAGTCCGTGACTACTACGATGTAGCAGTCGAATTGACTTGGGTAGATTCCCAAGGTAATGAGTTGGGTCCTACACTTGAAACTGACGCACCCGCTAATTTCAAAATTTCAGTTTCCCTTGAATCACCGGGAATGGCAAACATGACTGTTAGAAATGCTACAGTTGAGTTGACATCTTCTGGCGTTGACTCAATTAACTTGGCATCCAATGTCATGGTTGGAGTGAATTCTACGGTAGATACTCGTACTGTAGATGAAACTGGCGTAACCGAAACAGGTTGGGCTTATGTTGTTGGAGATGATGGAAATCAAGGTTCACACGTTGGACAAATGGTCGGTCAGATTACACCATCTTCTTCGTCTAGTACTACAAAATTTTCTGTAACTGCAACCCTAACTGGATTTACTTTGTATGACTACCACCAATCTTGTGGCAGTGATGAATTTGAAACTATTCGATGTGAACAGAGTTTTGATTCTACTAACTGGGATGATGAGTATTCTGGCTCTAACACAGATACAATCGAAGGTTCAACAGATAGTTTCCATGATGCTTCATTATATGAGTTCCAACTAATTTCATATGATGATGTTGAAGACTCATACGAATATTATGGAGGAGTAGGAATCGATATATCCTCGTCTTTGTCGCCTGGAGATTATATTCTTTACAGCGAAGTTGGGTATGATTCCAGTTCCTTAGCGTATGTATATGACTGGAATATGACTTATACTGTTACAGACAGCGTTGGTTCAACCTATTACTACACTGACAATTGTACTGATTTGGAAACACAAACAACATACAAGTATCTAGGTATGGCAACAGCCAAAACAGATGCTGATATGCTTGGTGAAGCATGTGTAAGTATTTCTCTCGGCCAAGGTTCTTACTCTATTGAGGCTCAGGCAAATGTTCTTGGCCAATACTTAGAGTCCACAGAAACAATCGATGATAAGGTAGAAGACATGTCATTGGCTAATAATAGATATACTCACGATGTGAATGTCGAAAACTTCGCTCCGCAAATATTGTCTCTTACTTCTTCGACCAAAGATCCAGTNGTTGGTCAGANCACTGANCCAATTACAATGACTGCACAGGCATTTGATGTAGAAGGAGGCGACCTAGTATACCTTTGGACTGANTCGATGGGCATGGACTTAGGATGCGACTCTGACTCGAATGTTTGTTCTGTTNCGCTTTCAGAATCAATGGTTCCAAGTTTTGAGTACAACTTAGAGGTAATCGATGAATACGGGGCAACAGATTCGGCATCAGATACAGTNTCAGTCTGGAACTCTAACCAGTTTACTTCCTCAGGACTAGATAATGGCCTAACTGCGTTTTATGGCATTACATACAAAACCACAGGCCTACTTTATACCTTTGACAATGCCACTCTCGCAACAGATGTAGAGTTGACAAATTTTGATGGTACTTATTCATCCGTCGGCGCTGTTTCTCTCGCACCATCAACCACTTATGATGTTGAAAAGGTTAACAGCCAAACGGTAACCATTGAATTCGCAAACGATCTAGGGGCCACGTCCATGTGGGTTAAGATTGGGAATCTATGGCAACTTCTAGCACAAGGAGCTCCNGCCGAGGTAGATGCATCAACCAGCTCTTACNCNTTTAATTGGGGNGAAGGTACTGCAATGCTNGGNCNAGGTACGGAAATCCATTTGTTTGGNGGNCAATTGACNCAAGATGCAGCACCTTCCGCTAATATCAGTGGATTCTCTGTTACAGCATCCAAAGCTGGTGGAATTTCTATCAGCTGGACTATTGATGGAACTATGCTAACTGATGATAGAGTAGTTGTTCATGTCTGTGCTACAGATGCTAACTGCGCATCACCTGTTGATGCCGGCAGTTTCGAATCTGGAGTTTCCGACACACTATTTTCTGGACAAAACACAGTTCATGGTACAACATACCATGTTACAGCAGCGGTTTGTGATGGTGGATTGTGTAGTAATGAAGCAACTGGTTCTGTAGTTGCAGACAAAGAAGTTGCTGATGTTACTGCTACTGATTTGACTATTGATGTATCTGGTGAGACTTGGGTTCTTAATTGGAATGCTTCTGCAGAAGATGCAGATATTGCATCTTGGCTAGTTTGTTACATGAAGGCTTCATTCACTGCCAGTGAAATGAGCGCTCTTATTGGTACAGCCGCTTGTGTCGCTACTACAACTACCGATGCAACCATCAACCAATACACAACAGCAGGAACATATGATGTTCACTTTGCTGTAGTCCCTGTTGACGTAGTTGGTAATACTGCTACTGCTGGATCATCTACATTCATTGAATACAGCAGAGATGATGTTACGACAAACCCAGACGATGGTTCACAAACAACAGATACGGAAGCCTCCTCAGGAGTTCCAACTTGGACTTGGGGAGTAATCGGTGTTGTTGTTGTTGCAGCATTTGTTGTCGGTGCATTCATCCTTTCAAGAGGCGATGATGGCGACGATGAAAACAAGGAATGGGACTACTGATTAGNTCAGTATCTCGAGCACGCTAATTCTGAGGAATTAGTATAATTGCCGGGCGGGGCACTTTGGTGCCCTTCCCGGCTTTTTTTTATTTGTTATTTTTTGTACTTTTTTTTACAATATTTTAGAAAATATAGTCGGATATTTTCAACTCTGAATCATGCCACTTGGCATGTTTTTCAAAGATTATGCACCCCAAGGCTCATAAGGGGTATAAGTCGTGCCACATCATACATGCGGTGACGCGTGGAGGAATGACACATGTTAGAAATGAAAAATAATAAAGGAAAAACAGTATTTAGCGGAATTGGAATTGCGCTTCTGTTGTGCTTATTGATGGTAATGATGCCACTTGCATCAACCGTTTCAAACGGCGACAAAATAGAAGAAATTTCAACTGAAGTTAAAACAGATGAAAAAGTTGGCACTGATGCAACTGAATCTCGTTCTGATTCAGCAGCATTCGTGGCTGATGAATATGGATATGATGAAGATATGGAGATGATCGGTATGAGAGATCAGAACTCNAAGGTCTTCATCGATGAAGATGGTGGACTTGATATGGTCTANTCTTCAAATCCTCTACACTACATTGACTCCAGTGGTCAGTGGGCAGATATCGATTATTCGATTGATGCTACTGCTAATGGTTTCGAAGTAGCTGAAACAGATTCACCAATTACCTTTGGTTCAAATGTCAACAGTGGTTACACTGTTAACTATCCTAATGGAGTAGAATTGATTTCTGGTCTTGACCCAATGGTAGTTACATTGAACCTAAATCAGGATATTTCTCTAAATAGTGGATTAGTTACTATCGGTGAAGCTAATACAAACTCAAAAGAGGTATATGCGACAACACCTGGTGATGGTATGGTTTCCGGGGCAATGATTATGCCTTTGGGACTAAACAAACTAGATAGNACATTGGTAGGTGGAAACACAATTAGTTACGGACTAGTTGAATNTATGAATCTTCANTACACAGTTGAAGAAGANANGATNAAGCAAGATTTAGTCGTCGCTGAAATGCCAAATTGGTACACAGAAACAATCGACTCAACAGATACCGGTTACTTTGGACTTCTTGAGCGATTTGAGATGCCAGATGGTCACGTTTTGACCGCTGCTAATGGTCAAATTTTATCCGCTGATTTATTCGCTAACGGTGATATATTTTCCACTAAAGAACATCTCTTTATCATGGACCTTTCCACCGGAGAAAACGTAATTAGAATCGATACTCCTGTGGCTTTCGATACAAAATCATACGATGCTGATGACAATGAAGCTGAAGCGACTTACTTCCTTAGAGTCGATTCCATTGGTGCATCTGTAGAGATGATTACTGCTGTCCCTCATTCCTGGATACTAGCAGAAGAAACAAACTTCCCAGTNACTATTGACCCAACCTTCACNTTCGTGTCTCCTCAGGTTGGAACTGGTTCTACAACTTACCCAGTTTGTGGCGTTAACGAATTAGACTGTATCGACAAGGAAAACGGAGAGTACAGGTATGAAGAATACGGCGCAATGTGGTATTCTCCTAGATTCGGTTATCAATTCAACGCAAACCTGCCAAACGGCCTACCTGCTTCTATGGTAGAAGCCGTTGACGTAAAGGTTGATTGGGACCCAGTCAACAATGGTTATGCAGACATAATTATCCTAGAAGACTGTGGAACCAATTCACTTGGTGCTCCTGATGGAGACCGGTTGAATCTAGAACAGTTCGCAAATCCATCAGGATGTACAGGAGTGGCACTGCCAGATTACNCGCCATCTAATGTAAACACACCTACTAGNGGTTCCCAAACACTTTCAGGTTCTTCAGGNGGTTCCGGATGGCAATACTGTTCATCTAGTTACTGCCCATTGCCTGGTGGTTACACTTACGAGTTTAGAGTATTGGATTCATATGGAGACGGATGGGACGGAAGATTCCAAATAGGAACCCGTGCCGTTGGTTCATCCAGTTATTCATATACAACTGTAATTAACCCTGCATCTTGGNCANGTGCTAGTGCTTGGACTACNGTAGCAGTTGCTTCAGGCGATGAAATCAGATGGAGAATGGAATGTGCAAACGCAGCTTATTACCACTATTGTTCAGAAACCACTATCGAGTGGCAGGTTGGATTCCCTGGTGCTACTTTGCCGGCTATTCCA
This sequence comes from Methanobacteriota archaeon, assembly GCA_002727515.1. The sequence continues at coordinate 9,771 of PBXF01000038.1, forward strand.
CAGCAAAACCCTTCAACTTCTCCACCTGCATCTCCTCCTTCTAGTGCTTCTCCTTCATCCACATTTACATTAAATCAAGGATTTGAAGCAAGAATGACTTGGACTTGTGGAAACTGGTGTGAAGAAAACTCGATCTATTACAGAACACAAGGTTCTACAGGTTGGACCAATTCTTGGGAGCCAGGAACAGGACAATCAGGAACTCAATACTACTCTAATTCTGACGGAATAGTTTTCCAAACTCCAGGCACCTATGAATTCCTCGTTTTCGATTCAGCAGATGACGGAACAGACGGTGGAGCTGGTACAATTCAATCCAGTCCTGTTGGTACATGGGGTACTATGCCGATTACACCTGAAGGTCAAAGGTTGATCTCAATGGTGAGTTCTAAGTCATTAGGATTCTATCAAACCTCAGGTTCGCAAGATTCTTCCACAACTCTATCACTTTGTGCAACTGCATCAACATGTAATGACCCAGCAAATGCAGAACTTCAAATGCTAATGGATGCTATTGCCAATGCCGGATATATTGAATTTGGTCTAGGTTTTGCTAACACACAGAATGCAAATACCAATGGACAATCTCTATCTCCTCACGCAGGAACCGGTGGATACTACCAAGATGGTAGACATTATGTCGATGAGTTCACATTGATTATTGATTTCGAATCAAATGTCCCTGATACAACAGCACCTGTGGATATGACTCCAGTTCACTACGAAGTAGATTCATATGCAGAAGGACCTAGAACACTATTCATCTCCCTTGAGGATTCAGAATACGCTATAGATACTACTGCTTCAAATGGACCAAAACTTTGGTACAGTATCGATGGTTCAAACCCGATTCCAGCAGCATCTACACTAGTTCACCCGGTTAATCCTAATACTGGTACACCAGAATGTATAGGCAAGGAAATCACCTGTACCTTCTCTGCTCAAACAGCACATGTAGAAGCAGGTGAAACTGTAGATTACTACTGGACTTATTCTGATGCAGCAGGACCAACTAATGCAAAACCGAGTCAATCACCTAATGCTGGTCAAACAGCAACAATGCAATTTAGTGTCCTAGACCCAGTTACTTCAACTGACAGAAAGTTGACGGTGTTAGTAGAAAATGTACTTGCATCATACGACCAAGGAGTCAAATCCTCTTCAACCAACACAATTGATAGACAAATGACTTACTATGCAGATAGCGGTGAATACCTATTTGAATTTGATACATCTGAGTGTGACACTTACACTCAAACTACCTACACATGTTTTACAGATACTGCAGTACAAGCCGACCAATTTGGACATTGGGATGTTCTATGGCAAAACTCAGGCTCT
>PBXF01000002.1 GCA_002727515.1 Methanobacteriota archaeon
TGATGAAAAGACGATTAGTAGAATTCCAACTAACGCAATAGATATAGCAATAATTTTCTTCATAATCTCACCTAATTTTCACTCAAATCCTTACGTGTACTCGATCCGCCTTGCGGTACCAACGATTGGCGAAGGTGGCCTTAGTTACTCAAGAGAATATTCTCTTCTGACAAAAGCCGCAGCGGAGAGTATTCCGACCAACGTAAGTACAGCGCCTATACTTGGTATGGAATCTTCTTCCGCTTCATTATCATCAGATTCAGCTTCAGGGTTACCCTTACATGGAATCCAATGGGAATCAACTCCAGGCTCTCCTGCACTAGTGATGCCACCTGCTTCAGAGATGTATAGCATTTGAGAGCCTGCTGGCCATTCTACAACATAATTTCCAGTATAGAATGAGATTGTATTATCCCAAACCGGTTGGCTATTAGCGGCCCATGTTTCTTTACATGGACATTTGTAGGGTTTCCAGAACTCATCGATTCCGCCGTCCACAATAGGGTCTGCAACATAATCAGGTCCGCCATTATTGCCGCTATGGATAAAGATAATTTCGTAATAATTTCCTGAATTTGCAGGGAACTGATAGATATCTCCAATTTGAGGTGTAGTTGTATTGTCCCAGACTGCCACATCTAAGCCGTCACAAGGCCCAGGACTTGCTCCAGTTCCATCACAAAGAACCCAGTGGGTGTCAACGCCAGGTTCTCCGGCGCCAACGGTTACTCCGCCTGACTCAAGAGGGGTGTACAAATTACCCGATCCTGCTGGGTGTTCAACAACATAATTTCCGGGGTAAGCAGTACCTGCTACCCAAACCGGTTGTCCATTAGCGACCCATGTTTCCTTACACGGGCAATCGATTGGTGACCAAACATCCATGTCCATATCTGGTGCATTGACATTCGTGAATGGGCTTCCAGGATTTACCTGATAGTACATTTCAGAACCAGCAGGATATTCATAAATTTCACCGGAGGTTACTACTGTGGAAGGACTCCAAACTCCGATAACATCCAATCCAGCGCACTGATTGGAATAAGGCAAGTTTGTACCAGGACAGAGTTTCCAAGAATCGGAGTTAGGGTTTGGCTCAGCTCCAGAAGTACTGTCAATTGCGATCCATAGAGTGTCAGAACCTGCTGGCCACTCAACTACCTCATCTAACCAGTAAAATGTGGATATGTCCCAAACTGGTTCACCATTAGCAACCCATGTTTCCTTACATGGGCAATCGATTGGTGACCAAACATCCATGTCAATATCAGGGGCGCTTACGCTCCAGAATGGGCTTCCTGGATTCACTATGTAATAGTTGGAAGAACCAGCAGGATACTGATATACATCGCCGGACGTCACATTCGTTCCTGAAGTCCATACGCCGACCACATTAAGTCCAGCACATGGTTCACCAGAAGGCTCACCAGGTTCGCTGCAAAGTTCCCATTCAGGGTCAGTTCCCGGTTCGTCTCCAGGGCCTGGAGAAGGCGATGCGACGTACAACATCATTGAACCTGCTGGCCATTCGACAACATCGTTTGGTGAGTATGCAACCGAAGCATCCCATACAGGTTGTCCATTAGTTTCCCATGTGTCCTCACATGGACAAACTACAGGCGCCCATACATCAAGATCTGTAGTTGGAGATAGAACCTCTTGGTCTACATATCCTTGAATTACAACCTGATAATATTCATTTGAACCTGCTGGATATTCGTAAATTTCACCTGTTGACACTCTTGCCATGTCATACCAGGCACCAACATAGTCTAGACCACCACATGGTCCAGTTGAGTTGTTATTTTCAGGACCACACAGTTCCCATTCATTACCATCAGCCCAAGGCTCCCCTGGCTCAACACCAGCAGTGGTTGATGGCATTATGGCCATCCAGTAATCACCTGTGTTTACTGGGTGCTCAACTATTACTCCTGAAGAGTATGTTGTAGATGCATCCCAAACTAGATTTCCGCCTGCTTCCCAAATCTCTTCACAGGTACAATGTTTTTCAGACCATGCATCCAAATCAACGCCTGGGGCTCCAACTAATTGAGCACTAAAGCCCGGTGAGACGATGTAGAACATTCCTGAATCGTCAGGGTATTGGAATATATCTCCGGACGTAACAGGGGTTGTGTCAGTCCAAGTCTTACCACCAGTTCCGTTGAAATCATCACAAAGGTTGCCGCTTGGCTGGTCTCCATTACAAGGAGTCCAAAGGTAGGAGCTGTTAGCACTTCCAGGCTCAACATTTCCATGGTCGAAGGAGATGTAAAGGGTATTTGATCCTGCAGGCCACTCAACAACCGCGTTTTGCATGTAGTTAGCACTTGAATCCCAGACAGGCATCCCTGTATCATACCAAATATCCTTACAGTCACAATCCAGAGGTTCACCCCATGCATCGAGGTCTACTCCAGGCGCTCCAACTGTTTGGTTAACCATTCCCACTCCCACCACGGTGTAGAAATGGCCCGAATTCGCTGGATATTGGTATACTTCTCCTTCTGTTACAAGGGTTGAGTTTTCCCATACAGGGGTGGGTAAATTAGCTATTGATGCACATGATTCTGCACAAAGAATCCAAAGGTCATTGCCTTCTACTGGGACATCTCCAGCATTAGTTCCTGCATCTTGAACAAACCAAATTCCACCGTTATATTCTACAATTTGCCATGCATTATATGCCATTGTTGAATTCCACATAATGCCGCTAGTTTCAGCGATGTCTTCACATGAACAGGGGCCTGTCCACTTACCTGTAGCATTTGGTTCACTTGTTGGCCCTGCAGTGGTGCTCTGCCAAAAATGGCCAGAATTAGCAGGCCATTCTACAATGTCATGCAAATTGTATGAAGCGCTACTATCCCAAACAGGGCCGCCCATTCCATCTGCAGCATTTGTGAAATTACATCCTGAATCGGTTCCGCTTACATTCCCCTGCATACCTGAAGATTGTCTACCAGATGTTTGAGAAACATCATCTGGTTCATCGGTATCAAAATCAATTTTATCGTTTGTGTAGTCCATGCTGTAAATCGACATGTGTATGGTCAGAACAGCAATTATAGCCCAGCAACTTAGTTTGCGCATGGACATTACCCACAATCAAAGAATATAGCCTTATTGATTGAAGAGTATGTTATTCAATCATTATTGACTTAATTGTAAAATAAGGAAGTTCTGCAAAGTTAAAATTGTGTTTAGACTAAGATTGTAGAAAACATTGCATTAAATGATGAGAGTTAAAGTTGCGGCCATGGACATCTATGACATCTCATTATTCCTGATAATGAAATCAAGTGGAGTGGACCTCCTGGAGTAATAGAACTTAGTTCGGCATCAGAAGTACAACTTTTGTATTAAATCAGAAATGGTCAAATGATATAGTACTCCATGTTAATTCAATGATGAATTTTGATCTAATTTGTTTATTCATCTGCAATGAAACAATCATCGTCGATTTCATGAATTTGTCCTGTAACTAGCAAATGGTCTATCGCCTCATCACATTCTTCTATTGAAACACCATTTTCAATCATTGGTTTGTAAATATCTGCAATCTCTACCCAACTTGCACCCTTCCCAGTTTTTTCTTGGATAAAAATCAACATCATCTGCGCAGTCACTGCAAGCAAAGGGTCATCACAATCATCATTTGGAAATAGGTTGATGAAGGTGCCTGCAGGGTGCGGCTCCTCATAATTCGAGTCGTCAATTCTTTCACTGATGTGCTTGAAAGATTCGGGTATGTCGAAACAATCGAACAAATTAGTTTGTCCATTAGGAACTTCTCGTATATCAACAGGATCTAATTTACTGACTATGTTTTGAAGCCTGTAAAGTCTTTGTTCTAACTGAATTTTCTCCCTATTGATATCTGATTTGATGAGATTCAAGTCTTCTTTTGCCTTTTCTTCCAACCATGATTCAATACTAAAGTGAGGGTCAATAGAAAGCATAGCGTCAACCAATTTCTGGACACTAATTGGCATTTGTTCCACTCTGAGTTTACTTTCTCCCCAGTCCTTGGAATCGTCTGCCATGCTTCTACTCCTAGTTTTGGCACTCGATAAAGGTACACTAAGTCATCCAAGGTGCATTTCGATTGGAATAATAGGGTGCTGCGTTGATAATTCCTAATAATTCTACTCCATTTGACAATGACCCCTAACCAGCGCGAAATTCGATAGGGGGCGGTTTCATTTAGGGGGGGCTCTTCGATTGCAATATGAGCGACCACCGCATCGCAATCTTGCCTGGAGACGGAACTGGCAGAGAAGTAGCAATAGAGGCGATGCGGATACTCGATGCGATCGAAGCAAATACAAATTATGGGTTCGAGAAGGTTGTAATTCCTTGCGGCGGAGAGAACTATCTCAAAACAGGTGATGAATGGGCGGAGGGCTCATTTGAATTCTGTCGCGATGAAGCAGACGCGATATTCTTGGGAGCGATTGGTCACCCGGGAGCTAGACTTCCGAATGGCGATTTGGCTGGGGGCTCAGTGATTTTGGGTATGAGGGCTGGATTGGATCTTTACGCAAATGTTAGGCCAATCAAACTCTACGAGGGAGTCCCACACAAAGTTCATGGAAAATTCACTCAGATATGGGAGCCAGGAATGGTTGATATGACAATTTTGAGAGAGAATACAGAAGGTTTGTATCATTCTCTACTAAGAAGAAGCGCGGACAGAGCAATGGGAAGAGAAGAATATATTCCGCCAGAAATGGAATTCCCTGGCTTAGAAGGCGAAGTTGCTTATGACCCAAGACCTATTTCCGCTGCTGGAACAGAGCGCTTAGTTAAGATGGGATTCGATATTGCAATGACTCGAAATGGCGCTCCAATAGATGGAGTTAGTAGAGTTTCATGTATAGACAAAAGTAACGTTACCAGAGGGTGCCAATTATTCAGAAGAGTATTCGATAAAGTATCATCCTCGTATCCAACAATTGAGAAGGATTATGGATACATAGATGCATTCATGCAGTGGCTTACTAGGTCTCCCGAACATTACGATGTAGTTGTGTCCTCAAACATGTTTGGCGATATTTCGACTGACCTCGGCGCTGTACTTCAGGGAGGAATGGGTATGGCGGCATCTGGAAACATTGGCGACAAGCATGCATTCTTCGAACCCGTTCATGGTAGCGCTCCAAAGCACGCTGGACAAAACAAAGTCAATCCAATCGCAAGCATCAACTCGATTCAAATGATGATGGACTGGTTGGGCCGCAAGAACAACGACAATGGGCTAATCTCGATTTCAGAAACAATAGATTCCTGTGTCGCAGATCATCTACGTGATGGTAAGAACTTGACCTATGACCTTGGTGGTAACGCAACATGTAGCGCCGTAGGAGAGTCTATTGCAAATCTGCTATCAACTAAATTGTCTGAAAATCATTGATTTCCAGTTTTCGCCATTGTATTTACAATGTGATTTAGAGCGTCTTGTAATCCGTTATCATTATTCCAATCAGTTTTTGGCGGTCTTTCGGGAATGAACTGAATTAAATTTTTAGCGACTCTAGTTACTTCATCAACAGCAGTTACAGATGCAAATTTAGCCGAACGCGAGAGAGGATTAAGATCTACAACAAGAACATCTTTGCCCATAGCTCTCAGTGCTTGACATCTGTCTCCATCTTCGAGCGGAACAAGAACAACATCTGCATTGAAGATTCCATCTTCATGACAAGCCCCTCTTGGCCCATCTAGATTTGGAATTCTTGCATCTGGCATCCCGCCCAAAATTTCAACATCTAATCCTAAATTTTGCTTTGCAACTTTCAAATTAGCAAGAAGAGCACCCATTCTTTCAGGAGTTCTGTAGAAAATATTGATTTCAACAGGGCATCCTAATTGGCTTGCGATTTTCAAAAATTCAGGGCCGGCAAGAGCAATCGAGTTTCCATTCAACGACAAAACAGGCCTCTCTGCTGCACTAAGCCTTGCAGCCATCTCTCTAGTAGCAGCCATTGCAGAGGGTATCGTTTGCTCACCAAGTAAGTAGTCGAAAGCCTCTCCGCGACCATGAGCAATCATAGCAGACTGTGCTAGCATGCCCTTTTCGCCTGCTTCGGAAATTTTCTTTCTCATCATCAAAGAGTTATATCTTGGATGATTTTCGTCAATGTTTTCTTCCACCATGGCCGTGCCACCTATAACGTATTCATTATCATTGTCAAATCCAATGGAGTAGTTCCTCTATTGATTGTGCTGGTAGATAGTACATCCAATCCACATTCTCGCCAATCTTCTAGGTCATCTAGTACAATACCGCCACTGGCTTCTAGGAAGACATGTTCTCTCAATCCCATTTCGGTCAGTTCATCTGCAACAGATTTACATTTTTCCGGCCCAAAATTGTCTAGCATGATAACTAACCTGTCAAGACCATCAATCATTCTTCTTTCAGACCACGTAAAAGCGGCCATTATGGCCTCTTTATCTTCTCTGACTTCAATTTCTAAGAACGCTCCGCATTCAGAATAATCAACTTCTTTTAGGAACATAGAGATTCTTGCAGCATTACCACTCAAGTCAGGATACATTACTGCAAGATCATTTTCCTTGACCATTTTCGCATCTTTCTTTGATAATCGGTGAGTAAGCCCACCTCCAAGGTGAACAGCCCACTTGTCCAATAGCCCCCACACGGTTTTTCTTGTGCATGCAATTTGTCCTGGAGCCTTCGCTGACCATTTTTTTGCCTCTGTTGCAATGCCTGATAACTGTCCGAGGACATTGAGAATAGTCCTCTCAAGTGCGAGAACAGCCTCTTTGTCTCCACTGATGGTTGCGATTTCATCTCCTTTAGACACACTTCTGCCCTCACCATGCGACCAAGATATCTGCACATTACCTGCCCAAATTTGTATCATATGATCAACCATAGAACACCCTGCAAGCGTACCGTTTTCTCTCGCAATAATCTTTGCTTCTACTGGACTTTCACTACCCATGAATGGCATATCAATTCCGTCATCAGACAATAGAGATGTAGTCCATCTATCAAAACTAGAAATCAACATTCTAGTGGGTCCATCAGAAGCACTCCATAATTCCGCGCCCCTGTCATGAGGTGGCCTGGAACTCTCTGCCATGAATATCGGAAATCTTACGAGGACTTCATGGTTGTGGACTTATTGGGTCGAGGTATGAAGAGGGTTCTAGTTGTAGGTGCTGGAATTCACGGATTGGTAACAGCAATCAAGGAACATCTGTCTGGAAACCAAGTTTTCGTATTGGAAAAAAGGAAGCGAATTGGTGGTAGAGGCACTAGTCAAGAGTCTCATGGGCATCAAATTGAACATGGGCCCCACCTCCTTCTAAAGGGCGGGCCATTTCATAAAATGCTGAAAAAAATCAGCAAAGTAAAACCATCTCTACGCCCCATTAGGCCTAATAAAATACAAATCGTAGGTCATGGAATTCTATATCCTACAAATAATCCGAAGGAATTATTGAATTTGAAAATGGGTAAAGATCCAATTAGAGCAAATGCATTGAAACTAATTTCTGGATGGGGAATTGAAAATCCTGAAAGAGAAAAAGCGCTACTCAGTGGCAAACTTTGCGTTGTAGGCGAAGGATGGGCAGGGCTAATTGGCAGGCTTGCTGCAGCCCTAGAAGAAGTAGGGGTGCCAGTTCAATCAGGAATAGAGGTAGTAGATGTTGTTGAACGAGGAGTAATCACATCTAAAGGAGCAAAAATCGAAGCAGATGTTGTAAAAATGTGCGACGGTAAATCCAATAACGAACCGATTTATGTTTCAACATTAGACCTCGTTTTGGATAATAAGCCAATGAAAGGGTTACATGGATTGGTCAAAGATAATGTCGCAATACTAAATTTGACCGAAATACATTCTCTTAGGGGTCGAGAAACAACCCACCTTTCATGCATAAATTTAGATTGTAATCTATCGGATATTGAGCACTTACTTGATGAAAGATTATCTGGTTGGAGATCGCATATCGTCACTAAGTTAGAAAACAAGAAAATCACACTTTCTTATGAAAGCGAATTCTTGTCTGATGGCATCATATCAAGAACCTCCTAGACAACCGGCTAATCGATGAGAATCGTTTCGTGGAACGTAAACGGCATTAGAGCAGCCATTAGAAAAGGGTTGGACAAATTCATCTCTTCTATTGATGCAGATATTTGGATGCTCCAAGAAGTAAGATGTTTACCTGAACAACTACCAAAAGATTGGAGAATACCTTCAGGATTTGAAATGATTTTACATCCTGCCGAAAAGAAAGGATATTCCGGAGTGTCAACTATTTCTCGCCTACCAATGAGTGAATTGGCCAGAGGAATATCAGGTGAAGTTGATCCTGAAGATACAGAAGGCAGAGTTTTGATTACACAACATGAAGGCCTGACCTTAGTTAATACATATCTGCCCAGTGGTTCAGCTAAAGAAGAGAGACAACGATACAAAGAAAATTGGATGGAGGAATGGCGGCAGACAATCAAGAAATATCTCGGAAGTGATGCCCCAGTTATTGTTGCAGGTGATTTGAACATCGCACACACTGAAATGGATATATGGAATCCTAAGGGCAATCAGAAAACCAGTGGGTTCTTGCCGCATGAAAGAGAGTGGTTCAGTGAATTACTATCAGATGGCTGGCATGATTTGTTCAGAGAATATGTAGGGCCAGATGAAAAGATATTCTCGTGGTGGTCTAACCGCGGGCAGGCTAGAGTAAAGGATAGAGGATGGAGAATAGATTATTTCTTGGGTAATGAGGCCGCTAAGAAGATAGTAAAATCCGTAGAAATCAATAGGCAGGGCGGGCTAGAAGTTAGTGACCATGCCCCGGTCATATTGGATATTCATTCATCTTGATCTGAAAATCCTGCTAGCAAGTCATCGACTATACTCCTAAGTTTTTCAAGTGAATCAGAACTAACAAATATTGTCAATTTAGAAATATCTGAGACATCTTCCACGCTGTATTGAATACTTTCTGGGATTAATTCAATCAATCTAGCACAGATATCTTTGCTGCCCTCCCAGGTCAATTCTGTGGAAAAGGTTTCAGACATGTAACCGCCCAAATGGTTTCTCGATTCATAATTATCTATTGCAACCTATTATTAAAATCGGTTAATTGCAATAAGCATGGATGAGCCAATCCAGATTTTAGCAGGCACAGGAGGTGTCGCTTTAGGAGAGGCTCGAACCAACCATGAAGGAAGAAAAGCAATTCTTCTTTATCGCGATGGGAATCCTGCAGAATTAATTGGATTAGCAGAAACTATGGGGATAGAAATAATCGAACTTGTAAATCAAAAAGGACGTGACGACGTAAAGACGTACTTTGGTAAAGGCAGGCTACAAGATGTTGCAGATGAATTGTCAGGTTCATTATCAGGGCATAAATGGCATGGAGTCGATTTGGTAATTCTTCATACTAACGCATCGCCAAGACAATTGGTAAACATTCATGAAAATGTGCAGGTTGAGGTGTGGGATAGAGTCAGATTACTTCTTTCATTGTTCATTTCACACGCTAACAGCGTCGAAGCAAGAACACAGGTAAGAATTGCCCAATTACAGGCAGATAGAACCGTACTCAGGGAGTTGGCAAACCAACAAACTACGGGCGAAAGAGCCGGTTTTGGAGCAGGTGGTAAGCAAGCGATTCAAGGCGTTTTGACCACGGTTTCGAGGGAATTAACTCAACTTAACAAGCGTCAACAAAAACATGCAAGAGCTCGCAAAGAAAGAAGAAGACAGAGGATTCGTGGAGGTGCGAAAACGGTAGGCTTAGCCGGCTATACCAACGCTGGCAAATCTTCACTTTTCCTGAAACTATCAGGAAAAGAAGTGTTGGTAGAAGATAAATTGTTCTCAACACTTGAAACTACAGTTGGTAGGATGGAGATGAGTCCGAGAATATTGTTAGCAGATACAATTGGTTTTATCGACGAATTACCATCCGACCTTTTGGATGCATTTCATGCAACTTTAGACGAATCACTTGAGTGCGATCTACTTCTTTTGTTAGTAGATAGTAGCGATAATATCGATGAATTAAAAAGAAAACTTTCAACCTCCAGGAGAGAAATTTTCGATAGAATGGAAGCATTACCTCCAAAAATAAAACTCGTCCTCACTAAATCAGATAATATGCAAGATCTAGAAGAAGCACTAGATTATGTTAATACAATTGGCATGCAAGATCCAATAGTTATTTCTTCGCATACAGAACACGGAATCGCCGATCTTCGGCAATGTATTTTGGAGTCTCTATATGGTGGTGAAACCAGTGTTTACGTGGCTGATGACGAGAACTCAACAGTTAGCAGTGAGTCCTTAATTAGCAAAATCTACAATTTAGGGATCGTGACTAATCGGCATGGTAATGAATTAGTTATATGGTGCGATAGAGGAGAATTAAATCGGTTAATTTCTAAATCCAACGGGCGCATTTCTATCAAGTAGTTTTGCTGCCTAGGCCTGTTATGGCCGACCTGCTAGATGGTGTTGAACAACTTCCAGCGGAAGAGCCAGTTTTTCAATCGAGTGGAGTGGTTTTCCAGGTTAAATCTGATGATGGCCACCCAATGTTGAAACCAATTGCAATGTTTGTATTTGTAATTTGTATTCTTGGCTTTGCAAACGGTCTAGACTTCATTAATCCTAAAGCAGGCTTGGTTCGCCCCCATGAATGGATAAACGGAATGGCTAAAGGCGCTCCTTACGATTCAGCAGAATTCGAAGGAATAGTTACCTCTGATGGTGATCCTATAGCTAACGCTACTGTATATCTAGAAGTAAAATTAGATGATGGTCTAAAAGCACAGGTATTAACTCAAACTAATGAAGAGGGGAAATTTGAATTTTCTGAAGTCACTCCTGGATTAACTCAAATCATGATAGTGAGGTGGAATGATGACGGAAAACACGATTCGGTATTACACCGTTTGATATTGAATCCTCCAACGCCACTCGAAGCAGTTGGTTTCACTAAAATTGATTTTGATTTACCGCCAGTTGAAGATTTTTCAGAATTAGAATGTGTTGATTTCTATGGGAACGGAACTTGTGTAAGAGAAATTGATTATCAGCCAGATGAAATGAAATTTCCATTGCTAGACGAGTCAGCATCTGGATTGTATGTCATGGTTGGTTGGGGAATGATTGGTCTTGCATTAATTGCAGCAGGATTCAATTTCTTCGGATTAAAAAATGGTTCCAAGGGATTAATCCAAACCGCTTGCGTCTTAGCATTCTTTACCGGCGGCCATTATTACAGCGCATGCCTATTTTCTGTTATAGCGTTCGCACTAACATTTGCAGTACCAAAGAATACGATGATAATTGACGCTTGAGGCCGACATGCTATTCACCTTAATGCTCTAGGCATCGACATGGACTTGACCCAATCCACTTGGATGATTCGGGATTTGGGTCAGCCCGTTAGTGCCGTCCGAATATGCCCTGATAAATCCATAATTGCTGGTGGATGGGATGGCAAATTATCCCATTGGGATTCAGATGGTAAACTGCTTTGGTCTACAGATTGTATGGATAGAATAGAATCTATTTGCCAAATAGAATCTAAATTCATAGTTACTTCAGGATTACATGTTGTCTGTGTTGAAAATGGCGAGCAGCTTTGGGCGCACCCATTAGAAGGTTCTGCGGACCTACTTTCATACTTTGACGGAGAAGTAATCGCCACATCTAGCGTTTATGATATAGAACATGGAGACTTTATGGAAAGTGCAATATGGAAATTTTCTCTTGAGGGTGAATTAAATTCTGTAGAAAAAATCGATGAAAGACCATGGTTCATGTCCGCAAAAGAAGATCTCGTCATTGGTCTAGGTCGACCTAAATGTGGTCTTTTGGTGAACGGTAATCATGTCGACTTAGGTACCGATTCGCCAGTTATGTGTGGCATGGAAGGCAATGATGGAATATTGCTGGGTCATGCTGACGGTACAATATCGAAATCTACAGGAGAAATAGTCAGTACAGAATCTTCTGGAATAGAATCAATTATTCCAACAGAAAATGGTTATACTACGGCTTTGGAAGACGGGACTATTTTGGCAAGGAACACTGATACTGAACTATTATGGAAGGTTAAGAAAAATCAAATCACAACTCAATCTACTGCATTTTCATACCATTGGTTAGGAAATTGGGATGGCTTGAGAGGTTCAGTAGAAGTTAGAGACAATTTGGGTAAACTTGTTACATCCCAAAATACGTCCAAACCGAGAGTATCTTCGGAAGCATCTGGTAGGATTTGTTTTGGTTTTGAAGATGGACAAATTTTGGTCTGGGAAAAGGAACTTTTTGAGAGAAGGAAAACCCAGGAAGTAGTTGTACAAGATGAGAAGAAATCTGCTCTCGCAGCCAAACTCAGATCACTACGTAAATAGTGTTATTTTTTGGCCGAATTCTCCACCGGACACAGTGGAAAATAACCCCGCAAACCCCCGTTTCTGATGGAAAATAGGGTGTTTTTTCCGAAAGGTTTATTTGCCTCCACCCCCCAAGGTGAGATTGCCGCTCCCATGGAGTGGTGGAGGAGGGCGTCAAAACCCGACTCTAGGACCCTGCCAACCGGTTGCTCAAACCGAGCAAAGTGTTGGTCACAAACCTTGGAGACAAGGCGAGTGAGGTGGGCAAGAAGATTTGGTCTTTCGGGATCAAAAGTTCTCCCATCCATAGGAAGATTGGAAGCTTCGGCAGAAAATCACATGAAATCGAAAGAAATCATGACAGGGAGGGCACAACTTCGGTTGTGTAGTACCAATCCTATGCAACAGCCGGGAGGAGTAGCAGTAACAGTTCTTCGGGACAACCTCTGTTACAACAAACGGCAACCGACCAAGATACTTCGGTATCATGGTCACGAGAAACCGAACCAAGGAGTAGCTTCGGCTGCAACCTAGTAACGGGCTCACCGGACGGAAACCGCGCCACTCCTTCTTCGGAAGGAAGTGGAAACGGACCTCCAGGCCAAAGTGAAAAAGCACCTAGTGCTTTGAATCTGAAGCCACAGCGAACCCNAGACTTCGGTCAAAGGTGAGCAAAACCCGGCTGCTGAGGAGAAGGTTTTCTGGAAACAGAAAATCAACGATCTGAAAAGAATTCTTCGGAAGACTTTGAGGTGACGACGACTTAGTAGTCATCAGCGGAGGCTGGCAGGGGGGCGGATATCCCACCCGGATGAAACCCCCCTACCAGTTCTCCCATCCTGCTGTCACAGGTAATCTGGTGCTATTTCGTTTCGTTTATGATATTTGAGGGTGAATTAACTTCGTTCAACCCGTTTTGTAAACCATTTAATTCGGTCCAACCATATCTTCCGGCCTAACCCATTTATCGAATTCTTCATTTGTTAAGTATCCTAATCCAATTGCGGCATCTCTTAGTGTGGTGCCTTCGCTATGCGCCTTTTTCGCTATTTTNGCNGCTTTATCGTAGCCAATGTGGTTATTCAGTGCNGTAACCAACATCAATGAATTTTCTAAATGATTTTCAATCATTTCCAAATTTGGTTGTATACCTACGACGCATTTTTCCCTAAACGCTCTCATCGAATCAGACAGAATTCTAGAACTGTGTAATAAATTATGAATCATCATTGGTTTGAAAACGTTAAGTTCGAAATTACCCTGACTTCCACCAATTGTAATGGCTGTGTGATTACCTATAACCTGGCAGCATACCATGGTCATGGCCTCCGACTGAGTAGGNTTTACTTTGCCAGGCATAATTGAAGAACCNGGTTCGTTTTCAGGAAGAGAAAGNTCTCCTAAACCACACCTTGGCCCTGAGCCAAGCCATCGAATGTCATTTGCAATTTTCATCAATGAGGCAGCAAGGGTGTTTAATGCACCACTTGCAGCTACAACTGCATCATGTGCTGCTAATTGAGCAAACTTATTCGGTGCAGATACGAATGGAAGATTCGTTTTTAGTGCGATTGCTGAAGCAACCCTATCAGCAAATTCCGGGTGAGTATTGAGTCCAGTTCCAACCGCAGTTCCGCCAAGCGCTAATTCGTAGAGATCTTCCAATGCAAACTCGATTCGCCTAATATCAGCATCAAGTTGTGACACCCATCCACTTGCTTCTTGTCCCAATGTGAGTGGAACGGCATCCATGAGGTGGGTTCGACCGATTTTGACTATCTCCGCCCACTGTTCAGATTTTTCTTCGAGTGCGTTTCTTAATTCCTTGAGATTTGGAAGCAATTCATGTACAAATGATTCAGCTGCAGCGATGTGCATGGCTGTTGGAAATGTATCATTTGAAGATTGAGCGCGATTTACGTGGTCATTAGGGTGAACAGGGTCTTTAGAACCCAACTCTCCTCCAGCAATCTCTATTGCACGATTTGCAATTACTTCATTCGTATTCATATTCGACTGGGTGCCTGAGCCTGTTTGCCAAACACGAAGTGGGAAATGTGCATCTAATTCTCCATTAATTACCTCTTCAGCAGCCTTAATCACAAGTTTTGAAACCTTCTTGTCGAGTTGTCCAAGGTCAGAATTTACCTTAGCAGCAGCCTGTTTTAAGATACCAAATGCTCGAATTACTCTTCTAGGCATTTTATCTTCGCCTATGTCGAAATTAATCAGCGATCTTGCAGTCTGACAACCATAGTACATATTGGAAGGAACCTCTAATTCCCCCATGGTGTCTGCTTCGATACGGAATTCTCCCATAGCACNACGGAGTCACACCATGTCCTTGTTCATTTTCCTCGCAACCATCAAAGGGAAGAGGCTCTAGGGAGCGTTCATGGCTGAATACAGATTAGTCTGGTTTCAGCACTTACACAAGGCCGCAGGAACATATGTGATTAGACGAGCGGCAGCAAATGGTGAGAAGTTTTGGCCAAACCATGAAAATGGCAACCCTGTTAATGAAGGTAAAGTACTTCCACTCTGGGATTATGATGAAACTCAATTAATTTCATTCATCGATGAATGTCAAGAAAAAGGAGTTACATTCGTCGCATGTGAATGGGGAGGGCCGCATTATGAAACATTGGCTAATGACTCAAGAGTTACTTTACTAACATGCTTAAGAGACCCGATTAAGAGATTTATTTCCAACTATAATTATGACCATTATTGGATGTGGACCAAGGCCAAAAACTATCAAGAATATGTCGAAGAAGGGCATTTGCATTCATCCCCAGAATATTATACCAAAATTTTTGCAAGAGGAGAAGTAAACCCTGAACTAGCTAAATCAAACCTGTCGCTCTTTGATATGGTAATTGTTGCTGAAAAGAATATGAATGATTTGAGTAATCTAGGATGGGAAAAAGAGAGTGATACAACACATCCTACATTTGGTGACAAAAAGAGAGCAGCAATCCTGTTTGCAAAATTACGTTGGTTTAGATTGTTCAATTATATCAGAAAAGTAAAATTTCAGCCTTCAGAATCAATGAATATTCAAAAGTTGAACAAATCAGACATCGAATTATATTCCAGTCTACAAAGATAATTCAGGACCGATTCCAAGATTTATCTTTCCATCTTTCCAAGCGCCTCTATACATCAACATAGTTTGGAAAGGCATAGCAATATTACCATCTGAATCGACAGCAATTATACCTCCTCTGCCGCCAATAGGTTCTACCATTTCTAGAACACTTTCACAAGAAGAAATTACATTTTCATTGTTTCTAAATTGCGTCGCAACTTCATGAGCAGCACAGGTTCTGATGAACGCCTCACCCACTCCAGTACATGATACTGCAATGTTTTTGTCAGCCCAAGTTCCAGCACCAATAATCGGAGTATCACCAATTCTTCCTGCTGGTTTACCAGTCATTCCACCCGTGCTTGTGGCTGCAGCCACGTTTCCAAATTTATCCAAGGCAACAGCACCGACAGTACCCATTTCAACATCATGGTCTAGGGCTGCAGAATCATCTTCGTCCGTTGAACCAGGGCGTAGATTTGCATCATTCCATTTCTGCCATTGAGCCTTTCTGAGATCTGTAATCAACCAGTCTTGAGTTACACCTTCAACGCCATTCGAGATNCCAAAATCATCAGCAGCATCAGAGTTTAACATAACAGGCCATCCCTTTTCCAAAACCTTCTTNGCAGCCCTGATGGGATGACGAATTCTAGTGACATTTACCACAGAACCAGCACTTCTATCACTTCCTTGCATTATGCTAGCATCCATCGTAACAGAACCATCTGCCCCTAATACNGAACCAATTCCAGCATTGAATAATGGTTCATTTTCAAGCATTTCAACTGCTAATGTCACGGCTTCAGTAGCATCAATTCCGTCTTCAAGAAGACTTCCAATAGTAGAAAGAACATTCCGCATGCATGCGATTCTTTGCGGGTCTAAATCAGTAGGTCCTTTCCATGGACCATCTCCACCAGCTCCACCATGAATGGCGAGAGCGACCATATCTCCACCTCACAGCCTGACTACAAACATAATCTGCTGCGGTTCTGCAGGCCTGTCTCCTGGTAGTTTTCTGCATTGTTCAATAGTTTTTACAACATCCATACCATCAACAACTTCTCCAAAAATAGCGTGATTTCCATTTAGCCAAGGTGTTGCAACAGTGGTTAGGAAGAATTGTGATCCACCAGTATTTCTTCCAGCATTAGCCATGGATAGTATTCCGGGGCGGTCGTGTTGCATTGCTAGAGCGTTTGCTTCACAAGGTATTTTCCAGCCTGGNCCCCCAGTTCCTGCCATTCTGCTCATAGGGTCTTTTGAATGAGGACATCCGCCTTGAATCATAAACTGTTCAATGACTCTATGGAAATGTAATCCATTGTAAAATCCCGAGTCTACTAATTTCAGAAAATTATCTGTGGTTTCAGGGGCTTCTTCTGTGAATAATCGAATTCTAATATCTCCGGCACTAGTCTGCATCATAACTTCAGTCATGAATTACGCTGACACTAGGCCGTAGTTGAGCCTTGCGATTGAATTCTCAAGCGGTTTGTGGTGCTGCAGAATTAACTTCATCAGACACCCCAGAAGAATAACGCTTGAAATTTTCATTAAACATTCCTGCTAATTTGTCAGCAGTGGCATCATAATCTTCGCCACTATCCCAAGTCTGTTTTGGAATTAGTACTTCAGAAGGAACTCCTGGGCACGAGGTTGGAATTTCAAATCCAAACCTATCATCTTTGATGTAATCCACATTGTCTAATTCTCCATCGAGAGCAGCGTTTAGCATGGCGCGAGTGTATTTGATTTTCATTCGATTTCCAACACCATATGGTCCACCAGACCACCCTGTGTTTATCAGCCATGCAGTTGAACCGTGTTCATCCATTTTCGAGGATAATAAATCAGCATACACGCCTGGGTGCATTGGCATGAAAGGCTCACCGAAGCATGCTGAGAAGGTTGCTTGTGGTTCCGTGACTCCGACTTCAGTGCCTGCAACCTTTGCGGTGTAACCTGAGATGAAGTGGTAAGCAGCTTGTGATGGTGTNAGCCTACTGATAGGNGGAAGTACTCCAAAAGCATCACAGGTTAGGAATATTACATTCTGTGGATGGCCTCCTTTACTATCTTCGGTTCTGTTTTCGATAAATTCAATNGGATATGATCCTCTAGTATTTTCAGTTTTACTTGTATCAAAGAAATCTGGGACGTTGTTTTCATCTACGCCAATATTTTCTAAAACTGTCCCCTTCCTTCTGGTCGTTCCAAAAATTTCAGGTTCATCTTCCTCTGAGAGATTAATCAATTTTGCATAACATCCTCCTTCAAAGTTGAATACGCCGTTTGAACCCCATCCGTGTTCATCATCACCAATTAGTGCTCTTTTTGGGTCAGCAGAAAGAGTGGTTTTACCAGTTCCTGATAGTCCAAAGAAGACTGCGGTATTGTCTCCATTTGTATTTGCAGAGCAGTGCATAGGTAGAATTCCCTTCTTTGGCAAAATTAGATTCATAATGCTGAAAATCGATTTCTTGATTTCACCGGCATATCTTGTCCCGCCTATAATTACCTCGCCCATATCGTAGTTTACGATGACGAAGCATTGGGAATTCAGAGAACTGTCACTTGCTTCATAATGCGGTGCGTGATACACAACAAATTCTGGATTGTGGCCTTCTAATTGCTGGGAGGTAGGGCGAACAAACATATTCCTCGCAAAGGCATTGTGCCAAGCATTTTCATTGATTACTCTTATTTGCAAAGCCTCCGATTCTTCTGCGCCACAGTACAAGTCTTGAACGAAAAGAGATTCACGAGATGAAAGGTGTTTTATGACCTCAACCTTCAGTCTTTCAAAAGCTTCATTGTCGATAGAGATGTTGATGTCTCCCCAGTTGATATCACCGACAGTTGAGTCCTCCTCAACTATGAATTTGTCATTTGGAGAGCGACCGGTTCTTTCGCCGGTTTCAGTAACTAATGCACCATCTGCTGTAAGGAATCCTTCATTTCTTTCAACCGCAAGGTCGATTAACGAAATATTGTCCAAATTCCAATAGATTGTAGCATCTGTATTAATGCCGTTGTCTGCGAGGCTTCCCGATGGGGAACCTACTGTATTCGCCATATCACACGCAGCCAAAACCACTCTTTGTCCCTTACGGTTTGAAATATACGAAAACTACCAAGAATCCGATGATTTCAGGATTCTGAAAGGAAGACATTGAAAGCAGATAATTTCGTGGTGAGGGTATGGAGAAAGAGTCTGACGATGAACTCATCTCCAAGAAAAAATTCCAAAAGGCTTCTGGAGTTAATCTGGATAATTTCCTAATTGGCTCAATTGAAGAGGAAGTCAAGGAAGAAGAAATTGAGGAAATACCCGAAACAGATGAGGCCATGGGAGAAATCTCTGAACTATTTACTAGAGATATACAAACATCTCTAAAAAAGGATGGAACAGTAGATGAAGCCCCTGAGCGCGATACTGTTACAGAATATGCAGTTGAAGGCGAAAAAAGACTACATTTCGGCCTTATGATCTCCATGATTATAGTNTGGTCTGCAATTGGAACGGTTGTTGGTTTAACACTCAGTCCACTGCTGTCTACTATTGGACTAATNCTAATGGCAGTTTTCGGACTTTGGCTGGGAGAAATTTGGATACCAAAAGCAAGGATGAAGTTGTTAGGTGTTACTTGGGTAATTATTTCGATGAAATTACTCTATGGATTGATAATTTCGATGTATACTTGGGATTGGATTGGTCAAACCGAATTAGGTGTTGGGTTATTATTNCTAGTTGCAGCAAATATAGGTGTTGCACAAAGGCACGATGATGATGCAATAGCCACNCAGGCAACCATCGTTTTACTCGTAATAGGTTCAGCAGCAGGCGAACCATATGGGCAGCAAGGGGTAGCAGTAATGATTCTCATTGGCACCCTTTTACTACACGGGCTGGCGTACTACAGAGGCTCTGGGAATCTCGCCTCTTTGGGCATTGCAGTATCCTANCTTTGGATNGGAGTTCACGCAATAAGTGATGATTGGGANGTTTTCTCGATNAAANTGAAATCGCTCGATGATGACCTANTACTGTTCATTTTGATGTTTGCNGTTACCAGCATCAANTCGATTACNGCAACNCGTTTTGCNAAGGANGAAAANTGGTTTTCATCAGCATTCAAGTCAATGGGCCTGGGCAAGCCAGGATTGTGGTCAGTTTCGGTCGGATTGGGAATGATTGGTGCAATGTTAGCTATTGCAGCACATCGCTTAGAGACTGGTTACGCATTAGCCCAACTAATATTATTGATTTCAGCCTTTGCTCCTTCTTATCTAGTGGTAAGAGGTGTTGNGTGGAATAAACTAATTCCGTTTGTGTTGTGGCCAGCACCNATTTTNCTTTGTATTCTAATATTGATGGTTAGGGGCATTATTGACATTCCAATTTTGGACGCATATTCGATCTACGCTGTAATTAGCGCATTGATTACAATGGCGTTAATTTTGAATTACCAGCAATCAGTGTCTGACCACGTTTTATGGGTTGGCTCCATTGTAGTAGTTATTTTACTCACGCTTCTAGTCGATGCTCAAAGCATAGAGGGCGGAAGAAATTTGTTAATTTTACAATCTGTAGTCTGGGTGGGCTTAGGATGGCTCTCCTTACAGAGAGAGTCACCTTCTTTGGCCGGAACTGCAATAATTGCCCCATGGATTTGGATTCTATTCTTGGCTGGTAATTTGGAAAGTAAGATAATTTCTAATGATTTAATTCCAATTAGTATCAATGAATATGACTTATCGGGATATATGCTAATGTTGGTTCTGGTTCAAATTCCTATTAATCTCCGTCTTGGTGAGAGTGCGATAAATTTAGCTGGAAGATTCACTGGAGCATCAGAATTGTCTGCAAGATTACGCGATAGCGGCTACCTCAAATTATGGAATTTAGGGTTTGCAATCAGTTTACTAACCATAGTGCTGGTAACTAGTCCTGATATTTTGCCTGCAATAGGCCTCGTATTGGTAATGGGAACATTGGCTATATCGCATTCAATAATCATCTATTTTGAGAAACATCAAGGAACTCCCAGAATTCTACTGATAACTTGGGGAATTGCTGCACTAATTATGCAATGGAGATATGGTTATACTTCTATTTGGATAAGTATTCTAACTATTTGTTCAGTACTAATTATGGTTCCAGCAGAAAAAAATTACCGAGAATTCTTACAAGGAGATGCAATATCTGATGATAAAATTCTTCCAGATTATTTGATTACTACCACACTTGGATTTATCTCAGCGATGCTATTGATATTTGCACTTGACCAAACAATTACCAATCCACTCACTGAGAGCACGTGGCTTCCCGAAGGAAAAGAAAATCTGAGAATATCGGGCTTTGTTGCCTTCATAGCAGTCTGCGCATTATATCTTCCTAGAGCCTCAAAGTTGGAAAAATTATTACCATCTGCAATAATGTCCCTATCCGTAATCATAATTCTAGCGATTACCTCGAATGCGTATGGAGATGATATACTAACAATCGTTACTGGAACTTTCTTTGTATTGTGCGGTGCATGGTTAGCTGCCCAAGGCGAAATTCGCTCAAGGATGAAAGAGGTCTCGAAGCGAGATGAAAGAATAGAACGTTACGAAGAAGAGATACAAGAAATTACAGAAAAGGTGGAAGACTCGGATACAAATATTCGAATGATTAATCCAGAATTAATTCAATTGGCTGAAAAACAGAAGATTCGCTCACGAAGAAGGTCTGCAACCGGCGAATACGATTTGATAGTTGGTGATATCCAACATAAGCCAACAATAGTTGTCTCCTTTATCTGTGTAACAATGCTATTCGGCATCTACATCGCTTGGGTTTCAGCAACCTCTCTTGCGACAATAGCAGTTTCATCGTTCATTGCGATTTTATTCATCGGAATCGCTAGATGGAGGGCTCAACAGGTAAACCTCAATCTTCCAGATATTATGGGCATTGAATCCCCTGTCGCGATTTCAATGATTGGTCTTACACTCATTCAAATTGCAGGACGGCTGGGCGATAAAAGGGTCTCATTAGACTACCAATGGGAAATTCTAATTCTATTAGGCGCTCTAATAGTTCTAGGAATAATTTCTCTTGTTGGAAGAAAAGATCTCGGATTGAGGATACCTTCAGTACTCGAAGGGATTGTATTGTTGCTTATCTCATCACGAATTCTTACATCATTGATGGGCATAGATGAAATCCAACCTTCTCCATTTGAATTTTCAACCTCATCTTGGACTATCCCTGTTTGGTCAGTTGAAGTGTTTTTATTGAGCGCAGTACTACTTTTCGAGTGGGTTGAATCCGAGAGAATTAAACGTGATTTAGGAGACCATAGAGGTGCTGGCGGAAGATTTGCTTGGTCTGCAATGATAGTGGTGGTTTCATTCGGTTTAGCGGGAATACTCGCTTGTCTCCTAACAATCAAGAATTCAATTAGGTGGAAACAACCTGCGATTTTGGTTGGTATAGCAATGTTCATGCCGTTTAGCTGGAATGCTTTAGGCGACTGGGTAAATCTGATAGAAGACACTACCTCATTGTTTATGATCGCATTAGGAATAATTTCAATTCTTATCTCAGTTTATGTCATTATTTCAAAACAACAAGTATGGCTTGCAGCATTATTGTGCAGTGCCCATATTCTAATTCCTAGTGGTTCATTTGGATATTACGAACAAACTTCCGTTCTATTGATGGCCATGGTGACCTTACTATCCACGTCTTCTTGGCTGATTGGAATCATTACATTGCGTAGAAGTTGGCGAATTATAGGGGCAATTGATCTCATTCTGGCCTGGATAATAGCAGGTTTCTTATTGCTTGGAGGCGCTTCCCAATCTACAATATTGATAATGCTGATAGTTACAGCGATACTACTTGGATTAGTTACTTGGCTAGGGCAAGAATATGAAGATGAAATTGCAAATACATAACACTTAATTGCTTTTTTCAGTTTGAACTAATGGAAATCCCTACAGAAAATATAGCGCCTTCTGCTTAAGAAGTATTCAAGACCTATTCTAATTTAGGGACATCATGGGCTTCTGGAAGAATCGTTGGCAGTCACAACAAATTGGATGGCATCGAGCAGAGTATAACGATTCGATGGTCAAACATTGGCCCTCTCTTGAAATTTCAGATGGAAGTGAAGTATTAGTTCCTCTGTGTGGTAAATCTCTTGACATGCTCTGGTTAGCAAACCAAGGGCATGAAGTAGTAGGTTTGGAAATGGTTGAACAAGCAGTTCAAACCTTTTTTCAGGAAAATGAATTAGAAACCAAGAGCGTCAAATTAGGAAATCACATTCAACATTCGAGTCCTCCATTTACAATATTCCAAGGTGATTTTTTCGAGTTAAAAGAAGGAACAGTAAATGCGGATGCTTGGTATGACCGGGCCGCAATGATTGCAATACCCTTGGACTCAAGGAAAGCGTATGTAGATCAACTTCGTAAACAAACCAAACCCAACGCAGTTGGATTATTGATTACCTTTGCATATCCGCAAAAAGAAATGGAGGGGCCACCATTCGCATTACATGATGAACATGTTTTCGAGTTATTTTCAAATGGATTTGAAGTTGAATGTTTGGAGAATATTGATTTGGGAGACGAAAAAGAAAGAGGTCTGACCAGCGTAACATCATCAGTTTTTAGAATCAAAAGGCTAGCATAATTTAGAAAATATATTATCAGCGATTCGATTCAGGAATATCAAGTGGTAAACCATGGTTAATTTTGGGCAGACATTTTTTCTAGCTTTGATTTTGATAACAATGCCTCTAGCAGGCTGTATTAACAACGATTCTAGCGTTGATAAATTAGAAAAAGCCGAGACATTGGTTGAAGTTCAAAACCCTTGTGCAGAACCCACTCAAGCAAATACACAGTCTTTGACTGCAGTCTTTGTTGATGGCGAAAAGAGGATGTTTAGGTTATCCATTCCAAGCTCAGATGCTGGTGTAAGACTGCCGATAGTTATCGCATTCCATGGCGGCGGTGGCGCCGATGAGGATTTCCCGCAACAGAGTCAGTTTGATCAACTTGGTGAACAAGAGAAATTCATCATGGTTTATGCAATAGCAGAAGAAGATAGGACTGCTGCTGAAGGCGAATGGTACCTTAATACGGCAGCAACATCTAGAGACGATAACGATTTTTCAGAGACAATAGTTGATGAGTTGTCTAAGGCATATTGCATAGATGAAGACAGGCTGTATGCCATTGGATATTCTTTAGGCTCAATGTATACATACGAAATAGCATGTCAATTGAATCACAGATTCGCTGCAGTAACATCCTTCGCTGGAACAATGCCGGTTGATCCTAAATCATGTAATTTGTCTGGAAGCGTAGCGGTATTACATATCCATGGTAAACTGGATTACATAGTTGATTACGATGAAGACTGGGATTGGAAAGAAGGAGAAATGGAAGGAGTTGGAACAATGAGCAACATACCTGGAATGATTGATTTCTGGGCTGATTTATCAAATTGTGAAACTGAAGATACACACGCTCATTTATTTGACGGAGATGAAGCAGAGCATGTAATTCACAGCGATTGTGACGGTGATGTTAGAATCGAACACTACGGCATGGAAGCCCAGGAACACACATGGCCCAATGAAGTAGACGGGACAGCAACTTACAGGTTAATGTGGAACTACCTCAGCGAATTCACAAATTGAACCCCCTAGCGTCAAAGACCGTTCTATCAATAAACCACAATGTGCCACGAGCATACATGGAAACTCGAGTCTTGTCTCAAGAAGATGTTGAATCTATTTGGACAATCAACGAACAAGGCCTACCTGGAACAGGACAGGTTTCCAAGCAAGAAATTTCCACCTTGTTAGAAATATCAACACTATCACTTGGTGAATTTAGAGATGAGGAATTGATTGGATTTGTGATATGCCTGTCTCCAGGGACTGATTATGGCAGTCTAAACTATGCTTGGTTCAACGAAAAATTGGAATCATTCATTTACGTTGATAGAATTGCAGTATCACAAAACCACAGAGGAGAAGGCGTAGGCTCGCGATTATATGATCGTGTGATTTCGTACTCAAATGAAAATAAAATACCAATCGCTGCGGAAGTAAATTTAGAGCCACCTAACCCTGGTTCCATGAGGTTCCATCACCGATTTGATTTCAAGGAAGTCGGGGTTCTAAGACATAGAGAAAAATCAGTAACTATGCTCTTGCGAGATTTCTAGTTATATTATCAAGCAAAGTGCGCTGTGTATTAAAAGTCATTGTGGCATTGCAGATGTCAAACCAGGCAAAAACCGATCCGTCGTCGTTCCATCTCCGAGCTGACCGTATTGATTGGTTCCCCAACACGCTATATTTCCATCATCTAAATACGCACAAGTGGAATCATAGCCGCATGATATTTCCAGAACCTTTTGTCCTGATGGCATAGATATAACCACTGGTGTTAGGGCGTTATTTGTTGTGCCATCACCGAGTTGGCCGAAACTGTTAGAGCCCCAACATTCCAAATCTCCATTATCATTCACAACACATTCATGCTCTCCATTTGTGCTGTCTCCTAAACTCTCCAATGATCCAGTAAGTGACGTTAGAGTTTGTATTGAAGGGGATGGATTAGGTTGACTAGAGGTTGTTGTACCTTGTCCTAATTGTCCATGTGCATTCCTGCCCACGCAGAAAACCTGGTCGTGTATGTCAATCACACATGTGGTGTACCAACCTGTCGAAATGTGTTTTACATCTACAAATTGAGTTAGTTTCGGGAGACTGGTATCAACAGTATCACCAAGCCCTAATTTGCCCCACGAATTAAATCCCC
>PBXF01000003.1 GCA_002727515.1 Methanobacteriota archaeon
ATGGTTGCGCCGCAGCACTTCGAACAGTATTGGCAAGCTGGAGTTCTCGCAAACAAAGCGGGATTCGAAATGAATATTCACGGACCGTACTATTCTGAACTTCTAGGAGACAAATTGCAGAGAAACAGAAGTCTCGCAAAAGTCGAGGCGGCTCTACAAGCGGCCAAGACCATCAATGCAAGACATATCACATTACACGCAGGACATTATGGAGAAACGGGTAGAGGGCAAGCAGCGAACGAACAAGTCGCGAGCGTGTTCAAAGGAATAGTCCAAAGAATTCATGAAATTTGGAATGATGATGAAGATCTGTACCCTGTATTCCCATGGCTTAAGGAAGGAACTCCTTCCAAGATTGGCGTAGAAACCAGTGGTCGTCAAGAATTATGGGGTAGCCTTGAAGAAGTTCTTGAGGTTGTAAATCACGTTGAAGGAACAATTCCTGTACTCAATCTTGCCCATATCCATGCTAGAGGACATGGTAGTCTACGTACATCTGAAGATTATGGAGAATTGTTTGACCAAGTTAGGGAGACCATTGGAACAAAAGAATTCTATTGTCACTTCTCAGGCGTTGAACACAGAATGGGTAATGCAATGCACTATACTCAAATCAAGAAGTCGGATCTCAACTTCGAACCTCTTGCCGAATTCATCATTGAAGAGGGTGCATGGTTAGATATGACTCTAATCTCAGATTCTCCTCTTCTAGAGCACGATGCTATGTACATGGTACAAAACATCGAGAGAGCACGCCACCGACAACTTGAGAGAAAGGCTCGTGAGGATAGAAGAAAGGCCCTAGCAGCTCAAGCAAACATCTCGCCTGAAGAGATGGCAGCCAGAGAAGCTGAAATCGCTGCAGCAAGAGCAAAGGATGCACTGGCTGCATCTCAGCCTCCTGAACCAAAGAAGGAAGAAAAGCCTGAAGCAGAAACTCCAAAGAAAGAAACTGCAAAGAAGACCGAGAAGAAGGAAGAAGCAAATGATGATTTGTTCGACATCGAAGAGGATGATGACGACTTGTTCTGATCAAGAGTCGATCCTATGTCACTACCTATACTCTACTCATTTCGCAGATGCCCTTACGCAATGCGTGCAAGAATGTCAATTGTGAGAACTGGGTTCAAAGTTGAGCATAGAGAGGTCATCTTGAGAGACCGGCCAGCACACATGATGGAAATATCTCCAAAGGGAACTGTACCTGTTCTACTCCTACCTGATGGTACCGTAATCGAGGAAAGTTTGGAAATTATGCAACATGTCAAATCATGGGATTTAACAGAGGATGAACAGATTTGGGTTAGCCGAAACGATAACGAATTCAAGTTTCACCTCGACCGTTACAAATATCCTAATCGATACGATGATGTTGATCACTTATTCCATCGTGAAGAGGCTTCTAAATTCATAATAGACCTGAACGAAAATATCCCTAAAGGGAACCTTAGTGATGCTATTTTTCCATTTATCAGACAATTTGCAAATCATGATAGAGAATGGTTTGATTCACAGGATTGGGAGAATGTGCACGCATGGTTGGAGCAGAATTTATCCAGTGATGAATTCAAAATTTGCATGACAAAATACCCACAATGGATACAAGAATAGGTCAATCGAAGTCTGATTAAACATCAGATAATGACCATTTTATCTACAGAAATAGGGAAATCCCCTAAAGGGGATTGAGAAGCCACGGCAGTTTATGGCTCACATTGCTGTGCTTGGATTGGGAAATTGGGGGAGTGCAATCGCACGATTATGGCTCCTTGAAGGACATAAGGTCAAAGGTTGGACCATTGAGCAAGAAGTTTACGAATCGATAACTATGGAAGGAATGAATCACAAGTACCTACCCGACCATTCCTTGGAAGGGCTAGAGGCGACTATGCATGTCGACGAAGCTCTTGATGGAAGTGAGATTATCGTACTCGCAGTACCATCCTCTGTCATTCTAAATGTCGTGGAGGATATTATTCCAAACCTGAGACCAGGTCATGTATTACTCGACTTAGCAAAAGGGCTCGCACCAGGCAAGAGACTAATCAGTGAAGCGATTCACCAAATGTTGAATGAAAACGACAAGAATAATCCTCTAGCGGTGCTAACCGGACCAACTATTGCACCTGAAGCCGCAGGTGGTGTCATGACTACAGCACTAGTCGCTAGTGAGGACATGTCGGTTGCAGAAAATCTGGCTGCGACATTAACAACTCCAACCTTCATCTTGCACGCTGCTTCAGACCCTGCTGGCGCAGAGTTGTGGGGGGCTTTCAAGAACGTAGTAGCTCTTGCTTGTGGCCTAGTTGATGGCTTGAAGAAAAATGGATCACTCGGAGGTGACAACCTAAAGGCTGCAATTTTCAACGCCGGTTTCCGTGAAGGATGTTTACTATTGCCACAGTTAGGGGCAAGAGCCGAAGTTGCTTTTGGACCTGCAGGTTTAGGAGATCTGTATGTCACAGCAACCTCACCACACGGTAGAAACCGAAGAATGGGAGAGAAACTTGGTAGCGGATTAACTCTAGAGGAAGCACTTGAAGAAATGGTGATGGTTGCTGAAGGCGTGAGAGCTGCTAGGATGTTTAGAGATAGAGCGATTGACATGGGAATCGATGTTCCGTTTGTGATTGCACTCAATACACTCCTCGATGGAATGATAAACGCAGAAGAGTGTTGTCGCCGGATGGTTGCTCTCTCTTGAGAGTAGTAGTATTGATTTGCTTTGAGGTTCTGGGATTACCATGGCAGACCTAACTGAGTTTGAATTACGCCTTTTCGAATGGATTCGTCAATCCGACTTTGAAAGCGTNCCTTGGTCTTCGAAAAAGGCTGCTAAGTCATTCAAATGCAGCGAAGACGAAATCTATGAAGGAGTTGCTTCACTGACAAAGAAAGTTCCAACTAGAATCCAAATTTACTANGAGGAAGGGAACGTCCACATCGCTGCAGAGTGATTATGNAAAAAGACGTACTTCTAATTGACGGGCTTTGTGCCCTATGCACCAAGTCTGGTCAATTCATTTCTAAGCGGCAATCAAAACCGCTTGAACTTGTAGAACAAAACTCTGAACAAGGGCAACAATTACTTCAAAATCACAAGATTACAATCGATTCCGTAGTGCTAATTCGGAATGGTAAGNCATTTGTCAGATCCTCTGCAGCGATTCGTTGCCTATTGTACATGAAATGGAATTGGAGATGGATTTACCCATTCGCATGGATTGTACCGTTGCCGATAAGAGATTTATTTTACAGAATAATTGCTAAATTCAGAAAGAAGATTTGATTTTATTCAGATTCATCTGTCTGCGNTTTGTTCTTGTAATAATCTGCAGCCATACCCGCTGGAAGGATTACAGTCCACCACTTTGGCCTCTTGAAATCACCTTGTTCGGTTACAAATGAGCGAACAAACATCGAGATGAGATCAATAATTACGACCACAACGAATACAACAATCAGTAAAGCGAATGCTTTGTCATAAGCAAATGGTGGATTGATGTAATTATCGATATACATACCAATACCACCTGCTCCGACTAATCCAAGAACTGTGCCATGCCGCACATTATACTCAAACATGAATAGCAGTTGGCTGAGTAAGTCATTACTTGCTTCAGGAATTACAACATGGAATAGTCGTTCTGAATGAGTCAATCCCATTGCCATAGCAGATTCCAGAGGAGAATTCGCAATCCCTTCCATAGCTTCATACTGTAGTTTCCCAAGATAACCTATAGTGTAGAGCGTCATTGCTAAAATACCAGGCAATGGACCAAAACCAAGGGCTATTGCAAACAAAAGGGCCCAAATGATACTTGGTAGACTTCTTAGGCCAGCAAGTAAAACTCTCGCAGGAATTGCAATGGGGAGTGGTACTAGGTTGTTAGCAGATAAAGAAGCAAGTGGCACTGATATAACGAATCCGATTAAGGTTGAAACAAAAGCCATTTTGATCGTAATTTCCATTCCAGTCCATGCTTTTGAGCAAAACAATTCGTAACTCTCTGTACACAAATCTCCATTCGGTTTGTGCAGACTACCATCTGCCCACTCTTCTGCCTCTAAAACCGACCAATCAGGTGGCCAAAGTTCTTCATCGAAAAATGTCTCAAGTTTTTCCGGAGCATTTTCGATTTGGCCCCAGTCTTCTACTAATTCATCCAAGAAAGACCATGTAAGCCAAACTAAGATTACAGAAGTGATAATGAATTTCTTATTCATTCAGACACCTCCTCAATAATTTCACCATCGACTATTCTCCAAATCTTATCTGCGATATCTCTCGCCCTTTCCTCATCGTGTTCAACCATTATTAAAGTGGCNCCGATTTCAGAAATAAGCCTCTTAGTCNCNTCAANTATAGATTTTACATTCTCCTTGTCNANCTCTCCAAGAAANTCATCTGCTAGAATCAATTTNGGTTGNTGTACCAGTGCTCTTGCAATCGCAACTCTCCTTTGTTGACCACCGGATAAAATCCTAACTGGATTTTTTGAAAGGTCTTGTAGTCCCAAAGAAGACAATGCAGAATCAATATCTGAATTTACATCACTACCCAGAGGCAATAAAGCAGGATACCACCTTGGTTTCCTCGTTCTAGCACCTATGGAGACATTGCTTCTGACGCTTGAATGGCTTACTAAACCGAGTCTCTGAGGAATGTATCCAATTCCGCTTCGTTTCGGGAAATCATGGACAACTCTGCCAGATAAGGGAACAATCAATCCTGCAATTGTCCTTAGCAAAGTAGTCTTTCCAATGCCAGAGGGCCCTAGAATTGCGATCGTCTCGCCTGGAAGAATTTCCTTGTTTATTCCAGAAATCAATGGTTTATCATAACCAATTGCTAGATCTCGCAATTCTAGAGCACCTGATTCGAGTGTTGAACTCGAACCCTCTTTTTTGGAGAGGACGTCTTCGCCTGTCACGCACTCATCCCCAGTGCTCCCGCAGAATTATCTTATTTAGAGCCGGCAGTCTAATTCTGCTCAGTTGATTCAGCATCACTGATTCCATATTTGTCCGATGAATGGAAATATTCGGACANNCCNGGNATCGATCCTAACAAATCAGAGTAGCTTCCAAGATGATTTTGGCTGTTTCCAGCTACTAATCTGTAACCCTTNGAGGTAACTGCGGANATGATCTCGCTTCCACATTGGTTCGCAGGAATATCTGCAACTTGGTGAGTTACCATGTTGTAACATCCAGTGTAAGTCTGGTCACCCATTTGATAGTCTTCGACATACATTTCATCTCCCCAACTCAACATTGCATTGAGAATTGCGTTTCTTGTATATACATCTAACAATTCTGGATTGTACATCACAGGATGGCTTGGGGATTGACCAAATGACGGAAGTTGAATGTATTCGTCGATATCAAGGCACCAATTCTCATTTTCTGAAGCGTCTTCGTTGTCACAATACTTGTGTGGTGTGCTAAAGTCATCACCCTTGGCAAATGCAACATCACCGTAACCCGAACTTAGGCACTCAATAGCCCCGCTGTATCCGGAATATAGTGCACCTGAATCAGGAATTGATGCAGCGTTACCATTGCTAGCTGAGCCATCAAAGTGGTTGTCGATAGTGTTTCTTAGTGAATTGATATCTGTTGTGTCACCTACTGGGGTAACATAACCATTCTTGATCAAGTAACCCATTGGCATCAGCATTCCTGCAGATTTTAACCAGCCTGTGTGGCAAGAAGTCTTACCATCTAGCATTGCAAATGGATCTGTAGAGTCATCCCCATCTAGGTGAGCATTTGCGATATCTGAACCGTTCAAAACCCATCCTGAAGCGTTGTAGTGAGTCGCTCCATCAGCAGTAGTTGTTTCCACAGCCAGAACAGATAATCCATACTCTTTCCAACCAATCCATGCAGGGCCACCCTCTAGGAATCCAATATCTGCATTACCAAATCTAAGAGCTTGGATGATCATACCTTCGGATGATACATCGTATAGATTGACTTCCACTCCCAAATCTGCAGCAAGCCTGTCAGCCATTCCTTGAGCCTGTGCGTTTGATTCTGAATCATCTGCAAGGTAGTATGCAATGTTAATTGTGGACTTGATAGCACCAGTTTCGGAACCGTCTGCGAATGCATTTCCGTATTTGCTAGAGATTCCTGGTATGTTCATCAATGCCGCACCATATGTTCCTAGGTGGGTTTCAGTATCTGTTGCAATTATTGCTTCTGTACCCAAAACATTGTTCAAAATTGCCAATCCTTCCTCATTGTCGTTCATAGCAACTAAAGCATTTTGGATTAGTACTTCCTTCTCGTCGTTCAATACGTCATCGTTGAACATGATTGAGTGGCTCGGAGAAGAGCCGAACTTTGGCAGAGCAATGTATTCTGACATGTCCAGGCACCATTCTTCATTGAGAGTTGAATCATCATTTGCACAGTATCCAGCAGGAGTTGAATCCTTTGCAAATGCTACATCTCCATAACCTACGCTAAGACACTCTAATGCTCCGTCATATCCAGAGTATAGAGCACCGCTTTCTGGAATAGATGCTGCATTTCCTGCACCAGTNCTTCCATCGAAGTAATCATTGATTGTAGTTCTGAGAGTTTCTGTATCCGACATATCTCCCTGGACTGTAACATATCCGTTTCCAATAAGGTATCCCATTGGCATCAACATTCCTGCAGACTTCAGCCACCCTGTGTGGCATGAGGTTTTACCAGCTAATAGCGCAAATGGATCTGTTGAATCGTCGCCGTCAAGATGGGCTGCTGCTATCTCTGAGTCTGCAGTCACCCAAGCATGAGCGTCATAGTGAGCACGGCCATCGCTTTTTGTGTCTGCAGCCATTACATCTAATCCATATGCATTCCATCCAACCCATGCAGGTCCTCCNTCAATATTCATGGCGATATCTGCATTTCCAAACCTCANAGCTTCCATNGCAAGCCCTGAACTTCCAACATTGTATATGCTGACATCCATGCCTAGTTTTTCACAAAGGTAATCAGCAATTTGTTGCGGATTTTGCAGACTGTCTGCGTCCATNTCTTCTTTTACTTCATAGGCAATGACTAGTTTGTCACCAGAACAAGCACCTACTTCTTCTTCTTCTTTATCTTCGCTACCGATGCACCCTGCTAGAGAGGCTGTGCACATTAGTAAAATCATCAAAATTGTCTTCGAGTTTGTCATCATNATCACTCCGATTTAGGGCACCCGAAAAGTGGGAAGTATATATTTTTTAGGTCGCCCTAAAAATTACTAGAAGGAAATATCTTATTCCCGATTTTCGATGTACTGAAGGACTAATTTTTCCTCGAACACGTCGTCGTGTGGAGGGAATGTTGGACGAGTTATTGTCAACATTGTTAACTCGCCACCGGCATTTGGGAACCCAACAACCAGCACATTTGCAAGTGCTCTATCAATTCCATCTAGTTTTACATTAAATCTAGCTATGAAATAATCTTCATCCCCATAAGAATGGCCTCCCTCGCTTTCAACATCTTCTAGAGAGAATGCATCAGCGTCGATACNTGTTNGCCATTCAGAATTTATGACATCGATCGATTGCCTCATTCTTTGATTGTGCATACCCAACATGACACCCAATGCAATACTCGATGAATCCTGAGCGAAAGGAGAAAGGGTATGCGGAGTTCGAATATTCACAACCCCAATNACAGCACCATCGTAAAACCAGGTATACTGTTCACTANCTGGCCACACTGCAGCATCTGGATTTTCAGTGAACAATGGTTTTCCCCATTCCTCTGGAGCACTTGGTTCAGAGACTGGATAGAAGCCAAGTGAATTCAACATGAGTAAGAAAATGATTCCTATTGCAATCCTTCGATTCTTGAATTTGCTCCATTCTTCTCTAGCAGCAGGACTAGCAAAAGATAGCGCCAAAATCAATGGACAGATGACCAATATTCCCCAAGGAATAACCCAAAGCAATAGGATACTTATCGAAACTCCAATCATCATTGATTTATCAAACATTTCAGATTTCCATTTTAACATTCCAAACATGGCTGCCACAAGGACAACAGATGCTAAAATGCCTCCGAACACGGTATGCCCTGACACTTTGTAAGCATAAGTGCAACGCTATCTAACTCNTAGGAGCGGCAGATTGTAATGGGTGAATGTAGGCTTCGGGACCGATGGAAACCCTNCTTTCACTNTCCGATGTGTCTTGGCGNCACAAGGTTCGTGANTTTTCCACATGGAAACCTTGGGCAAAAAGGGATGGAGCGGGTCTCTACTCAATCGATTTAGAAATAAAATCTGGAACCATCATTGGGCTAATCGGACCGAATGGAGCCGGAAAATCCACACTGATGCGAACAATCTGTGGATTATATGACTGTGAAGGATTCAACAAATCGAGCGAAGAACGTAGAACCCAAATTGGTTACATGCCTGAACAAGTTCGATGGGAAGGCAGAGTTAGTGTCAAGCACGCACTTGAATCAATAGCGATGATGCGAAATGACGAGGTTGACATCGATTCCCTGCTGCAGACCGTTGGACTTTCATCTAAATCCGAGCAAATCCTAGACAACCTCTCTCAAGGAATGCGTCAGAGACTTTCACTGGCCTGCGCTCTTATTGGCAATCCCAAGATGTTAGTGATGGATGAGCCTTTGAACGGGTTGGACCCGCTTGCTCAGCGAGCATTTTGCAACCTACTCAAAAATTTAGCAGCAAAAGGTGTCGCTATAATTATCTCATCACATCAAGTTGCTGATTTGGAATCTCTTGTTGATAGAGTAGCCCTACTGCACAACGGCCAGTTGCTGATAGAGGGCACTCTCAAACAGGTTCGTAAAAATCTCAAATTAGAAGATGATTC
>PBXF01000004.1 GCA_002727515.1 Methanobacteriota archaeon
AAAATCGGTGCAACCGGTATAGAATTCGAGTGGGAAATAACTGAAGAAGTCTGGTCTAAGTTGGATAAATCTAATTTTGCAAGCGTCATGAAAACTAGATACCTATGGAATAATCAAGACGGCCTGTTATGGGAAATAGACGAATATGAAGGCGATTTGTCGGGATTGATAATCGCTGAAGTAGAATTAGATTCGGAAGACCAACCTGTGCAAATACCTGATTGGACAAAGATGGAATTGACGCACCTAAGGGGTTGGTCTAATGCTGCTCTTTCTACAATGATTAAGGATTCAAAACAGAATTAATTCTGTTGATTTCTTCTTCAGTAAGACTTGGGTGGACAGGAATTGCAACTAATTTTTTTGCTATGTTTTCACTCCTTGGTAAGTCGATTTCATGCTGTGGGTGGTTTCTGTAAACCGCATGTTTGTTGAGAATTAATGGGTAGTGAACTCTAGCATCTATTCCGCTTTGATCCATTTTTGCAATTAACTCGTTTGGATTATCTGTTTGAATGCACAATTGATGCCAGCCATGTACTGAATTTTCTCTAACTGGAGTTGAATGCGCAATCTTCTTTGCGTTTTGATTTCTGATTTTGACCCAGTCATCCACATGTTTTAATTGAACTCTACCAATTGCTGCATTCACTTCACTCATTCTCATATTCGTTCCCAATTCGATAGATTCCAAATTCTGATTTCGACCATGATTAACAATTCTATCCAGTTTATCGGCGAGTTCGGGGCGCGTCGTACAAATCATTCCGCCTTCTCCGCCTACTGCCATATTTTTCGAAGGGAAGAAAGAAAAGCACGCAACATCACCAATGGCTCCTGCCATTTTACCATCTAAAATCGCTCCATGCGCCTGAGCCGCATCCTCAATCAAAGCTAGTCCGTGATTATCACAAATCTCTCTTATTCGTTTTGAGAATGGTTGTCCGAAAAGATGAACTCCAATTACTGCCTTGGTTTTGTCCGTTATTTTTGCTTCAACATCATCGGGACAAATGCACCAATAATCCTCTTCAATATCTGCAAAAATCGGAGTAGCGCCAACCAAGGTGACACATGTGGCTGTGGAGATAAAAGTCATCCCAGGGACTATTACTTCGTCTCCCGGCCCTATGTCAAACAATCTGAGAGCAGCCCAAAGAGCTGCTGATCCACTTTGACAGGGTGCTGCTGCAAGGGCGCCACACCAGTTTGCAAATTCCTCACCAAACGATTTTGATTGTGGCCCCTTAACCCATCTTCCACTACCTAAGGTATTGATTGCTGCTTCTTCGCATTCTTTGTCCCAGAAGGGTTTGGCAAGAGGGATGCGCTCCATGATTCGGCGAAATAGTTCCTAGCCTTGAGTGTGTCTCGTAACTGTCTTTTTGGTAGTCATCCTCAAGAGGGTATTGGCCATTGGCGCGGTTATGTCGGAAGAAGGTTCTACACATCTTAGGGACCTCGTCGATGAAATTTTGGAAACTCCAAAAGAAAAACCAAAAAAGAAAATTAAAGCCAAAGGAATGCTTCTGGGTGAGAGAAGGGACAATGGCGAAATAATTCAAATCGATAAAATGGTTTTAGCAAGACATGCTGCAATGCTCGGCTCTACAGGCTCGGGTAAGACCGTTATGGCAAAAACTGTGATAGAAGAGGCGGCTATAGCTGGTATTCCATCTCTAATTTTAGACCCTCAGGGCGACCTCGCAAGGCTTGCTCTAGGTATTGATGAGGGTGACCTTCGTGAACATGGCGGAGAAGTTGACAGAATGAAGAAATTGATGTCGAAGATGGAGGTCAGGATTTGGACTCCATTGAGATCAAAGGGTCTCCCTTTGTGTATCGACCCATTTCGTTCCCCTCCTGCAGATTTAGACCCTGAGGAGGCAATTACTGCATGGGATATGGTCGCTGCTGGTTTCAGTAATTTAGCGGGTTTTGATGTAGAGAAAACTCAAGGTAAGGTAGTAAAGCCATTTCTGTATGAAATTCTTGTTAACGGAACAAGATTGGGTCTAGATGTTAGTGACTTTAGAGGATTGGCTAAAGTTGTAAAGGAGCCTCAGGAGAATTTTACACGAGCATTGTATCCTGAATGTTTCATTGATGTTGAGGAGGGAGAAGCACCTGAATTACCTGCATGGGACGAGATAATGTTTGAACATGGCCTTCGTGATTATGATGAAATGTTGCCGAAGTCGACAAGGAACGACCTTGCTAGAAGACTGGCTGCATTTAGTAGTGGTGTAAACCAACTGTTATTTTCTAATGGCGTTCCTATTGATATTGATTCCTTTTGCGAGCCTGCGATGCCAGGAAAAATACCGCTGAATATAGTATATCTAAACACGATACAGGATGAGGCTCAAAAGCAATATTTCGTTCAAGAATTGTCAAGAGAACTCTATGATTGGATGCTTACTCAACAGCCTGCTGAAGGGGAATTGAAATTACTATTCTTTATGGATGAAGTTGCGCCATATTTGCCACCTCATCCAAGAAATCCTCCAGCAAAAGATCTGATTAAACTAATTTTCAAACAGGCTAGGAAATACGGAGTTGCTTGTGTACTAGCAACTCAAAATGTATCGGATGTTGATTACAAAATATTGGCACAGGCAAATACTACTTTCATTGGAAGGTTTACTCAGCCACAAGACATTGACAAGGTCAGACATCTGCTAAAAGAAAGTGGTGGAGACCAAGACCTTGTTGCACAATTACCAACCTTAGATGCTGGTCAATTCCAAATGGTTGCGCCAGATGTTGACCCTGCTCCNATACCAATACAGTGTAGATGGTTGTACACAGANCACGGTGCACCGCTAAACGAAGAGCAGGTTGAGGAGGCTACTACTCCTGAAATTAGAGCATGGGCTAAAGCGAGAAGTAGTGGTGCTGGAAGAAGTCGTGGCAAAGGTGCTGCCGCTGCTGCTGCTAAAGGATCGACATGGAAAGGAGATGAGCAGAAGGAAGCAAAGGGAATTGTTGAATCTGCAAGAATCAAATCGATTGGTGGAATGACTGCTGCTGCACATGGAATTGTTGATGATTCTGCTTTTGAAGTGAAATTAATGGGCGGTTTGTCTGTCCTTAAAGATGGCAGAGATCCGCTCTACGTAATGCAGGCCACGGTTAATGCGAGCACATCATTAGTGATGGGTTGGACTCTAATTGCGCTTATGTTGGCTTGGAGAGATTCGAGCGTTGATTGGTGGTGGTTGGCAGGTAGTTTTGTCTTAACAGCCTGCGTAGGCTTGGTAATCTCTCTTGAGATGTTATTATCTCACGATGGTGTTCTTTTGTTGAAACTATCAAAGTTTGCAAGATGGTCGCAAATCATCATCATAGCATGGCTATGGGGCTTGCTATATTGGTCGTTCAACGGGCTTGATTTAAGAGGTGCTGAACCATTCCTTGAAGTCGTAGTAGTGTGGGTAACTCTATTCCTGTTAATCGATTTCTGGAATCGTATTCAATTAGGAAAAATAAGATGGAATGGTGGAAATGCACTATCAAAACTGAAAGGACTCACAGCAGTCTTAACCGATTCGCAATTAACTGATATGCAATCCAATTCTAAGCAGATTTTGGCTGGATTAAGATGGATTTTAGATTTCGTAACTCTAACATGGTTATGTGCGATTATGATAGATGATTCAGCAGATTACACAGATCGGATAACCTTGTGGATTGCTTCTCTTTATGCTCTTACTTTTGGTTCCGAAACCTGGTTGAGACTTCGTGGGAGAATGCCTGAGGTGAAGGTTTGAGTTCTGATGGTTTCATCCCATTAGATTGGAATGAAGTTGCNCCAGATGAAATGCTGAAAAGGGCTAAGCAATTATTCGCTCAGATGGATGCAAGAAGGACTACTAGACATTTCTCTACACGTGATGTCCCAAAAGAATTGATTGAGTTAGCCATAAAATCTGCTTCTACCGCCCCTAGTGGAGCACATTTACAACCTTGGAAGTTTATCGCAGTAAGTAACTCTGAAATAAAACAAAAAATGCGAGACGCCGCTGAAATTGAAGAAAGAAAAACCTACGATAGTCGAATGCCCGAAGCTTGGAAGGAAGTTCTAGAACCCCTTGGAACGGATGCAATAAAAGAGCATATGACTGATGCGCCTTGGCTTGTCGTTTTGTTCAGACAAACAAAGCGAGACAGAAGTAATGGAGAATATGGCCCAACCTATTATTCAACTGAATCGTGTGGAATTGCAGCGGGGATGTTTATCCATGCAATCCACAACATGGGATTAGTGACTCTAACTCACACACCTTCTCCTATGGGATTCTTACGAGACATTCTTGGAAGGCCAGAGCATGAACATGCAATGCTAGTATTACCAGTTGGTTATCCTTCAGAGAGTGCAATGGTGCCAGATATATCTAGAAAAACTCTGGAAGAGATTAGTGAGTTTATTGAATAATTCAGAGTGCTGTAATGTCAGAGCGGTCTTTTTCAATACCTAAATCGGAAAGTGCTTTTTCGTATACCTTAGCATCGATTTCTTTGCTTCTAACTAGTGCAGATAGAGCTGCTAAAGTAATGTGTTGGGCATCGATTTCGAAGAACCTTCTAAGTGATGGTCTCGTATCTGAACGACCAAATCCATCGGTTCCCAGAACTGTAAAATCTCCGCCTACCCATTGTCGAACCATATCTGGGACTGCGATTTGATTATCGCTAACCGCTATGGTTGGATGAGTCCCGTCTCCTAGCATCTGTTCTACAAATGGAATCTTTCTATCTTTGCTTGGATTTAGGCGATTTTCTCTCTCGCACTCCAATCCATCTCTTCTTAGTTCGCCATAAGATGTTGCAGACCAGATTTCTGAATTAACACCATACTTTTCCAGTATCTCTACAGCGGCTAGAAGTTGAAGCATTATTGGACCTGATCCTATCAATCGCACCACGGGGCCATCTTTCTTAGGAGTGCTTCTTAATTTGTAAATTCCCTTAACAATTCCTTCATCGACATCTTTGGGTTTTGGTGGCATTGGATGATTTTCGTTGTATACAGCAATGTAGTACATCACATCTTTTTCTTGGCCATACATTTCATCTATTCCTGTTCTAATGATAGTTGCTAATTCGTATGCGAAAGCAGGGTCATATGCTCTAACAGCGGGGTTGGTATGAGCCATCAGGAGACTGTGTCCATCTTGATGCTGGAGCCCTTCTCCGTTCAACGTAGTCCTCCCACTGGTTGCACCAATCATGAAGCCTCTTGCTCTCTGGTCTGCAGCTGACCAAACCAAATCAGCAACTCTCTGGAACCCAAACATGCTGTAGAAAATGTAGAAAGGAATTGTAGGGCAACCTTGTGTTGAATATGAGGTTGCGCTGGCAATAAATGTTGAAAGAGCACCTGCCTCTGAGATTCCTTCTTCCAATACCTGACCTTTGTCACTTTCCTTGTATTTCATTATCATTTTATGATCAACAGGTGTGTAAAGTTGTCCTTCCGGATGGTAAATTCCAAACTCTGCAAATAATGGATCCATTCCAAATGTTCTTGCTTCGTCAGGGACAATTGGGACGATTCTATTTCCAACTGATTTATCTTTCATTAAATTCCTAAGTAATCTAACGAAGGCCATTGTTGTAGAAACTTGCATTTCTCCTTTGGTGCCCTCATCGAATGTTGCATATCCTTCCTCCCCTGGAGGGGTAATGTCGGATTTTGGTGCTCGGCGTTCTGGACAGAAACCCCCCATTTCACTTCTTCTTTGTTTGACATATTCTACCAATTCAGGAACCGTTGAAGGGTCTACAAACGGGTATTCTTTCAATTCATCATCTGTGAATGGTAATTCTAAATCATCGCGCATCCATTTCAAGGATGTTTCGTCGGCCTTTTTCTTGCCGTGTGTTGAATTTCTGCCTGCAAAAGCAGGCCCTAATCCATATCCTTTGATTGTTCTAGCAATTATCACCGTGGGCTTATCGCTAGCTTCTGCTGCAGCGTATGCTGCGTTAATTTTGACCATGTCGTGTCCACCAAGATTTGATGCTAATGACTCTAAGTCTTCATCGCTAAGATGGGACACCATCGCCTTAAGTTGGGGTGTGTTGAAAAGTTCATTTCTGAATGTTGCAGCATCGCTGGTGAATATTCTCTGCTCGTCGCCATCGACTAATTCTTGTAGACGGTTTGCAAGATTTCCATCAGAGTCTCTTGCGAATAAATCATCCCACATCGAGCCCCAGAGGATTTTGATGACGTTCCAGCCTGACCCTCTGAATCGCCCTTCTAATTCTTGTACAATTTTTGAATTACCGCGAACGGGACCATCTAATCTTTGAAGATTACAATTCATTACCATAATTACGTTGTTCAAATCCTCTCTATCTGCTAACGACAGTTGAGAAAGTGATTCTGGCTCATCTGATTCTCCATCGCCCATCGTATACCAAACTCTGGAATTTGATGTATCTGCTAATCCTCTATTAGCAAGATATCTATTGAATCTAGCAGTGTGGATAGCCGTCATTCCACCTAGTCCCATAGAGACGCTAGGGTATTCCCAAAATTCTGGCATCAATCGAGGGTGGGGGTAAGAAGAAAGCCCATTTCCTCCACACTCTATTCTGAAATTGTCTATGTTTTCTCTTGTTAAACGACCTTCCAACCATGCTCTGGAATAAATTCCTGGACTAGCATGGCCTTGCCAGTAAACGTGGTCTCCCCAACCATCCAAATCTTTACCACGGTAGTAATGATTCTGTCCAACTTCCCATAAGTGAGAGTTTGATGCAAAGGTGGATATGTGTCCGCCAATTCCATCATTTGCTTTATTCGCTCTTGTTACCATCATCATAGCATTCCATGTTATTACACCATGAATGCGCTCTTCAATTTCCAAATTTCCTGGATAAGTCGGCTCTTCGGATGGATGGATAGTATTGAGATATGGGGTGTTTACAACATCGATTTCTATGCCTTCAGATTGTGCTGCACCTATTGTTTCTAATAACAATCTATGAGCTCTTTCTGGGCCTAAAGCATCGCTTACGGCTTTAATGGCTTCCTGCCATTCCAATGTTTGCTCTGGATCAGGGTCAGGCAAAACATCACGGAGTTTTCTGTCTTTCATGACATCCCCTTGATTTTACCCGAGCGTCGCCTGCACTTCAAGGAATCGTTTTACTCGTGTGCGTTTCCGTCAAGCCAATTATTCAAAATTTGAGAACATTCTAGTTCGGACGAGATATCTGATACATTTCCTGGAATCAACCCCTTCATGGAAGAGTCGGCTAATTTGATTCCATTATCAATTGGGATTGCTTCGATAACTATGCTGTGGTTTTTGTAAATCCCAATCTCGAATATCACCCATGGATGTGGTGCTGAGACTAATTCTCTAAACATGTCTGAAAACAAAAAACTAGCTAAGTCTTCAGATGTATGAAATGAACAAAGAGATGAAAGTGTGTGCAGTAATGCTGTTGACTTTTCACTAAGTTCTGGAATTTCATCTATAACTCTAGACTTTGTCATAGTCAATAGTGGCATGCCGTCCATAAACTAGGCTAAGAGAGGGGTTACAAATAGTCCATCCTAAATTACACCCGAACGGAATAATGTAAACAATGCAATAAACCCACATACGAAATAGATCAAGATCCCAATTGGACCTCTTTTGAATTTTGAAGATGGTCTGAATCCAAGTAATGGTTCTGTTTTGTTAGCCAGGTCTTCTTCGATTTCACCAATGGGTTTCACGAAGATGCGTACTGGGTTCTATGATATAATGTAGGTTACAATCAAGTGATTATTTACTCAATTTATTCACTATTTCTTTCAAACCTAACAGAAACCCAATCAAACAAAGATTCCATTATCGGACTCAGGGATTCCGTATCTTCTGTTGGCCCATATAGCGTCATTCTACCTTCATCGTCCTTTACCCTTTGAATCAAATCACAATCCTCGAGTTCCTTTAGCCTTCTAGATACTGTTGTTGAAGGAGCATCTAAAATCTCCTTTAGTTCAGAGAATCTCACAGGCCTATTGCTACGGTCTAAAATCATAAGAATATGAAGAGCTTTGGACTTTGTTAATTGTTCAAGAATATTATCAACTTCGCCATACCTGGGGTCACAAACTTCAGTACTCGAATTATCCATAATCTCGCTCAGCCGTTTTGTTTTATTTAAAATCCGAGTTACAGTATTGTAACTAGAGTGATATTAGCGCTAATAATATAACAATCGATAATTAAGGACATATCAGATTTGAAGAAGAAGAAGTTGCAGCATACATACAGCAATAACACCATTCAAACTTCTGATTACATTCCAACGATTCCAAGGAGATTCGAACTTGATACGAAAAAGTGCCAATGCTGATTCATCAGAATTAGAAATATCCAAACGCTGCAGTTCATTATTTAACGGTATATTGAATCTTATTGTTGGTGCTTGAACCCCTAAT
>PBXF01000039.1 GCA_002727515.1 Methanobacteriota archaeon
AAAGCATGTTAGTGAGCATACACGCTCGATTCGTGGAGANGATCGNCGACAAAAAACATGGCANNTAACAGAATCNGGGANAGAGTTGGCAAAAANNNGNNTAGAAAAATTAGGTAAAACCATGGTATTGATTCGAGACAAAGAAGGCGGATTGCTGGAAGTAATTGCCGACGACGTTCCCGCACGCTTGCAATCAGAGCTTTCAATTTTGCAAATTTTACTTCATGCTCAACACGAAGGAGTTTTGACCTTTGGTGACATTAGATTTGGATTAGTAAAAAAGAAAGATGTCGACGANAANTCNCTTCCTCCNCCTGGAAGACTGAAACTACTCGCAGGGGCTCATGCAACATATCACACNGCACCTCCTGCAACTCGGACTGTGCATGGAAGGAAAGACANACTTTCTGGAATAACAGATTGGTTCTCAAAAGGCTCACCTTGTCTAGTTGTACACGGAATCGCTGGAATTGGGAAATCAACATTGATAGCAAATTGGCTGCAAGGCGAGATAGAAAANCAGCCCCACCTCTCAATTTGTTGGTATCCGTGTCAGCCTTGGGACAAAACTGTGGGGTTAGCCGTTTCTTTGCTGCACAGGTTCGGAGTCAACGACAAACACGATCCATACCAAATCATGGAAACCTTACCTTTGACACCAGGTTCAGAGATTGACATCGATTCATGGAGAAGGAGACTACTGGCGTACTTGACCGATGCTCAAGCAATCAGGGAAAGATTCAGTGTAGAAGCAGGAGGGCCGCCTCCTTATTGGCTCATTATTCTAGATGA
Organism: Methanobacteriota archaeon; assembly: GCA_002727515.1. The sequence goes on from PBXF01000039.1 coordinate 793, forward strand.
CATACACCATATCGTGAAAGAATCCAGAGATCTTCTNGGTGCATTACTTGACATATCAAAAAAGGCTCCNCTTCGTTTAGTTATGATATCTAGAACTACNTTAGATGTCTATGANAGAAGAGATGTTCACACNCGTTCATTAGTTGAGGAGNTAGCACTACAAGGNCTATCAGTCGATGAAGTNTCTAAGTGGNTAGAAAANCTTGANACTGAATCTCCTTCAGCAGAAGAAATACACCGACTTACAGGGGGNCATCCACTTGCTATGGAATTACTCGAATTGTATGGTAATGTAACACACGGCGATTGGTTGAAATTTTTGGATGAGGAAATTATTAGATACATGCCAGAAGAAGAATTCGAACTATTAGCAACTCTTGCAGTTTCTGATAAACCAATTCCCTGGGGTGTTTTAGCAAAATCGGTCAACTGGGACGGAAATCCTCCTCAGAGATTATTAGAATATGGTTTGTTATTAGANCTCGAAGAGGGAATGTGGTTGCACGAAGCGCTACGAGAAAGATTCCTCAGAGAGGTTGGTAGCACTCAATCAGAGCGNAANAAGAAACTTGCTGATTAGAAATCGTCAGCAGTCATGTGTTGNTTCAACCAGTTCATTAGCGCTGGTTTTGGAACCATACCTGCTTGATTTGCAACAAGTGAACCATTNTGGAATAAGAATAGAGCAGGAATGCCTCTAACTCCAAGTCTAGCAGCGTTCTGGGAATCGGTGTCAGTATTTACCTTAGCAACAGTGATCTCAGTTTCGCCAGCTACTTGTTCTAAAATAGGCCCTAGTGCCTTACATGGACCGCACCATGGAGCCCAAAAATCGACTAAAACCCATTCGTTGGATGCAACTGCACTATCGAAATCGGAATCTCCTGCTGTTATCACTTCACCCATTCACTCACCTAACACATCCTGTTGTGGCTCCTCTAAGAGGCTTTGCTTACCCCAATGCTCATTGGCGAGAGGCATTTGGGGGTGTATGAGGGAAAGCCGTGATAATAGCGCCATCGGTACTTACAGCGGATTTAGCAGACCTTGGTAATGCTTGCAGTGAAGCGGTTAAATCCGGTTTGAACTGGTTACATCTCGATGTTATGGACGGTAATTTCGTCCCAAATCTTACCTTTGGNCCTCCTGTTATTGCTAAACTGCGTAAAGCACTTGGTGAAGAGCCAATTTTTGATGCACATTTGATGGTTATGAATGCAGAGGAATCATTTCAACAATATGTTGATGCAGGATGTAACCATATTTCNGTACATGCCGAAGCCGTAAAACATCTTCATAGATGCGTTACAGCAATCAGAGACGCAGGTGCAAGTGCAGGTGTTGTTCTAAACCCAGGAACACCAGTTGAAGCAGCATTGGAAGTATTACCTGAAATCGATTTGGTCTTGATAATGAGTGTTAATCCTGGATTTGGCGGCCAATCATTTATTCCTAATGTAGAAACTAAGATTCGAAAACTGAAACAAGCAATAGACCAGCAAGTTGCTGACGGTGGTCGCCCCGTTCAGATTCAGGTTGATGGTGGAGTCAAAGCACACAATATTGCAATGTTAAGGGACTGGGGAGTATCAAATTGCGTGGTAGGTTCAGGTTTATTCAATGATAAAGCATCCGTAGCNGACAATTTAGCAGTAATTCACGAAGCACTAAAGTGATCGTAAATGAAGATACTGATAGTTACTAGGCTTTTCCCCTTGCCGGATAATAGGGCTAGAGGTACTTTTGTTAGTGACCANGTCGAATTATTGACAAAATTAGGCCATGAAGTGAAAGTGCTGAACACTTTGCCAAGGATGCTGAAAATGCAAGAAGCAAGACGTTCTACAATGGAAGGTGTTGCGAAAGCCCCGAAATCATTCAACCATGGGGATTTTGAAGTTACAGTGAAACGTCATTGGGAGTTTCCTGAATTCCCCTCGATNACTGCATTCAGTGCTCGTAGAATTAATGTGAACTGGCAGCCCGATGTTGTAATTTGTCATACNCTTTGGCCATGTGGTTACACCGCTCAAAAAATTGCAAAGAAGTATTCAGTACCTTGGATAGCAATAGTTCACGGTTATGATTTTGATGTTGCTCTAAATGATTANAGAGCTAAAAGAATAGAATCTTTAGCAAAATCAGCAAACAAACTTATTGTGGTGTCAAATTCACTCTCACGTTTTTCCTCATCGACAATACCGTGCCACGTGAATGTTGATGAAGAATGGCATAGGGAGATTAAAAAATCTAAGAAATTATTCAGAAAATCAAAGATAGATATCCTGTTTCCTGCTGATCCAAGAAGGCCAGAAAAGAACCATCTACTCGCCCTTAGAGTCGGAGAGGAGTTGGAAACAAGAGGTTGGAAAGTTGGAATTACAACACTAAAAAAGCAGCCTAGGACAATGGTTTGGGATAGAATGCTTGCAGCCGATGTATGCTTAATCACATCCACAAGGGAGTCCGGGCCTTTGGTTGCAAAGGAGTCCATAGTATGTGGATGCCCTGTAGTCGCAGTCGATGTTGGAGATATGGGGGAATGGATGGACGTTTATGATCACGATGTCAATGAACTAGCAGATGCTGTAGAGGATAGATTAGAAAATGGGCAAGAAATTACTCTTCCTCAGCGATTCCAATTCGAGAGCGTAAGTAATCAATGGAGTTCCATGCTGGAATCATTGTAAGCAGACCAATAACTGCAAGTAAACTACCAATCGATAGGAAATAGCAGGTTGCAATACATATNAGTGCAATCCCATCGGTTAATTTTTCATCATCACCGCAAAGCATTTTTGCTCCAGATAACATTACAGATGTCCCGATAACACTAGCCCATGCAGCGCCCATCACGCCTGTTGCCGGTATCAATATCCAGCCAGAAACCCCTGCAAACAGAACGATCATTGCGATCAAACCAGTGAACCTCCATGGATTATGGCCAGCCTGTAAGGCGACATACCATGGTATTGCAAGCATCGTTATTGCCCAACCTGCAAGCAAGATGTCGAATACAGCCACTGCTTCAGAGTACTCTGAATCAAAGAAGGCAGGTATTGAGTAAGAAACTACAATATGCCCAAAAATCAACCCGAATGGAATAATTGCTACAGTCCAATGATGTGCGTATAACATTCGTTTAGAAAACAAGGCAGATTTTTCTCTGACCTCTCCTAGGTACGGAAGTAGAGCGGCNCTCATGGCNTGAGGTAACATCAANCCTGCNATCCACGCNAATTGCGCAACATGGTAAAGNCCNNCATCATCGTATGANGACAAACCAGCAAGAAGGAATTTTTCTAGCTTGGTTACATAGGGTAAAATTCCCAAAGTTACTGCNAATGGAAGTGCTGAAATTATGAGGGTTTTGTTATCATTCCAAATATCCGGAAGTGTCGATTTTTCATCCCTTGAAAACTTAAATCCAAAGTAAAAAGTTCCAATTAGAGAAATAAAAACGCCAATTGAAAATCCTAAGGCATAAACAGTGGGAGAATCGTAATTTTTGATGAAGAAAATATAGTATAATCCTGTAGTTATCGCCCTCTCTAATAATTTCAAAAGCGACTCAATTCTTGCTTCTCCAAGAGCCCTTAGCATTGCCTTGTGAGGATAGGACATTATGTGTCCAAAAGCAACAAAACCACAAGCAAACAATAACGCTACCGGTGCATCATCCCAGATTAATATCGAGCCTACAGCGCTAGCGATAATGAACGGGATTGCAATAAGCATCTGAAGCTTCAAAACTCTGTGAACTGCTTTTCGAGAAGCACCTGGATGACGTGGTAAGTCTCTTGCTAGGATAGTGGGCAGTCCAGCATCAATTAGAATGTACATTGTTGCAAAAGCATCCAAAATAACCACTAATAGGCCATATTCCGATTGTAGCAATGCTCTTGCAAGGATTATTTGGCCGATAAGCCCGAGTATGATGGAAATTCCATCAGAAGAGGCTAACCATAGCGTATCTCTTGCTAATTTTGGCCTCCGCATTGTTATTCGGAGGAGACAATGGTTCAAAGCACAGTCCCTTCTCGGGTGGTATATGGTGACCTGTGAATGGCTGGAAGAAGAAATACGCAGTGTTGTTCCAAATTGCCAAGTTGAGGCGATCGATTTGAATGGAACACAGGATCATTTCCACATCAGAATTATTGCAGAATCTTTTGAAGGAATGAGGCCACTGCAGCGACAAAAATTGATTTTGAATCATTTCAAACCATATATCCCACGCCCAATACACGCAATTGATTTGAAGTGTATGACGCCAGCGCAAGCTGAATCCGCTGGCGATACGGTATTCCACCCACATGCTGGGGGAACCGGAATTCACATTAAGCGAATACAAAAACACCAGAATAAGGAGCGATAAAAATGGAATGGACCCCTGAAGAATTACAAGCAATAGTCGACGAACATCCAATAGTTTTGTTCATGAAAGGAGAACCTGGAGCCGCACAATGTGGTTTCTCAAACCGTGCAGCACAAGTTTTGCAAAGCCTAGGCGAACCCTTTGCATCAGTTAACATTCTAAGCGACCCTCGAGCAATACCTTCAGTGTGTGCTTGGTCTGACTTCCCAACAATGCCTCAGGTATTCGTCCATGGAGAGTTGATTGGCGGGTCTGATATCGCATTAGAGATGCTAGAAGACGGTAGCCTTCGTGAAATGTTTGATGCAGGTAATACTGCAAAAAAGAGCGATGATTCCGGCTGCTGTAATAGTTGCTGATATAGTCACGATAATTGCAAAATTACGAATTAGCGTAAGAGGGAATTCCATACCCTAATTTTTCACAAGTTTCGCTCAGTTCAGACATTAAGATTTCCTTTTGAGATTCGGTTAAGTCTGGCTTTGCTTTTTGATTTTCATTTTTTGTGATGTTACTTGCTAAACTATATTCTACCAACATTTCATCGATTTCTTCTTCATTTAGTTCAATTCCAATA
>PBXF01000040.1 GCA_002727515.1 Methanobacteriota archaeon
CTTCAGCAGGTGCTTCTTCAGCAGGTTCTTCTTCAGCAGGTGCTTCTTCAGCAGGTGCTTCTTCAGCAGGTGCTTCTTCAGCAGGTGCTTCTTCCTTCTCAGCGATCGATTCCATAGCTTCTGCAGCTGCAAGTAGGTTGCTTTGGTCATCTTCTTCAGTTTCGCTTTCGATTGCAGCAGCCTTCTTTGCCTTTAATTCAGCATCTTGTCTTTCTTCTTCTGCATGAATCTCATCAAGTGTAGGTCCCTTATCGGTTACAACACCTGTTTGCAACAGTTGGCTCTTGCGAATTACAACGTTTTTGCACGGGTAGATTGCTTTAACCGCATTTCTTATTTCTGATTCTAGGTCACCATTCAACATTGTTTCTTGAACCTTTGAATAGTTTGATTTTGATGCAAAACCACGGATTAATTCTGCGGTTTTTGATCTGATTGCTTGCTTAACTGAGGTTTGGCATCTTCGTTCTGTGATAATCAGAGGTTTCATTCGTATTAGGAAACCATCTGTCGTAACTACATCAACAACATCGTCTATTTTACCACGATATCTTCGGATTTGCCTCCTTGTGTGGTCGGATTGATGAGAATGTCCTACAAATGTTGTCAATGCATCTTGTCCTACAGTTTCAGTAACCTTGAATCTCAAGATTACATGCATCTTAGTGAAATCTCCACTAAATTCTTGTTGAGTCATTTCATAGACTCTACCTATGATTTGTTCATCGGTTTCTCCGAGAGTTTCTCCGATTCTTTTGAAGTTCCAAGGATGTCTTGGTGCACGGATGGTATACCATCGCTTATTTTTCCACTTATCTCTCTGCTTACGTGCTGCTGCACGTGCTTTTGCACTCATTTTCTTGGTCGCCATTAGAATCACTCTCAGATTGCGGGGGCTACCCCACTAGCATCCATGCGACTAACATGGTCTATATGAAGGGAATTGATGGAAAATCGGACTACCAACCGCGCTGGTCAAGTCGGATTTCCAATTTATCTAACTCGTCTCCAGGCATTGGTGCGCCTTCCATCATTGACATTGCTTCAGCGACTTTATCAGGATCATCAAAGTGAGCAGTTGCCAGAACAATTGCATCCGCCATGGTTTTAGGATCCTCAGATTTGAAAATTCCTGACCCGACGAATATACCGTCTACTCCCATTTGCATCATCAATGAAGCATCTGCTGGCGTTGCAATACCGCCTGCACAAAATGTAACAACCGGTAACCTTCCAATTTCTGCTACTTCGTTCAAAATGTCTTTGACTTGACCGTGCATCTCATCGTCAATAGTACCGAATGGAGTTACTAACGATTCACCAGGGAGGTCACTTGAATTTGCCAATACTCTGTACCTGTCTATTATTTTCTCAGCGGCCAAATCTAGACCTGAATCGTCCAAGGTTTGTATTTGCCTAATTTCTTGGTCAATTAATCTAGCATGAGTAACAGCTGCAACAACATTTCCAGTTCCTGCTTCACCTTTTGTTCTTATCATCGCTGCACCTTCATAGATTCTACGAACAGCTTCCCCTAACCCTGTTGCTCCACACACGAATGGTATGTCATGAGCATTTTTGTTAATGTGGAAATAGGGGTCTGCAGGAGTCAAAACCTCTGATTCATCAACCATATCCACACCTAATGCTTGCAAAACCTGGGTTTCTGCCTCATGGCCGATTCTCGACTTTGCCATTACTGGTATAGAAGTACAATCGATGATCCCCTTTATCATGCTAGGATGTGAGGTTCTTGCTACACCTCCTGCTTTTCTAATGTCTGCAGGCACCCTTTCTAAAGCCATAACTGATACTGCACCGGAATCTTCTGCAACCGCTGCTTGTTCGGGTGTGACAACATCCATAATCACCCCTCCACGGAGCATAGATGCAAAGCCTCTTTTCAGTAAATCATCAGAGTGTCTGAGCGGTTGACTTGGATTTAACATGTTTCCACCAAGCCACGGGTGATAGTTCACCCTCATGAAGATATGTAGTCCACCACAGGATTAGTCGCCTAGGACAGGAGTGTCACCAGTGGCTATTTCTGCACCATCAGATTCCTCTTCGTTCCTGTCAATCCAATGCTCTTCTTCATCTGGCACATCAGTATCTGCAAAGATTGCGTCAACTGGACATTCTGGAACACAAGCACCACAATCTATACATTCGTCTGGATCGATTATGAGATATGTGTCTGCTTCTCTAAATGCTTCAACAGGGCAAACTGCAACGCATTCCTGATATTTGTGGTCTACGCATGCGGACGTTACTACGTGAGTCATATTATTACACCAACTAAATATGCCTTCAAGTTTTACGATATAATGGCTTGCTATTTGCCAATGGTTTAGTTAACAAAATTTCAGATATTATTCAATGCCGTTTCGATAGTAGTTGTTGCTACTTCCATAGGTGATTTTCCTGGGTAAACTTCCAATTTGAATTTACCTTTCACTGTCTGACGCCGTCCCGGAATTGTAACAACCACTTTTCCACCAAGAAGCGCCAAAAGGTCAAGTCTTACATGTATGCAATTGTCTTCGTCTAATCTAGAATCTAACTCCATCAATATTTTATTCAAGGCGTCAGTTCCTAATCTTGAAATTGATTTGGTGGCTTTACCCTTGTTTTTTACATTAGCAGAAATTAAGTGAATTTTAGATCCCGAAAATGACGTTGTTTGCTCAGACTTAGTAATGTCAGAATCACCAACCAACCAATTCAAGGCCTCTATGTGTATATTTTCATCTTCAAGACCACTGCATGTGGACATCCAATTAACATAATGAAGACCCATAAAAAAACAACCGTTCAGTCCAGAGGATGGTCGATACCTTCCTCGCCAAGAGTCCATTGCAATGTTTTGATGACGCCATCAAGGGCTTTGTGATTTCTAGCAGCCTCTTTCATTCCATCTCGGTCGCCATCGTCTCTGCATTGGTCGAACCACTGTTTCCATTTGTTCCTGCGAGCAATAGCTTTGTCTAGCATTTCTTCTATCTCTTCCCAAGTTCTGTTGTATGACCTTACGGGTTGATAGTCGTCTCCAGTGGACATATTATACTGGAATTACCTACAGTATAAGAATCTGACACTTTTGTGTTCAAGAAATTCTCTCTTCTTGTTTATCTGTACTTACAACCACATTATCACCAACTACGCATCTGAAAATTTTGGACTTGATTACACTTGATTCCCCAATAATAGATGACTCTGCTACTCCATCAACTCTAGAGTTTGACATTACCACAGTATCAACCGCAGCACCCGAAACCGAGGCTCCTTCTAGGATGATTGAGCGTTCAATGTGTCCACTTACGCTTGCTCCTGAACTGATGAAGGAACCGTCAGGAAGTATTTCTCCTTTCGGAGTTGGAAAAGGTAATGATTCTGAATTGGCAATCAAAGACATTTGAGCATTGTGTAATTCAAATGGATGACCGACATCGAACCATATACCTTCCACTTTTTTTGCATACATTTTCCAACCCCTTTCTAGTATGTCAGGGAATAGTTGCTTCGAAAAGTCGTACTTTTCCCCGACAGGTACAAGCTCCATAACCTCGGGTTCAATAATATACAATCCTGCATTAATCAAATTTGAAAATGCTTCTTCAGGTTTAGGCTTCTCCAAAAATTTTGAAATGAAACCCTCATCTAATTTTGAATCCAAGTCTTCGCCATGTTGTGAACTAAGCCCCACTATTCCATATTCAGAAGGATTGTCAACACTCCACAATGCCATTGTAACTTTAGCACCGGATTTTTTGTGTGACTGAATCAAATCATCAATATCAAATGAAGCGACTGAATCACCTGAACCAACTACGAAGGTAGAATCTAGGGAATCTGCAAGTAGTTTCACACTACCTGCAGTACCCATTGGTTGTTCTTCTTGATTGACGCGACCATTGATATCCCAACTGTCTACATGGCTGACTAATTGTTCCCCTTGATATCCAGTAGTGACAATGATTTCACTAATACCGGCATGAACCATTGAATCCTTGACATAATCAATTACAGGTCTGCCAAGTACAGAAACCATTGGCTTGGGTTTGTTCTTGGTTAATGGCATGAGACGAGTCCCTCGCCCTCCAGCCATTATGATGCCTTTCAGCGTCTCACTTCCTTCCACGAGAAGCAGTCATATCGAATCTTTTCATGGATTTCTTTTTCGAAGATTTTCCTCTCTTTGCACCTAAACCTTGTCTGTCACCAGACATTGTGCCACCAAAAGTCAAAGTTCCTTCTTTAAGCAACTGATCTACCATTGAATCTGCGACTTTAGGATCATCAGCACCTGTTTTCATCAGTTTGGTTACTGATTCATTATGGTCAACAATCCATGACTCTCTTTCTTCTCTGGCAATTTTTAGTTTATCTCTTGCTTCGTTGACTTCTTTCATCAATTCAACAATCCTTTCATGAACCTCATTTGCTTTCTCTTTGCATGCAACAAATTCTTTATGGAAACGATCCCCTTCTCCCTTCAGGAAGTTCCTGTGCCCAAATAATTCATCCAGTTCTTTCGACATTTCCTTTGCTTTTTCAAGGCAAGCAACAAATTGTTTGTGGGCGTCGTCAGCCTCTGCCTTCAAGGTATTAATCGCTTCATCTCTGTTTGATATATCTACCTTAATCAATTGTAATTCTGCAACTAGTGGCTCTAATTCAGCCATTTTTCTACGCATTTGTTTTATTTTTTCCATTGTCTCCTTTTCCTTTTTAGGAGACATGCCACCTTTTGTTTCAAAGATTCTTTCCAATGAAGTTACTTCACTGGATAATTTGTTGAATTCGATAGAAGCGTTGTTTTTGTTATTTTGATCCCCTCTCCTTGATTTTGACACTCCAATTAGATCACGAATCTGAGCCTGTACAGCATCTCTTCTTTCTTTGTGAACATTTTGTTCAGCCCTTACTGCTCTGACTTCAGCAATGGCTAAGTCCAATTTTTCTTTATGCTCTTTGTACTGTCCTTGAATCGCATTTCTTTGATCTGCAAACCTGTTTGCTTGATCGTTGTGATTGTTTCTTGATTCTCGAAGTTTTCTGACCTTTGCTTCCATCTGGTGAAGATGGTCACGCAACTCAGTATTGTTCTGAGTCTCTTGTTCTTCGGTGTCGCTCATGATTGGGCGTCTACTTATTGGCCTTGAATGCTACGATTACAAAAGCAACTTCGTTTCGTACTAAATCAGGCTCATTAATTGGAAAATTAATGCTGCAGATAGACCTAAAGCTCCAGCAATGTATGAAGTAATGGAACTCGCATTTCTAAACCATTTAACAAATTCTGGTCTAACGTTTACATTTATCTGTCGCCCAACCAGTAAATCTCCATCTGTATTTTCGAGGCGCACTGCAACGCTTGCATCTCCTGAAGCCTCAGGAAGTAATGTTTGCCATGCTAATGTTCCTTCTTGCAATAAACCAGACATTCTACCCAACCTATCGTCATCTCCTTTTTCAAAATCAGGCACGGCTTGGTTTGGCCAATATGATTTTTCACCTGCCTTTAGACTGTAACGTAACAGGAGTTCTTTTGGCCTAAAATCGGGTGAATTTACCCTAAGCAAAACTTGTCTCTCCGAATTAGAAAGATTGTGAATATAACAAAATAAATTGGCATTTTCTGTCACGACATTCTCTAAATCTACATCGAATAATAAATCCGGCATATCTGGTTGTTTCCCGATGGCCATATCTTGTTCGATTCTATCTATTAATCGATAAAATGCTGGAAGTTTCTTCTCCGAGCGAATGAATATAGAATCCCATAATGATTCTGAGAAAGTTTCATGTTCTAGAATATCATTAATTCCTTTGTCTGAAAGTATTTCTTTTATCTCATCATTTGTTGTTGTTCGGTCAACCCTTCCTTTGTATCTTCTGTGCATTAACATTAGAAATTTCTCGGTTGCGAAATCAGTGGAAACACCTCTCTTTACGTTGGCTTCAAAATCTCTCAAGAAATCATCGAATTTACTTCTCAAGAGTGGATCCATTTGGTTTCTTAAAATTTCATTAAATGCTAGGTTGAGAGTGGAGGGATGCATTGGTGGATGGTAAGCACCAAGTAATCCGTCATTTGTCACCATATTGAACTTGAAATTACGTGTTGATAAGTGTTGACCGATAGACATTGCGAGCATTGAAGCGCAAGCGAGAAGTCCTCTTTTTCCTAGTTCAGAATCTGAGCCTAAGTAAACAGTGAAAGAGATAACAGCTATTGAAAATAGAGACATGAATAAAGCAGTATTGTGGCTCGCCATGGTTTTCGAAATCACACTATCCAGTGAAGAATATCCATGCATACTATTGATTGGACGATGGTCGTCTGCAGCTGCATTGACTTCTGCTCTGAACACCATTCTCGTTATGTGTACTCTGTAACGATGAACTCCTAAGCCTGCAGAATATCCTAGTAGAATCGTTAGCGCTATCAGTATAAATGCTGTTGACAAATCAAATCCAAGTGTTGGTTCAATGTTTTCAAGCCACCAATCCGGACTTTGAGAACTGAATGCCCAAGAACCAAAAATGAATAGCAAAGCGAATGCAGGTAGGAAAATAACAAGCCTCAAACCATCTGTAAGAAATTGTTTGTCGATACCATGGAATTTTTCTTCCAGTTTTCTTAATTCACCCAGTTGTTCATTCAATATCCCACCTCAGTAAAATACGGTCTGATAAGTATCCAGAGATTTCACCGTTCCCTTCTACTAATAAATTTCCATTATCATTTCTTTCAATCTTGGCGTCAATTTTCAAATCAAATTCATTAAGAATTTCTGAATCTGCTTCTTTAACCAATATTATAGAAATGTAGCCATGTTGTCCATTTTTCAATTCGCTTGCCAGGAAAAATTGTTTTGATTCGTTTAATTTCTTTTTGACTGCCTCAGATGGAGGTGGAATATCTCTTCCATCAGGATCGATTTTTGGATTACCAAGAATCATCGAAATACAAACTTCCAAATCATCATTAAATGCATGTTCTAACCTACAAGCGGTTTCATGAACATCACCGTCAAAGGGCAACCGTGTCAATAATACTTCAGCTAATCGATGTCTTCTTTTCATAACTTGGCCATGAGACAAACCTTTGGGTGTTAGTAGTACACCTTTGTATGGAATATAATCAAGAAATCCATTTTTTGACAACCTTTGCACCATTTCGGTTGCGGATGCAGGACTAACTGACAAATATTCTGCTAATTCTCCATTCCTCACAAGTTCACCTGGTTTTCTCTCATTTATCTCATATAGAGCTTCGAGATATTCATCCTCGAATTCTTGAAAATGACCTGCTCCCATTATGCCCCCACAACCTGTTCTAGTTTGCTCTTGCTTCAAAAATTGTTCCACAAGCAGGACACCTTGCTTTTGCTGGCCTCTTTTCGTATGGAACCTTTAATTTTCGGCTACATTTTGGACATCCTAAAATGTCATTATCTGATGAAGACCATAGTTCTGATTCATCTTTTTGTTTAGGTTCTTCATCCTCATCTAGTTGTTCGTCTTCAGGGTCGATTTTACTCTCCACATCAAACTTAGTCTCACATTCTGGACAACGAACAGCCCCTGAGTAATCACTTGGAACACGCAATCTTCGGTCGCAGGTTGGACAAGAAACTTCGACCTTTTCGTTCGATTTAGGTTTCTTTTGCTTAGATACTTTCTTTTTGGGTTTGTCAGATTTTGGAGAATTTTTCACTCTTATTGCGAAAATTACCAACATTCCCAAAGCAAGTCCGCCAAGGATTCCTCCAATTGGTAAACTAAAATCAGAATCTTCAGACTCAACCAATTCTGATTTGACGAGTATCTGATCGGAATAAGATAATCCGTCGACATACCATGTCACAGTTATCACAACATTTTCTCCATCTGGCCAATCAACTACAATAGAATAATCTTCAGATGATTTTTCTTGTGCATTGATTGTTTGAATACCAATAATGGAATTAGAATCATCTGTAACTATAACCTCGCTTTGCAAAATACCTCCATCTCCTGTATTACTCAATGTGTATTGTAATGTTACCTGCTGGCCTTCTATTGGCACTCTTGGTTGAGTAATTGGGTTCACTGCAACAGATGGAATTGGGTTAATGTCAAGAGATTCTTTTTGATCTTCGACTGTTGAACCAAGACCAATAATCCAACCTATTGGCCTAACTTTGACAAATATTTGGTCTGCATTTATAGAACCGAGATTCATGTCCCCGTATGTAACACCTGGCAATATCGTTCTTTCTTCGGAAATCAATACTTCCTTATCGCCATCAATTATCGAACCATACTCTATTTTGACATCCCTTGGAACTCCGCTTGCTAAATCTATAGACCAATCGACTGATGTTGATTCTCCTTGTTTATTGAGGTCATCAAGTACAATTGTCAAGTCTTGTGCTGGCTCGACAGGGAGGTTAACCACGCCAGATAAATTATCATCAACTGAGGAATCATAACTTACTATTGACCAATTTAATAAATATGCATTCGCTTCTTGGAAATCTAAAACATGTGTGATCTCACCTGCACCACCTGATTCTAGAGAGATGTATTGAGAAATGTAAGATTCGTTTCCATCTATGAATTCTATTGCTGCATTTCCAACAGCATCGCCTTCATTTCTAACAAGAATAGATACGCTAATTGTATCACCAACATGCCATGGGCCATTAATGAACGATGGTGAATTCTGACCTGCGCCTGTAATTATCGCTGATTGAAAATCAAGAATATCTGTTACGCTAGAGATTCCAACAGTTCGAGTTCCATCTGAATAGCAATTAAGTAATCCTGGTTTCGAAAGCATTGATACAGAAATGTTTAGCTCTTCATTAACTGAAAGATTTGATGAAACCGACTTGACTATTTGTTGTTCAAAAATACAGGTAATATTTCCAACAAAATCAGCCTCGCCTGTATTTGAAACATGTAAATTCCATTCCACATTGCTCCCTGCACTCGGTTCAACTAGCCTAGTTAGATTGAATGCTAGGCTTGGCAAAGGTGGAGGATGAATTTCAAGAGAAGAATTCAGGATGTTATCGATTTGATTTGTATCTTGGGTTCCAAACAACTCAAACTCAAACTGAGAATTGCCTTCGCTTAATGGACCTAATTGGAAAGTTGTTATTTTTGTTTCATCTCCCAAAACAGTCAAATTTGTTGAGTTGGTAATTACTCCATCAACAGTCATATTGACTCCACCAAACCAATCGATGTCGCCTGAATTTATCACGGGTAAATTAATCTCAACAAAATCCCCGTCGTTGACGGTTAAATTGTTCGTGTAGGTTCCATTTTCATCAATGGCATTGAAAATTGGTTCACCGATGGAGATATTCAATGGCCTCAATCTCGTTATTGTTTCCTCGTACAATATCCACTGTGTTGAATCTGGCGTACCCACGTCACCTGTCAACGAAATTGTTAGATTTGAAACTCCCAAAGGCGCCAGTCCCAAAGTTGACTCAACATAAACAAAGGTGTCTTGATCAACCAAAATATTCCCAGAATCATAATCAATCAAATTGCCCTCAATGTCGGTTAAACTAGCATTCCAGGTCACTGATGCAGAAGATGCACCACCTACTCCAGTCAAAGTGATGTTTAGATCGACAGGGCCTTCACCAACCAAATTATTACCAGTTATCTGTATAGAAGATATTACTCCGCCGCTCGATTGTCCAATCGGAACCAAGGCTAATGCTAACAAACACAGCACAGCGATGGCTCTCCGCATGTTTCCTGTCATAACTAGGGGGTTCTTCACATTCACCCACCCTTAAGGGTGGGTCGGTGGCTTTATTCAAGGGTGTCAGTTCGGCGCAGTGATAGCAATGGATGTAAATGACCTCTTGTCAGTCTCTCCAAAACTTTTAGCACAAGCAATATTGCATCAAAGAGAGAGATTAATCGAACAAATTCCTGCAGATTTGGAAACTGGTCAGGCCGACCTTGCCAAATCAGAACCATTAGCAAAAGCTGCTCGACTAGAAAGAGATAAAATAAACACAAGAGTCGCTAAATTAAAGACTGAACGGGATAATGCTCAAAGTAAAGCTAAACTATTATTTCAGCAATGTAGTAATCTCTGGGAGCAAATTATTGAGTCAGGAGGAGTGAAAAATCCTGACCCGAAATGGGCAAGAGAAAAACTAGAGGCTCGCCTAAAATCTATCGAAGACAAATTACAAACGAGTGCGGGTAATCATAAAACTGAACAAAAATACATCAATGAAATGAAAAATTTAGTTCGTGAGCATGAGGAATGGGTTGAGGCAAATGCATCTTCACAACCAAAATTAATTGAAATGCGCGATGCTCGTAAAGAAGCAAAGAGGCTGCTTGATGTTGCGCAAAAAGCTCATGAGGCAATGGTTGAACTTGCTGAAGAAAACGAAGAAAAACACAATCAATTCATGACATGGGAAAAGTTGCGTAGAGATAGTTTGTCAAAAACAAGAAAGTTGAACGATGCCCTGAAATATTCAGAAAAGTCGCTAGAATACTGGAATGAAAAAATTTCTCAAGATGATTTTGAACCCCTTCTAGCCAATAGCATGAATGTTAAGTTAGGTAAACCATCCTCATTTGCAATCAACCGTGCTAAGAAAATTGCAGAAACAGAAGTTTCACAAAAGGTTGGTGAAGAAGAATGAGTGAATACTGTGAAGTTACAGGGCTATCCATTGATAATGCGAATAAGTACAATCTAATCCATTCGAAGATGATTGGTGAATTTTCACATACTGAAGTAAGCAAGGAGTCAATTGATGAATTGAATGCCGTTTTTGAGAAACTTGTCAAAAAAATAAATCCACACCATAGTGATTCTAAGAAACGGCAAAGCTTAACCAATCATTTAGAAAGGTCAATCGGTAAGAAATTTAAAGCCAAAGATGTGAAACAATTTGGATCTTCTGTAACTGGATTGAATATTAAAGGTGGAGATTTGGATGTATGCTTAATTATCCCTGGCGCTGATGAAAAGAAAGTTGTTACAAATATTTCCAAGGTGCTACGAGGCCAAGGTATGGAAGATGTGGCTTCTGTTGTGAAAGCAGTAGTCCCTGTCGTCAAATTCAAAGACCCACGAAGTGGATTACGTGTAGATATTTCAGTCAACAACACATTAGCCATATACAATACCCAGTTAATAGATGCTTATGTAAAACTAGACCCTAAAATTAGTGATATGATTAAGATAATCAAACACTGGTCATTTCACAGGAATATAACTGATACTTTCAATGGTACTCTTTCATCATATGCTTGGTCAATTTTGTGTCTAAATTACCTTATTAGCGAGTCAATAATACCTAATTTACAAAATACTGAAAATAAAACAACAGTTGAGATAAATGACATTGAATATGATATCTCGTTTGATAAAGACGTTACTTTTTCCATTGAAAAAGAACATTCAATGGCAAGTTTAGTTCTAGGTTTCTTCAAATTTTATTCCAACTGGGATTGGAAAAACAATGTTGTGTCAATGAGAAGTGGTGGCAATATCCACAGGGAAGACAAATCTTGGGATAATGAAGAACCTAATGCTATTGATTTGATAAATGCGGGAAAAAGCAACGCTAAAGTTGGGAAACATCACTTGCCAATCGAAGATCCATTCGACCATTCACATGACCTATCACGGGTACTAACTGCTAAAGGAGAATTGATAATACAAAATGAAATTTTAAGGGTTCTAGTAGAAGTTAACAAAGGAACGAAGTGGAATCTAATTTGCGAAACTATAGAACCTGAGAGATTGGCTGATTTAGAGCCCGAAGATTTGTTTCACGATTTAAGAAATCTTGAATTAAAGGATATCCAAAATATGAAAACAAAAGTTCAGGGAGAGATTAATGGCTTGGAGTCAAAACTTAAAGCTCTTGAAGAAGAAAAATCTGTCTCGATAAGGTTAGCAAATGCAATGAAAGGAATTATTGAAGAAACATCTGGAATAAAATCAGAACACAAAAATGTTCACATCGGATTACGTGAAAGGAGTGCCGAAATAAAAGATGTGAAGACGCAAAGAGACACTATTAATTCGAATATTGTTATTCCATTGAAGTATATTGAAGAACAATTGTCAAAGGTGTATAAACGTCTAACAAATGAATTAAATGTAAGGAGAATTCCATCATTAAATCAAGAAATTAGTGACTTTTCATGGTTCTTTGAATTGCAAGAAATGCACAAAAAGGCAACAGAAGCCGAAGCATTGCACAATAAATATGTAGAGTTGGCAAAACTTCAGCACAAAGACATCAAAAAATTAGAGATTTATGAATCTCAACATGACGAAGTTACGTCTAAAATGTTGGAAAATGAACCGTTGCTAAAGGATGTTGACATTGGGAAAAACGGAATTCGTTCATACGATAAGCGTGTATACAACATAAACCGAGCAATTCACAAAAGAAAAGGAGAATTCCAGAAATTGCGAAGAGAAATTGGTAGGCTAGATGCTTGGTTACGAATTTTGAAAGGAGGAAATAAAAACAAATCAAAGCGAAGATCTCGAGGCACGTCGAGAACAGAAAAGGTTACATCTGGGCCAGTTACACTTGGAGACTTATCTGACTTGCTCGCTAGCGCTTCGACGGAGAAAACTACGAAAAAGCCAAAGAAGGTTAGTTCGAAAAAAGCGGGCATGAAGAAATTTGGAAAATTCTCTGCACACCGCGGAAACAGAGGATCTTATCAAAGGAAAGATTGAGAGATGTTGTCAAATTCAGAAAAATCAGCAGAATGGCGTCTTGGTGATTCTCCAAGAAACCTAGATGATTTTACTATTGAATGTATAAAACAACTTTTTTTTGACCAAACTGGTGAAGAATACTCAAAGATGTCGATTCAAAGCCTACCTATTCCTAGATGGGGAGGAAATTTACTGTTGTATGACGATAATAACATACTCCGTGGACTTTTGTGGGCAAATAGATTTCAATATAAAAAAACTAGAATTGTTGCTTTTGTGATTGAGCAAGATTTCACCTCGATGGGACACGGTAGCCAAGCTTGGAACGAATTAATTCATGCCGCCAAGGAGGAAGGAATCGAAGAAATTCAATTAGAAGTTAAGGCTAGTAACCATAAAGCCATTCGGTTTTATCAAAACCGTGGATTAAAAATTATAGAAAAACTTGATGGTTATTACAAATCCGGTTTAGGTTACGTAATGCGGGGTCTGATTTAAGGAAATAATCATGACCTATCTCTCACACAGCGGTTACTATGCTAAACAACATCATCGGCGATTTGGTTGATGATGATTCTATCATAGCCGCTGCATTAATCAATCCTGATGGGTTTACAGTAGAAAGGACATCAATTGATCTGAGGCCGAATGATCTAATGGGTCTTTTTGACTTGACAGAAGACGCAGATATTGTCTCAATTGTAACCACAGATTTTACCGTAACACGTAGGAAATTTGCAACTGGACATGTAGTAATTATCCAATCTCCAAAAAATGCAAATATTGGGAAAGCAAGATTACGATTGGAGCAATCCTGTGCCCTAATAGAAAATTATCTCTAAATTTGCGCTAGCGAGACTTAAATGTGGAAGGTTGGTGGCTATGATGCTGAGAGTGCGGGAGCACTATGCGAACAGGTGCGATGAAGAATGACAGGACTTAAGGAAACTCTTGACGAGAAGCGAAAATTGGTTGACAAGAAAGCAACCCAATACAGAACAACTCGTGATGAATGGAATAATAGAACGAAAGAGTTTACAGTCCAAAGAAACGAACTTAACGCAGAGGTTAGAGAACTTATTCAAAACGTGAAACAACAAAGAGAAATTCGTGAACAAATGAATGAACTTGTTAGAGAAAAGAAGAATGCTAGGAAAGAAGCTAGCAACCTTGTCAAGGAAGCGAAGGGTGAACTCGATGCCCAAAAAGGCGGAAATGATGACACAACAAGAGGTCGCAAGAAAGGAGAGAGAAAGGTCACAGTTCATTCTCTACGAAGAGAATTTGACAAACTTGATAGAGAAATGGAAAGAGGAAAACATCTTGGTCAAAATGAAAAGAAAGTGATGAAGAGGATGAAAGAAATTCGTTCTCAAATAAAAGCAATGGAAGCAAATGAAGATTCAAATATCGACCTAAAAGATGCTCGAGGAAAATTACGCAAAGCTATGATTGCTCAAGAAGAAGCTCACAAAGAGGTTCAAGAAGCAGCACAAGCTGCACAAGAAGCCCACGATTTGATGCTATCATGGAATAAAGAGGTAGACAGACAACGTGAGCTTGCTGAAGGTTCCCATAGAGAACTTAGAAAATCAAAGAAAGAAGCTGATAAAGCGCATAGATTCTACATCGTATCCCTAAGATGTTTGCACTCCATACAAGACATAATCAGATCTATGAGAGGAACTGAAACTGGTGACTCACAACGCGGTGCTCGCGTAGAAGTTCAAGACTTGATGAGCAAATTAATGAGTGGAGACACTCTTTCCACTGAGGAATTAATGGAACTTCAGCGCTTTGATTAACTTCAAAGACCGAATTAGAATAGGTGTAAATTGGGGCTCTCTAATGATTCAACGTGACGAAATCGCAGGAATAATCGAGGATTACGAACGCCTCAAATTAAGAATTGGGATGACTGCAAGCCATTCTGCTCTTGATATTTGTGATGGAGCAATTGAAGAAGGATTCCCGACAGTGGCATATGCGCAAAAAGGAAGAGAAAAAACATACTCTGAATATTTCAAGACACAAAGGACTACTTCTGGAAGAGTTAGAAGAGGCATGGTTGACAAAACTATAGTTTTGGATTCATTCAATGATGTACTAAAACCGACTATGCAAGAAGAAATGCGAAAGCGCAATGTAATTTATATTCCAAATAGGTCATTCACATCTTATTCTAAGATCGATGATATCGAGAACAATTTCAAGGTTCCAATGTTCGGCTCCAGAAACATGTTGCGAATGGAAGAAAGAACTGAAGACCAAGATTACTACTGGATTCTAGATAAGGCAGGATTACCATATCCAGAAGCAATTGAAGACCCTCAAGACATTGATTGTTTGGTGATTGTCAAGTTACATCATGCTCAGAAAAAACTAGAACGTGGATTTTTCACTTGTGCATCGTATGAAGAGTATCTAGAGAAGAGTAGTTCATTGCTTAAAGAAGGCATTATTGATCAAACTTCCTTGGATGGAGCAAGAATTGAACGTTATGTAATAGGACCTGTATTCAATCTAAATTTCTTTTATTCACCACTTGAAGAAGATATGCCAAAATTGGAGTTATTAGGAGTAGACTGGAGATTTGAATCATCACTTGATGGTCACGTCCGACTCCCAGCACCTCAACAAATGACAATGCCAGTTCATCAGCAGATACCGGAGATGACCGTTGTAGGACATAATACTGCAACAATAAGAGAGTCTCTATTGGAGAAAGCATTCGAACTTGGAGAGAAATTCATTACAGCCTCAAAAGAGCATTATGACCCAGGAATCATAGGTCCTTTCTGTCTTCAAACCTGCATTGATAAAGACATGAACTACTCAATTTACGACGTCGCACCTAGATTAGGTGGAGGTACGAACGTACATGTCTCAGTAGGACATCCTTACGGAAATGCTACTTGGAGAAAACCTGTATCTTCTGGAAGAAGAATCGCTATGGAAATACGCAGAGCTGCAGAGCAGGACAGACTTCTTGAAGTATTAACTTGAGGATGGTATAATGTCAGAAGAGATTTGGGTAATTATCTCATTTCTCGTTTTCATGCTCCTTTTTGCAGGAGTAGGCATGGCAAGTATCCGTGTAAAAAAGGATACGACTGACGATTACTTGGTTGCTGGAAGAGGAATGCATCCTGCTTTAGCCGCTCTATCCGCTGTTTCAACATGGAACTCAGGTTACATGTTCATCGGATTCATTGGATTCATGTGGCTAATGGGATATTCTGCAATTTGGATTTCAATAATCTCAACGATTGGACAACTAGTTGCGTGGATTTGGTTATACAAGTACATACAAAATGAAGGAAATGAAAGAAATATCCGCTCACTTTCCTCATTGGTTGCAAATGTCAAGGGTGCCCCAGAGGCAAAAATGGCTGCAATCTGTTCTGTAGCATTCTTACTAATCTATGCTGGAGCCCAATTATCAAGCGGAGGAAAAGCACTTTTCGCAATGCTTGATTGGGCGGAATGGATTGGAATAATCATTGGATTCGTTCTTGTTGTAGCGTATTGTTACGCAGGAGGAATTCGTGCATCAATATGGACAGACGCTGCACAATCTTGTGTCATGATTGTGGGTTCAACATTACTCTGCTATGTTGCGCTTACTGAGGTTGGATGGTTCTCTGGACTTCACTCCTCTTTGAATAGCATTGACCCTGCTCTAACATCAATCACTCCTCCAGATTTAGAACTAGGATTCAGCATGTGGGTTTTTGCTTTCTTCCTCGGAGGATTAGGAGTAGCGGGACAGCCACAGGTTGTTTCTCGAATTATGACCCTTGAATCGGAAGAAGACCGCAAGCAGGCCTGTATCTGGTTCTTCGTTTGGCAAACTCCATTTCTTGCATTAATGATCATAATTGGTCTTGCATCAAGGGTTATATTCCCCGAATCTGGTAGTTTCGACCCAGAATTAGCACTGCCTCTTCTAGCTATGGATGTGCTTGGGCCATTTTGGGTTGGTCTAATTTTAGCATCAATTTTCGCTGCTACTATGTCTACTGCTGACTCACAGGTTCTAGCATGTACCGCTGCGATAACAGACGACCTTTTTCCTGAATGGTCAACAGACCATAAGAAGACAAAAATTACTACCATGGTGATGGCTTTTGTAGCAACATGCTTGTCTCTTGGGGCATACTTTTCAGGAAACAACTCTGTGTTTTCACTCGTCGTTTTAGCAGTTTATGGATTAGGTGGAATGTTCATTCCGCTAATTATTGTAAGAATGTCTGGATTCAAGCCAAGTTCGCAACACTCTATGGTAATGATGACATCAGCACTCGTCGCTGTGATTACTTGGAGAATTCTCGGACTCAATGTTCACATCTTTGAATCTGTACCAGGTATGGGTGCAGCATTCATAGCTCATTTTATCATGGTCTTTTCAAAACAAGACCCATGGCTTGAAAAATTACCCTCGCAAGATAAAATGGTTGCAATCGGAGTTGGAATCTTGCTCCTTATTATCCCTCTTGAATACTACTATGCAAACAATGCGCCTACATCTATGAGTTCTTCGGAACCAGAACCTGATTCAATGTGGAAATTAACTATTGAAGGTGAATACATTTGGACTGAGGAAACTATTTTCATACCTGATGGAACAACAGAAACCTTCTATTTTGATGTACCATATGATGCAGTTGGAATAGATTTCACACTAAACTATTCTGAAAGTAATGAAGGAGGAGTGTTCACAACATGCGATGATATCCAAACCAGTCACGACATTTCAGAATTATCATCAGAATTCAATAATGGACCCGGACTTAATGATTTGTCAGGTAAATTATGTGGAACTAATGATCTTGGCACCCTGGCAACTTATCCTAACTTTGCCGAAAATGATACTTATGAGAACCATATGAAGAATATAGAAAGACTCCAAGTTGAAAAACAAGATAGTAGTTTAGCATTTAACATTCAAATCGATGCAGATACAGGAACTCCTTTGAATGGAGACAACGGAGAAGAAATCTCGATTTCTTACATGTATTTTAGATACGTATCTCACAATTTAACTCAGATTAAATGACATCCCTTCTTTGCCAACCTTCCAACCTAATTCGGTTACTGGAGTATCATCTCTGCACAACGGATTAGTGTGATTTAGATGAATAAATACTACTTCGCCATCTCCTTCTCTTCGCTCACCTAACATCTGGAGCGTTTGCTCGACCGGAGGATGTGGAACTTTGCTTTGGTCCCGATGTTTGAGTTCATCTGCACTGTAGAATGTTCCATCGATTAGAGCGATGTCTACTTCAAAATGATTCAACCATGCTCGCAAGTCATGACCTCTCAATGTTTCCTGCCATGTGTCGTGGTCTGGCAAAAATAAGAGCGTTTTTTCTGATTTTATCAAATATGCGTGCATATCTGATAATTCCGAGCGATGTGGAACCTCTATTGCTTCTACAGTTACACCTGGAAACTGAATAAGAGACGCCGTTCTGGGAAGAAACACACCATCTGATAATAGCAGTGACCAATGTGGTGTTTTTTCTATCAAATCGAGCATCTTTTTTGAACAGTGAAGTGGGATTCCTTTTGCGTTCATTGTTTCTTTACCGAACAAACCTAATCCGTCAACATGCCCAAAGTGTGCGTGTGTTAGAAAAAGTGAATCGATATTTCTTACACCCCAAATTCGTAATTGGTCACCTAATGCTCTAGTGGCTTCAAACAGGTGATTTCCACCTTCTGAATCTGTCAAACCGATTGATACAGGGTGGCGTTTTTCTAAGTCTAGACAACAATCACAACCAACTTGAGGAACTCCCCCGTCTTGAGCTGAGCCAAGTAGGGTAACGGTTACCATTTGGAATCCTCAAATCTTCCTAATCCATTGTCTGGACGTTGGATCTCGCATGTACCATGCTCCACTAGCAGCAGGATATTCTAACCATTCGTTTCCATCTGAACGCATGGTACCAACATCATACATAGTTGGCGCTGAAGGTGTTGTAGCAACCATTGGATTCCCTGGCAACTGATTAAGTTGAGGTGACTGTACCTGTGGGGAAACCACAGGTTGTTGGTATGTCATTTGAGTTGTTTGCTGATAAAGCCCTTGATTGCTTTGCATTACCATCTCAGAGTTAGCAATTTGTTGCGTATTCCAATCTTTCTCATCTTCTTTTGCGCTTAATCTAGAAAGAATCAGACCGACTGCAAGTATGACTACAATCACACCAATTCCAATGCCGCCATATACCATCACTGAACTACCGGCTTCTTCGATAATTTCCTCACAACCATTATCTTTGGAACCATTTTCTGTTGAGACTCCTACAATTTCAGGACATAGGTCTCCATTTTTGCCGTTTGGATTATCTCCAAATCCATCTCCGTCTGTGTCGTTAACTTGTGTTGGATCATTAGGGAAAACATCGATACTATCAGCCCAACCATCGTTATCACTGTCAATACAACCTAATATTCCTCCTTTGTATGAATATCCCTTTTCGTTTGGACACGAATCAGGCTCGTTTCCTAGAGGGTTATCTCCATACTGGTCACCATCTGAGTTTTGCCATTGAGTAGGATCAATTGGATTCCAATCTGAACCTGTTTCTGGGTCACCCCATCCATCGCCATCAAAGTCCGGACAACCTTGTACATCTTCTGTAGAATTTCCACGGAATAGCGGACATGCATCTTTACCATCGGCCACTCCATCTAAATCTGAATCCAGGTATTCATCTGCATCAAATGGGAAAGCGTCCATGAAATTAGCCCAACCATCTCCGTCTGTATCAGGGCAACCGAAGATATCTTCCTTCCAAGATTCTCCATATTGTGCTGGACAAGCATCTTGATCTCTTGCAAATTGAATATATTCGCCAGGCCAGGTCGAATCTCTGTCATACCATGATAAATTCCCATAGTTATCACCTAAACCATCCTCATCATAATCAGACCATTGTGTGCTTTCTAACGGGAATGCGTCTGCTCCGTCTTCAGCGGTCCAAGAACTATCTGGAGAGGAGTATCCATCATTATCAGGGTCTGGACAACCATATCTGTCAACTACAGAGGAACCTGGAATGTCGATGCAAGCATCTGGATTATATCCGTCTTGATTATCTCCAAATCCATCTCCATCTTGATCGCTCCACTGCGTCTTCTCGTCAGGTAAATCGTCATCTTGGTCAGCCCACCCGTCGCCATCAGAATCAGGACAACCAATTGTACCTCCCATACTGGAATTTCCATATGAATTAGGACATGAATCATCTGTGTTAGCCCAACCGTCTTCATCATTGTCAACGCAGCCTTTCAGACCCAGAGTAGACGTACCTGCAACCTTGTTACAATCATCGGAAGAATCTGTGAAGTTATCACCATCATCATCATTGTCTTCATCAGCATCTCTGCATCCATCTTGGTCAATATCATTATCTGAAGTAGAAGTCCACCAATTCCTAGGTGGTGCATAACTACTCAGACATCCATCATTCGCATCTTCTATGCCGTCGTTATCATCATCATTGTCTTCGGTTGCATCTTTGCAACCATCGTTATCGAAATCTGTTGTTGAATTACTTGTCCAGTTCCAAGCACCTCCCCGAGGACAATCGTCCCCAGAGTTATCTGTAATTCCATCATTATCATCATCATAATCGCACTCATCACCATCGCCATCCAAATCGCTGTCAATTTGAAGTGGGTTGTTGGTATTAGGACAATTATCTGTTAGGTCGTTTACGCCATCGCTATC
Source organism: Methanobacteriota archaeon (assembly GCA_002727515.1). The sequence goes on from PBXF01000040.1 coordinate 20,481, forward strand.
TGCATCTGCATTATTTGCTGGGTCAACCACCCAAACAAACAGGTCGAGACCAAATGTACTAGATATTGACTTAGTGCCCTTGTTTATTGTACCTTGGAATGAACCAAATGCTGAATAATTTCCTGTCGAATTTACTGCGACCCCTCCAAACAAATCATCTGAAGAACCCCCAATGGTTTCAACCCAATCCCAATTACCAGAATTATCGATCTGAGCCATGAAACCATCTTGTCCGCCTGTTGAAGTAATGTATTTTCCTCCAAAAGAGGTTGTACCGGAGTAGACACCTCCAACTACCAAATCTCCTGAATCGCTGGCTGCAATTGAGTGACCCCATTCTGTAGCACTGCTGGAACCAACTGAAACTATCCAATCAAATCCAGTTTGAGGTGACATTTTGACAACGAATATATCTCCGTCGTTACCTGAAGTCGAAACTGTTTTTTGCCCACCGAGGTTTATGGTGCCAACAAAGACTCCAGTTNCATAAATATCTCCAGATGGGTCGATTGTCATTGATTCTGCGATATTTACCTCACTAGTTCCGCTCGGTATGGCTCTCACTGTGGACACTGCTGCTCCGCCTGAGTTTGGAGTCCACCCCACTAATAGCGAATCTTGATTTGAAACAGCCTGATGACTGTTTCCACCACCACCATTGAAAGTTGCTGAGGTGAAAGCCATTTGCCAAACTTTGCCTGTTTTGTCAACTAAAACCTCGCCTGCGAAGTCAGAACCGATACCTCCCGAGGAGACTGCCCAGTTTACATTACCAGAAATTGGGTCAATGCCTACTAAGTTGACATCCCTGTCTGTACTGTTAATCAGGATTGAACCAAAATTAGTCTCACCTGAATTAGATCCAGAAGCAATAACATTTCCACTCTGCATGTCAATAGCAATTCCATTTACTTCACTCGTACCGTTGTTTAAAGAAGAATATGCAGTAGCCCATAACCAGTTTCCAACATCATCGAATTTTGCAATGAATCCTTCCAAAACAAAAGCAGGGGATTGAATGCTGTGAGGACCAAAGGATACTGTCCCCACAAAGCTTCCTCCAACGTAGTATTCACCTCCTTGTCCAGGCGCCAATGTTTCTAAGAAAATTAATCCACCAGATGCATCTGGAATGTTTGCCCATTGCCAAACTCCATCATCTCCGATTTTTGCAATATACATGTCTGCCTCGTAATTATTGTTTAATGGAGAATTTGCTGTTTCACTTATGGATGAGCCAAATTGCATACTATTTCTTGTCGCCCCTGCTACAATCCAACCGTCAATTGTTGGTTCGATGAATGAGGCGTTTACGTGTCCGCTATTAGACCCGGCATGCGTCAAAAACTGTGGTTCAGAATTAGCATTTTTTACGACAACATCTTGTTCTAGAATATTTTCATAATCTAAAGGCATCGTACTAAGTACTAACGAAAGGACAATCATGCCGGCTACAACGAACCTTCGGCTCATATTCCTACGTGAGAATTCAAGATGATGAACTCTTTCATTAAATGTTTAGATGGAGACTATTGGTCAGTCCTTCAAGAACCCACTTTTTACCGTTAGTTTGAACACCTGTATGGCCAGGAATTAAGACGTCGTAATTTTCAACAATGCATGATTCGTCATCGAAATACCACCAATGCAGCAATTGACCCATTTCATCACCATGCGTTTTCCGTTCAGATAGGACATCAGAGAACTTGGGATTTTCTAATATCTCTAATTTTTCTTTATGAAGTAAAGGGGCTCTTTCCATTAATTCAAAATTATCAAGGAGGTGTAAACCTTTGCAATTTAGTACCCATTTCTCAACTTCCTCGGTCGCAGGACCCACAAGTTTGCCTTTGACATTATGAATGACCCCTGGAATCAATACAGGAGTGGCATGAGAGATTTTTAGGCCATATTCATCTAATATTGTGAAATCATTTTGTGGTCTAATAGCAAATGGTCCATCTCCTAGAAACAAACCGTTAGATTCTGTTTTTTCTACAATTTCCTCTTCGTCAAGAATCTGTATTTTTTCTTGTAGAATCGCTTGACCTATAAATGAAGCTAGGTCTTCAGAGGTCCATAATACAACATTTCGGTCATTTCTAGTAAACATCTGGCTTGAATCAAAAGAAATTTCCCGTTCTGAAATGAGTAAGTGATTACCTCGTGGCGCATCCATTAACCAAGTTTCAAAACCTGCTAAATCTAAATTAGCTAGCCCACTTCCAGTAACCCATATCTCCATACCTTCTGTAAATCCAAACCTTATGTGATCGGGATGAATGTCATACATTCGCCCTAACCAAGTTATCATACCTGCTGGAACTATTGGTTCAGACGACAAGTCTAGATTTACATCAAGATGTTTCATTAACTTGACCAAATCAATCGCCATCAAACCCGCTGGAGGTTTGATATCTATAATTTCACGCTAGGTTATTATCCAGAGATAGTAAATCTGAGTCACCAGCATCAACAACCGTAATCGTTGACACACTGAATGGCTTACCTGATGCTATGCCTAATTCACGGTTTACCACTAGTGCTCTGTGGATTGTCACTTCTGGGTGTTTTGCTACAAGATTATCAACATAATCTTGAGGGCAGTTCGCTGCTAAAATCACACACTTTGCCTCGCCTTTTGCACATGCATCTACTGCTTGTCTCTGTCCATACAAAAGTTTGCCAGTTGCGCTTGCTATCTTTAATTGTCTACTCAAATCCATTTTTCATTCCTCCACAATATTGCTTCTCAATGTTATCCAAATCACTCTGGAATGTAATATAATTCAACAGAACCAGTTCCTAGACTGATAGGCTGTCCAACAATAATGTTCTCAGCAACTCCTGTCAAATTGTCTCTCTCTCCTATTACACCTGCCTTTAGCAAGTGGTTAACAGTAACTTCGAAAGCCGCACGAGCAAGGATTGAGTGCTTGGTTCCGGAAACACCGTGTCTTCCAATTGCTCTTACCTCACCTTCACTTGTCATTACATCTGCAACCAATAGCAGGTGTCTTACGTCAACTTCCAGTCTTGCACCATCTAGTGTAAGTTGCAATTCGTCAACAATCGCCTGCCTTGCTGCTTCTATTCCGAGATATTCGTAAATCTCGATAATGTTGTTAGTATATGTTCTTGATCTATCAATTCCCTCAATGTTTGAAATCTTTGCGAGGTTACTTCCAATTGTTGAGAGGTAATATTCACCAGTTTTGTCATCTAGCTGAACGTTGGCTCTTTCCACTCCTGGAACTCCCTTCAACCTCAAATCACGAATCTTGTCCTCTAATTGGAGTAATTCGGTATATGATGGAGGATTCTCAGCAAGACTCTTCTTATCTTCTTCATCTTGAACACCAGGAATTAGTGTCAAAGTGCCCGGATTCTTTTCTTTGTCTGCCTCTACGTAAAGTCTCAATGCGCGAGAAAGTTTGTCTTTTACTTCTGCACCAGTCATTCCCTTCTGCTTCAGGTTACCTTTCTTCAACTTNAGAACAAGTCTTCTTTGTGCTACATCAGTTTCAATATCTGCGATATTNACCGTTGTAGTGACTTCAATTGCTGCAGCTAGTTTTCTTGCGGCATCTGGAGAGTTATTTTTCCCGTCATCTAGCCTGATAGTCATCGTTGGTGTTTGAGGAACTTTTCTTGCATCAACAATTTCAATAATTCTTGGAAGACCTTGAGTAACGTTAACTGTTGCAACACCCGCATAGTGGAAAGTACGCATAGTCATCTGAGTTCCAGGTTCCCCAATTGATTGTGCAGTGATAATTCCTGCTGCCTCATATGGGTCNATCATTGCCATGTCTTGAGCAGCGCCTGCTTCTTTGACCAGAGTTTCCGCTTTTTTCTTGGTAAGTTTTGTAATTTCACGAGCNAATACTGCTGAGGTAAGATCGTGGATTGTTTGTTGAGTTAGNGAGATACCCAATGATTCCGCAGCATCTTTTATGCTTTGGAAAACTGGTTCATCTGCGTACTCATCATTGTAAGAATTCAATTTCTTTTCCATGTCATATGGTTCTAGGGATTGAACTGCTTTCGCAGTTCTTCTTCTTCTTGAAGCCCTCTTCATTCTAACTGAGGTCGTTGCTGAATTNTCACCTGAATCTCTTACTGATGAATTNGCACCAGTAATGATATTGTGAATTTTAGTTGCTGTTTCGTTATCTACTTCACAGTATTCCTCAATCTGTTCCACAGTTAGTATCTTTACGTCGTCCCACTTCCTGTCATCAGCAAGTTTGTGAGCATGCTCTTCGGGAACAAGCATATCCATTAGCTTCTTTTTGGTTGCGCTCTTAACTACCATCAGGCTTCACCTCCTTGTGCTGCTTCTGAATCACCCTCATCATATCCGAGGTCGAATTCTTTGTCAGAACTGTCCTTGTAGGCTGCTTCGTTTACCTTGGTTGGACCATCGGTTCCAAGAGCCTTGTCAACGATAACATCAATGTTGAAAGGTTTGCCGTGTACACCACGACTTGGATCGATTCCGTCTTCTCCATATGAGAACTGAATGATTCTATTTGCGGTATTTCTTACAGATAGATTTTCATCATCGAAAATCTTCAAGTCATCCATAGCGTTGATTAATCTTCTCTGCATATAACCTGACTTACTTGTTCTAACCGCTGTATCAACAAGTGATTCTCTTCCAGAAACTGAAAGCATGAAGAACTCTGTAGGTTCCAATCCTCTCTTGAATGATGATGCAATGAATCCTTTTTCTTGTGCTCCAAGCGCACCCTGTCTAAAGTGAGGAAGGACTCGTTGGTGGTATCCACGTTCTAGACGTGCACCACGAACCTTCGCTTGCCCGATACTTCCAGCCATCATTGTTAGGTTATCCATTGAACCACGAGCACCTGAAATTGCCATTCCAACTGCAGCATTTGTTGTGCCTTCTTGGTTTAATTCATTCTTAGCAACTTCTCCAGCCGCTTGCTTACCCATGTCAAGTATTACCATAATGTTCTCTTCAAGAGTTTCTTTTGGAGTTCTTCCAGGTCTAACTTCATACCCTCGTCCGTCTTTTCCGAACTTGTCTAGTTCAGCTTGGACTTGGTCTCTAGCNTCTGCNTTGTGNGCTTCGATTTGGCTGATAGCCTCNGAAGTCAAATCNTCATCATCTATACCNGTAGTGAAACCAAGAGANGTACATGCTCCAATNGATAGTCTTGTGAACTCGTCTAGGAATTTTGCACCTTCAGTNGGCCCGTTTGTTTGAACAATTGCGTCGAGGAGTCTTCCNTCTTCAGCACCGATAGCACGCTTATCTAGCGTACCAGAGATATTTCCTTCTTTGATTACAACATCATCATTTGACCTGCTCAAGAATCGCAAGTGGATATTATCTGGGATAATTACAGATAGTAAGTCCTCTCCACTGAAACATTCTCCTTCCTCGGTCTTGTGTACCTTTGGCAATTTGCCTGTATATCCAATGTTACCTAGCATTTCNAATCCATGTCTCTTGGAGATCATGGTTCCAGGCCTAGATAGTAGGTAAGCACCAGAAATGTGGTCATGTATACCACCAATAACCGCTCCACCATATCTTGGTGTTAGGATGTGCTCTTGTACTCTCATCAGAATCTTTGCTTCTGCTCTAGCTTCTTCGCTTTGAATAACGTGTAGGTTCATTTCGTCACCATCGAAATCAGCGTTGTAAGGAGTACAAACAGCCAGATTGAATCTAAATGTATGGCCTTCCATAACTCTAACTTCGTGAACCATCATGGACATTCTGTGAAGAGACGGCTGTCTGTTGAATATGACAACGTCTCCATCGATTAGATGCCTTTCAACCTGCAGACCTGGTTTTGGATTTCCAGTTCTGAAATCAACTGTCGCTAGTTTGTCTTCGACTTGGGTTCTTTCTCCCCACTCATTCTCTGGGCTTCCGCAGTGTGGGCAAGTAACTTGCAAATGTTCAGGGAATGGCGTATCTGGATTTGCCAATTCGAATAACCATCTGTTGTGCAGAATAGCTCTTGGGTCATCATCTGCTAGTGGATTACCATCGATATCTTCCCCTCTTAGATTAGCAATTGTTGCTTTCTCATCTATTGAATAAGAAACTAGGTCTTCGGCTCCTTCTTCCTTGGTTATGAATTTCTTTACAACCAATCCTGGAAGGAAATTCGGTGCTGGCATAACTGAATGAAGGTCGAATCTTTGTGTTGTTTCTTCCATACATTCAGGGTTGTGACATCGGAATCCTGAGTTAATCAATCTGCTTCTTTGATTGATTTTTCTTCTTCTGCCATTAGAATCTACTACATAGTTTACACCAGGATGTACATCAGGGCCACGAAGAATCATTTGCCTCATCTGTTCCTTGTTTCTGGTAGTTACTCTGATTGGAACTGTTAATTCCTTTGCAATCTTCTTAGGAACTCCAACTTCATTTACTCCCAAATATGGGTCAGGCGAAATTACAGATCGTGCACAGAAGTTAACACGCTTTCCAGACAAGTTAGAACGGAATCTTCCTTCTTTTCCTTTCAGTCTCTGTGTCAAAGTCTTCAGTGTTCTACCAGATCGGTGTCTTGCAGGAGGAATTCCGCTTGTTTGATTGTCGAAATATGTAGTTACGTGGTATTGTAACAGTTCCCATAGATCTTCAACAATCAATTGTGGGGCTCCAGCATCACGGTTTTCACGTAGTCTCTGGTTAATCCTCAAAACGTCAACCAATTTGTGGGTTAAATCGTCTTCTGAGCGGTCGCCCGAATCTAGTGTAATTGATGGTCTTACAGTGATTGGAGGAACTGGTAGAACTTGTAGAATAATCCATTCAGGCCTATTCTCTTTATGCATACCAAGGAAAATCAATTGGTCATCAGGTATACCTTGCAACCATTCACGGATATCCCTAGCGTTCAATTTCCTTTCAGTTTCCTTTGCACTACCTTGATGTGTCATTTTTTCCTTGAAAGTAGTAGGTTTGTCAAGTATAATTTTTCCTTGTTGTGCATGACAGTGCATACAAACAGATCTCTTAGCCTCAGAAGTTTTCTTTTCTATTTCTTTGATGATTTTTGAGAATTCTGTTGAACCCACTCCGTGCTTTGTAATCAAATCACGTACTCTGTGCTTGTAGTAATCTTGCTCTGATAATTCAGGATTTGAAGGGTGTGTACCTGCAGAATCGTGTAGTAAAATTTCGCTACATGTGTTACAAGTAGCTTTTAACGCTGTTTTTATCAAGTTCACGAAACCGATGTGGACTACTGGCAATTCAAGCTGGATGTGTCCGAAATGCCCTGGGCTTTCGTCATACTTACAGTTGTCAGTAGGACATAGTAATCCAGGTTCAATAACACCCATGTGAGGGTCCATTAGACCTTGTCTGAATGCGTGACCATCGTCCTTGTATGTATCTGCAGTTTTTACTTCAACAGAAGACATCTTTCTGATTTCTTTAGGGTCCATTAGACCGAATCTAATTCCAGCGATCCTCTTAGGGATTAATGTTGTAGCATTTCGACTCATCTTCTATCCTCCAGTTCTAAACGCATTGCTACCCCGAGACTCTTCATCTCATCGAGTAACAACTTGAATGCATATGATGTCTGAACCTTGTAGACTTCAGCACCATCTCCTTCAATAGGTGAAACGTAAGTACGCCTCTTTGGATCGTACCATGCAATGTGTCCAGATTTAGCACAAACGAATAAATCAATACCGTCAGATTCATCTAATAATCTGTCTTTGATAACCATGGATGCTCCATGCGCAATCAAACAATCACGTTCCATTTCTCCAAATCTCAATCCACCTTGTCTGGCTCTACCTTCAGTAGGCTGTCTTGTTAGAATCTGTACTCTTCCACGGCTTCTTGCGTGAATCTTTCCAGAAACCATGTGATGCAGTTTCTGATAGTAGATACAACCAATGAAGATTTCTGCAGGATAAGTTTCTCCAGTCTCTCCGTTGATCATTACTTCTCTGCCGGTGTGGCTGTAACCATTTCTTGCTAGGCTATCTCTTAGACTGCCTTCTTTTTCTCCACGGAATGCTGTTCCGTCAATTCTTCTACCTTCTAGGGAACCAACTTTGCCTCCAATCATTTCTAGAACGTGCGCCACTGTCATTCTGGATGGAATAGCGTGTGGGTTAATGATTAGGTCTGGAACGATACCATCCTTTGTGAATGGCATATCTTCAGAATCGACTAGTCTTCCTATGACACCTTTCTGGCCGTGTCTTGACGCAAACTTATCTCCTACTTCTGGAATCTTATGTGAACGCACCATTACTCTAACAAGTCTACCTGAATCGAGTGATTCTGTGACATAAACGTTGTCAACATATCCTTTTTCTCCATGCCTAACTAGCATAGATGATTCTCTTCTTTCTTGAGCCTGTAAGAACGCACCAGCTCCAGTTTCTTCTAAGAATCTTGGAGGACTTGTCTTTCCTACTAATACATCTCCACCTTCAAGGTACTTCTCAGGATGAGGAAGTCCATCTCCTTCCAAGTGTAGGTATTCATCAACAGGCTTCAATCCCTTGACTTCTTCAAGACCTGTTCCTGGTATCTCGATTTCTTCTACCTGTCCACCAGGGAATCTTCTTCTCTCAGCATTGTATGTTCTGTTAAATGTAGAGCGGCCTAATCCTCTTTGAACACTTGATCTGTTCATGATTACAGCGTCCTGCATGTTGTATCCATGCAGACTCATAACAGCCACGATGAAGTTTTGTCCACCAGGCCTGTTGTCGAAATTAGTGGTATCCATCGCTTGAGTGTGGGTAATTGACCTCTGCGGGTAATGGAGAACGTGCAATCTTGTATCTGGCCTTAGCCTGTAGTTTGATGAAGGCAATCCTAGAGATTGCTTTACCATTGCAGTTCCACCGGTAACACGAGGTGTCGAGTTGTGTTCAGGGTAAGGAATCAGTGACGCACAAACACCCAATACCAGTTGTGGATCGATTTCACAGTGTGTGTGTTCGCTAGTATACTCTAGAGGTACTTCAAATTCTGCAGTTGCTGCTTCACCGTTTGGTAGTTTTACTCTGGCTTGCAATTTTGCAACAGTTGCTCCAGGTTCACCAAGGTTCATCCATGTAATTGTCGAATGACTTACTGGTCTTCCAGCGTGTTCATTTCCTTCAGGGATAACTTCTGGTAATACGAATGGTCTAGGAGCGATGTAGAGATCTTCTTCTTCATCAGCGTCAATCCATTCAACAACACCTTCGTTAACAAGGTCTGTGAATGTCAATTCTCCGTTGGAGACCATTTCTAAATGATTCTGAGTTAGCCTCGGTGCTCCGTCGTATAGAATTAGAACTGGTCTTAGAATTCTTCCCTTATCGGTATTGATGAAAATATCTCTATTGGTCGCATCATACCTGATGGAAACTTCGGGTCGAATTGAACCTCTTCTTCTCGCATTCTTGAATTGTGTAATTAGATTCTTTCCTCTTTTATGAACACCGTAAATATCACCATTTACGTGTATCCTGTCACCATCAGTCCAATCATCAGGTTGGAATACATCCATTTCATCAAGCCTTCCTTTGATTTCGGTTTCTGGTATTGCTTCAGAAATGTCAATCATCTGTGCTGCATTCTTTACAAGTCCACAGTTCTGGCCTTCAGGTGTCTCGTTGGGGCATAATCGTCCCCACTGTGTTGGGTGTAAATCTCTTGCTTCGAAGTGAGGTTGGCTCCTTACCAATGGGCTGGTTACACGCCTCATGTGAGATAGAGCAGATAAGTAAGTAGTTCTGTCAAGCAATTGACTTACTCCGGATCTTCCACCTACCCAGTTTCCTGTAGCTAGTGCATGCATGATTTTGCTGCTAAGAACATCTGGTCTCAAACACGCAGTAATCTTCAACTCTCTCTTTCTGTTGTGGTGTCTCTCAAGTTGATACTTTAGGTCACGTGCGAGTTGGTTCATAGAAACACGGAATAAGTCTTCAATTAGATCTCCAGCTAGTCTTACTCTCTTGTTTGCGTAGTGGTCTTTGTCGTTTGGCTTTCTATTAGTGATTGCCATTTCTAAAACTTGGCGAACAATTCTTCCAAGGAAAATTGCTTTCTTCTTTCTATCCTCGACACTGTCACCCAAGTGAGGAAGTAATTCTCTATCTAGAAGTTGAATGACTCTTGCTTCTCTGTATTCTTTCTGTTGACCTGCTGCGAATTTCTTCTCAAGCCAGACGTGAGCTTCTTCTGCTGAATCAACATTGTATTCTTCGTTGTCTTTTACTTCGTTGATGTTGGCGACAATGTACTTGAAAGTTTCAGTAGGACCTGCTATTGCTTGGAACAACTCTTGGTCGTTTTCAATTCCGAGTGCTCTCATCAACAATACAACTGGGATTGCAGTTGTCCCAGCGGTACTAATCTTTACCATTAGCATACCATCTCTTCTCTTTTCTACTGTCAATGGTTTTCTCATACCATCTCTTTGGGAGAAGATCTTAGCAACTTCTGTTTGTTTTGCATATCTGTTGTTGATTTCAACAGTAACTCGGTTTGGGGCAAGGTCTTCCATTGAAATTAGTACTCTTTCAGTACCATTAATGATGAAATAACCACCGGGATCAAGCGGATCTTCGCCCTTCTTTCTCAAAAGACTGTCCAGTACCTTGCGGTCTTCTTCAGATGTAGTTGGGTGTAATTGCCTGTCGCCAGCGATGTGGCTTGGATGTAGATTACATCTCTTACTTCTGACCATGATTGGCATGCTGCCAACTTGAACACCTTTCTCAGTTAGACCTGGCTGATCGTCTTTGTAGATTGTGAAATCCATTTGAACAGGGGACATGTAGGTTAATTTTCTGAGTCGGCATTCCATTGGGAGAGATGCGTGGTCTGAACCATCTGCTTCTCTGATATTAGGTTCTCCGAGTTGGATATTCTTTACACGGATTACTATGTTTTGGTCCAATACGTCGAGTTTGACTAGGCCGCCTTCATCGTCCACTACATCTTCATCAGTTCCTACCCTAATACTTCTGACAATCTTCTCCATTCTCGATAGTGTGTTATCACTAGAAGGTATACAATCATCATAGGATGCTAATTGATGGTTAACTAGGCTTCGTTGTTTGAAAAATGCTTCAATTATTTCTTTCATGATATCACCTCAGCTCAGCTGCCCTCCACGATTAGTCTGTAAGCAACTGACTTGCCTGCAGATGGAGATTTTCTGATAACCTTCAGCACACGGTCTGAAATCCATCCAGCAGGAAGTGGGACGTAGTCTTCTGAATCCGCCTTTGCTTCCATCATTTTTTCATGAGTTTCTTTTATGACTTGTATGACAGGGTCTGAAATTAGGATTTTTGGCAATAGTTCCTTTGCAAGCCTCATTTCTCCTGTTTCGTGGTCTTTCTGAAGAAGACCCCACGGTTCTAATTCTGATTCTTCATCCTCGACTGGAATCAATTCCTGGTGTGGTACAATTATGTGGTTGAGTACATTGAATTTCTCACCCGCTAGATCATTGTCTTCAACTTCTGCAATTGCGGTCTTTGAGATGGTTATTTTCTTGCCTCGCTTCTTCTGTCTTCTGTTTCCTAATTCAGCAAGAGCGTTCATTGCATCTGTAAATGTTTGGTCATCTTTTGAGACACCAAGAGTCGAGGCTATTTCATCAGCCGTCATGGATTTAATGTCGTTCATGTTCCGGTCGGTCGCCAACTTGTGCGCATACTCTTCCGCAATTCCCATCTCCATTAGGCGTTTTTTTGTCGCCGACTTAACTACCATTTTGACACCCCACATACCCGCAGTGCATCGTTCCGGCAGTTGGTCAGGCGGGCCTGACGGGGTTCGAACCCGCGACCGACGGGTTAAAAGCCCGTCGCTCTACCTGACTAAGCTACAGGCCCAAATGCAATCTTGGGCT
>PBXF01000041.1 GCA_002727515.1 Methanobacteriota archaeon
AGGTAGGATTTGAACCTACGAAGCATTTCGCAGCGCATCTTGAGTGCGCCCCCTTTGACCACTCGGGTACTCCGGCTTGAGTCGGGCGCAGCGTTCATCAAACATCATTCTTCCTCATCAAAAGAATACTGATTGTTCCTGCGATTATTCGCAATAAATAGCAGAATTCCAGCGATGAAAACAGACAAAACCGATACACCAAGAAGTGTTGTTTGGACACTTGAAGATTCTGAAACTCTCTCACCAACACTTGAAATTGGTACTGGAGTGATTTCTTGGCCGTCGAGTTGCAGTTTTAATCCAAGATCTCCTTCTTGCCAAGCCTCAACTTCGAATGTGTACCTATACTGGCCTGTTGCAAGTAAAGTGAAGTTTATTTCTTCGAGAACCTTATCTTCCCCGTCCATCAGCAAAAGGTTAGATTCACCGCTGATTAAACCAATATTCTGAACTGTACACTCAATCACAATGATATCACCTATCTCTGGCCTGTAAGGAGTAGTGATAATTTCGATTAATTCAGGTTCATANGCTATCCACCGAATNATCGTGTCTATTGGTTCAACATCACTTGTTCCTGGGCCNATAATCGATCTACCAGACGCATCANATCCTTCGAACCAAATCATTATTGNATCGCCCTTCTGNAAATCTGAAGAGGTNTTCAAATCNATTATTGCAGAATACAAATTGGATTTAAAACTCTGGAATTCAACAGGAATTACAGCGGTTCCGGCTGAATTTTCCACAATCCTTCCCTGTCGAACATAATTCCAAGATACCGTAACAGGTTGATTGCTTAATCCATGATCGTCCGCTACCATGACTTGAATAGAAACCTGATCGAGTTTGTCTGAATCAATCATCGCCAGTTGTCCCCCTGTAACTGAAATAGTCGGTGAAGAATCATCGATTACAAAATCAATATCATCCGATTCTGTATTGTGATCATATACATCCCCCAATTCTACTATCATTTTTATCTGGGTTCCATAAAATGCTGAATCAAAAACAATTCTAACCTTAGAAGTTCCATCGCTGTTAATGGAATTTGTCATGCTGGATGAGTTTTTATCTCCAATCAAATCAACACGGTAAAATGCTGTGAAAGGTAAATTATGTGCTGCAATATCATATCCTTGATGATATGCTACAACGCTTACGTCAACGATATCTTGAGCGTGTATGTATGAAACACCGTCAATAAATTCTCCAATCGGAGTAATTTTATCTTTAACGTCTTGAATCCTCAAATCTATGCCACTGTGTATTGACCAACTAAATATGCTAATCGAAGTAAATACGGCATCTAGAGGAGCATTTTCATCCCGAAGACTCAATGATGGAATATTTGTTGCCTCATCGAGATCATCTTCAATATCCCATCGCAACTCGAAATTAAAGTAAACATCCCAAGTATTTACTTGCCATCTTTGAACTACTTCTACAGATGGTGGTTTGATGAAGCATCCAACATCATGAATAATTTCGCCACTCCATGGAATCCATTCGATATAGCACATTCCAGAATCTTTTGACAAAACCAGCCTCATACTGTCGATTGAATCTATTCCGTTTTCATCAGAGACTGTAAAATTGAACGTATGGGTATTTCCAGGGAAAAGATACCCGTCCATTCGATCTAGCCCTAATGATTCCCCGCTAATCCATGTGTCATATCGTGGTTGAACATGAATTCGAGCATAGGGTTCGTCATAACTTCCGCCTCCAATCAATGGATTACCTGCTAAATCGGTACCTTGAATGAATACATCCAACCACCCTGTTTCCTGATTCGGCAATGGTACATTAGATTCATCGATCAGAGGTAAATCGATTATCGCTGAAGTTGTTCCAATTGGCGTCAAAAAATCAATTGATTCCCAAGCTCTACCNCTTCGATTGTAGAACAAAGTCATCTTCTCAGGTAGTCCATTATCATCTTCAATGTGTAAAATTAGAGGTATATCCTGTCCTGGATGCCAAACATGACCATCTGCAGGCTGATTATTTCCTGGTGAATCGATTTGTAAAGATTTTACTTCTGAGTTATTGACATCCAAAATCAACCTAATCTCCTGTGATGCAGCGGTCGCATCCAAAGCAGTAGTTGATTCCTGATTTCCAATCTCAATTATTTTTGGAATCAATTTCAATTCTGAACCACTTAACATAGGATCTATTGGAGTGGTAATGGTGGTGTTAAATCTTCCATCAATACCATAATCGGTTGAAACATTGGCAATTATGGTTTCATCATTCATTAATTCGAAAGTCACCTTTGCATCATCAGGTAGGGGATTAACATCGCTAAGACCTGAATATCTCACCTCGCCAGAAATTACTATTTCTTCATCACCCATTACATTCAGAGGCCAAATCGGATTCAAAAAATCATGTAAAGGTTGACCACCGGCCCAAGCCCGCAAATCTATGATTTCAAGGTCATTAGTTGAAGCAGCATGTTGAGCTGATCCTGACACCCCGATAGTTGGACCAAGCGTTATCCCATCCATATTTGTAGCAGAAGCAAACCAATAGAGTCTAGAATAATCATCTAGCATCCATTTTGCCTTGAGTGCCCAAGTGGCATTCATACCATCCCAAGAACAGTTATTTGGATCTAATTCTAATATTCCAGCTCCTGAATTTTGGATGAATCTACCGCCCGATGCGAGGTTGTCTATTGTTAGAGTTACGAATCTGTCTACAATGTTTGAACTTGTTGAAATACTCAAAGAAATGTAGGCAAGATCAGAAGTACCTTCCAAAATTTCATGCTGAGAGATTGCGGTTTGGATTAATCCTGGCCTAAATGTCATTTGAGGTAAAGAGATCCAAGAATCGATAATTGATTTTTCATGGAAAATATCCCCGTCAAAAATAATGCCACCTCTATCTGCTGAAATCTTGACAGGAAGGACCGATGTCGAATCTTGATTCTCAACAAATAATCCATCGAGTGATGAATTAATGAAAATACTATGATTAAACCCTGAATAATAATTCAATGATAGGAGTTTGAAAGAGGTGTGTGGATTAGAGGCAACAAATTCGAATCGATACTCAGTCATGTAGTGTGAAAAACCAGAATTATCCACCCAAATGTAATCCTCTGTACTAGAGTAATCTCTTGAGCCATTTGTGATGAAATTAAATCCGCCATTGTAGCATTTCTTTGACTGGTTGATGATTCCACAATCCCAAGTTTGAGATGTGATATTCCTTGCAGGAAGCAAAATTGAGAAATTCAAATTGTCGGAAAAGTTTGCTTCAAAGCCATGCATTGATTCGTTAATCGAAATATCGGTGCCATCAATTTCCAACGAGTGCAAAGTTGTGGTATGGTGGAAAGTTCCATTCCACATCCAATCAATAACTCCGTCTGCACCCAAATCGATTGCAGGAGATTTTGGTGCGAGGAGCGACATGGGCTCAATTTTGACCCACTCAAACAACTCTCCTCCTTGAATTCGTAATTCAATCATAGTTGCTTGCGCAGGTCCAAAACCATTGGTCAAGACTTCGCTACACTCGGCCTCATCTAACTCTGCACCCTGATTGTGGACACTCGGGTGCAATGGTCCGTTTGAAAGTACAGGGATTCGATTGGTAATCGAATACAGGCGGGCTGAAATATTCCCTTCACATTCTATTGCAATGTCACTGTATGGCCTCCATGCTGGAGGTTCGATTTGAATTGTATATTCCAAATTTGGATTCGCTATTTCAGGTTCAAGTACCCATTGAGGAAGATTAGGATCTATCTCTGCTAGCATTCCTAAATTCAAATATTCGGTGAAACCGTGGTGTAAAATCTGTATGCGCGGAGTTATTGTTTCATTTTCGGAAAATAATTTGACCCTGAATTTGATTTTATTGTGCTCCCATGTACCGATATGCAAATCAAACGGTAAAGTTAGATTCTCGTGACCTTCAATAATGGCATCATTGAGGTCTAATACATCTACTAGCACATTGGTTTCTTCAGGGATTTCGTATAGGGAAGTCAAACGTGCCCATCCAAATTCGTCTGCTTCGACAATAGGGCTTGTCCAAACTCCACTTGGCAGGAATCTATCGATTACAATTCCTGCATCGTCTATGTACCACCCATCTTCTTCGATGTATGTGTCAGTAAAGAAAGAGAATCTCATTCTGACATCATTACCTGCTAGATGCGATATATCTCCGCTGACTCTAGAAAATGTGTGATTTGAATTTGAATTTCCACAACCGCCCACTACTGATGAACCATCAAAAATTCCCAATCCGTAAAACGGTGAGTTTGGGTTTACTGTGGATGTTCTCTCATAAAATCCTGAAACATTATCACCAAAATGTTGCCATGTAAGGCCATCGTCGATTGAAGTAAATATTGAACCACCATCCCAATCAGGTTCTGTACAAATCCAATGATTAAATGTCAGTCTGGCAGTTGCATTTTCAGGTATACTGTAGGTTGGGGAAACTAAGTGTGTGTAAACGTGATTGGAATATATGCCGTCGAGATTAATTCCCATGCCATTGATTCCGCTAGGCCAAGATGATTGATTCGGACCGTATCCATTGCTATTGTCAATAGCGCCGCGCTCCCATGGGGTTGACCCTCGAACGTGGTCTATCCTCCAACCTGAGGGAAGGCCCTGAACCTCCTCAAATGAGTCAAATGATGACCAAGGGCCGTTGTACCCTTCCCAATCTACATGCTGCCATTCATTGGGATAGCCAGTAGATGTCTCGAGATATTGTGTTGAGTTATCTGTAAAATTGGCCAATAATCTAGTTTGCATATTGCTAGTNCCAACCGCAGATAGTACCCTCAAATCATCTATCATTATGCCTTCCCAANCGTCAATGGCTCCTCCGCCGTGATTTACGGNGTTATCAGTTGTAATTCGNAATTTTAGTAATATGTTGGAAGCATTTTGACTTCCTGCCGCCCAATGAGGGAATGGATGCTGAATTTCTCTCCAACCGTAGGATTGTTGATTNTATGTCGTTCCAGCGATCGGGATTCCNTGTGCNGGCACACCAGGTAAGGGACTCATTATCGTCCATGTGGAGCCATTAGTTTCGGAAATCATTACAACAAGATTGTCGAAATTTCCTCCTTGAATATCCCAATTTGCTCGATATGTCAATTCGAGCGGTGCTGCAAGTCCAGATAGATTGACTGGAACTATCAAGGTTCCATCTGCGTTGGCTGAATATTCTCCACTGGCATTACCATGGAACCATGCAGCAATTGGGTCTCCCTGATTGGATAGATTAAACGAATCTATGAACAAACCCTCAGTAGAAATCGATTGGTTCAATTTTTCCACATAGAATCTGAAACCTATAGTCGAACTACTTTGAATGAGAGAATCTAGAGAATAATTTTCGGACGTCCAATCTGTAGTATTTCCGGACCAGTTATCCAATAATTGCCATTGATTTCCATTATCTATCGAATAATGTAATTCGGCTACATCGCCTACATCGAAAGAGTTCCAGCGGTCGAATGACAGGTTGAAATATCTCACAACATCCGGTATTTGATAAAATTGAGATCTGAGATATCCTTCAGATCCAGGTAACAAGGTTCCATTTGTACCAGCAACATAGTTTCCATCCGAGATGTTTTGTGGACCATAAGATACTCTTGAAAGATTAACTGGGCGCCAGAAATCATCTCCTTGTGTCGACCAAGAGGCAAATTGGGGGAATATAGATTCAAAATCGGTCATTTCTCCGTACGTTGAATTAGTTGCTAAAGTTAAATCACCATTCGAAGTTAGGAATGAGGTGCCATTAACTTGACCTTTTGAGAATCCATTCGAATCACTCGACCAATAAGTGCCATTATCTTCAGCGTCAATCCATTTTGGTTGGGCAGTATACTCTGCTCCCGTTATTGTCGAATTAGTTGGGATTACAAATCCATCATATGTGGAATTAGAAGGGTCAATACCTGCATCATCAGGTGCTGACGTTGGGCCTTGCCAAGTGGATACATCCGCTGCTGCCCACGGTGAGAGCAGCATTAGAGCCACCAGAATCAGAGCCTGCCTAATTGGGTTCACCACGGTGAACCCAGCGTTCCATGGTTTGAATCTTCGTTTTTCTTGAGCGCCTCATTCGCTGAAGGGTTGATAGGTATCCCGCGCCACGCGAGTAAGCATGGACGAGCGGACCTTACTAAATCCGTCTCAAGCCAAAGAGGTTGAAGAGCAACTATTCTCCACACTTCGCCAACAAGTGGGAAGAAGTGTACCGATGCCATTACCTCGAACTGATTTCTGGAAAAAGGTCGGAGAACTACTCGATACAGTAGAAATGGAAATTCATGAAACCTACAAATCGGTAGGGCCATCACTAAAAATGCAAACACTGCAGAAGCGTCAAGCAAACATACGTAGAACAGCTTCAGAATTGGCGAGGAAAAGAATGGTAGCAATGATGCAACACTCTGCCAGTATGGCTTTGCGAGCCGAAGGCGGACCTAGAGGGCAAGATCTCGCAGCAATGGATTGGTCTCGTCACGATCCAGCAGAAAGGGAATTCTATTCAAATGCCACCGAATTATTGAGTAAATTCAAGCATTCAGTAAATTGGGATAACATGCAAATGGGTATTGCCGCTGAAGAGTTATCCAATGAGATGCGAATGGCACCAGGAACCACTCAACTCGATTCATTCGTTCCAACTAGCGGTGGATTAACTGGGCAAGGCCCACCAACAATCGCCCTCGAAGACAAGGATGAGCCTATTTCAGAAATTGAAGATGATGAAGAGTTGCTGGCTACGGCCGAGGAATTTCCAGAACTTACCGGAACTGCTCCAATAAGTGATGAACATAAACCAGCAGACATTCAAGCCAAAGAAAATCATGCTGCAGCGATGGAGTTAGCGCCTTCAAAGAAAGCCAAGGAAATGGATTTTGATGCCTGGGCTGAAGCAGAGATTGAAACCAAGGAGCAAGATTTCCATGGTGATTCGGAATTGAAATCTGATGAAGGTGATATGCAAAGAATCAGAATTCTGCAATCTGTTGATGAACCAATAATCACAATCGATGGTGAAATCACTCTAGGTGCAGGTGATGTATTGTTCTTAGATGAGATGACTGCGAACTATCTGATCGAGTCTGGTATTGCTGAAATTGCGACACTTTGAAGAGATTAAAAAAAAAACGAGTAGGCGATGAGTGGAGAGATAGTTGAACTATCCTCACCGCCTACTCGTCGGGGTTAGCGCACAAAGCGCCCCTGACTATGTCAGTTTCAATTCATTGAGCGCATCGATAATTCGATGCTGACCGTATCTGGAATTGGGATACGAGCGACCTGTCTTAGAGCGCTCTCGTCCTTTCCACTCGTGATATCCATCTCTAGGAGGCGCTTGTGTATGCGCATTTCCCAGTGATCGTATG
This sequence comes from Methanobacteriota archaeon, assembly GCA_002727515.1. The sequence continues at coordinate 7,418 of PBXF01000041.1, forward strand.
TTTCACTTCCCTCACCATCAGGAGCTTTGCGGCATGGTACCACAAGACGTCGAGTTGGTAGAGGAATCGGTCCTCTTAGACTGATGCCGCCATTGTCACAGATTGATTTAATCTGAGATGCGACTGCATCTATGTCGCGATGATTCTCGCCAGTTAGTTTGATGATGGTCACTGCTGCCATGACTTGCACCTCTCATTCAGTTGGATCGTAGTCCTGTCGAAACTCAAACTCACTTCTTCTCGATCTTCATGCAAACGCCAGCTGCGACGGTCTTACCCATGTCACGGATAGCGAAGCGTGAAAGTTCAGGGAACTCGTTCATTGCTTCAATAGCCATTGGCTTAGTTGGTTGGAAGCGGATTAGACATGCGTCACCAGTCTTTAGGAAAGACGGGTTTGCTTCCTTACCAGACTTGTTGGTCTTCTCTAGTAGTTCCTGGAAGCGCACAGCGACCTGAGCGGTGTGTGCGTGGAATACTGGGGTGTAACCAACGGAAACTGCCTTTGGAATGTCCATCAACTGAATCTGTCCGACGAAAGTTTCGTCGTGGCGTACGAAGGTTGGCTCGCTGTCGGAGTAACCTGCGACGTCACCACGGCGGATGTCGACAGCAGCTAGTCCACGAACGTTGAAACCAACGTTGTCACCAGGCTCTGCCTTGTCTACCATTGTGTGGTGCATCTCGATGGACTTGACTTCACCAGACTTCTGAGATGGGTTGAAAACTACATTCTTTCCAACGTTCAGAGTTCCTGTCTC
>PBXF01000042.1 GCA_002727515.1 Methanobacteriota archaeon
AAGATTTCCCAACAACATGAAATCGAAATTGAGGTGCTTTCCAGATTACTGGAATTGGCTCGTCATCTTGCAAGTCGAGGTAGAGAAGGTCATGCAGTTGGCGCTCTATTCGCTGTAGGTTCAGTTCCCAAATTAAGAAGATATACGACTCAACTGGTTCTAAATCCGTTCAAAGGACATCCTGACAACAAAAAAAGCATTCTAGATTTGAAAAATCATGAGACACTAGCGGAATTTGCGTGGCTAGATGGGGCGATATTGTTCAATTCCAAGGGAGTTGCAAGCGATGCAGGAAGATATGTTCAGGTTCCATCTGGAATCTCTCCAAAATCTGGCGAAGGCGGCAGACATCTAGCGGCTAGATCTATCAGTCAACTGGCAGATGCGATTGCAATATGCGTCTCATCGGCAGGTGTAATCACCATATTCTCAAAAGGAAAAGAAAAGTATCGAGTTAAGATTTCTTGATTGCATCTTCTAGAGATAAATCCCCGCAGGCTACCGTTCTCGCAAGTTCTGCGGATATTGTTATAGCACCATTACTGAAAATTCTTGATTCATTCTGAATTTCCTTAATTTCCCCTTCACTAGGCTCGATTTCTCTAATCTCCCAAACCCTTTTTCCGCCCATCATTGCAATTCTTGTAGCTGCTTTGGTATGGGCATTAATTCTAGAACCGCTGCTTGTATTGTATTCACTCACAATCAATGTTTCAACACCATGAAGGATGAGCTGATTTAGAATACGGTCACGGATTAATCTAGCACCATTTCCAACCTTTACGATCAAATTATTGTGTTCAAGGGCCTTGGCTAATCCGAATATGTGGTCGCTGATTGAATCTATACTCTCCAATTGTGAAGTTCCAATAACAATACCATCGGCAATCCATGCAACACCGGGTCTAGGCCCAGGGTCGACCCCGAATACAAGATTAACAACGGGTGTGTAACCTTTCGAGTACTGAATCGCACGCTCAACACCTAACTCGATATCATAGATGTCGACTGCTAGGTCGCCTTCAATAGCCTCATCGATACTGGTCAGAATAACTCCATTCCATTTCTCATCGGTCGAAATCATCGAGAAATCGATATCACGTCGTTTCAATTCCTTCGCTAACCGAAAAGAAAGCTGGAAATTTTCGGTTCGAATCGCAAGCCGGCGCACATACCGCCGAGGGGTCAATCACGCATCAATATGACGCGTAAACATCGATATCATCAAAAGCAATTGACAAAGTTGTCAAAATGTGGCCAGTCAGTACGAAAGGGAATTGCGTGGAGTTCTAGCAGGTATTCCGAAATCAGTCGAGGCCATTATTCGCTCGTGTGAAGATTTGGAAAAGAATCGCATGAGATTAGTAATTGAACGCCCATTCCTAGTTGTGAGAGCCGCAGGTTCAGGAATGGAAGGAAGCGGTGATCTTCTAGCACTCCGCGGGGACATTTGTTTCCCAATTGAAGTCAAATCAAAGAAGGATGGTAAATTGTATCTTTCTGGAAGAACTAAGGAACAATATGAATCAATGGTGTACGAAGGAGAAAGATGTGGACTTATGCCACTCTATGCCTATCGATTGAAAGGGAAGAGGGGCGATTCCTGGCGAATTTTCAGAGTTGAAGTCGGAGGACTAACCGGCCGATTAGGAATACTTGAGAGAAGAATTCCCGCACTACCTCTTACAAGAAACGGGAAGCCATTTTTAGATTGGGAACAAGGTATGCCGCTAAACAAGTTCATTGCATTGATTTGTCACAAATCAAAAGACAATACAATTTCATCAATCGGTTCGAGGATTGGAGAAGCGCCAATGAAAAAATCTGATGATATCACTCAGTTGAGTATCACAGATATGGTGCAAACATTATGAAAACCAGAGCAAATAGAAGCGCTATCGATGAAAGTGACGATGCTCTTTTTGTAACATGGTCTACCCATAGTGGATGAAGATTGTATAGACCAGTCTTCTTGCCTAGTTTCCTTACTCCATTCATTATTCCATTTACCATGTCTTTGAACAGATGGCCTCCATCGAATGGAATCATTGGAATCAAGTTGGTAAATCCAAGGAGGATGTTTACCCAAATTAGCCAGAATAATAGGTTGACCAAGAATAGTAATCCAGTGAGTCCGATAGTTTCTGCAAAGAACCCATCTCCCGCAGCGAGCATATTCTCTTGAGCTGGATGGATAGCAACACCTTGATTTTGGAATGGAGTAATCAGGATACTAACAGTTCCAATTGGGACTGTAACCAAGTATCCAACAAAATTGGATTCGAAGTCAGGATGTGCCCAACTAGCCAATCTATCTACTCCTGCGGTTCCACCTGCAAGGTTAGTTACACCGAGGAAAGCATCTCCTTCTTCTACGCCCAAGGAATCGAGCGATTCTTCTGACCACCCAAGGTCGAGATAGTATTGATATTTGTCAGTCATATTTACAGAAAGAATCTCGGTTTCCCCTGTTTCATACCGCACAACCTCCATGTCAACTATCTGATAGGCTTTGATATCGTCCATTACATCAATGAAATCATCTTCGTCATTGATCTCTGTACCATTTATTCCAACTATTACATCAAAGGCCTCTAATCCAGCCTTTTCAGCAGGCTGGTCAATAATGATTGCACTGGAGTGAACACCATCAGTCTGTGAAACGAATTGACCAGCAACCTGGCCTAGTATAATCATGAGAATCATCGCTGCGAATATGTTAGTTGCAGGGCCGGCTGCAAACATTCTCTGTCTTTCTCTTCGTGGCGAATTAACCAATTCGTTGTATTCCGGCTCAGCAAATGCACCTAGAGGTAAAGGCCCTGCCATCAATAATCCGAAACTTTTGACCCTCATTCCATGGGCTCGTGCTTGAATTCCGTGGCCTAGTTCATGGATGACCAAGCAGACAACGAATGCTACGACACCCCAGCCTAGCGGAATAATTGGATTAATTCCTGGAATAGCGACCAATTCACTAGGAGAAGGAGCAGGCTCACTAGTATCAACGGTGAAAGCAGAATATACTGCAACCACTAGTAATAATGCTATTACTGCCATGGAAAGCCAACAAACCCAAAGCGAAGCCTCTCCATATATTCTCCAAAATTTCCTTGGCTTGGAAACATTTTCGAGAGTTGTTTGTCCTTTTTTGGTTCTGACCATCAATACCATTCCAAAGAATACTCTTGAAGCATCCCACTGGTCTAATTTACCGGATTTTTCCCAATATCTTAGAAGAAAAAACCATGCAAGAAGCAGTAAAAATACCATATTCCAGTCCAACTCAATGGACAAGAAGCCGCTTGACATAGTTGGGCGAGCCACAACTCATTTTTCAACTAGATGTCGTTTAGTTCTTGAGTGAGAACTCAATCGGGTTGACATGGACCAATACGAAGAGGTTGTCTATGACTGGTCTGACACGGTATATGGAGAGAGTCCGAACAAACTCTCCATATGGTCAAAAGACGAGGATTACGTTCAAGCCTTTATGAGATTCTCGAACAAGGTAGTAGCGGTTCACTTGCTTACTTTTGGCGGTGAAATTTCTGAGGAAGCAAGACTCGAGATCGATGACATGAATTGGAATCCAGGCTCGATTCAAGCAAGACAATTGAAAAATGGTACTGTTAGAATCAAACATCGAACAAGAGAGATTTTCTTAGTGCCTCAAATTAGGGCACCAGAATGGGCAGCAGCCCTTCTGGAAGAATGGCTTATGGGTATTCGAAGCGAATCTACTAAGGTCGGAACTAAATCTGCTCGATATTCTGATTTGAAGAGGAAAAAGGAAACAATTACTCGATTATTGGAGCAAGTCGATTTTGATGTAATCAAAGATGACATCAAGTATACTAGAGGTAGATTAGAATCTGCTGACAAAGGGTTGTCAGGGAAGTAAACTTCATTCCTCCTCTTTGCCATATATCGCCGCAAGCGCATCTTCATGCTCTGCTTCAATCATTTCAGGAGAATTTCTCAGTGTGCGATTTATCAAAGGGTCGACAAGTACTGGAATTGCAAGCACTATCAAAATGAATGTCACTAGATAAAAGAAAGACATGCCAGGAACTTGTGATGCACCAGGTGAATCTCCGCCTGAAACTAGAAGTTTGACAGTTCCTAGCCACGGGATTTCTTCCCCCGATACTCCAATAACCCAATCATAGAGAACAGGCCTAACTATCCCGCTATGNATTGATGTAATCCCTTCTGCAAAGGCGAATACACCTTGGTCATCATTGCAGTTGTTATTATCTCCAAGGGTGATATATCCTGGATTAGTTGGAGTATAATTTTCTATGTGGTAATAATTTTCTCCATGCATTGCTGCATAGCCATCACAGTGGTATTTTGCNGTTTGATTTCCATCGAATAGCAAGTTGACCNTAGGGACATTGATTTGATCNGTGCCNGGAACNGTCCANGAAAGAATACATNTNTCATCCCACAAAGTNCCTTCATCGCATTGTTGATTNTCATTNAGNCCAGTANAATTTGCAATNAGNACGTTGAACATTGCTCTGTGGATAATTGGAGTACTTTCTTCTTCTCCATTTCTCTCAAAGATTATTACATCTCCGGCCATACCCAAGGATTCATATCCGTAATTGGGATTGTTTTTGTCTTTAGCTTCTACGAAAGTTACGATTTTCTTCGAATCTTTATTGTGAACTAAAATTAAGTCTCCAGCATCTATGGTTCCATATTCGCCATTTTCGTCATGTTGCATAGAGTTTGATTCAACAACAACAAGGGGTGGCATCGAGCCTGTGTGTGCCCACATTGCAAGGACAATAATCGCAATCATGCCTCCGGCGAGAAGAAGTTCTCGCAGAAGCACAAAAACGGGGTCTCTTTCTCCCATTGTAACTTCCGAGAAACTAACGCTTCTTCAAACCCTTCTCTTTTAGGAAGGCATTCCATGCTTCTTGGTGGGAACCGCCTAGTGTACTAGCGGCTTCGTCTCCATCTCCTCTCATTTTGCGAATTTCACTGATTGAAGCATTGTTCATAATCGATTTCAGCAAAGCGACCTTGGAACTAAGTGTAAGGAATGCAGGAGCAGCAAATGCTAGCCCGATTCCTCCTACTACAATCAATACGATTGAAGCTCCCGTATATTCTTGAAAATCAGCATTGTCCTGAAGGAACAATAATTGAATCAATGTAAGGAATGTCAAAAAGCCAAATGCAAAGGTAGCAGTAGCCGCAATTCTCAGTTGTTTTCCATGTTGATTTTCCCACCAGCCCATGTTCTCACCTGTCACTCCGATGGCGCTCTTATTATTCGATTTTTGTACGGGGGGGTTAATGACCGTTTGTCGCATGGTTCAAATGTAANGAACTCTCGTAGGCCGAAGGCCTACTGTGGCAAAAGGTGACTCCCATGCGAAAAAGTATAGTTCTCGTGGCAATATTTCTAACTTCACTTATGTCGCCTCTGGCATCCGGTGGGGTGACTGAAACTCAGTTTGATAACGGGACTACATCTTACACTCAAACTTTCACTGGAACAGGTTACGGAGTTGCAGGTAACCTGACATTCCCATACGGTGCAGAAGTTACTGCNGCCTCNTTTGACATAACTGGCGAACCATCTACAACCACTTGGAGTAATCTAACTAATGACGCTGATTTTGGTGGAACTACATCAACATCGACCACTACTTACTACACTCCGCCATCAGGTGTTTTCACACAAGGATACCGTTCTAATTTAGAAACAGAGAGAGGTAATCTGTCACTGATTGGTAATCCTACTACTAATTTGAATGGTTTGACACTTTCTTCTGACGCATCATCTACTGGAGTAATCAACAATACAGGCGGATTTGCTGCTAATGGAGATCATGGAATGATTGGAGCTAGCAAATCACTTTCTACGATTTCACTATCAACCAGTATTTCAAATTACAGAGGGTTTGTCGTAAAGAATGGCGATATAATCTATTCAGCAACATATACCAGTTCATCGNTTTACACCACTCCATCCGTCAAGAAATACAATGCTACCACGGGAGCATACCTAGGAGTTGCATCAATAGGGACATGTAGCGGATATTCTCAACCTCTCTATACTACATATGATGCAACATCGGACGGAGAAGGCAAAATTTGGACTGTTAGTTACAATTACAGACTTCTAGTCGAGTGGACAGTTACATCATCGGGTTCTTGGTTATGTAACAACACGTATACATATTCCTATNATCCTATGGGAGTCGATATCGATGAAGATTCAGGGAGAATGTTCCTTTTGATGTATCAATCTTCTTCGCCTAATTACTTCAGATACCTTTACGAAATAAACCCTAATTCACCAAGCCAGCCTGCTCTAAACACTCATTTGCTTGGCTCTAGAGTAGCCATGGGTAGTTCTAGCACTATGCCATCAGGTCTCTACGTCGACCTTCCTAGGGTTGTTACAAATGAATATCAGAGCTCTTTAGGATATCACAATTATTTCACCGAATCTGGAACAAATTTTGTATGGCAAGGTAAGAACCAGATTAAGGGGGGCGGTCATTATGGAATGGACGGAATGGAAGACAACACATTCGGTTTCCAATGCCATTACTACTCCCAATGCAGTTCAGCCCAAAGAAACGTGATTCAAAGAGAAGGCAGCGGAGTAATTTACGACGAGAGAACAATTTCCTCCTCGTCATCTGTAGTTACAAGTAGAACGGTTTCAATCAGCAAATCAATTTCTGAAATTACAGTTTCTGCAGTAGTTGGATATGTTCCGGATAACACTTCAATCGAAATCGAAGTATCGGTGGACGGTGGACAAACCTGGCTAAGTGGGTCTTTTGGTCAGGTTTTGAATTTTGCCACTGCTGGTAATTCGATAAAATGGAAGGCATATCTCAACGGAACTTTGTCTGAAACACCAGCCCTAGATTTCGTTTCGTTAACATATGTGTCAACATACCAAAGTAGTGGATACCTGCGATTGTACAAATCCTATGGAACAACAGGTAATCCGCCGGTCGCAGCTACAGTATTTTGGAATGCAACAACACCATCTGGGACGACTTTGCGCGTAGAAATTCAAACAAGTACGGCAACAAAACAATTTCAATATAGTGGACAATCTCAAACAATTCCTTCGGGTACAACTTATCTCTATGCTTATGTCAGATTCACGTCGAATGGTCAACAAACACCTGTTTTGGAAGACCTCAATATCTCTTTGCAATCTGATGTGCCAAACCAGGTCGGAATCAATATTGGTGTTGAGGGTATGACTGGTTACACTGCTGGAAAAGAATGGACTAGTCCAGGTACACTACTTGGAACAGAAACTCTACAGGGTTCGAAATTCGTTGATGCTTTCAATGATATGATACCAGGAACGGGGTCTGGATCGATATCTATTCCTGTGGTTGTTTCCTCTGAGAGTAGGGGAATAGTCAAGATAGACCGTTTTAGCGTCACATATTCGATCAATACGGTAAATTTGGACATAATTATTCCAGCAGATGAAATTCTTCATGAAAGAAATGAACCATATGAAGTAGTGACAAGGCATATTGTTGGTGATGGGCCAAATAATTACATCCAATCAGCAACCCTTTCATTCCTAGCTCAGCCATCATCTAGTGCACCAACATTAGAGTGGCAAGATGGAGACATATTCCCNTCGCCAAATGATCCAGATGATTGGATTGAAATAGATTCTTCGTCATGGTCTAGTTTGAATAATGGAATCCTTGAGATTCATTGGAGATTCAAAGTTACATCAGAATTCCCCGACCAAGACAATGTAAAGTTTAGAACAGGATGTAAAGATATAACCGGCCCGGATGGTGGATTCTCTCCCGAGCAGTTGGTCAGTGAAGAGGGAATGAGAGTCAATACCTCATTCGGATTAGGATGGTTGAATGTAAGAGATAACGATGGTGAAGTCACTAGTGATGACCTACCGACTGGAAGCTGGGTTGCCGCTGGTGAAACACTATACTTCCAAGGAGCAATGTGGTTTGCTGATTCTCAAGATGCTCCTAAGGACAGCGCTTTCGATATCCGAATTGCACAGAATGGTTTCGTGCATTCGAATTGGAGAGACAATTCCAATGTGAACGGTTCATTCTTCATCTCCATCGATTTACCTGATATCGATGTTGAAAGTGGCTTGACATACGAATTACAGACCTACAATGAGAGAGATGCAACGAGGGTTTTGCCAGCAAATTCTGAATGGACAAGAACATACAAGGTCGATGCAACAGCACCTCTTGTATCACACACTTATCCAACGGAAGATGCATATGAGGCAGCAGTAGAAAATCAAAAGATTAGCATAAGCCTTGGTGACGGAGTTGGTGATCCAGTTGAATTGAAACTATTCTATTGGGTTGAAGCAGACCACGATATGAATCGAAATGGTGAGGCAGATCCAGAGGAATATGCAGTAAAGGTTGTCCGTAACGAAACCCTCGCAGATTTCAAGACATTTACAACCACTATTGACCACTCTAGAAATCCAAACATGGGTAGAGTTTCCTATTATTGGGACGGTGGTGACCAAGCAGGAAATCCGTTACATTACTCGACAATTATCGATGACGAAGAGTACACTTGGGAAAGCGGCTCTGGATTCAATTATGATGACGCAACATTCCGAACCAGGAAGGATTCTTCAGCCATATTCACAGGCCTTGATTGGGTAGGTCACAGCGATGACGGAGCAGTATATGCAGGCTTTGACCAAACAATCTCTTTAGGATTAATCGATGCGAACACAGCGATTGATTTCGAATATATCGATTTGGTATTCGACTTCGAGGGGCCAAATCCTGAGGTTGACCAACAAAGAATCTCATATTACGGATTTACTGATACTTTCCAGAGTAATTCAGATTTCATCGATTTAATGTCAACATCCAGTATGGTTCAAACCACAAATGAGACAGGTATGCCATTAATCTTGATAGATTTCAATTTCCAGATTGGATGGGATTGGCCTGATGAAGAGATTTCAGATTTGGCTCTTGAATACAAGGAAAGAGGTTCTGAATTCCCTACAAGACATATCATCGCAGACCATACATTTAGGGTTGAAAATGACTTAGTCCTGGACGTAAATTCATTCCTCGTTGAGGATATTAGCGAACCTAGAACCGGTATTGTAGCCGATGGAAGCAGGGTCAGAAATGATGACCGATTAGAGTTCACTGGAAAGGTGGTTTACCAAGGAAGTAATGTTCCAGCACCTAGGGACGCATCGATTGAGGTCGAAGTATTCGATGGTGAGAGAATATGGTCTGATGGTTCCCTAGAAGACGATGGTGGATACTCTGTAGAAGTTCCTCTTTCGAGTGCTGAAACACTTCTTTCATCGCCAACAAGAACTTGTTTAATCTCAATAACAGGAATACCTGGAAAAGGAGAAGATATGACTGGACAAACAGTTTCTACAACCTTGAGGGTAGTTGTTGATGATACAGCACCTCGTGTTGTGAGTAGGATTACTCCAATCAATACAATCGATATCTCAGCTAATAGCGACCTAACTAGAGTTCCTGTTGAATTCAAAGGTACTGAAGATGCCGATATGACAGGTTCCAAACAGATTGTACATTGGGTAATGAGAGATTCTAGTAAGACACTAACTCTTGGAGCAGGGCAAGCAATTCTTGGCATGCAACAAGAAGAACAACAGATCACATGGACAGGAACAGTCGACTTGACCGACGGTGGAAAAGTGATGCCTCGTGACGGTGATTGGGTTGGTTTCTATCTATCAGGATATGATACTGCTGGAAATGAATTCCCCGAAGTATCTAACTCAGAGGCAAGTCCAATTGCTGAACTAGCAAGCGTTGATACTGACTTTGAGCGCCAGTGGGTGCGCCTTGGTTCACTAGGTCCACAGTTGAAGATAGATTCATTCTCTCTTTCAGATGACCACGTTGCTCCTGGACAAGATATTGAAATGACTGTAATTGTCCACAATGACGGTGGTTTATCGGACGCTTTGTTCAAGGTTTCATTCTATGAAGAAAACTCAATTGTTCCTTTCGAAAGTAAGACACTGAACAAGATTGGAGCGGATGAGAAGGTACCGGTTACAATCTCTTGGACCGCTAAGGAGGGTGTTGAAAGAGTGAGAGTTGTAGTTGACCCTGACAATGTTATCGTCGAAGTCAATGATGATGATAATTCAGCAGAACACAAAGTCGAAGTTGTCTATGTTTCATACATGGGTTGGTTCGATTCAATAAGAGAGCAACCTCTTGTTTGGCTATTCACGATATTATCGATAATCGTCCTAGTTGGAATTGGTATGGTGGCTAGCCGCACAGCAATTTCGATTGATGATGGACTGATGTTTGACGAAGAGTGGGAAGGCGACGACGACGAGTATGAAGATGATGATTACTATGACGACGACGACGATTACGACGATGATGATTATTGAAATTCTAATCGTTGCCCTCTTGAACCAGTGACAGTGCCGCAACAACATGGCTGAGGGTATATTCTCTGAACTCGTCGAGGGTTTGCAGAAAACTCTCGCAGAGAAAAAGTGGACTCCAACGCCAGTTCAAGAAGCATCTCAATCGGCAATCGCATCTGGTAAAGACCGTTTAGTAATCGCCCCAACGGGCTCTGGAAAGACAATGGCTGCAATGCTGCCACTGTTGGATAGAGCTATTCGCTCTGAATGGAAAGGAATGTCAATACTCTACATTACGCCGTTGCGGGCGCTGAATCGAGATGTGGATAGGCGGCTAGAAGAAGTTGTTAGTTCAGTTGGACTAACCTTAGGCCTTAGGCACGGAGATACTAAACAATCAGAGCGCACAAAACAGGTTAGAAAGCCTCCTAATGTCATGATTACAACACCTGAAACATTCCAGTTAATGTTCACAGGCTCTAAAATTAGGGAGTTACTTCGAACTGTAGAGGCCGTAATTATCGACGAAGTACACGAATTAGCCGCAGGAGAAAGAGGGTGGCAACTTTCAGTTGGAATATCAAGGCTCGAGCAATTTAAGGGTTCAACCATACAAAAAGTAGGATTATCTGCTACTGTCGGAAATCCTGATCAAGTAGCCAAGTGGTTGTCAAAAGATGGGGAGGCAATAATTGCCGAAGCACCACGTATAACTGAACTAAATGTCGATGCGATAATTCCTCTCCCTGAAGATGAAATCGGTTCTCTTGAATTGGCAATATCTCCTCGAGCACACGCAACTCTCAGAGGCCTTGCTGAAATCGTAACAAACAATAATCCGTGCTTGATATTCGTTAATTCTAGAAATAGTGCAGAAACTGTATCACAACGGCTTCAATCGATAGCTCCTGATTTGAAGATTGGAGTTCATCACGGCTCTCTTGCAAGAGAAACCCGACAGCAAATGGAAGATGACCTAAGGAGCGGTTCACTTCAAGGTCTAGTCTGTACATCGAGCCTTGAATTGGGTATAGATGTAGGAAGTGTCAACCATGTTGTCCAAATTAGGTCTCCACGATCCGTTGATAGAATGCTACAAAGGGTAGGAAGAGCAGACCACAGGCTTGGTGGAATCGGTAAAGGGCACCTGCTTGGTTGGGAATGCGATGATTTGTTTGAGGCTGCAGTAATTGCAAGAAGAGCGATGAGTGGCGATATAGAGCCTGTAGAATGGAGAGAAAGACCTCTCTCTGTAGCAGCCAATCAAATTGTAATGATGGTACATAGTCATGGTGCATTAACTATTGATGAGATTACTGAATCAATATCAGCAGCACAACAGTTCGAAGGTTGGACTAGGCAAGACACGATAAACATCGCAAAAGTCCTAGCCGATGGATGGGTAATCCGGTGCGAGGAAGATCCAAGCGAAGTTCCATGGTACAGGTGGCCATATGATGTATGGCAAACATTGCTTGCTGAATCCAAAAAAGAATTGCCAGAACAACCTAAACTTGGTGCTGGTGAAGAGCCGCCAGAAGAGTTAGCAAAGTTGCAATTTACTCCACCTAAGCGTTATGCAAAAGGCTGGATAAGCCGTTCAGGAAGAACCAGAGATTGGGTTACATCCCATCTGTCAATGATTCCAGATAAGCAGTCATATCGAGTTAGAGATGCAGTAACTCGCAAGAGCCTAGGAAATGTCGACGAGGCGTTTGTACTGTCTCTAAACGATGGCGGAGAGGAAGAAGATGGTCGTTTACGCAGATTTGTTATGGCCGGAAGAACATGGATAATTGTCGATGCAGACCCGGAACAGAATGAGTTGCTAGTTGCTCCAATTTCTGACCAAGGTCACGCACCACACTGGGTTGGAGAATTGCCTCCAACTCCTGCAGATATTGCAAGAGAGGCTGGGCGATTGCGAAGATTGTTTGCAATAGATTTGGGCATGATGAAGGACGAAAAAGTCGACACAATTGACCCTGCAGGTCTCCTTGTTGGAAATACTACCCTTGCAGATTATCCTCTCAACGGTGAGGCAATGGGATTGTTAGGAGAAATCGTTGCCAAACATTTCGATTCAGCTATGAATATCCCTAGCGAGCGTCTGATCACAATAGAGGATAGAGACGAAGCCCTAGTAATCAATTCGTGTCATGGCAGTAGAATCAACGAGACAATTGGGCATTATCTGCTTGCGATGGCCAGTACGAGAAGCGGAAAATGGGGTAGACTAATCGTTGAACCTTGTCGTATTTCATTACAAATTCCTGGAATTAGGCCTGCAGAACTAATCGAATGGCTAACAGAAACACCTCCCGAAGCGTTGGAAGGAATTCTTTCCGTGACTCTTCCAAATTCAAGAGAAGTGAGGTGGAGGTTTGCTCAAGTTGGAAAGGTGTTTGGAATTTTGCGTAAAGGAGTCGACCCAAGAAGAATCAACTTGCAAGCTCTTCTGAAGAAATACAGAGGCACTCCAGTAATGGACGAAGTGCTCGGAAAATTATTCTATGAAAGAATGGATATTGAGGGTTCAATGGATTTAATGAGAGCAATTCAGTCAGGCCTGATTGAAATTGTAGTTACAGCACCAGGGCCTCTCGGTATTTCGAGTAGGTCAGAGAAAGATTTGCTTTTACCAAATTTTGATAATCAACAAGTTCGAGCTAGACTTGAAGGTCGTTTAATGAATGAAAGAGCAGTATTATGCTGTTTAAAATGCTACGCGATAAGGCGATTTAGAGTCGCACGATACCCCGAACTTAGCGGTGGCAAGAAGTGTCTGAAATGTGGCGGACAAATGCTTGCATGCATGCGAGAAGGCCTCGAGAAACAGTTACTAGAAATGGTAAAATCCGACGAACAAAAAGACCGAGATAGAATGATGAAGAATGCACAGGTTGTATCAAATCGAGGTATGGAGGCTATACTCGCACTGATGGGAAGAGGTGTTGGAGAAGCTACTTGTCAACGTTTGATGCGTAAAGTTCCAAGGGGTGATATGGATAGATTACTCGAAGCAATTCATATCGCAGAAATCGAATATGCCAGAACTAGAAGGTTCTGGGGTTAATCATCGACAGAGCGGACAATTAATCCGGCCTCTTGCATCATTTCAGTTGAAATTTTGAAATCTTCCTGCCATCTATCTGGAACTTCTACTTCCAGTGAATAAACGACTTCTTTGACACCTGCTTGAATGAGTGATCTAGCGCATCTAGAGCATGGTGGCCATGTGACATAAGCGGTGCTACCTTTCAATGAAACTCCAATTCTAGCAGCATGCATAATCGCATTCTCTTCTGCATGACAGATTAGTGGATATTTCGTTTCTCGATTTGCCAATCTTTCTGGATTGTCATCGATCCCTCTCGGGAAGCCGTTGAACCCAGTTGAGCGAATCTCTCTATCCTCACCAACTACAACGCATCCTACCTTTGTTGAAGGGTCTTTTGACCATCCTGAAATGTGTTTAGCCAGTTCTATGAATCTCAAATCCCATTTCTTGTTCAACATGTCACCTCCATTGTCCCGATACTTGTGCCAATCGTGTCTACCTCATCAATTTATGTCGGCTGATATATTGAGATGTTCCATGATATTTCCACACAAATAAAGGGAGCCGATTACAAGAATCATCTCGCAGTCTTTCGAAATCGTATCATATGCTTTTGCAGGCTCAGAAATGTGGTCAACATGTGGAAGTGGATTTTTGACTCCTGGATATCTGCCATTCTGCGGCTCGGTTGTAATGATTTCAAGCGGAGGTTTTGCTAGAATCAAAGAGTATAGGGGTTGAAGAAATGCATCCATGTCTTGCTGTGGAGAGGTTCCAAACAAAAGTGACCAACTTAGTGGTAATTTTCGAATAATTTCCGGAATTGCTCGTGCCATTCCACTGGGGTTATGAGCTGCCTCGAGCATTAATTTCGGCTCCATTTCTATGATTTGCATCCTTGCAGGCCACGTAATCTTTCTTCTCACAAATGGAATATCGAGCATCTCACAGAATTTTTCTGCAAGGTCTCCTGCTTCTTCCATGAAATCGTGGCTATCAGGTAAGAAAAATTGTGCCGATACGGCCTCTTCTCTCATAGCGTTTCTAACAGTTGCAATTTCTGGGTCTCGAATTAGCATAGGGACTCCAGTCCGCCATATTGCTGCTTTTTCCTTTGCGACTAATTCCAATGTATCCCCTAAAATATCACTGTGTTCCAAAGAAACCGATGTGACTAGACAACCAATTACCTCAGCACTCCTAGTTGCATCTAGCCGCCCACCTAGGCCGGTTTCAAGGATCATGTAGCGGACATTTTCTTCGCTACAAACTATCAACGAAACAAGGTATGTAATCTCAAAAAAAGTAAGTTCGATATCAAGAGACTTGACCTTAACAAGCGCATCATCAAATTTTTTGGAGTCTATTGATTTTCCATTGATTCTGACCCTTTCTTCGATTTTTGCTAAATGGGGAGAAGAAAATAATCCAACTTTGAATCCCGCTCGGGTAAGTCCAGATGACAGATGAGCGCAAACACTTCCTTTTCCATTAGAGCCAGCAACATGAATGCAGCGCATCGATTTATCAGGCCTTCCTAATTTTTCCAAGGCCTTTGAAACCCGTTCTAATCCAAGGCTCATACCCTTTGATTTTGAGGAGGACAGCCACGTTCGAATATCGCTCATTCTCTTGGCCCCGTAGGGGCCACA
>PBXF01000005.1 GCA_002727515.1 Methanobacteriota archaeon
TTTGATTGTAAATTATTTTCTCCGCAAAGTGTTCTGTATGAAGTGGTTCTTTCAAAATTATAATTATCATAATCAAACCAATGCCAATAAGAATGAATGGTGTCCAAAAAATTAGGCTAATTATTTTGGAAGAAGCAGTTTCTTTGTAGGAATAATTTTTGATTACAAAATCGGGTTCAATTGTGCCAGATTCGACATCCTCTATGTATTGCTCAAGATTTTCAAATCCTGTTGATTCTGATTCATACTCAAAAGAGCCCTCACAATATGGGCATTGGTATTCTCCTGAAGAATCAACTCCAAGGTCGACTTCTTTGTCACACAAAGGACATAGAACCTCAACCATAATTCAGTGGTCTTTCCTTTAATGAATAAACATTTCACCGGCGAAGTGATTTGCAACAAACGCGAAACCTCAAAATGCTCAAGGCGGTGGGCTAATCATGCGAGATACTGCCAAGGTCGTTATGATGGCCTTATTGATGGCCAGTGTATCTCTTGCAGGTTGCTTTGGTGAAGAAGCAAAAGAGGAAGTTGAAATTCCAGTTGTCGAAGAGGTATTCGGAGCATACAGCGTTGTTGCGCCAATCGACACGGGGATCAACGTTTACCACGACAGATTCCGCCTAAATGAGACCTATCCAGATTGGCTACTGGATGGCCTTGGTGTAACCATGACCTGCGATTTGACACAGAATGGAACATGGCAGGAACGCTATGATGCAGACAAGGAATCCTGCTGGGATGTAATCACATCCACCGATATTGTCTACTTCCCAGGAACCAGAATTATCGGAACAACTCCAGATGATAATACAGACATACCAATCCTAGATGACCCTTCAGATGGTCACGGAACTGCGGTAACAGGATCTGTGCTCGATGCAAATCCTGATGCAGTGATTTTCTTCGTCGAGGGATTCTCTGATGCAGCCGTACTGGCGGCAGCAAATCAGCCACTAGTGGACATTATCACAACCTCATTCGGCCCAATTGGCAGCGTTCCAGTACCGGGAATTGAAGACGCAACAAAGGTTGCAGTTGTAGATTACAAGAAGATCCATACAGGAGCTTCAGACAACACTCCTTCACCTGCTGTTCAAGATTCAACAGCAGGCCCACCTTGGTCGATTGGAGTCTCAGGATATGCAGAAGAAGGAGATGACCAAAAGGAAACCATGAGCGGTTCTTACCCTGACATCGCTGCAGATTGGACCCAACTTCTTCCTAACCACGATGACACTGACGGATACCACGAAACATCAGGAACATCATTCGCAACTCCACGAACTGCTGGAATTCTAAGCCTCGTAATCACCATGCTAAGAGAGGATGCAGGCGACATGCTATCAGGAGCATCCGAAGAATACGGGAGGAATGGCTCCCTTGTAACCGGCAGCGCTCCAATTACTAACGCAGAGATCAGGCACGCGCTGAATCAATCTGCTTGGTATCCAAGTTTCGCAACATGGGACCCAACCTCAGGGACTACGCCTATGTCACCAGTTGCACCTTGTACCCAAGTCGGATGGGGAGTAGTAAACATGTCCAATGTAATGCCAATTTACAACCATCTTGCAGGTAATGAGCAAATCCCAAGTCGGCCCGCTGATGTAGTGGCTTGCATGAATGCAAATCAGGACATTCGTGAAGCCTACTGGTCTTAATCAGAAAACCAAGGGTGTTTTCCGAAGTGATTTCTAGGAACACTTTCTCCAGTTGTTGAATAATGCTTAAATCCTGATAAAACCGATTTTAGGTAACCTCCTAAACGAGGTTTGACCCACAAAATATGCGGAATGAATGCTAGTATTTTGGGAAGTTTTGCCAGTATGAATGGGTAAACTGTGATGGTTAATTTTGAACCACCATCTTGCTCCTCTATTTCCCATCTCACGAAAGACTGGGCTCCATTTTCCTCGCCGATCAGCAAGGTGTAACCTTTGCCTTCTTCCCAGGTTTGAAAATGTCTGATGTAGTTTCTACCGTTAAGATATACCAATCTGTCACTATGATTTTTCTCATCCCAAGATATAACTTCATTAGTTTTGCAAAACGGATGAGATGAGTTTAGATTTCCAGGCTCACTAATCAAATTCCACAACTCTTCGGTTGTTAATTTGAATTCGATTGATTGGGTTACTGGCAATCGTTTTTCATATTTCGATAGCATTTCTTGCCCCCAAATTAGTCATCTTAGACTCAGTATTTCAGGAGGAATCCTATACTCATAAGTAGAATTCTCGCCTGTAAGTTTGATTGAGTGTCTATCGGCGGGAAAATGCACTATTTGAATTTCCGTTTCTATGGCATGGAGTGGCATATTTGCCAAAATCCGCCCTTCACGATCTAGTGTGATCCCTGTTGCAACATGTGGTTTTAGGGATTGAAATGAAACCATATCATCTGAAATTTCTACCTTGCCTAGGCCTTCAAACATCTCTGAAAAGATAGAGCATATCGTACTCCAATCAGAAACTTTGACCTCGATGTCTACATTCATAATTGATCCCACCTAAACTTCCATTGCCAATTTCCAAATGCGACACCTGGTGTATTCATTCGTGCCTCTGAACCTAATTCTAGGATGTCTTGAAGAGGAATAATTGCCATACCAGCAGGGCTTTCAGTTGCAAGGCGAATCATTGTTTGGCAAACCGTTTCACCTTCCTTCATGTATGGTTTTAGCCGCTTACGCTTCTTTTCATCCCACCAACCTTTGGTCGTGTTATTGTCGTGAGTACCTGTGTAAACGACTCTGTCAAAAGTGATGTTTTCAGGCTTGTGCGGATTGTCTTCGTTATCATCATCAAAGGCAAATTGCAGAACACTCATCCCTTCCAAGTTGTGACGCTTTCGCAGTTCATTAACCTCTTTCGGAATAATTCCTAGGTCTTCTGCAATAATGCATTCATGGCTTCCACACACTTCGATAAGAGCCTCGATTAACTCATCCTTTGGACCGTCAAGCCACTTGCCCTTTCGAGCAGTTTTGTGCTTTACAGGAATTGCCCAAGCAGAGTGTATTCCCCTGAAGTGATCGATTCTTACAATATCGAAAAGCCGCATCATGCGAGCCATTCTTTCTTTCCACCAGCGCCAATTTTCTTTACGATGTGCATCCCAATTATACAGCACAGTGCCCCATCTTTGCCCTTTTTTGCTAAAGTAATCCGGTGGAACACCTGCGACAACCTGTGGCATTCCCTTCTCATCTAGGAGAAACAATTCACGATGCGCCCAAACATCAGCTGAATCATGACCTACGAAAATTGGTAAATCTCCAATCAAACTGACATTCTTCGATTTTGCATAATCACGGATTTCTTTCCAGCGACCCATAAATCGCGCTTGAGCGGTTTCATCAACTTCTATTTCTGCAAGTGAATCAGCGTCTCTGTCCCTGTATTCTTTGGGCCATTCATGCCATGGTTTGCCATCGAATTTCAATTTCAATGCCTCAAACAATAACCAGTCTTTGAGCCAGTATGATTCGGCATCCATACTTTCTGAATTTGACTGCCCGAGAGAATCCCATGCCGCAAAAGCGGAAGGTGAAGCATATGGTGAACCNTGTTCATCAGGAGGNGTTATCGGCAATATTTGCCATGCNGATGCNCCATAATNTGTNANNTAATCNANGAACNTCTCNGCATCTTCTAGNCCATTTGGNAAACTGGTAACATGGCACAAAATCCCNGTATACTGTGCCATCANAATGATGTGTANNGCCGAAAACCTTTGAGTTTACTCCCTNTCGCGAGGCTATGCGTCGAAGTGCGATGCTNGTTGCTTTGATTTTCGTGTTATTGCCATTTAATTCAATGGCATCTACAGTNGATGGTTCACTTGCAGATTGGAACAGTGACACAAATATGGGTACTGATGCTAATGGAATCTCCTTCCATATGAATTGGGATTCAAGTAATCTGTACCTCGCTTGGGATGGAACCGATCTTGCCTCAGCGAGTGAAGGTGCAGACATTTTCTTCTATCTCAACACTAGTGAAGATGGTTCGGTGACAGCAAAGCAATGGAACGGAATCAAAACCCTACCATTCGCTGCTGATTACGGAATAGTTGTCGAGGATTCAACCTATGCAAGAGTTGTTGGATTCAGTGCAGGAGGATGGAATGAGATTTCCACTCCGGAAATGCACGCAGGTTGGAGTGATAACAAAGTCACTGAGATTTCCATTCCACTTTCAGATATTGGTAACCCTAGCCACATGGATATCATCGCATGGGGTCAATGGCAAGATGCTGCAAATGTTTGGGCTGCTTTCCCAATGAACAATTCATTCTCGCAATTTACCCACTTCTACAGTGTATCAGATCTGGTGAACCAAACCCCTGCAGATGTGATTATTGAAGAGCGAGCAACTCCTGAGAAGGTAGATGACGCACTAAACTTAGCGATTATCTTCCATCAGCACCAACCCTACTACAAGAACAAGTTGACAGGAATGTATGAGATGCCTTGGGTGCGCGTGCATGCGATGACCGAGTACGTTGATTCACCAGGAATTCTTGAAAGATATCCGGGTACCAAAATCACCTACAACTTAGTTCCATCATTCATGGAGCAATTGCTTGATTATCACCGTGAAGAGACACTCGACGTTCACACTGACATAGCCAAGCGTCCTTGGCCAGAAGGCGATTATCCAAACGCAACCGAGAGAGAGTTGCACGTCATGCAATTCCAATCCTTCTGGAATAGCGGATGGATATACAACGTAAGTGAGGATGATCCTAACGCTTGGGTTCAGCCTTCCTCAGAGATGTACTCCTACCTCTTTGATAAGACGCTTCACAATCTGAAACCGGCCACAATTATGGACGATGATTTGCTTCCTCCTCAGGAATTTTTGGACCTTCAGGTGCTTTGGTATCTCTATCAATTCTCACCGGATTATGTTCTGGGTAAGTATGATGCAACTCATCGAGATGATGGTTTGATTGCCCTATTCCAACAGAACGGNAACTTCACTCATGATGATTTGATGTATGTTCTCGACGCTCAACACCAGCACATGGGCAATGTCCTACCGATGTACAGCGACCTNGCAGCAGCAGGTCAAGTAGAGTTGACAACAACACCGTACTACCACCCGATTTTGCCTCTATTGATGATGCCAGGATGGCAGATGGANGACGGAATCAGAGTCACAAAACAACCGTGGCCTGATGATGTTCAGAACCACCTAACNACTGGTATGGATTTGTTCGAGGATGAAATGGGCTTCAGGCCAGTTGGAATGTGGCCTTCAGAAGAAGCGGTTAGTCCNGCGATGGTCCAACCAGTCACTGATGTGGGAATCGAGTGGATGGTTACCGATGAAGAAATTCTGATGAAATCTACAGACATGAATGGTAACAATGTCGACATCAGCAATGCGGCGAATCTTGCAATGCCTTGGATTGCAACCGGAGAAGATGGCGGCGAGGTCGCCGTTGTATTCCGTGACCGTGTAATCTCTGACCGTGTAGCTTGGAACTATGGTTCGATGACTCCCGAAGACGCAGTGAACGATTTCGTATCCTATGTTGATGATGTNCGCCANCAANTNCTNGATGCAGGAGAAGATCCATCTGAGCACCTACTCACGGTTTCGATGGATGGAGAGAACTGGATGTTCATGTCTGAATTCCAGCATAATGACAACGGTCGTCCTTTCGTTGATGAGTGGTTCTCTCGACTAGAAACCCATCCAACAATCGTCACAACAACTCCTGGAGAATTCCTAGAAACCGAAAGAGACCTCCCTAAGATTGACACAATTGGAACCGGTTCATGGGTTGATGGGACTTTATCGACATGGGCTGGAGAGGCTGAAGAGAGTCTTGGGTGGCAGCGCTTAGTTGAGGCAAGAAAATCTCTAGTTGCCTTCGAAGAAGATAATCCAACTCACCCCGGACTTGATGCTGCATGGGAAAGCCTGTACATCGCTGAGGGAAGCGATTGGTTCTGGTGGTATGGCCTAGACCAAGACAGTGGTTATGATGAGAACTGGGANGTACTNTTCAAGGTCCACCTATCCAANATATACCGAGCGATTGACCTCGAATTNCCTCCTTATCTCCAAGACTTGTGGACCAACCCAAGTATTCCTGATGTAACCTATGGAGGAACGATTGAGCCGATGATCGATGGTAAGGCGCTACCAGGCGAATGGGATGGTGCAGCCCGNTATGATGCGGATACTGTAACAGGAAGTGGNCTNGACATCGAATCTTTCCATNTNGGATATGATTCAAACAATGTNTATGTCAGAGTNGATGTCGANGATGACGGAACAGTAACAGACAAGGCGATTGAAATTTANTTCATGCAACCAAACGCNGTCAATTTCAACGAGGCTGAAACAAANTTCAGAACCTCGATTGGAGGGGAGATTTTGGGATTCCCGGCCAAGAATCTAATCCGCTTTGATTTCGATGAATTGCGAGACGACGGGCGCTCCAAGTGGACCGCACTAGGTGCAAAGGGAATCATCGGATCTTCAGAGGTTTGGGCAAGTCCAGTGAACTCCAACCTTGGTGGCTGTGCATTTGAGGATGTATATGAATTCGAAATTCCGTGGTCAGAATTGGGATTAGCTCCAAGATATTCTACGAGAATCAAGGTCGTAGTTGCCGACTTAGATTCAGAATCAGACCTTGAAGTGGCGCCGCCAGCACCTGCAGAAATGGTTCTTCCTGAACTTGAAGAGTGGGTAACATTGCTAGAGATGAGTGATGCTTCAAACGACGGTCACGGCGATGGAACAATCACCTTGCCAACCGCAAGTGATTTCGCTGGCGGAATGGATTTATTCGATATTCGTGGAGTGAAAATAGAGCAATCTGATTGGAATGCAAGATTCACTTTCGAGATAGGTGAGATAACCAATTATTGGTCAGAGCCGAACGGTTTCTCTCATCAGATAATCCAGATTTATGTGGATAGAGGGGAGTCTGATGACGGTCGAACCGACATGCTTCCAGGAGCAAATGCGGAAATACATCCCGATTGGGCTTGGGAGGTTGTAATCAGTGGAACTGGAGCGCCGGGTGCGGTATATTCAGTGCAATCTGATACAGGGGCAACCTCGTCCAGAGGTGTAGATGTAGAGGGTGATAAGGATACCAATACAATCGTGTTCATAGTTTCCAAGGATGTAATTGGTTCAGATGTGGCATCTTACCGTTATGTCATTGTATGTGGTTCACAGGATGGATATGCAACAGGTAAGTGGCGACCTGTCGATGCAACTGCAACGACATGGACTCTTGGTGGCGGAAGTGATGAATCTCCGACAGATGGTATCGAGTACGATCCAAACGTACTAGATATTGTTAGAACTGATGATCAACAAGAAACGATTCTCGCAGACTACGATGTCGCAGGAGGAGTTTACGCTCAACTAACCGGCTTTGAAATGCCAGAAATCTCTCAGCAAATTTACGCTGCTAATGCAGTAACAGCAACCGACTCCTCAGTGATAATTTCTTGGGCAACAACCAAAGAGTCATCCTCTCAGATTTCTTGTGTAGCAGATGGTGGAGAGGCTATTGTAAAGACATCGGATGTCCTTACTATCTCACACCAAATGGAAGTTGACGGACTTGCATCCTCCACAAATTACACCTGCACAATGACGGCTTCTCCTGGTGACATAACAGACCAAATCACAGTTACAACCTCTTCTGATGTGGACAACACTCCACCACAGATTCTCAACGTTAGGGCAACAACCGATGATACAGGTATGACTACCGTTTCTTGGTTTACAGATGAGGATACATTTGGAGAAATCAGTTTAGGTGACTCAGTTGATGAGACCGATTTCGGTAAGAATCACCAGGTGTCCTACGCTCTGTGTGTAGGCGAGCATGAGGGTGAAATTACTGCAATAGATCCATCTGGAAATACCGCCACACAAACCGTTTCATTCACTACCGAAGGAGACGGAAAGAAGTGTTCAGACAGTGGAGGTAGTGGTAAGGTTTCCACAGATGATGAAGCCTCTATGTTGTCTTCAACCAATGTTCAAATTGTTGTTCTGGTGGTCATCCTGTTGGTATTCCTAGCATTGATTAGAACCCGCAAAGATACTTTCGAATGATACCTCAACCATTCGACATGGTAGCGATTGATTTGACCCACTGCGAGCCCATTGATTCAGTCATTTTGAGCGCGAGGGGATTATGGATACACCCTCTTCACTCAGAATACGACGTTTTGTTTCCACTCCTCCTACACCGCTATAACCGCCCAAACTTCCATCGTTCCGAACCACTCTGTGACATGGAACAATGGGCGGGTATGGGTTCTGTCCGCAAGCATTAGCTACCGCACGGGCAGAATTCGGATGCCCGATTTGAACCGCAATTTCGGTGTAGGTTCGGA
>PBXF01000043.1 GCA_002727515.1 Methanobacteriota archaeon
AATCGCCAAAGCAAAACCGACTATGAGTATTGCATACACACTCGGTGCAAATGAACTCACAACTCCAATTCCTGTAACAGATGCGCCGGTGACCATTAGATGGTAATTGTTGTTCGCTTCATCTCTTTCATCAAGACTGTTGTCTGGGTCGATTACCAATCTCAAATCCCATTGTCCTGTGTTCGGGACAGTATATTCCCATGTGATCTCTTCACAGTTACATTCATCTGAAATATTGTTTGCAGTGACTATTACTGTTTTCATAGTTGTCCAATCAACATCAGCGGTTCTGTCTGCAGGTGCTGCTTGAAGAATTACTTTGACATCATTAGTCCAATCTTGGTTTGCCTCTAGTAAACTTGTNATTACAACTTTACCATTTGTATCTCCCGGTCTAACTACTAATCTGTCTAAATTTGTCTCACTAGCATTCCACCACAAGTCTTTGCCTGGAAGTATCTGATATGCTGCTGGAATAGTAGTTAATTCATTACCTGCATTATCGGTAACTATAGCTCTTAACATCAAATACTGTCTAGATTTTGAAATCCAGGATGCTAATGCAACTGAACCATCAAGCCCCGAGTCTCCGTAATCGATCCACCTTCCAGATTGGTCAGGGGTTGCTCCAACGCCGTTGAGGTCAAATCCAAATTGAATTTTTGATGAAGAATTATCTATTCCTGAACCAAGGTCTTCTGCTCTGAATGAAATATTAACTGCGCCAATTATGCTAGTGCTTAATTCAGGNACAGTCCATCCGATGCCTATCGGCTCACTTGTGTCAACTTTAATTTCAACGTCTATCGAATTTCCGACATTTCCTACATTGTCTACGGCTCTCATTGGGATTGTGTGTTCTCCTTCTTCGAAGGTTAAGCTAATACTTGAATCGGTTGTATTGAACCAGACATTATTTTGTTTGTATTGGACATGTGAAATTCCACTTCCTGATCCATCATNAGCAGCACTNTCAAGTCCAGAAATTGTGACTTCTTCNGTGCTGCTCCATCCATTATTTCCTACAATTGTAGGAGAAGAAAATGTAGGCGCAGTTCTATCAATTCCAATAAACATNGTTTTGGTTGCCGAAAGTCCTGAATTATCGTAAATCGTTAATCTTGGGTTATAGGTGCCTTCCTGAATATTACCGGTATTCCAATCCCATCCGTAACTTAGATCGCTTGGTCCATCATTTACTGGAGTCCCCGGCCCTGGTACATTCGTAAGGCTGGCATGTGATAAATCGTCATCGGTTGCAGCCCAGCTAAATCCAAGTGTTCCATTTGCAGGAATGTTATACCAAGCTCTGTTGAGTGCAGTTTCACCAGTTCCGGTACCA
The DNA here is from genome assembly GCA_002727515.1 of Methanobacteriota archaeon. The sequence goes on from PBXF01000043.1 coordinate 1,343, forward strand.
GTNTTTGACAGGGAAAAAGATGTGATTACTGGAACNTGATTNACTATGTTGAATTCACCAGATGAATAGTAATCAGTGTATTCATTCACATCTGTATCATATGCTTTGACCCTTAGAGTGTAAGAATCGTTAGTGTAAGAAGTTGAATCTAAATAAGTTAACCAGGGGGTTGTTGTTAGGTTTACAACTTCATCCCAATCACTGCCGTCAGATGATATTTCAATTATCATACTCGATATGGTGCCAGTGCCGGAACTTGATATTGTTACTGTATACAAACCAGTAACATCTTCATTTGCAGTTGGGCCATTGGGAAAACTCAAACTTAGACTACTTGCTGACTGGGATTTAACCAAATCATCACTGAGATAGAATTTCCCACTTTGACCAATGGCCATTATCATAACGACCAGAAGAACGGGAATAACTCGCCTCATTGATTAAGCGACGCTGCCACTCGCCCTTCAATGCTCGCATCGAAATCTCACATTTGGCATTGGTTAGTAGTTACAATTAACTAGCCAAAATTAAGAAATTAGTCGGTTGATTCAAGTGCTACGCCCNACCTCTTTACAATATGGCAAGGCCGAGATTGACTGTTTTTGTTCTCGGGATAATGATTCTTGCACTGGTTCCGTACTCTGTGCAAGGTGAGGATAGTGGGGGAGTCCAAGCNTCAGCATCAACAGTTGCTATATTACCTCAGAACCCTGTTGAAGGAGGGGAAGTAACCATCAGGTTAACCCTTTCAAACACCAATTCTTTGCCAGCCAATGATGTGTTATACAAATTCTATTGGGATGGTGTAGAGCCTGGCAGGTTGCTAAAAGCAGCAACTGTAGACATTGATGGTTCTTCTACTGTAGATGTAGATGTAACGAAATCTGGATTAACCGCAGGAGAGCATCAGATATGGGTTATCTTTGATTACAATAGTGCCGGAGAACAAATGTTCTACAAAACAATAACTGTAGCAGGATTGCCAAATTTGGAAGTTACAGATTTCCAAACGTCTCCGAGCACAGTCAATGCCGGTGATGATGTTTCAGTTGCGGTTGAGGTCACAAATACCGGCTCTGAAGATGCAGGCGGAAGTGAAGTGAAAATCGATCTTGGAAGTGAATCCCAAGTTGTGCAAATCCCTGCGCTGGGTGCTGGTAATTCTACTTGGGCAAATATCACAATGACAGCACCNGATTCCGGAGATCACGACATAACAGCGACGGTAGACCTAAATGACAATGTCACAGAAGGAGTTGAAGAAAATGAATTTACTTCAGTGTTTACAGTTACACCGCGAATGGATATCGTCCATGTAGGTGATTTGCAAGTATCAGTAGATGAAAATTCATTGACAGGGCCATGGTTTATTTCAGGAACCATAGAACGAATCGGTGGAATCGGAGAAACAGTAGTTCCAATGCGTTTGGAAATACTTGATGAAACCCAACAATCACTTCCTACCCAATTATTTNACGTAACAATAAATGGGGGCGCCAATGCACAAAAATCCTGGACATACCAAATCAATTACACCGACCTCGCCAATGTGAATCCAGGNAACCATCTCGTTACAGCGATTATCGACCCATATCAAACGGGTGGATTTATCCAAGAATCAACTGACAATGATNGAGTGGATGTTTACATAGAAAAATTCGANGTACCTGATGTTTCGATTGATGCTAACGCAATTCCTTCAAAGATACGATTGGATAGTGGAGATTCTGTTACTTGGAAAGTTGTGATAATCAACTCAGGCCAAATACCAGTAAAGGGCAAGTTAGTTTACACATGGGACGGAATTGAATACGATGAGGGAGCATCTGGAGAACTAAGTATCCTAGCCGGTGAATCATATGTTTGGGAAAGAACATTACAACCAAACAATGTAGGATCATACAATGCATCATTCCTTGCAGAATGGTTTACAGCTGATGGTTATTATGATAGTAATCCTCTAAATTCATATGCCCAGGGAGAGGTCCAATATCTTGAACAGTTGAGGTTAGTATGGTCTAGGGCCTCAATGAGTTTGGTTGATGAAAATGGCGACAATGCAACAACTCCTTTCGATGCAGGAAAGACATATACAATATCTGTTAACTCAATATCTCAGGAGTCGGGCTCTGTAAATTATTCCTGTGAAGATGAATTAGGTTCACAGTTTGAATTGATTCCTATAACCGTTGCAAACAGTGGAGAATTTGTAAAAATTCAATGCACATTTACCGCTTCAGCACCTTATACAAACGTAATTATCAAGCCAGACGACGCTGATGTCAGCGACCCAATAGATTGGAGTTTTGATACCAAAGAAGACTCTTCAAATATCGCTGATGAAGCAGGGGACATATCATTTGCAACCGCAGGATTAATTGCAGTAATTGCATTGGTAATGATTGGAATACTAGTTGCAGCAGTTATTCTTACCAGAGATAGAGAAGAAGAAGTTGATAGGGATATATTCGACTATTGCCCTGCCTGTGATGGACAATTGGAAGGTTCTGAAGATAGATGTCCATATTGTTCTTTCAACCTAAAGAAAGCTCGAAGGCAATTCCACGATTGTGAATCATGTGGAGAATCAATACCAGACCTGTTAGAAAATTGTCCGTATTGTGGTGCAGAACAAGACACAGGCAAATATTTCGAAAGAAGAGAGAGAAGAGTTGTGGAACGTGAAGAAATTGCTCTCCCTGAGGAAGAGGAAGAAATCGATCCTGAAACAATACACGCAACGGGATACGAAGATTTCGATGAAGCAATCAAGGAATTCGGATATGAATCAGATGACCTAGAAGGCGATTGGGACGATAGTATTGCGCAAGCCGAAGCAGAAGTTGAGGCAGCATACGATAGAAGAATCGCAATCGAGGAATCTCAAGAACTCGATGACGAAGAAGCCATGTCAATGTATACTACTACATTGAAATCAATTGAAGAAACATTCGAATCGCACGATATTGATGCAATATTGAAAGATAAGGATATTCAAACGCATGATGTCGAAGATGTTGATGATTTATCTGCAAGTGACGCATCAATTAGGGCAAAACTGTACGAAATAACTGGTGAAGAAGGCGTTATGCCTGGAGATGATGTAATGATTGGAATGGGCATCCAAGATCGCTCTCTTGCAGGTAATGCACTACCAGAGGATGCCATGGACTTCTCATTCGATGACGAAGACGACCAATTGAATCCAGTTAAATCAGCAACTGAAGAGAACACAAGAAGAAGAAATCTGAGAAGGCGCTCAAAGAAACCTGAAGTGAAAACTGCTGAATGTGGCGCTTGTGGTTCAGAGATTCCAGTTGACGCAAAGGAATGTCCTGTTTGTGGTGCTAAGTTCGAGTGAGATGCCTGTCAGTACTCATAGGGTTCGTCATTGCGTTAGCTCGGCTGACCCTCTTGACTTCATTCAGGCGTTACTCGCTAGTTGGGTTGTTATTTTCAAACCATCGAGCCGTTTTATTGATACATGTGAAAATGGTGGAGGTGTTCGATGAGACCTAAATATGCCATCAGGGCTTTTGTTCTGTTGGGTATAATTCTTGCATCAAATATTGGATGCATTGGTCTTGTTCCTGCACGTGAATTTATTGAAGATGCTCGTGGAGAGCCTGAAGTCAAAGACGTCATCGAGAAAATTAAACTAAATCATACATTTGTATCTGTTTTCCCAGATATTTCATCGACAGTTTATACTCACCAAGAAAGATTCAGTGTAGATGAGAATGTCAACGAAGTGAAGGTATACATTGGTGTTGCTATAGCAGGGCCGGATGACTTATTCCCTGACCTTGGCGCAGATTACCGATTTGTTGAAGCAACTTTGACAGATGCTAATGGTGATGTTGTATGGAGTCAAAAGTGCCAAAAAACCTGCAATCCTGCAGTATCTACTTTCCAAGAACCACTTGCTATTGGAACTTGGACTATGACAATTGATGCGAGAGGGTATGGAGAAGATCTTGTAAATACTTACAAAGATTCATTCGAACTCTATGTGCACTTATTCAAAGAGTGTACAGAATATCCAACTGAGGATAAATGCTCTTTTGATTAAGCGAGGCTTGAATCACAAGCATACCTTCTTGAACAGTTTTGACATTTACCGATTCGCTCATGGTTTCTTTTAGCTCCACCTTCAACCATTATTCTTTGAATTTCTTTTGTCATATCCATTAATCGGTTATAATTTTCTTCATCCCAGATTATCTGATGAATGTTTTCACTCCCGTATCTGATAACACCATATGGTGGCTTTCTTCCAGTTGTTGTTTCAACAAGATGGAGATAAGCAAGCAGTTGCATTTGATGTGATTTATGTGGCTTGTCAGGAACCTTCCCAGTTTTTTGTTCCATCGGAATAAACTCTCCATCAACTATGACTATCTGATCAGGCCTACCTCTTAGTCCAGTCTCATCATCCTTCAACAAACCTGCAGATTCCTCATCATCAGAATATGCAACGTCCATCTTGTCATCAATTCCTGCATCTAATTTTGCAGTTTCTAATTCATTATCTGCGAGAAGGGCTTTTTGTAATTGCCACGATGCTAGTAATGTCCAAATCATAGCCAAAACCGCCAAAATAAATCCGGCCTGGCTACGATTCTCAGCCCATGTCAACCCAATAGCATGAAGCATACAAATCATAGCGCCAAATAATAATCCTGCCTCTACTCTACCTCCTTCTCCCCAGCCGCCTAAGAATCCTAGAGGCTGGAAAGTAAATGGTATCACAGTCTCATCGAAATTCTTGATTTCATTATATTCATCAATATTTGAATCAAATTTTAGATATTTTCTCCATGGCAGGTATATTGCTAAAATTGCAAGAATAAGCCAAGTTAGGGCTAGCATTGTTAGGTACTGAGATACACTTTCCAGAGACCTAGTTTCTTTGTCTAAAAGATAGAATAGAATTGCGTCTGAGACGAAAACAAGTATGATTGTAAACCACCATGACCAAATAATCAATGCTCTTTTTAGATCAATTTGTTTAGTTTTAAAATTTTGAACCCTTTGATGAATCTCGGCATGCTTAATTTTCCCTTTTTCTATTGCTTCGCCCTTACCCGTTGCACCTTCTTTCGCTAGCGCCCAAGACAAAGGGCAATAGGTATATCTTTCCAAATCTGAAGCTGATACATTTAGGGCTTTTTGCTTGTTATCAACCCAGAAACCATCATCATTTGGTGACGCAAATGACTGTCCCTGATTGGATTCCATTACCGAAGTGCACCCAGATTTACTCAGAATGTTTATCATACATAATAGCAACTATATCTTGAATCATGTCATGAATTCTAATCAACAGCGGCTTCATTCATCGACGAAGCGGTTATTTAGGGGGGGTTTGTGGCGCAAGTGCTGGAGTCATAACTATGACAGAATTATTGATTGACCGTGAGACATACGAGACCAATGCAGTTCACATTGGTACTCAACAGAAGAGTGCAGATATGGCACAGTTCATACAAGAGGTTCGCTCTGATGGACTTTACCTAATCGACATTGAAATCACTGACAGTCGTATTCGTTCCATTGCTCAATTCATTACAAAATATAATCCAGCAAATGTAATGGTAGTAAGTGCAAGGCAATATGGTCAGAGACCAGCAAGGCTATTCGCTGAAGCAATTGGTGCTAACGCAAGTGTTGGCAGATTTATTCCCGGCAGTTTGACGAACCCAGCTCTACGTTCATATGTAGAGCCAGATATCCTGTTTGTAACCGATCCAGCAGCAGACCAACAAGCACTGAAGGAAGCAGTAAATTCTGGACTTCCTATAGTTGGAATATGTGACGCAAACAACAATTTGAGAAATGTTGACTTGGCTCTACCTGCTAATAACAAAGGACGAAGATCACTCGCTCTTCTATACTGGCTTCTTGCCAGGGAAGTCCTGAAAGTCCGTGAAGAAACCACAGACGAAGAATGGGCTAAAAATAATGATTTAGAAGAGTGGGAATCCACCTTCTAAAGTTGATGTAAAATGACTAGTTTCATCTTGCCCAAATTCGGCGAATGGCAAGGCGAACAAAGGCCGTTATTCTTAGCCCCAATGTCAGGTGTAACAGACCTTCCATTCAGATTACTAGCGAAAGAATGCGGAGCAGACTTTACAATAACTGAATTTACCAACTCTACAGCATTAACAAGAGACGCTGCCATGTCTTGGAGGAAGATGGAAACCTGTGATGATGAATTGCCATTTATTCCACAAATATTTGGAGGAGTAACCGAAGATATGGCAAAAGCGGCTGAACTTCTAGAAGATAGTGCGGATATCATCGATTTAAATTTCGGTTGCCCAGCTCCTAAAGTCACTAAAATTTGTGCTGGCGCTGCCCTTATGGGTGAACCTCAGAACCTGGTTTCCATGTGTGAGGAAGTAGTGAACCGTGTGAAAATTCCAGTTACAGCAAAAATGCGTCTTGGCACAGGATCTGATAGTTTCAACGCAAAGGAAATTTGCCAAGATTTGGAACAGGTTGGAGTACAAAGACTATGCGTCCATGGTCGAACATTGAAACAGCGATATTCCGGAGTTGCAGATTGGGAGTATATCTCACAGGTGGTAGATTCTGTTGAAGTTCCAGTCATTGCAAATGGAGATGTTGTTGATTCTTCTTCTGCAACAGCATGTCTTGAGAAGACTCATGCTTCAGGATTGATGATTGGCCGTGGAGCAATTGGTAGACCATCTGTTTTCGGTGAAATCAAGGTAGGATTGGGTTGGATGGCAGAGGATGAATTACCATGGATCAAAAGTTTCGAAGGTAATTGGAACTCACTTGATGATGTTGAAAAACAATTTGCTACTAGAAGATGGTGTTGGAATCGATATATTGAATTGGCAAGACAGACAACTGGTTTGAACATAAAATCAATGCGTGGGCATGCGGTTTCATTCACTAAGGGTTTGCCAAATGCCAAACACATCAGAGCGATAATGCATGGCAAAACAAGTAGAGAGGAATTTGCCGCTGCAACAAGTGAATATCTTGAATCATACTGAAATCAAATTATTGATTTTCTAGTTCAGAAAGTGTTTTGCCAACTCTTTCAATTCTCCTAAATATTCTTTCTAAATCATCAATAGATTTTCTCTTTAGTAAATCAACAGTAGTTCCAACCAAACGGTATCCAAGTGGCAATCTGCCTCCTAGAAGGTTGAGAAGTAACATTTGGTCTCTTGGTTCAAGTGACTTTAATGATCTTGAAATTATTTCTGGAGAACAAGTATTACTCTTGAGGTGCTTTAGAATTGAGTTTGGTACTGAAAGTCTTTGGAAACCGCCTTTCTTTAGCAGCCAATCTTCTCCTCTCCGCATATGTTGTGTAGTCATTGCAGACCATAATGCAGTCGAAAGCCGGTCAGTTCTTGCAACTCTCTCAACCATACCTGTACCACGAAACCTCTCAAGTATTCTACCAACTCTTGGTTTCGGCCCTTCGCATTCTTCCGCAGCCTCATCAATTGAAATTGGTGAGCCTGAATTTAGTAGCATTTGAAAGACTTTTACTGAAAGAGAATCTGATTTATTTTCTCTTCCTGGTCTTTCTCCTAACAAACCTATGTCGGCCATAAATCTAGAAATGTCGTTTTCATTTTCAAGCAACGGCCCCCATTCTTTTATTCTGATTAGGGCACTTGGTTTTCCATCAGGTGGGAGTTCTATTTTCATTGTTGTTTTCTTACCTCTATTCCACAGGTCATCGAGTATCTTTATTCTCTGTTTGTGAATAATCGTTGAGCGCGACTTCATATTTTCAATCGCATTTGTAATTGAGCCTCCAACGAGGTAGTATATTTTCCAGCCTTTTCCTGAAGTTGTAGATATTATTCCTGCGGACACAAGTCTTGCAAAATGGTGATGGATTGCAGCAGGCGTTAATCCAAGTTCTTCAGCTAATTCCCTTGTTTCAAACCCTTTATCTGGGAATTTGAGTAAATGCTCACTAAGAATTCTATGAATTGGGGAAAAGGTTCCTGATTCATCTGATGCCGAATCTTCACGTCTTCTGTGTAGGCATAATGTGTCGATAAGCCAAGAAATTAGATTGTCTCTATCCTTCTTACCCGCAGGTAATGGAATTTCTTCGAGACGCAAATCGAACATGGTACATTCCGATAGTTGAAGGGTTTTGAACAATGCGCAATAAATGTCTCTCGAGAGACGATTATTGATTCATCTTCGGTCATCGGACCATTCATAGTCAATCTTTCTGTTTCCAATCCATAAATCAGAATCAGACAGATGTGGTGCGAGTTCGATTCTATCTTCTCTAAGAATTCCTCTTCTTCTAAGAACTTGAACAGCAGAGTGAACAGATGCTCTCGATCGGCCAATACGTCTGGCAAGTGCAGCCTGTGACCTTGGTATACCATTCACTTTAATATCCTCAACAATTGTTTTCTGAACAAGAGATAACCCAATTGGCATTTGTCTTGCAGCCTCATTTTCTCCTACCTTCATGCCCCTTAGCACTTCAACCTGACTAGGAGCGCCTGCAAAGTAACAAGTTCTTCCGTTAACTGAAATTATTGTAATGGATTTTCTACTAGATAATACATCAAGATGGTGTCTTAATGTGCCGTTTGCTGCAGATAGATTTGATTGTAACTCTCTATAACAAAGTCCTGGATTTTTTTCGAGAGTAAATAGGATTCTTCTTCTCAGCGGATGTTCAAGTTCCCGTAGTTTTGTATTTACGGTTCCTCTTGGGAATGCTAATGCGCCAATTTGGGCACCCAGCCCTAAGATTCCACCTGTAGCACCAGTGATGCCAGCAGCGAGCCAAGGGCGCTGGCTTATCCACTGCTTGATTAGTGCCATAGAGTAAAACTACAGCAACTCATTTGTAATAGATTCGGTAAGATGTGCGATTATTTGCTTCTCACAGAACCTGTTTGTATCTTTAGGTGTGCAACCAAAGGAGAGAGTAGACGTCCACAAGTGACCCCATGGGCAGACAATACGTAATCCACTCTAACAGGAGGGCCGTCAGTTACCTTTCTCTCAACTAAACCTTCATCGGTTAGAAATTTGAGTTTGTCAGATAATGTTCTTGAAGAAATTCCTGAAAGAAGAGACTTCAGTTGATTGAATCTTCTTGCGCCTGCGATATACAAAGTCGAAAGGATTTCTATTGTCCATCTACTACCAAAAACATGTAATGCTTCTACAGCTGCTTCAACTTCCCAATCTGTATCCCAGGGAGCACTACCAGAAAATTCTGCGAGTTGCGCTCTAATTTTGCCACCATTTTCGATAGTATCCTCGATATTTTGTTTTATGTCCCCTATTACTTGAATTGGTAAAACTAGAGGAGGCTCGGGCATAATCCTCGGAGTAGATGTCGGTGATAAAACATAGTGTAGGAAAAACGCCATCAGGAATTTGAATATGTGGCTTTTCTCCCCTCAATTAATGCACTTAAACCTTCCAATGCATCATTTGTTGAAAATATAGTTCTAAGGCTTTCAAGTTCAGATTTCAAACCTTCTTCCAAATCTGTATCTTCTGCCAGATTGATCAGATTGCTTGCTAATGAAACAGCAATAGGCGCAGTTCTTGATAGAGATTTTAATTGTCTTGCAACCAATTTATCTTCAGAATCAAATCCATCAGGACATAGTCCTTGGAGCAAGGAAGATAGGTTGTCATCACTGTAGAATGATTCAGCGAATTTCACTATCTTCGATTCGCTGTTTGCTGGCTTACCTGGATATTTGTTCGCTGGTTTACCATTAGCAGATATCTCTGAAATTGTATTATCAACATCAGCTACACCTACTAGGTGAGTGACTAACCCTAAATCTGAAGCAGTTTGAGCATCCATGAAATTTCCAGCGAGTATAGCCCATCTGGCGCAAGGAATTCCACAAATACGAGTTGGTCTCTGTGTGCCTCCCAATCCAGGATAAATCCCAATATTTGTTTCAGGGAATCTGAATTGAGTTTTTCTTGTACCAATTCTATAATCACAAGATAATGCTAGTTCCAATCCGCCACCAAGTGCAAGTCCAGTAGTCAGTGCGATAGTAGTCTTTTCAGAATTCTCTAACTTGTTGAGGACTCTGTGTCCGTTGGCAGTAAACTCGTAAATATCTGGGAATGAATCTGCCCTCAACTTATCAACGAAGAATTTGACATCTGCTCCAGCAATAAATGCTTTACCTGCTCCATCCAGAACAATTGTATGAACGGAAGAATCTGAGTTTACCATGTCAATAACATCTGAAAGTTGGCCTACAACTGTCTCATTCAGTGCATTCATTGCTTCAGGTCTGTTGATTGTAATCGTAGCGATACCATCTTCGATACTTGAATCAACGTAATTGAAAACAAAACTTTGACTTCTCTCCCAAACACTGGGGGTTTCAAATCCAGCGAGTTTTGCGTAATTTTCAGCCATTGTTTTTGCCTTATCGATTCCGAGTCGATTTGCAATTTCGAACGGACCTCTCGCCCATCTTAATCCTACTTTTGCCCCTCTATCAACATCTTCAAGGGAACAAATTTCTTCATCAACAATTTGTCCTGCAACTGCAAATACCTGTCCTAGAAGCCTAGTTCGAATTATTTCCGCTGCTTCATCTGAACATTCAGCATCTTCACCGATATTCCATTGTTCACCTGCTTCAACCATGTCACGGAGGTTTTGAGCCCCAACATATCTTGGTGTAGCCAATTGCTCGGCTAAGTAATCTGTTGAATGAAGAGCGATTGGGGGACCGGTCAAGTTCATCAATGCAAAAGGCCCCATTCCGATCTTGAATGCCTTCATAGAAACCGCATCGATTGCTGCAGCACTCGCAACTCCTTCTTGGAGAAGAAGACATGCCTCATTTAACCAGGGTACAAAGAACCTATTTACAACAAATCCAGGTCTATCTTTGCATAAGATTACTACTTTTCCTAGGCCTCTACAATATTGGACTGTTCTTGCTATTGTCTCATCAGATGTTGTTTTTCCTGGAATAACTTCTACAAGTCTGTTCTTTGCAGGATGATAGAAGAAGTGTAGTCCGACAAATTTCTCAGGTCGACCTGATGCAAGTGCGAGTTCGTCAACCGACAAAGATGAAGTGTTTGAAGCGAGAATTGTATCTTCTCCACATGCTTGATTCAATGCGTTAAAGACTTGAGTTTTTATGTCAAAATCTTCGAATACGGCTTCGATTACTAAATCAGTATCTTCTGCTGTATTTTCAGTACCTACAACGCCGGTTATTCTTCCCTCGATTTCGGATACTTGTTGCGGTGAGAAGATTCTTCTTTCGACAGCTTCTTGCAGGAAATTGGAAATGATTCCTTTTCCTCTTTCTACCCATTGTTCTTCTCTGTCAACCATTTGGACATCAAATTCTTCTTGTGCAGTTTTCTGTGCAATACCTGAACCCATGTTGCCGGCGCCTATGATTGCTACTTTGTGTATTGGCTGCATGTTGGGTGCCATTTCAAACCCCTCCATGAATTAAACGGCTGTATATACAAGGCTAAAATAACGAGTCATAAGCAATTTTCATCCTTTCTGACCATTTTTCTTTTGAGAATTCGTTGGCTCTTTGTCTAACAGCATCGGGGTTGGGCTGAAGATTACTTATTGCATCCCTCCATGCTTCAACATCATTTACTGGAAGTATATGTTCTTCGAGAGGTATTTCATTGTGAGCAGGAGCATCCGCAACTAGGGCAATTGTTCCAGAAGCATATGCTTCTAGTGGGGGGAGGCCGAATCCTTCGGCAACGGAAGGAAACAAAAGAGCGTCTGCATGCTGTAGAGCAGCGATCATTTCATCAGTTTCTAATCTCCCAACCCAATTTAACTTGCAGTTAGATTTCACGGCAAGAGAACGCAATTTTTTCTTAGATTTTTCAGAGGATTCCGCCCCTATTTTATGCAGGGTGACATCTAATCCCCCACAAACATTGATTGCAAAATCAACTCTCTTTCTTTCTTCTTCACTACCTATAATCAAGAGGTTTTTTCCCTCGCTAAACCAATGTGGTCTAGTGGTTTCAATGGAATATTTCTCGATATCAATTGCGTGTGGAACATATGCAGTAGGAATCCCGGGAAATCTCATTTCGCACTCTTTTTGGGTATATTTTGAGATACAAACTAACATTGAAGCCCTTTGGATTCCTTGTTTTATTCTTTTGAGGTCTCTTTTTCTAATTAATGAAGGGGAATTGTCACCTATTTTGACCCCATCATTTTCGAAAGGAAATACATGGAATAAGTCATGAATTGTAATAACAGATTTACCATCAACCGGACAGAGAATTGCCTGTTCTTGATCAGTAATATGCGTAATATCGCTATTTTTTGACATTAATGCGACATTTTTAGGCCCACTAAACCATCTTTTCCATATTCTCAAGAAAGGATTTCCAGACCTCTCGTATTCGTGAACTTCGTTGACCTTATATCCTTTCAGCGAACCACTTTTCAGAGCTTCTAAATGATGTTGGTGTGTACTACCTAAGCCTGAGAATGAGGACATTTTACCTCCTCTGGCAAGTAAGATTTTACGCAAAAAACCACCTATTGAATGACTTTGAGATGTTTTACAGGGTCAGCCACACCCAAATCCTCAGGGAAGAACATTGTCGCTTCTGGAACTGGAATTGGTACAATTTCTTTTCCAACGAGAGCAACTCTACTTGGCGGTGAATCGTCCAATAGTTTTCTGTTAGTGAGTGGCGCTAATGCATTTGAAAATTCCAATATGTCGTCGTGGAAAGGCATATTTTCAGAAGTAAGGTTTTCTCTTGAATTCCCAACATGCACATATCCCTTACATTCAATCCAATCAGGATCTGCACGATTGTCTAAAGCGGCGTATTGTGGAATGTGTTCCGGATTCATATTTTTGCCTTTAATCAAAGTATGACGGCAGACAATCCGAGTGTCTAGGCTTGGCAAAAGGTCAATCGTTTGTTCAAATTTATCCCAAGCTGCTGCATTCCATTTTGGCCTGCATATCTCATCAAACACTTCCTTATTAGGAGCATCAACGGATACATACAATTGAGTTGGTAGAGTGTCCAGTTTTTCAATAACTTTAGGCAGTGTTCCATTGGTAACTAACATTGTTGTCATACCGTGAGAGTGACATAGTTCCATGTATTCCGATAGACGATTGTATAACGTAGGCTCCCCATTGAGTGAAATTGCAACATGCTTAGGGTTTTGTGCATCGAGAAACTTTTCTCTTGGTACTTTGGGATTTCCACCAAATCCAGAAAGAAGTCTCCTTTGAGCTCTTACAGATTCATAAAGCATCTCAAGAGGGTCTTGATCGGATAATTCAAGTGAATCCATGTGCGGCTCCCTCCAACAATAGGAACATGCTAAATTACATTGGTCTACTACGGGAGACATTTGCATACAGTTATGACTTGCAACCCCGTAGAATTTACCTTTGTAGCACTGCCTATCTCTAAGTAGAGATTCCTTGGTCCAGTGGCATACTTTGACTCCACCATGTTCTCCAACAATGTGGTAACGTTGCTTTTGCAACTTCGACTTCAGGAGGGGGTCCATCGCCTTAGCGAAATCACAATCTGTTTTCAAACCAACGCATATGTAGTTGTATATTATCGTCTGACTATGCAAGAAAGGGTGGAATCGTGGACTCCACATTTGCTTGGGTTTCTTTTACCGATAATTACCGTGCTTGGTATTCTTAAAGGAGGATATTGGTCGATTTCTGGGATTGCATATGCAATAGGTCTTTGTCCAATAATCGATGCTATATCACCCAAAGCGGCTCCTACTAGGAGTCAAAATTCAGATAGGCCTTGGAATACAATACTATATCTTCACACTCTTGCTTATTTATCATGTATCGGAATTCTTCTCTGGCACACCACACAAGAAGGTTTCACAATATCTGTTATTCTAGGAGGCCTGTCAGTGGGCGTAGTAGGTGGAATTTCAGGAATAATCAATGCACATGAAGCAGGGCACAGAAAAAAGGGCTCGCTTTTGTGGAGGATGTCGAGGCTAAACTTGCTACTTGTCATGTACTTGCATTTTACAACAGAGCACAATCATGGTCATCATAGAAATTATGCCACAGAAAAAGATCCTGCATCCGCTCCAGAAGGTAGATCGTTCTACACCCAATTATTGATGACAATCCCACTACAATTCATCTCAGCCTGGAAAACTCATAGCGCCAAGGGTGCTAAAATCTACCAGAATACAGTTTTTCATGGGTTTATTATTCAGTTAGCACTTCTTGCATCATTATGGGTACTAAATCCTAATATTATGTACGCGTTTTTGGTTCAAGCAGGTTTAGCGATTGTATTGTTGGAATATGTGAACTACATCGAACACTATGGTCTAGTAAGAGAGGTCGGCGAGAAACATACTCAAATGCATTCATGGGAGTACAGGGGAGTTTGGTCTAGGTGGACTTTGTTGGAACTACCTCTTCATCCCGCACACCACTTGAAGGCAAGTTCTCCTCTCTGGGAACTTCGTGCCCAAGAGAATGCTCCACAGTTACCTTTTGGCTACTACACTATGTTTTGGATAGCATTAATTCCTCCTCTGTGGAAGGGTTTGATGAAAAAACAAATCAGAAATCTGTAGATAAACCGCATGGATTTTAGGTGTTTTGAAATACACTTAGTGTAAACAATACACCCAAAATCAATTATATCACCGGTGCATAAAATAAACTAGGTGAGAAAAATGGATCACGCACTAGAAACCTGGGTTGAAGAAGTAATGGACAAACAGAAATACAGAAGCGGTATTTTCGCTAAGAAAAGCTGGACTTCCTGGTTCAAAAATTTGACCTTCGGATCAAAATAATGAAATCAGTTTGAAACTTCTGCTTCATTATCTGAATTCATGTATTTCCGTTCCACCCAGATAGGGCCTCCGGGTGGAATTGCTGCTGCCATTGCTAATATGGCTAAGTTGGCGGAAATCCGTCCTTGTCTCTGTTCCCAGTAAACTAAGGCAACATATAGGATGAATAGACCACCATGTATTGGACCAATTATTTTTACTAATATTTCGTTGCCTCCAATATACTTTAGCGGCATTGCAATGAAGAATAATGAAATTGTTGAAATTGTTTCTAATATCCCACTGATTCGAAAAAAGTTCATGATTTTGCCTCCACCATTGGTCTTGATGAACCACAAGAGGGGCACATCTGGTCATCNCTGTCTCCATANTCGTGCTTGCANGCNGGACAAGTTTGGGCAAGTACCATCTTGCCNAGAGATTCAACAGACTCTCCTTGCAATGAGATATATCCACTTGACAAGTTTCCAACAGTATATCTTCCTGCCCCACCCAATCTGACAAGTATGTCAGGCGGTAATGTGACTGTACCTGTATCATCAACAATCAATTCTCTATCTCTGCTAAGGTCTTCCACATCGACATTTTCACCGTGTTCTGCAACAAATCTGCCATCTCGTAATTCTAATGACCTATCGGCAAAAGCTGCGACCTCTTTGGAGTGCGTAACAAGTAGGAATGAAACCCCATCATTTTCATGAAGATCTTTGAACAAGGCGAGCACTTCTCTGCTAGTAACAGGGTCGAGTGCTCCTGTTGGCTCATCTGCTAAAATTAATCTAGGCTGAGTAATAAGCGCTCTTGCTATTGCAACACGCTGTTGTTCTCCTCCACTTAGCATGGCTGGCATTGCGTGAGTTCTGTGTGCCATCCCTAGTCTAGTTAGCATTTGGTCAGCAATTGCGAGAGCTTTTTTCGACTTAACTCCTTGATGCCTTAGAGGCTGTGCAACATTGTCTCNAGCATTTAGATCGGGCAGTAGGTTACCTTCCTGGAANATGAAAGAAACCGTTTTTTGACGNAATTCAACCAATTCNTGACCAGTTAATCTTGTCATGTTTTTATTTACCAAGGTAACAGAACCTGCACTGGGTTTCATCAAACCGCCTAAACACTTCATCAAGGTAGATTTTCCAGAACCAGAAGGGCCGACAACAGCGATTGCTTCACCTTCTTTCATGTTGATATGTAATCCTCTNAATGCCACGACATTTCCATCTTCAGCCTTGGATTCGTAAACATGGTACAGGCCTTCAGCTTCTAATATTGTATCCGCCATTTTCACTCCCCCTTCAATACACTAGACAAGTCAGATTTCAATGCCTTTCTAGTCGTCACAAGNANTGCTACAACCACNGCAGCAAATACAGCTAATGATACTANAATAATCTGCGTCCATGGATAGACAAGAGTNCTATCTATGACCGTAGATGAACCTCCNAATATTTGGAATATAAATCCGAAGATATCGAAGAATCCATTGAATGATAATGCAAGTCCTACNCCTAGAACAATTCCCAGTGCCATTGAGACAATTACTATAGAAAGAATCTCGAAAAGCACTAGCCTAATGATTTGATTAGGAGATGCTCCAATAGCCTGTAATACTGCTAATTCCTTTTGTCTTTGGCTCAGTACAAGGGACAAGAATACGAAGCTAGATGCTACTGCTGCAACACTCGCAACAACGAATTGTAGAGATAATAATCCCGGAGTTCCGAAAATGAGTCCGCCGTTTCGTTCAACTTCCTTGTGTGCCGTAGACCAATCAAGAACGCTTGCCACACTAGCGTTTGCTTCTATTTTGGAAGCCAAGGATTCTAAATCTTCACCTGTAACGCCATCTACTCTAACTATCCAAGTTTTTGAACTATAGTTATCAGCACGTTCTTGAACCAATTCTCTCCATGATGACTCGCCGATAATTACTGCAGAATCGATAGTTGCGGCACCAACTCCTGGTATGTATTCATGGACTCCCATGTAGTACATTGATGTGGTATATGGCGTTACAATTAGAACAACTCTTGTATCTGCTAAGAATAATTCAGCAGCAAGTGGTGGTGGCAAGTCCGTGGAGCCTGAAGCACACGACGTGACGTCGCTATTGGTACCATCAGGACAGGTAGTATTCGAAAGGATTGCAGAGGAAAGGTCGAACAGACCAAACGCACCTCTCAAATTAGCATCAGTGAAATCAGTCCCCTCTAAATCTCCACCTTCGAAGTTAACAATGATTGTATTATTCAAATTCGCACCTGTAAGGTCTGTGTTGCTAAGGTTTACGTTAAGCAATATTGATTCACTTAAGTTAGCCTCAGACAGATCTGAGTTCGCAANTGAAGTGTTGCTTAAATCAACAAGGCTGAGGTTTCTACCCTCAAGGCTTTGTCCTGATAGATCAAGATCCGACCAATCACCATTCATCAATCTAGTATATTGTCCGAATAAAACCAATGGGTCTGATTCATTACTACCTCCAGATGAGAAATTGAATGCAATATCCTCCCAAACAAATGTGATTTCTTCTGACTTTGAATCACTTGCTTTCAATAAAACATCATCNAGTTTATTTTCGTCCCCTCCTCTGTCAGAACCCGGTAATCTCAATGAGTAAGCAGCGTCTCTGCCGGCGCTGAAACCCCCGCTTCTATATGCTTTCATAGCAGCATCAATGTCGTCACCTGGTATTGATTGCTCACTCCATTTGAGAACCTCATCATTGTCATCAAACAGAACGAAGGTTTGCAATTTATCTCCTCCTTGTGTATCTGCTAGACTTATCTCNGGAACAGTTGTTGCAATAGGTGTTGTTTCACTGTCGGTAAATGCACTCATAAACGATAGCAAAGTTGTTTCATTAACGTTGGATTCCATTTCAATTTGTAGGTCAGAACCTACATTTGCATCTGCAGTTTTTTCATCTACCAATGTNCCNGTATATCCTTGGACTGCNGCTAGTGTTACGATGGAAAGTGTGAGCAGCATAATTACAGCAAGGCGATTGACAGATTCTGTGGAACCTGAACCTTTGAGGCCGCGCTTTACGTCCTTCAAAATAGGNCTTCGGCCAAACAGCAACTGCATAATTTGCGGACCCTTTGCACCTATTCTTCCAAGCAACAATGCACCTCCAAGCCAAAGTCCAAATGGTCCAAATATGCCAAGTAATCCTTCAATGAAGAAGTTTGAATTTAGACCATCCTCACTTCCATTCATTTCCATCCATGAATCTATTACAGCAATCATTCCGAAGATGAAAGCAGTCCAGTGTAACCATCTCTTTGGNTCCGCCTTCTTTGTAGTTTTTCGAACACCTTCTTCGATTTCCAATTCTATAAACTCACGAGTGCGCCCTCTACCAAAAATCATTGCTAATCCCAGGGTAGTGATGGCTGTGAAAAGCGTAGAACCAATTCCTAAAGTCGGGTTTACATCGAAATCGCCAGTTCTGAATTCCATGAATCCTACAGCGGATAAAACGATAGGAACNGCTAGTAAAGCTAGAACATAACCAATCAACCAAGCAGCAGATGACATCACGAACAATTCTAGTAAAACCATGCCTTGCAGACTTCCTCCATCTGCTCCTATCACCCGATGAATACTCACCTCTCTTCGTCGTTGCTCTAAAGATAAGACAAGACCATAGATTAGAACTGAAATTGACAAAATTACGATTGGAATCATAATGATGTAATCAAAAATCTGGATAAGGCCAAGGAAAATCTCCAAGAATAGAATTGTTCCACTCACGATGTCAGTATAGTACAGTTCAACTCCTTCGTCGGTATAGTTACCACTTTGCACTCTAGTTCCTAAATCTTCTAACCACTCCGCAGCATCATCAGTAGATGTTGTTGGTAATTGTCCTCTGTCTATTGTTACTCCAAGATACATGTGGTCGTTGTCCATTAGGGTTTGACGCTGCTTTTCATCTAGCGCTTCCCATGTAGTAAAAATAGGGTTGAATGGTAATGTTGGATTGCCGAAATCCCATGGCTCGTAAATTCCCATAACTGTCAGATTCTTTACACTCATCGACATTCTGCAGTATATCATTTCATTATTTTCAGGTGTAATTTCGCCAGCACAATTGTCCTCGTTGATACTTCCTTCAATAAGAGTAGATTCGTCAACAACGTAAGCAAATGTCAATTCTTCTAATACATCGCCAACTTCCGCTTGCGCCTCACTCGCTATATTTGATGGAAGAATAATACCATAAGTGCCATTTGAGGTATTAGCCATGTTTTCTGGGGACGGCCATTCACCTAGTCCTGATATTATGTTAGCACCTAATCTATCTGCTAGTTCTCCATCAAAAGCACCTGGCCCCAGGAATCTAATTGCTCGTTTGTCTGATATTGGAGGGCCATTTGCATCTGCTTCTGGGTAATCAAATCTCATTGGCTCCCATAATGGATTTTCGTTGTCTGAAATCGATCTCATCTCAAGGGGCTGAGCAATAACGAATTCAGCGTTAAATAAACCACCGCTATGTATTCCTTGTCTACCTAAAACTAGAGTGCAGTCATTGAACTCACTGAATTCATCAAGTAATTCATCACAGACACTTGTCATCGTTGTGGTATTGTTAGACCACCCTGATGCGTTCTCTACAGGTGTTCTAGCATACTCTATTTTCGCATCAAAAGGTTCTGATTTCAAGGATTCCTCAAAGAATAGTTGNGATAGTCCGACTCCATATGCTAATACAGTTGTAATAACTAAAGAAGCAAGGAAAACACCAGCAATAACTGCCATTCCTCTTTCTTTCCCTCTCCACGCACTCTGAGCCGCTAGTCTTAGTCTGCTAGGCAACTCTGTGACTTTGTGCCCGTATCGTTTAATCCTTGAACGCCCTTTAGAAAAATCATTTTCTGATAATTCAATATCGTCTTCAGTCATTCTTCCTCACCATCCTCATCATCTAAACCCCAAGCACTTCTTATGTCGGAAGCCTTGGTTTTACCGTCTGTCAACAATAACATACGGTCTGCTTTTGATGCTAAATCAGGGTCGTGAGTTACCATAAGAATAGAGATTGGATTTTCTTCATCATGGCAAAGGTTACGGAATAATTCCAAAACTTCTGCTCCGGATGCTATGTCTAAGTTTCCAGTAGGCTCGTCAGCCAATAATAGGGGGCGGTTTCCAGCGATAGCTCTCGCAATAGCGACTCTTTGTTGTTGTCCTCCTGACAATTGGTCTGGTATGTGGTGCATGCGGTCTGCCAAATTCACTTTAGTAAGTGCATCAATAGCCCTTTTTTCAGCCTCAACAGAATCAGTTCCTGCAATTTCTAAGGCAAGTGCGACATTATCCAAGGCAGAAAGATGATCAAGTAGATGGAAATCTTGGAAAATCCAACCGACCAATTTTCTTCTAACTTCTACGACCGCAGCAGGATTTTTTGTACCATATTTGTTATCATTTAGAGTAATAACCCCTGTATCCGCAGGCAATAATCCACCAATGATGTTTAGCAGAGTAGACTTTCCACATCCAGATGGTCCCATGAGTGCTACAAGTTCACCTTGTTTAATTTCCATATCAATTCCTTTTAGAACATCGATTTTATTTGAACCAGAACCGAATGACTTTGTCAACGAATTTACTTCAATCATAAAACCACGCTAATAGGCAACATCATTGGGTTTTGATACATAAAGGAATGTTTCTGATGATTGATTTTCCACCTAATTGGCTGGCCTTTCAAGAAAGGGAGTAAGGCCAATAGCCTTGTTGTTACAGCAAACACCATGTCAAACCTCTGGGTTGTCGATTCCAACTGTTTTATTCACCTAGGTTCCATGGCTCCAGACAACTTTCTTTCTGACCTAAAATCAGTGCTAGCATCACAATCTTCAGGAATATATGTTACACCAGGAGTTCATGGTGAAATAAAAACCGTAAGATTCCAAAGGTGGAAGGGATCTCCAAATCTGCTTGACAAAATGATGGACATTATGAAAACAATACCTGTTGATGAGGCTGAAGTCAGAGCATTGGCTAGCCATATTGGTGAAAGAGCATCACCACAAGATGTCGACCTATCTCTGATGATATTAGCATCAAAATTAGCGCACGAAGGAAACAAAGTAACATTGGTTTCAGATGATTACAAAATGACGACAACAGGGGAGAAAGCAAATTTGAATTTTGAAACCTGCCCTCCATCTACATTCATTCAGAGATTAGCAGATTCCGGTAAATCAAGCCAAAAATCGCGATTACGGAGTTTATCTCGTAGAGTCAGAGCGGCTGAAATGAGATATGCGATTAGTAGAGCGGGTCAATATGATATTCAAGCAAAATTAACATGGATGGTAGATTCGCTTCTTTCTTCTAAAGTGATTGCACCAGAGCAAGAAGAGGTAACAGGAGATGTACATTCAGAGGTAAATGAAAAGAAATTGATATCTGGTCTGATAAGGAGCCTTAGGTCTCAACCTGTAAAGAAGTCTATTTTGAAAAAGTTAGGTAACTTACCCGAAATCTGTGCACCAGTAACAAAAATCGATGCTCATCTTCAATCATTGTCTGCAGAAAAAACATCTGACGACATAGCTACATCATATCAAGAATGTGTTGTCTTACTTAGTGAAATTTTGGAAGTTACTGGCATTGGCTTGGCACCACTTGGCGAGGATATGGCTGAAATAGCCCACAGGGCTATTGCAGGCCCATTTTACAGAATGGAATCTGCAATGGGAATGTTGGCAAAATTATCAGGCGATTTAGCATCCTCTAGACTACATTTGACTAGGGCTTTGGCACATGCAACATTGGTTGACGATCAATCAGCAGAAATGCGTGCCATGCATCAATTAGGCCTCCTTGCCTTATCTGCGGGAAATTGGGAAAGAGCAGCTTCACTATTCGAGACTGCGGACAGACAAAGCCAGATGATTGAAGCAAATAGAATTGCGAATCTCGTATTATCCGGAGTATCTAGACATCTCGCAGGNGAAACAGAACTCGCTGAAAACCANATNACTACNTGCCGGAAACTGATTTCATCAGACAAGTCTCTAGCATCTGAACTCCTGTATGAAGTCGGAAACTCACTATTGGCCGTGGACAGGCCAGGATTAGCCCTGGAAATATTCGATGAGGCAATGGAATGTGCAATCGAAATGAATATTGATNCTAAATTAGAATTGATTGCGGAAGCNATTGTAATGGCAAATGCTGCATTATCNGAGAAAGAACAAATTCATTTTGAAGGAATGAGAGATTTACTTGATTCGTTGAATTCAATCTCCGAGGAAAAGGTTGAGGAATTTGAAACTAGAATTACAGATATCGAAGAAAAGGTTGAAGAAATTTCAAAACCACTAGATGAGTCTTGGAAAGATTGGCAAGAATCGACTAAACTAATCGCAGCAGAGACACGATTGACNGTTTTGAGAGTAGAGGCCGATGAAAATAATCGTACCTTAATCGTCACACATCATCCCGAAATCGGCCCAGTTGGAATCTGGTTGCCTGAGGGTGGAGTTGTGGCAGCACCTGGAAATTTAATTGAAATAAAGAATACAAGAATAAAGGTCGCTCCACCAACTGACGAATTGTCAAATAATCACAATATTCGTGCTATNCTAGCATTAGAAAATCCAGAATTGATGAATATCAAAGCACCCACAGAGAATATTGTTGAAGACGACTAATCAGATAATTCAGAACTTTCTTTGATTATTGTGAAATTTGTGGGGCAGGTGTTGTAGCCTAAAACCCTGTAGAATGGACACCATCCAAACACAGATGTTAGAACACTCCAAAGGCCAACTGCTAAGAATACTAATTCCCACATCGGGCTCGCTAAATAGTCAAAAACAACTATTCCAATGCCTGCAAACATACGGACAATNCTGTCAACCATCCCTATGTTCATGAGTATATCTNGTGTAACTTGGGTTATATACTCGTGTAATTTTCTTGATGATGCAAATTACAGCAGTATAAATATTCACAGANTTACTTNNGNATATGTCAGACTCATATTTGATAGTAGGCGGCTCAAGTGATATCGCAAGGGTAGTAGCGACTAACCTTCTCTCATCTGGAAAACATGTTACACTAGTAGCAAGGGATGAAAGCAGAGTTTCAGATTTGATAAATCAAGGTGCTAAAGCTATAATCGGAGATTCATTAGAGCAAGAAATAATTGCGGAGGCCATAGAAGCGGCCATGGCATCAGGTGGAGGTAAAATNAGCGGAGTCGCTCATTTAGTCGGTTCAATAGCAATAAGGCCACCACATGCTATGAAAATTGATGCATTTCAAGATGTAATCACAACAAATCTCACAAGTGCATTTTTGACATTATCCATGGTTGGAAAAGCGATGCTAAAAAGCGGTGGAGGAAAGATGGTATTCACTTCAAGTGTTGCTGCAACTCTTGGTTTGGTCAATCATGAAGCGATTGCCGCTGCCAAGGGTGGAATTGAATCTATGGTCAGGTCGGCAGCAGCAACCTATGCAAAACGAGGAATAAGGGTCAACGCAGTTGCACCTGGATTAACTGACACCAGGCTTGCATCTACNATCCTAAGATCTGAACAAATGCGCGAAGCTTCAGCTGCAAAAATCCCGATCAATAGAATTAATGAAGCCTCAGAAATTGCNGAATCTATAGTGTGGCTTCTAACCTCNTCTCCAGATAATTTCACAGGACAGATTTTGCATCTTGATGGTGGAATGTCAGAATTAGCAGCATGAGGAGATACTATGACNTGGCATGTAGCAATAAAACAGTCAAAATTGAANCCNGGTAAGAAAAAAATGCTATCTGTAGCAAAGAACTTAGTTTTAGTTGGACAAATTGGCAATTCATATTTCGCAACTGAAGCATTGTGTAGACATATGAGATGGCCACTTGCTTATGGAGCAAAGGTCAAAGATGATTGTATAAGATGTCCATTGCATCAAACAACTCACAAACTCGATGATGGNGAATTGGTCGAGTGGTCCCCGTTTCCACTGTTTCCTGCATATGGAAAACTAGTTGGAAAGTTCAGTAAAAAGAAGAATCTCAAGATTTATGAGACTAGAGTAAATGAAGGCAATATAGAAATTAAAATTGCAAGTTGATGATAAAGAGTTATCATTGTGTGCTGTTCANGNCGAATCATGAACCCTCGAACCTCTCAAAACCAACGCAAGATGCGAGCTCCTAAAACCTCGAAAAAGCGTTTGAAGAAAGAAAAGNTTCCAAAAGAAATCTCAGAAGTCAAAGTAGAGGCTTGTGAAATTCAAGGCTGCGGCTGTGGNAACTGATTANACTCTAGCCATGATTCCAATGTTGATTGGAATTGGTGATAAGAAATTCTTGTGCATTGGGTTGTCTTTGTCATGTCTTTTCACATAGTGAGATAGCAAGGTGATAGCTGCGGAGCGCGGAAGAAGTCCTTTTCTGAATTGGTGGATCACTTCCAATGTTTCTTGTTTATCTTGCTTATCCAGATTTGGTAATCTGCCNATNAATCTTTCCATAGCATGNGCGATTTGNCCTCTCTTGGTTAATTTTGAAAGGAANTTTTGGGCTTCCGTCATGTAAAGCANNGCGACANTTTCNGGATGNAGATCNTTATCAAANGATTCTGCAATTATTCTGCCAAGTGTTCTTTTGGAATCAGGAGACCTACTTAGCAAAAACAACTTGTGTTCCGCATGGAATTTCATAATTTTTTGAGCAGTCCATCCTTCATTACCGATTTTTTGCCATTCATGGAAAAAGTGAACNCTTGCTAAGAAGTGTTCCGCTTGTAATGGGTCTGTCAATCGCCCCTCTTCAATTACTGGAATGTGGGGGTATAACGTGGTGAATACTTTTGCAAACATGCCGACACCATCTCGTACTGCTTGCGGATTATCACCACGATATACCTTAACGCGCTCTACTCCGCATGAGGGCGAATCCTTCTTGAAAACGAAGCCACAAATGCCTTCTGACACTAGATAGTCCGATTGCATTTCTGCAAATTCTAGCATCTGGTCTGTGTAGTCATCGCCGGTTTTTGGATTAATGAGCGAAATCCTATCGCCTTCTTTGACTAGCCTNATTGTAGGACGNGGCACCCCCATGCCAATGCCTACTTCAGGGCAGACTCCNATTAGGTCAAGATGGTCGCTCCACACGCGGTTGAGCACCCTAAACTCTGCGGCATCGCCATTATAGCGAACCTTTTTTCCAAGGAGACAAGAAGAAACAGCGAGTTTAGGCTTCTCGGACATAAGCAAAGAAAATCTCGGTGAGTATATGAATACGCGTTTGAAATCAAACGTTTATGCAATAAGGACAGGANACTCCACGTACGAATTCAGGACTTGCTGCTTGTTCTNGAGTCAATGGCTCCCTNCATGCCCAGCATACTTCGGATGTTGTTTCATTTAATTCACCATCAACTCCAACCCTTCGGTCGAAAACAAAGCATTCACCGTTCCAATGAGCCCCACCAGTTTCTTCAAAATAGTTCAAAATCCCACCATGTATCTGGTATACTTCTTTGTAGCCTTGGTTTAGCATTACGACGCTTGCCTTTTCGCATCGAATGCCACCTGTGCAAAACATTACCACTGGCTTATCTTTCGGAATATCGGATTTTTCTACAGCTTCAGGAAACGCTCTGAATGTCTCGATATCTAGGTCAACAGCGCCTTCGAAAGTTCCCATTCTAACTTCGTAATCATTACGAGTGTCGAGGATAGTGACTTCTTTTCCTTCATCAAGCCACTTTTTGAATTCATTTGGTGCGATTGGTTTCCCCGTAAATTCATGAGGCTTTACTCCAGGTACACCCAACGATATAATTTCTTTCTTCAAACGAACATTCATTTTTCTGAAAGCGCAATCTTCTGATTCAGAATATTTGACCCATATGTCACTAAACCTTTCATCAGATTTGATGTGTTCAACAAATATGTCGATTTTCTCTTTAGGTGCGGACAGGAAGATGTTTATTCCTTCAGGAGAAAGCAGTATTGTGCCATATATTCCATGAGAATCACAGAACTCTTTCAGCGGCTCACGTAATTCTTCAAACTCCGGCATATCAAGAAATTTGTATGCCGAGATATTGGTCCACATATCTTCCACCTTAAGCCGCTTTCACGCCTTCTGGCCATAATACGAGAATAAGGGTTTGGCCTCTTGTCCTGGGTGTGTGAGTTGTTTCTCTATCCATCCAAACTATAGATCCTTCAGGATAAGTCCCGTCTTCGTCCCAAACTTCTCCTTCCAAAACCAGGTAACATTCTCCTCCAGGATGGCTGTGAGGCATGAATGCATCAATGTCTACATCACTGACTACATCGTAAAGAACAAGGGATAGTGCATCCTCTCTTGCAAGTTTTCCAAGGCGAACGCCGGTGCCAAAATCACGCCATTTAACATTCTCATCAATCCAATCTCTATCGATGTTGAAACTGAGCCAGTCTGCTAGTCCATGTGAGAAGACCATGTAGTGCCGATTGAACACTGTTTGTTTAGTATTTTGATTAACAAAAATAATTTAGGAGGATATTATACCACCTATTGATCAAGATGCGTAAGCAACGAGATTTACCAGTGACAATGTATAGAATATTGTTGTACATATCTAGGATGAAAAATTCAGATGATGATTCTCGCAGGCTCGTTCGGATTGAAAGAGCTACAGGAATCGATCGCAAAGAATTGCGTGTTTACCTGGAAAAGATGGAGGCTAATGAGTTGATAGAGTCAATAGATTCGGGTAAAAAAGGCCGTGGAGGTCATCCAATTATATGCTGGAACATAACTGAGTCAGGAAGAATGTGGCGCTCAGATCTAGGGA
>PBXF01000044.1 GCA_002727515.1 Methanobacteriota archaeon
TACCAAAGAAAATGGGAATCTATGGAAAAAGCATATGCGGGATCGTGGGACATTTCTGAGAATGAAAGCATGCCACCAGGAATAATTCAATTAGCCGCAGCTCTGGCTGTTGTTAACGCTTTAGATAACGACCAACTTTCAGTTAAATGGCCAAATGACATAATGATAAACCGTAAAAAAATAGCAGGAGTACTTGTTGAGTCGATTTCTTCAAGCAACAAATCAAAAGTCGTATTGGGAATCGGTATAAATATAGAAGGCAGTAACTCAGAGTTTGATTTTACTTATTCTAGTCTATCAGAGATTGGTAACTATGACATACATGATTTGGACAGAGTTTTGCACATTAATATTGCAAATTTGTTCGAATTATCTGATAACCTTCCTCCTATTGGAATCAATAATCTGATTTCAAAAATAGAAAAATTAGTTAAAAAATATGGAATACCGATGTTGAATAATATCGAATACCCTGATTTCAAAATTTCAGACGAAGGGAAACTAATTCTTGGCAATCACCTTGTAGATGAAATTGACAGTATCGATTGGGTTTAATTTTCAAGAACTGCTTCTATCGCTTCATCTGGTTTGTTAGCATTTTTCTTCCACAATCCAAAAGACAAAATTGCAAATCCTATTGGATATAGGATATAATCAAAGAGAATTCCTCTCGAAACCTCATATTGAATTTCTGACTCTTCTAGTGGAACTATACCGAATGTGTGAACTCCGTCTTCTTCTGCGGTATATTCCCATTTGTCATCTACATTTTTATCGCTGACCTTCACATATCCAGAGGGTTGTATTACTTCAGGACGAACAATTCCTTCTATCACAGTTAAGTAGAAAATATCTCCTTCTGATAGGTCATATTTTACTTGGAAATCTTCATCTTCAGGCATAATTGTTGGAATAGACCATGCTTGTATAATCAACATAATCAAAAGAATCGATGAGCCTATGAGGATCATTACATTCTCGCTCTTAACTGGCGGTGCATCTCCTCCGGCGCCCATGTCTAGTCCAACTTCCGTTTATTCTTCAACGCTTTCTTGGCTTTCTAGTGAAACCCATTCTTTCTCTAACCAGCCGAATCTTGCCACTCGAAGTTTCAGAAATCACACGTCCTGATGAAAATATTGATTTCACCTCATTGTAATCTTCGAGTTTAACCTCAAAAATGCACATATTGTTTTCAAAATCAAATAGTTTAACTGGAATGTTGTTTACGAAATTTGCCAAATCTCTGCGCGAAGCAAACCCTTCACAAGTACAGCCAATCCATCTCCTNTTGCCCCNAAGTGCTTTTGTTAGTTTCTTCGGCATAAAATACCCTGNGAGGGCATTTATCTTAACATAATGGCTCATCAGCCCTAATATAGCGGAGTGATATATTGGCAGAAGAAATCATNCAAGAATCGAATCAGGTTGGGTTCTTGGANTTGATAAAAAATATGTTATCTGCCAGAACTTTACCTCATATTGTTATGATAGGCATTGTATCATTTCTTTTACTACTATTAGTAGACACTCAAGAAAATTTTGTATCCTTTGCATTTATTGCCCTATCAATATCATATGCGATAATAGCTGCTATATCTAACAACAATACAATGCAGAAATTAATTACATTACCAGAAGATAAAACTGGTTCTAAGTTGTTTATTCGTCTTATGATGAGTTTTAGGATCACAATTGTTCCGATTTTACTTGCTAGTGTAATTGTTGGTCTACTATGGTATGGACTAGGAGGAAATGATAACGNATGGATTTCACCAATGTTAGCATCATTGTTTATTGTTTGGTCTATTGCACAAGCCGCATCATTTAGAACTGGAATGGTAGAATGGTTGTCCAATGGATTAGGAGATGCAAAACTCCACACCTACAAGGAAAAAATTTCTACTGCATCCCAGTTTATCGTGGTTCAATCATTTGCTTTTGCGATAATCTGGATTGGGCAAGCAGTTAGTGATGCTGAATCACTATCTGCTCAGGATGCGTTAATGGGCGGTATTGCTTTCTTGCTAATTTCTACATTATTACAAGTCTTTACACTTTGGATCTCAAAAACAGAAAGAGAAAGTATGGGAGTTGAAAAAGGGATGGCTGCATTTTCTTTCAAGTGGATGATCATTGCCCAACTATTCATTACTTGGCACGCATTTAGCGTATATCGCCGAACATGGATGAATCCATCTGAAATATCAACACTAATTGAAGAAGGTATCTTAATGGCAACAACAGTTGTATTTGCGGTGTGGTCTTTGACCACATATACGGTAAGAGATGGTAAAAGGTTAATTTCTGAGAATGCTTCACTCCCCCTTGGTATTTCATTCGGCTACGCTTATGCTGGTTCGGTTGCTATGCTGACTGGAACCTTCGATAGTCTGAGAGAAGTGATGATTTTTGGCCACATCCTTACAATATGTGCTATGATTTTACTAATTCGCCCAACACTTAGAGCAAGCAGAATAAGCAAAGACATCCTGAACAAAGCAAAGAGCGTGGATATTACTACTGAACCTGAAGAAGATGAATCAGAAGGTGAAGAACAAACTGAAGAAGAGAATGAAGACTGGCAAGAAAACGAAAAGGTTGATTGGGAAAATAAAACAGGTATNGAAGGCGAAACCGAATGGGATTCGGAAGAAGATATTGAAGTAGTGGATTAATCTATAGAAATTNCGCCAAGTTCATCCAAACCTGAAACCACAGCGACTACTCTAATTCGACCTATCAAATCATCACTTACCCTAGCACCAAGAATTACCTGAGCATCATCATGAAATTTAGATGTAAATGCGTCTGCAATAGCACCTACCTGGCCTACCGTCATACCATTGCCACCTTCAATTTGCAACAAGCATGCTTTCGCACCATCAAATGATAGGTTTGCAAGTGGAGCTCCCATCGCATCTTCCAGCAAAGAAAATGCATCATCGGGATCACCTTGACCGACTAGAAGAGTTGAACCTCCTGGGTGACCAACAATAGTCTTCAAGTCCATCATATCTAGATTTATCAAGCCTAATCTGAGTAGTGTTCTGACTAAACCTTCGACGAATTCTTCAACCCATGAAGCGCCTAATCGCCAGTCAATTCCTCGCTCTCTTGCCTGCCATGCAAGCCTGTCCAGTTCTAGTCGCACACAGACGTCTGAATTNGATTCTAATTTCGGCAGACCCTCTTTGGATACCTTTACCCTTGTTTCTTGGGCTTCAAATGGAATTGCTGCTATTGTNATTACAATTGCACCCGCCAGTCTTGCTTGCCTTGCAAATTCAGGTCCTGCTCCAGTTCCGGTNCCTCCGCCCAAGCCCGTGAGAATAATGACTAATTCAACATCGCTCAACAATTTTCTCACGATTCCAGAAGCATTTCTCATCCTCTGTTCACCTAATGGAGGTAGAGCAGCACAACCTGAGTCTTCGGATTGTTTTCCTAGCCTAATTAGATGTGCTTGATCATAATCAAACGAGGCTTCGTCAGCATCGATTAGCACTAGATCTACATTGTTCCCACACACTATGTGAGCCCTTTTTGCCCAAGAGCACCCCAATCCGCCTACACCAGCGATTAGGATTTGAGCGCCATCCATGATTATCCCTATTCATCTAGGTCTATCAATCTCTTCCCACATATCTGAGGTATCTTCTTCTAGCATCCCTAGCCCATGAGTTATCTGGTTCAAGTTGCAAGACCTTATCATAAATTTCAACAGCTTTTTCAAAATCTGAAAAATGTCTACCATAAAGATGTGCTAGGTTATTGAGAGCAGGTATACATTCTCCGTCGTCCTTCAGCATTTCTAGCAAAATTTCTTCCGCTTTCCCTAAATTATTCCTCAGCATTTCTTCTTCAGCGTTGTCTAAAGATTCTAATTGCTCGGATGACAAATCGTACGTGTTGTCAAAAGCGTAATCTGACATAAACCNCGCTATATCTTATTCATCATATGGTTTGTTATTTCGCGAGTGTATTATTATTCCTCGAAAATGTAACACTGCTACCCAAATTTATGAAAAATAACAAGGAACGATTATAGGCGAAATGAGAGTCGGACAAACATAGAGGGATTAGCCATGCGTACGCAGAAGGTTTTCATCCGAAGTTTGGCATCCCTAATTCTTATTTCATTGATGCTATTTCCAACCGTTACAAACGCATACCCGGGAGGCATTGGAGGCCAAGAGGTCTGGGCTGAAGGAGATATCGATGATGTCGCTAAAGAAGGATGTTTGTGCCACGCTGCAGAACCTTCCAATTCTGTTATGATAATTCTTGATGACGTCCCATACTCTTGGGCAGCTGGAGTATCTTATGACATGAGAATGGAAATTGTAGGTGGACCAGAATCAGCCAGCGGTGGTTTTTCTGCNAGAGTTAGTGCAGGAGAACTATCAGGTGATGGCCAGGATTGGGAAGGCGACACCATGGCTAGGACTCACTCTAATCCCAATACCAGAATTTATTCGTTGACATGGACAGCACCTGAAACAGGTTCAGGTACGGTCAACTTCTGGTTTACAGGAAATGCAGTAAACGGTAACGGGGCTCCTGACGGAGATTTATGGAATCAGTTGCAATTTAGTCTTTCAGAAAACGGTTCTAGCGAAGATAAGCGAGGCACAAAGACACTAATCGCTGGAAGCGGAACCCCAGAAGCACCAGAAAAATCATCTGGAGCCATAGATATTTCAACACTTGGGGCTGGATTCAGAGCACACTGGCTTGGGCTGNTAGGNNTTGGTGCTGTAATTGCTGTGATAATCTTCTGNGGCCTAGTCCTCCGATATGGCTTCTCAACATCNTACAAAGGACGTAGCAACTTATTGAGNCTCAGNTACAAAGTTAACAGAAGAGGTGATCAGTGATGGCAAAAGACACAATCACGCAATTACTTGAAAAGGTCGCTTCTGGCAAAGTTAGCGTAAAAGACGCAAGAACAGCCCTCCAAGATGCTTCACTAACTGAAGAGCAAATGGATGCTGCAATCAACCATGGNGTATTCAACCCAGCAGAACCAGGAACCATAATTTCCGCAAGCCTTGCGCCTTCTGGTAATTCGGCTCTAACAATGTTCTTCTTTGGCTGGGGAATATTCTGGACACTGTACTGGTTTAGCACAATGCTCTACGGACTTCTAAACGGAAGTGCGTGGGATCAACAACAACTTTCTTACCATCTTGCGATGGGAATAACGACCCTCTTGATGATGGGTATAGTCTACATGAAATGGGTACTTCCTGACAAAATTATTGTCAAGCACTCCCAGAACAAGTACATACCTGAACATCAGAAGGACTGGAGAGAGTATAACTGGTGATATCGATGGATGGCATGAGACTAAGACCCGCACCTTCCGAAGAAGGATCTGCTTCNAATGCACTTGGTGATATGAAAATAAATCGCAGGCAATTNATGCGATANGGATTCAATGCTGCAGGAGGAGTTCTAGCTGCTAGTTTAGGAGCACTTGGATTTGCTTCTATTCTNCTACCACCATCAGCGGGCGGAGGAGGAGACTCTGCTGTTAAATTCTGGGCTAAAGGCCGTGAAGAAGAAGCATGGTATGGAGCAATGCACCTACAACCAATGACAAAATCCTCATTCGAAACCGAAGCAGCGAAATCAAATGTTGGTATGGCAGGAGCGCAAGGTGTTTGGAATGGTCTGCCTGTAATCGTAAACTATGTTCCACACGCTGAAAACTCTGGCAAGCCTATAGCAGACAATTCTCCAAGATTCCAAGAAATGCCAGGTTACGATATTGCCAAAAATTATGTTGGACACGCTACAGAATTTTTGTTATCGAATCCAGAAGTTTTTGACCCAAATAACAATCTTGTTATGTCATTCGGAAGATGCACGCACTTATGTTGCATACCCGGATGGCAACTAGTGTCGAATTCATTCACAGATGATAACTGGACACCCGGTGGAGGAGATGACGGTGGAACTAAGATGTTCTGCATATGCCACTCAAGCAGATTTGACCCTACAGCGATTGAAGTTAACAGAAACGCCAACAGGTCTAATGGACAAATGTTCGAATACCTTGGGATTCGAAGAGCAGGAGGTCCTGCGCCAGTCGGACTACCAATTATCCCAATCATCATGAATGGAGATACCATTGAGGCATCCACTGAATATACGGGCTGGTTGACCTATTGCGATTGAGGTGATTAGATGAGCACAATTTTCTGGGTACTTTGGTTCTTCATAGCCTTCCTGATTGTTCTGATTGCGTTTACGCTCCGAAAGGAAAATGAAGATATTCCACGAAGAGAAATCCTTCGAGCCGTTGAAACCTCTGGCAAAATGGGTCTGGCTGAAAGATCATTTCTCTGGGTATTTTCGTTCTTAGATACAAGATTCCGTATCCAAGATTATTGGAACATGAGCAAAGGTGCATATTACAACATGCACAGGCAAATGCCATTGACTCACGCTGAAAAGTACAAACTGCGAATTATTTGGTATTGGTATCCTCTATATTGCCTGGGAGGGATTTCATTCCTATCCTTCATAATATTAGTTATCACTGGAACAGTACTAGGNATCTACTATGTTCCAGGAGGAGAAGGCGACCCATCTCCTGCTTACGCAAGTATGGAATANATCATGACACAACTTCCGTTTGGATATATCATAAGAGCTGTACACCATTGGGGGACTCACTTCATGGTAGCATCAGTATTCTTGCACATGTGTAGAGTTTACTTTACTGGAGCATACAGAAACCCTCGTGAATTAAACTGGTTGATTGGAGTTGCCTTGATGGCATTAACAATTGTATTCGGTTATTCAGGCTATTTGCTACCATGGGACACATTGGCATATGGTGCAGCAGTTATTGGAATCAACCTTGCAAACTCCACACCTTTGATTGGAAAGTATATCGCAACTCTACTATTCGCAGGTTCATCATTATCTCCACGAACAGTAACAAGAATGTACTTCATCCACGTATTCATATTACCAGTNATTGTTACTACATTGATTATCATACATTTGTTCATAGTTTGGGTTCAAGGAATTGCGGAGCCGCATTGATAGGAGGTGAANAGTATGGGATTAATGGAAAATTTAGGTGCAGTAGCGTCAACATACATGGATGAGAAGGAGAAACTCCAAACCGCTGAAGAAAAGAGGAAAAGAACTCGGTCAGGTCACGGATTTTGGCCTCATGAAGTTCTTCGAGATTCCTTAATTTTCGGATTTATGATTGCGGTTTTATTGTTCTACGCTTGGTTAATTCCACCGCCACTTCACAGTGCAGCCGATCCGTTCGCACAAGCCGGATTCGTATTCCCTGATTGGTATGTATTGTTTTCATATGGTTATCTAAGATGGGGAGAATATCTCCCTCAGTTTGACGTTCCATTAGGACCAGTTGGTGACTTCTTTGGTCAACCATCATTCCCATGGAACGCTGCATGGTGGGGCGCCTTCCTAACTGGAATCCCAATAGGAATATTGGCTCTTCCTCCGTTCTTGGGAGGCCGTGAAAAGAGACCTGTTGAAGACCCGTGGTTTGCTAGTGCAGGTGTAGTTTACCTCGCCCACATTTGGTTCATTTCAGTATTCTCAATCAATATCTTCTTAGAATTATATGGTAAGAATAGAAGTGATTATTGTAAATTAGATAGTCATGGTGACTTATTGTGTGGAACAAGAGACCCATGGATTGCGGATTTATTCAATGCGATACCTTGGGTATTAACTGGCATTTTGTTNTGGATAATGATTTATTTCATAGCCAAATGGTTGTTCAATAATGCTTGGGGAGCAAGATTCACA
This sequence comes from Methanobacteriota archaeon, assembly GCA_002727515.1. The sequence goes on from PBXF01000044.1 coordinate 7,810, forward strand.
CCTACTCATGCAAAGAGTTTGATTATCGGAGCATTTGTTGTTGCCACAGCTGCTAGCGTTGTGACTTATCCAGTATATGANAACGGATTCTGGGAAGCAAGAGGATTACTAACAATCGCTGATTATGATGAACTAGAAGACATGAGGTCACAGCCAACAGATGTTCAGGTTGCTGAAAGAACTAGTTTCATGGATGACCAAGGATTCGAGGGNGACATAGTACCCGCTGCTGCTTGGATGGAATGGAATATATATCAGCCCACGCGGTATTACATGATAGATTTCGCAGATAATAATGGACACCAAGATTTAGATGGTAAAGTCAATGGTGCTCAAGGAATAGAAAATTANACCGGNGATGAAACAATTTGGGCTACAGGAACATTCTCAATAACAGATGATTATTGGCCTGATGACAATGATTTCAAAACTGTACCTCTCGATGCAACATGTGCTACAAGGGCGAGTGAGGTAATTATTGATGGAGGCGTCTCAACATCGAGACTGATCGAATCTAGTTTAGTCATAACAGACCGTGATTCAGGAAAGACTGTCGTCGACACAGATTGTTCAACCGGAGAAGNGGGAGTGGAACTGAAAGCAGGTTCCTATGATTACGAGTTTAGGGTTAATTCAATGGGACAACTAGCTGCAAACGACAGCGTCATTGTTGAAACATCATTCACGATCAAGGCATTCCAACCACTACTTCTCTATGGAGAGAATGCAGGAAATGGATTAGCAGGAACTACTGTCGACCTCTCTAACAGCCTGAACACAGAACTAGAAGGCTTTGGAGCGCCTGTAGAAAATCCGACATATCACACAAATCCAAAATCATTGGATGCAAAACTAACCTATGCTATGTTTGTTCCATGTCTGACTCTTGGCGCAATAACATTCGTTCTACTACGTAATATGGCAAGNGGATATGAATTCGAGATGAACAAGTGTTACGGTTGTGACCTTTGTGACGACGCTTGTCCAGTAAGGCTATTCAATGCTGGTGACAAATTGAATATCATCTATAATTCATGGAATAATGAAGACGACGGTGTACCGCTTTATTCTTGTTTAACTTGTACTGCTTGTACTAATGCATGTCCACAGTTAGTCGACTATGATTCATATGTGGACATCAGAAGATCATTAATCGTTGGCGGCCCAGCAGCAGAAATCCCTCATACTGTTTTACAAGCAGTATTAGCTGCTGAAGCAGAAGAAGAAAGCGANGCTGACTTTATCTCTGTGGAAGATTACCCAATCGATTCAAACATTGGATATTACCCTGGTTGCGTTGACTATCTTGACCAAGAAATGGTCTTTAGCCATCTAAACGAAGGTGAAATGAATCTTGGAGAAACAACAACTGCTGCATTTACTCTGTTTGAAGAAATGGGAACAGATGTCTCATACTTGGGAAGAGATTTCCTAAAGTGCTGTGGCCACGACCAGAAATGGCAAGGACTTGACGAGGTATTCGAGAAGTTGAAAGCATACAACCAAAAGAAGATTGAAGCATCTGGAATTGATACACTTGTATCATCTTGTGCTGAATGTTTCCGTACATTCGCAAGAGATTACGAATTAGAAGGTGTCAAGGTTATGCATACTACTGAATTCCTAATCGAAAATGGATTTGACATGGAGATGAAGGCTGAGAATGACCTAACTGTGACCTACCACGATCCTTGTAGACTAGGAAGACAAATGGGTATCTATGAAGAACCAAGAGAACTTGTCGCAGGAGTTCAAGGTGTAGAATTGGTTGAAATGGAACACCATGGTGAAGACGCAATGTGTTGTGGAGTTTCGAGTATGATGTCCTGTAACGAAAATGCAAGAGCACTCAGAGTTTCCAGAATGGAAGAAATCAAGAACACAGGCGCTGATATGATGATCACATCTTGTCCTAAATGTGTCTCCCACCTTGAATGTCTTAAGTTTGAAGATGAAGAAAAGTATGACATAGAAATTCTGGATGTTGTCTCATTCCTTGCAAGGCAAGTAGAAGCAAAGAAATCTCTCATAGGAGAGACCGCATCAACAAATGTCGGTATAGAAGCATAAGCACCGAGATATAACAGGNTATCAATTCATTTACTACCATGGTAGTGGGATTGACAATGCAATATGACTCAATGACGTTGCTCGAACTGAAGACCATGTGCAAAGACCGGGGTCTCAGAGTTAGTGGAAACAAAGCAGAAATTGTNATTCGTTTAATGGAAGATGATGAATCAAAATCACCTGCNCCTCAAGANATTAATTTGGGCAGCACTCAACAAATTACTCAACAAATTACTCAACAACCTACTCAAATATTCATAACAAATAATAACGCAAATTTGCCTATGTTAATTGGGTTAGGAATAATCATCTATGGATTTATCAGGGCAGGATATTCAATGTTGTGGAGTGANTTTACNCCAACTGATTCATTCATTGGACTATTCATCTCTTTTGTCTATATCATAGGTGGGACAATCACATTACAAGGTTACAAAGCTGGTCTTTACATTACAACTGGTGCATTGGTAATTTCTGGTGGTTTATCTTTTATCTTTGCAGGAGAAGTTTCACCATTAACTGTGGTATGGGCTGGAGACGATCCAGCCATGTCTTTGCTATGCTCAGGATTCTGTATCGTAATGGTAACAGCACCGCTGTTCGCAGCAGATCAGAGTTCATTTAGGGATGGAAGTCCTAGTTATATCAAAACCATCCTTGACTTCCTAGACACCATGTCTCCTTTGCCATTTCCAATAATAGGTTCAGAAGATGATAGAACCGAAACTAAGGTTGTCAAGAAATGCACACATTGCGGTGTACAACTAAAACTTCCAGTGAATTACAAAGGAAAAGCAAAATGCCCTTCTTGTAACCAATCATTTGAGGTTCAATAAGAACAATCATTCATTATTAGGTTCTTCTTCCATACCACGAATTTCATAATTCGAGGGGAATAGAGCTACTATAACTCCGGCTATTAGGAAACCAAGTCCAAGTGCAAAATCATGCGTCACGAACAAAAACTCCAGAGCTAGTACTACCAATAGAAGACCACCAATATTAGAAATCCAAACTAAAGTTTTGAAGGTTGAAAGGGAAACNCCTGTGGTGTTTTCTCCTCTTATTGGTCCAAATTCTCCACCGAATCTCTGGGCTCCTTCATGTTCTGGTTGTTTATCCATTTCATCACCTATCAATCATTGTTATTGCATCTGTTGGGCANGCNAAAACGCATAATCTACAGCCAGTACATGCATCTCGGATAATCCTTGCCTTTTTGTTACTTGGAACGTTAATCAGAGGTGAGGCTACATCTTTGAAATACAAATCGATAGCATCATCATCGCAAACTATAGTACACTGATCACAACCTATACACAAATTTTCGGTCACCCAGGCAACTGTTCCTTCTCCACCTTTAATTTGTGAACGGCGTTCACCTTTCTGCCTAGCCAAGGCTATCGCAATGCGTTCAGCCTCTTCGGCTCGGCGCTTCGCTAAGTCCTTGGGAGAAGTCATGCAATCACCTCGATATGATTTGACTTTTCAAATCTATCCACGGATAGATTTACCAATAAATCTCCTAGACAGTAAAATGCACCAACAAGCAATGGTGGGTTCCAAGCCGTTAGTCCAGTATATGGGACATCTGATGCCCAGGTCCAATTTTCAAGATAAGTGCCCCATATTTCCATTAGTAAAGCCAGCCAAGCCATAGTGGCATAAAGAGCCGGTTGAGGCCCATATTTTGTAAATACTAGAACCAACAATAACATTACCAAGCCAGATGTATCTGTTCCAACCCANACGCCGTAGAATACGAATGGAATGAATGGAATTAGTACATACATTGCGACTTTCTCAGAAAGCATCTTTGCTAATTGTTTACCTGAATCGAATAAGAACCAATGTCCAACCGGAACAAATAATGGCATCAATCCCCTTTGATACTCATAAATTAACCAAACTTCACTGAAGAATAATTCCATAGGTGTTGCAAATGCAAGAACTGTTATCATTTCGATTCTCTCTCTTCTCTCTGCTCTGTTAAACAGGATAAGAAATAGTCCAATGCACCATATATTTACTGGCCACTCGCCATATTTGGCACTTATCCAAAGGCCAATGAATATAGTAAGTCCGTATACTATTAAACGGTTCAAAGCACTACCTCAAATGATTTTTCTAGTCACGAATGTCTAACTGTGCTTGTGACTCAGCACCCATTGCTAGCATCGATAATTCTGCAACCAAAGCATGCCATGTTCTTGCATGCTCACCAAAATCAGCACCGGCTTCTGAAAAGGAACTAAATCTTGCAGATGGAGAGTTTAGATTATCCATTTCTCCCTTTTTCGGATTCATTCTGTAGAACCATGATGCAGCTTCACCATCTACCAAGTACACAACAGGCTCGACTGTAGCACCATCTGATGATTTCATAGTTGTTGGAACACCCTCTTGAATTAGGAAGTTTTCTACATCCACACCCCCCTTTGAGTACATCAATTTCTTGAATTTTCGATTTGATAGATTTAGTAATTGCTCACCACTCGTTACGGCCATTATTCCGAGACCATATGTGCCTCTGTCGTTTTTGATGAACGCTACTGGTTCTCTGTCGATACCAAGTTTCTCATATTTTGCTGCAATGTTTGCTAGAAATTCATCAACTTCGCTAGCCAACATTATTCGACAAGTTTCTTTTTCGAGACACTTGTCCTCACTAACAAACCAGTCTGCTAAAAGATGCCAAGAATCAATACCAATTAATTCAGAAATTTCATTTACATAAGATTGTAAGTGTTGATAATGCTCAGATTTCCTTCTACGTTGCCAACCCATGTGCGGAGGAGGAGAAACGTTACTAGCGCTCAATCCATCTAACATTCCTTCTGTAAGATCATTATTTAGCATGACTAAATCCGGTTTCAAACCATCAATTGTGATTTCATCATCAACAATCAGAACTTGATCTAATATCAAAGGGGCAGATATTCCATCCAAGGAACCATGACCTTCTAATTCAGGAGAGCCAACTGTACACCTAAAGCCTGCTTTCTGGATTAATCTCTTTATTGTTGCAACATTTTCAACATATCCTTGGTTCCTAGTATGAGATTCGGGATATAGGTGCACCCATTCACAACTAGGATGTTTGCGAATAATGTGGTCGTGAAGTAATTTCGACATAATTTCCTCATCATCCTCTGAAATATTATTGAAACCTGCAGGGAAATGGTTGGCATCTACAACTGCTACTTTCCATCCACAATCTCTGATATCTACACTTCCATAAATTGGTATAGGGACTTCAGAACGCTTCTGAGTCATCCATTGTGTGATTTCATCTCTCTTTAGTTCGAGTGATTCTGTGAAATCGTGTAATATTGACATCAAAGAACCTCCTCAATTAGTGATTTAGCATCCCCTTGCTTTTTCGACCTGCCACCATCAACTATGTGAAGTGATTCAAACAGAGCCATACCTAAACAAATTTCAGGCTGTTTAATTAACTCTCGTTCTAATTCAGAATAGCGATTTGCGATTTCTGGAACAAGCGGATTTAACTCCCCCAGTATTTTATCAATCAATTTTGGAGAAGTGGCTCTACCTGCAGGTAATTTTGGCCGATGAACTATTTCTTTTGGTAAATTGGTCAAATCAGCGGCTTTTCTGAGTGCGATTTTTTCCATCACTCCCTCCTTAAGTCGTTCACTCATTGGCAACTTATTGGATTCAAAGCGATGTCTACTTCCTAGGAAAGGAACTCTTACCTCTAGGCTATGTGCCATTGAGTGACGGTCAACTAATCGAAGTTGAAAATTAGATAATTGACCATGATCTAATTCAAATTGTAGAAAATCCTGTAATGATTTGGTATGATTTTCCGGAGTCAAGTCTTCTGTCCACCAATTTTCACCTTCCAAGTTTGACAAATCAAAATTCATATTTTCTAGTCTACCTCTCACTAAATTTGAGTGATTATTAAGTTCCTTGTACCTTGGATAACCCGCATGTAATTCATCGGCGCCTTGGCCACACAGTCCTACAGTTACTGAATCGGCCATCTTTTCAAATAATGGTTGGAAAAAGAGCACAGTGAGGTCAAAATCTTCACCATGCCATGATAAATCAGGTAAACGATTGTCAAATGAATCCTCATCCAAAACATATTGATGATGGTCTAAATCTAAGCTGGATGCCACTACTTCTGCCGCTTTCCAATCGGGATTATCCTCGCTTTCTGCTACCGTCCAACAGGCAGGAACTGGTTGTTGTGCAATTTCTGCTGCTTCCCTAGCAACTGCACAAACTAAACTCGAGTCTAGTCCTCCAGAAAGTACGATACCTAAAGGAACATCTGACATCAATCGATCACTAACGCTAAGTGTAAAACTCTCAAGTAATCCTTCGGGGTCATTCCAGTTTACCGCAGGTTCAACTTTCTGTTGTTCAAACCTGCATGAACTAACCAGAGTTGGAACATTGTTTACAAGTTCCCATACCTCGATTGAACCAGGTCGAACTTGATATGTAGATTTGAATAATGATGAAGCATCTAATGGATACTCCCAAGCAATTCTGGCTTTAATTGCTTCAAAATCCATTTCTGATTTGTATTCTTCGTGCGCTCTAAGTGCCTTAACCTCACTTCCAAATAGAAGTGAATTTCCTAAATTTGAGCGAAATAACGGTTTGATTCCCATAGGATCTCTTGCTAAAATTAGTTGATTATCCGCCCACAATGCAAAAGCAAACATTCCGTCGAGTTTCGAAACCCATTTAGCGTGGTCTAATGCTGAGCCTTTGCCAGAATGTAGTGACAGAATTACCTCACTGTCCCCATTTGTCGAATAATTGTACTGAGGATTTCGAAGTTGTTTGTAATTGTAGATTTCTCCATTCACTACACACACCTTTCCATCTCCATGAATTGGTTGTGGAGACCCTACAACATCTACTATCGCCAGCCGAGAATGTGCTAAACCACAACTATCATCAGCATAGACACCTGAACCGTTTGGACCACGGTGATGCATCAATTTAATCATACCAGAAAGAACTGATTTGTCGGGATTTCCGAGCATACCGCCTATCCCGCACATATTAATCCCTCAACTTACCTCTTGAAGAGGTCTTGCTTTCTATCACCAGAGAGGATAGACAAAGAATGTGATAATTAGGAAGACAAATGATAGTAAAAACACCATCAGATAGGTACTCTGAGGCGGGTCGTTTGATGTCTCTTCATCACTCATTATGTCTCACCTATTGTAACGCAAATAAACTCGCCATTTCAACATAATGGTTTCAGAACCAAGGAACAAGCAATAATACAGTGAATAATGGAATTAGTAACATTGTTGCATTATCATCAATCCATCTTAGACGTGGCCACTCCGCTGCGACGCAAATCGGACCCATTATTGCAACCAAAAGTATTGGCGTATCAACGAAATTCCAGGAGACTAGCCAAATTAGTGCAATAAATATTGAACCAATAATCACAACATTTCGACTCTCAATCCCTTTTCTTCTCAATTCACCCAAGAACGGATCACCTAGAGACAATGATAGTACGAGAGGCCATATGAATTCTGGATTATCAGGTAATGCGATTAGTGTTAGACCAATTGCAATGCCACCCCATGCAAGAGCACTTACTTGTTTTGCCTCGTAATCTCTTTGACCAAAAATTGTGAAACCTAATTTTAGCCTAATGGCTTCTATTACGATTAGTAAAATCGTTGCAGCAGATACAAATTGAGAAACCTCGAGGCCAAAAATATCCGAGATTTTCTCACCGTATTCAAAGTAAACAAATGGTATCGCCGACATTGCAAGGTGAAAGGCTCGTCTAAACAAATGTCCTTTCACACCACCAACAGAATGGTCTACAGGGTCAGTTAAAGCAACCTGTTCAGTCATTAAGTTCCCTCAATGCTTCAGGAATAGACAATCCTTCTTGACTGATGCGGTCTAGAATTGATTCAAAGTTAGGGTTTGACACTATTTTGTTTTCATGCGCCATCAATAATTTTTGACGAGATTTAGCTCTAATAGAAGAGGCTCTTGGTTCTAAAGTAAGTAGAAGTTTTGCAACATCACTTATTCCAGTCCCATCAATTGCGCTCGTCCTCATAATTCTCGGAGGGTCAGAAGATAATGATAGAGAAATTGTCAATTCATTGAATACCTTTTCTGAGCCTTCTAGGTCAGATTTGTTTACAACAATAAGGTCGGCTAATTCTAGTAAGCCTGCTTTTTCAGCTTGAATGCTATCACCTCGAGCAGGGCCTTCTACAACAATGATACGATCTGCAACAGCAGCACATCTCATTTCAGATTGTCCGGCTCCAACTGTTTCAATTATTACTAGGTCGAAATCATTTGCAAGTAAATGCGATGCCAAGTCATTAACAATTGAAGGAATTGAACCGCCTGATGAACGAGTTGCAATACTACGAATGTAAATCGATTCGGCTTTGCTAGCATCATCTAGCACATTGAATCTAATTCTATCACCAAGAAGTGCACCACCACTAACTGGTGAAGTAGGATCTACTGCTAAAACTCCAACCACAAGTTCAGGAGTTAATTCATACAATATTTTGTCGATTAAACATGATTTGCCGATTCCAGGAGGGCCTGTTATTGCAATTATTGGACCTTCTCCAAACTCTGCAGTAGCATCGCCGTTTTCGATGGCAGATAGTTGGCGAGAAAGTTTGATTCTATCCAATCAAACACCCCAGTGCCAATCATCATCAGAACCAACACCGCAATCTCTGTTAGATGCTTCTTCTACAAATTCTAATATCTCAGATGATGTTGTACCTGGACCAAAAATTGCTTTTACACCAGCGTCAAACAATTCCTGTCTATCGTCTTCTGGAATAATTCCTCCACCAAAAACTACAACATCATCAAGTCCTGCTTCTCTAAGAAGTTCGCATATCTTTGGGAAAAGGTGACTATGAGCGCCAGATAAGGATGATAGCCCGACAAATCTGGCATCTTCATCCATAATTGTCCTAACAATCTGACTAGGTGTTCTACGTAATCCTGTATAGATTACTTCATGACCACCATCTCGAAGCGCTCTTGCAACTATTTTTGCACCTCGGTCATGACCATCGAGACCCGGTTTTGCAATTACAATACGTTGGCGGCCTCCCATATTACCATGTGTGTAAGGGGGTGTATGAAGTGCTTGCGGTGAGATATAACGCACACAAGCAATAAGAGCGGTCTTTGATAGTCGTCAATTTGGCGAGTACTATGATGGGTACAGATGAAAGGTTGAGAGACCTACGCGCTAGAAAGGCTAGAGGCGAAATTGGAGGAGGCCAAGCTAGGATTGACGCACAGCACAATCGTGGTAAAATGACCGCAAGAGAACGCCTTGAAATGCTCTTGGATGAAGGTTCATTTCAAGAAATCGATGCATTGGTAGAACACCGATGTAGAGATTTCGACATGGATAAAAATGTAATCCCAGGTGACGGTGTTGTAACTGGTCACGGTTTGATTAATGGAAGGGAAGTTTTTGCTTTCGCTCAGGATTTCACCGTTTACGGAGGAAGTTTAGGAGAAATGCATGGTTTGAAAATCTGTAAGGTTCTTGACATGGCTCTCAAAACAGGAAGACCCGTTATTGGGTTGAATGATAGCGGGGGCGCTAGAATCCAAGAAGGAGTTGCTAGTTTAGGGTCTTATGCTGAAATTTTCTTTAGAAACGTAAGAGCAAGTGGCGTGGTTCCTCAAATCAGCGTAATCATGGGACCTTGCGCTGGAGGTGCAGTTTATTCCCCTGCAATTACTGACTTTGTTATAATGGTAGACAAAACTGCCCACATGTTCATCACTGGCCCAGAAGTTATCAAGACAGTCACTAATGAAGAAGTTTCATTCGAAGATCTTGGAGGTGCATCCACTCATGGAAGTAAATCTGGAGTATCTCACTTTACAGCAGGTAACGACGAAGAAGCAATCGACCTTGCAAGAGACCTAGTAGATTTGTTGCCTGCAAATAATATGGAAACACCACCTGTCAAGAAAACATCTGATTCCGCAAATCGAATGTGTGACAAACTTGATTCGATTATTCCTGAAGACCCATCTAAACCGTATGATGTAAAGGATGTGATTGTAGAAATCCTAGATGACGGCGGGTTCTTGGAAGTCCAAGAGAATTGGGCAGCAAACATTGTTGTCGGATTCGGTCATTTGAATGGTTCAACCGTCGGAATTGTGGCCAATCAACCGAAGATACTTGCTGGTTGCTTGGATATTGACGCTAGCGATAAAGCAGCAAGGTTTGTCAGATTCTGTGATGCATTCAATATTCCTCTAATCACATTAGAAGATGTACCTGGTTTCTTGCCTGGAACCAACCAAGAGTGGGGAGGCATAATTAGACACGGGGCTAAGTTACTATATGCATATGCAGAAGCTACTGTTCCAAAGTTAACTGTAATCTTGCGGAAGGCATACGGTGGAGCATATGATGTTATGTCATCTAAGCACATCAGAGGAGATTACAATGTTGCATGGCCGTCTGCCCAACTTGCTGTAATGGGTGCGGAAGGAGCAGTCCAGATCATTCATCGAAGAAGGTTACAAAATGCAAGAGACCCAGATGGAGAAAGAGGAAGATTGATTGAAGATTTCGAAGAAACATTTGCCAATCCATACAAAGCAGCATCGCTGGGGTACATTGATGACGTAATCGAACCAAATCAAACAAGAATGAAATTAACTCGTGCTCTTTCGATGTTGCTAGACAAAGAAGAATTGAGACCTGCCAGAAAACATGGCAATATACCATTGTGAGTTGATTAAATGACTGATATTAACACACTAAGAATTGCGGCGATAATGGCCGTAATATCCGCATCATCCTCATCAGAAGATATATCTCAAGTCGGAAGACTTAGTGGAGAATCATGGAGTGAAGACCACAGAAGAATTAACATGGGAATGTCTTCATTGATGCACAAGAGAAGTTCTAGATCAACCTGGAGATGAAATGATGACTGATACAAGAAAAGTTATTGTCAACGGAGAGGAATTCGAAGTAGAACTAACTAACGATGGAGACACTTGGACTGCAACTGTTGGCGGAGAAACATTCGAAATTCAAGTGCCTGATTCTGCACCACCTCCGAAAAAGCGAGCTTCTTCCGGCGGAAAATCCAAAAAATCAGGAAAGGTATCTGCGAATATTCCAGGTAAAGTTGTAACTGTAGAGGTTTCAATCGGCGACGTAGTCGAAGAAGGACAGGTTGTAATGATACTTGAAGCAATGAAGATGCAGAATGAAATCCAAGCGCCAGTTGCGGGCACGGTAACTGAAATTCATTGTGAAGAAGGACAATCAATTGAAGCAAATGTTCCTCTATTGGTGATAACACCTGAAGAAACCGACGATGAGTCGTGAAAAATTACAATGATTAAAGTTCAATGAGCATTTAGGTGAAATTATGGGAGAAGATGCTGTCTGTGATTATCCTGGCTGTAATCAAGTCGGGGAGATTATCTCAAGACTTTCTCCCGAGGGTTACTTAGTAGCAACTGGGAAGAAAGCTTACTCGTTTAGAGAAGCGTACCGAAGATTCCACTACTGTGCTAATCATCATGAAGAATTAATGACTGGTGTTTGGTCAAGAGTAAGGAAGCCTGATGACAAGAAAGATGGCCATGTTGCTCCAACCGCAATCTAAAATTTGCAATCTGCAAAACCTGGAAAGCGAACTCATTTAGAACAGGTTTGGTTACAATATTGATACATAGGCGATAAATAGAACTCATCTGATGTATTTACATGAGCAAGAAGATTGCAATATTTGCTGTTTTGATGATGACATTAGTCTCACTATCAGGATGTTTAGGCCGTGGCAATGGTGACGGAGGGAAAAATATGGGTTCCCCCGATGAAGTAAACGCTGATGATTACAATGTGTTGTACATCGGGCACAGTTTTGGGCGGATTTTTGCTCAAACTTTGGAAGATTACGCACACTCTACAGGTTTCGATGACCACGCGCAATATATCGAAATGAGCGGAGGTGCTTCAGGAGCACCGGATGCATTGTGGGCTGATGATGGACATCGTAAGAACATCAAGGCTTACTTGGACACCGGAGAAATTGATGTTCTGATCATGATTTGTTGTAGCATTGAATTCATAGAAACTGGTGCACAATCAGACGAAGCAATATGGAATTTCACAGATTACGCACTTGAAAACAATCCAGATACACGAATTGGTTTAGCTCTACCTTGGAAGGATTATCCTTCAGACTATGACAATGCAACCGATTATAGGAATAACTCTGATGAAACTTATGAGGCATGGAAAAGCCTAGCATCAAACTTGAGTTCTGATTATCCTGGTGCGGATGTATTCACATTCCATCATGGAGCAGTAGCGTACGAATTACGCGAGATGTTTGAATCCGGGGGACTTGAAGGTGATATCGAGAAACTAACAGGCTCAAAAGAAACATCAATTTTCACAGACTACAAGGGGCACGCTGGAGATTTAATGATTGATACGGGCACCCTCATATGGCTTCATGCAGTTCACGCAGTCGACCCGATGACAATGCCTGAGTTCACTCAGTGGGAAATTGACATTCGCCAGATTGCGAAGACCATTATTGATGAAGAGAACCAGAATTAACGTTCTCCATTATGTCAACTGTCTCTGGAGTTTTGGATAGATCTTGTCTTGCGATTTTGAAGACATCTCGTCCTCGTGAAGTAATTTTGATTTGCCAAACCTCATCTTTTGGATTGAAGGTTCTCAACATATTTTTTCGTGACCAATGCCTCTTAGCATCATTTTCATCAAAGTATTTACCCCACTGAGTCCATCTATTTTCAGCTCTACTAGCCATTATAACATCAATGGGCTTGAACGTTCCAAACTCTTGAGTGAGTGCAGTCCAATTTGCATGACCGTACCTATCTTGAAGTCCTTGATGTAAATCTCCAACAATTCGATAGCCAACTCCCGAATTTGAATCTAGAGGTTCAACATGGCCAGGGAATAATTTCTCTAAGTGGGTTCTTTGATGTTCATCCATATTTGTTGATACCAGTAGTGTATCATGACCACTAGGACCTAAACCTGTGTGCAAATCAATAGCCCAAATCCGTTTAACTTCATTCAATTTGTCATCGAGCCATGAAAGCAAAATTTCTGGACCAGATTGTAGTTCAAAACCACCAAATTGTATCGCCTTCTGATCTTCATATTGACCTTCAGCAACCCATTGTTTCAAATTGTTGAAACCATGTTTCAAGATTAAACGTATTGCTCGGAGTTTAAACCATCTATCTTTTTGTTTAGGAGGAGTTTTTGGATTTATCAAATCCTTGACATAGTGATAGCCTTCAGGAGTTCCTTTGTATTCTTGTTCTTTGGTGAGGAAATTTCGATTTAAGTCTACATTGTTTTCATTAAATCTTCGCCACCAAGCCATACCGTATGGGTTGATTGCATGAATGAAGATTATTGCATGGTCATCAAACGGATCTTCATCTGTAAGGCTATTCATTACTGCTAATTGTATAGCACTGCCAGGATATCCTTCAACTCCATGAATCCCGCTCGAGGAGATTAATACTTTACCGGATTTTAAATTACCAACGATAGCAACATCGATACATAACGGTTCACCCTCAGGACCTGTTCTTCCAATTTCTAATCTATCATTTTCAACATTGTGACCTGCATCTTTGAGGTCGCCACATGCTATAAGAAAACGACCGGCAGCTTCAGCATAGGAATTAGAAAACCAAAACCGCCCTTCCATACAACTCGCAGAGGTTTTGTCCTAATAACCATATTAAAAAATCAGAATAAAAATCTGATTTATGGTGTGAATTGAAGCGGTTTCAAAATATCTGGTAAATTAGAATCGGAGGGGTCGTTTGAGATGTTTTTGGCCCAATCAACTAATGCTTCGTAATGAGCATCTTCTCCTAATGATCCAAGCCAAATTCTTCTTTGCCCAACCTTTAGTATCGAGACATTCTTCTTACTGCATGGGCCTAGACAAGTAGAAATTCTTAATTTCACATCTTTAGTAAGGTCGTTATCTTTCCAAGATTGCTTTAATTCGTCTAGAGGAACTGGTTTGTTACCTCGATCAACACGACCACAGCAGCAACCATTGCAAACTGTTACTGAACAAATCATTGTCTCACCAATTTATTTAAAAATCTAAAATCAAAGTTCTGATTTGACATATCTGTCGTCATCAATTGGAACCCAAACATTCGATTTTTCATCATTTTGAATTTCAACTCTGTATGGATTTCCTTGATCCCAACATTTCAAGATTTTACCTTCAGTGAATTCTCCAATGTTTGCGTATACCTTGTCTCCGACATTGAATCGAAGATCTTCAGCTATGCATTCCATCAAGCCTTCTTGCAATGCATCATGGTCTAGATTACGGCCAATGAATACGAATCTACATTCGCGTTTCTCGCCCTCCTTCCAAAGACCAATTTCTTCACTGAATTCACCACCAAACAACATGTGTACTCCCTGGAATACGAATTTTGCATCCATTCCTTTGACTGCTAATACACCTTTGTAGCGGAACAGGTCTTCTCCTTTGGTACGCATTAATTCTCCAATCCATCTATCAAGTTTGTTAACATTCAACTCTCCTTCAAATTTGGCGCTTGTAGAAGTAACCCTTTGGTCATGTTCATGCTCTGATTCTGTGTCCAAAAATTCGGGATCCATTTCCAAAGTTCTTTCTAGGTCAAATGAACCTATATTGATTAGTTCCTTTGGGTCAATCAAGCTATTTTGGGTGTGATATATTGGTGCAAAACCATTAATCGCTTTTATCCTCGATTCTACTTCTTTGATTTCATCATCAGAAACTAAGTCTATTTTGTTTAACATTATTCTATCTGCAAATGCTAATTGTTCTACTGATTCATTTTCCACATCTTCTGGCTTTTCGTCATCAAGGTGCTGGATAATGTGCTTTGCATCAACGACAGTAATTATACCGTCTAATTTGTATCTCTCAACAACTTTGTCATCTACAAAGAAAGTTTGAGCAACTGGTGCAGGGTCTGCTAATCCTGTTGTTTCTATCAATAATCCATCAAAATCCTTTATTCTGTCATACAAACTGTCTAAGGTTTCTGTAAGATCTCCACGTACAGTACAACATATGCAACCATTCATTACTTCGATAATTGCCTCTTCTGAGGTTTCAACCAAGATGTTTTCATCAATTCCAACTTCTCCAAATTCATTTTCAATAACAGCGAATTTCATTTTGTGTTCAGTACTAGACAAAATGTGATTCAGCAGGGTTGTTTTACCTGAACCCAGAAACCCTGTCAATACAGTCACTGGAATTCTGTTATCTTCTTCTTGGCTACTCATTCTCGCACCATTTAAGCCCAGCAATAATATCTATTTAGATAAAACTATTAATTTTGATATTTGTCTATAATAATATAAACTGATTATTGATGAAAATAATTTACAAGGACAGACAAATCAAACAAAAAAGCTGTTATCAGTTGTTGATTTAGAATTGCTTTGAATGACTTCTGAGGAATCACTTCCTCTTTCCAATTTGACATGAGGTCTTTCTGCTAGGAATTTATTAAAATTATACAAAGCTCGCTCAAAAGCAGTTTCCAAAGATTTTTGGCTTATTTTGGCTTCATCCGTTTTTTCGCTCGATTCACTAACCGAAATATAGTTTGCTTGATTGACTATATCTTGAATATGTGACCCTGTAAAACCTACTGGCATATTATCAACTATCTTCTTTAGATTTATGTTATTTTCTTGGGGATATGGCTCCATTTTCTTTTCGAAAATCCCCTTCAGAGTTTTGTGGTCAGGGTAGGGATAGTCAATTCTGACATCAAAACGACCAGGTCGTGCAACTAATGCCCAGTCTAATAATTCTGGATGATTGCTTGTAGCAATAGTAATCACTCCGTTATTATTTTTGATACCGTCCATATGATTGAGCAATGTGGATAAGCCGGAACCACTACTAGCAATACCTCTTTGACCAGTGATACCAAGCGCGTCAATATCTTCCATAATTAGAATGGTAGGTGCGTATTTTCTTGCTACTTTGAATATGAGATCCATCTTTTTGTGTAACATAATAAAATCTGCGAATAATATTGTGCAATCACCTTCTGCAAT
This sequence comes from Methanobacteriota archaeon, assembly GCA_002727515.1. The sequence continues at coordinate 24,041 of PBXF01000044.1, forward strand.
AATGGCATCAATAGTTAATGATTTACCAACTCCCGGTGGCCCTGCAAGCATTATTCCTCTGTTTATCTCCACTCCTCTACTCATAAGAGACTTTGAATTATTTAAGATAGCAAAGATATTATCATCAATCAAATTTTTCTTTTCCTCAGATAAAATAACATCGTTGAAAGTTCTACCTTTCAACTCTAATTCTTCGAAAAATGCATTGAATTTGGAATTCTTGAGAAGACCATGTTCTTTTTGATAAATGGCGAAGTCTTTGAATAAGTTAGTACAAAATTGTTCTGCGAGTTCCCTTTGATGCAAAATTTGTTCATCATCAGTCATTTCTAAATTTCCAATATCTTTCTTGAAAAAGTCAAGACCGACGTTCACAGTAATACTATCGCCAAATTGTGTTTTCAAGGAATCGATTGAAATTCTCATTTCATGTTTTGTATACTTACAATTCTCACAATAAAAAAATATCGATGCATTGGAGCGGTATTTGTTTTTCTTGCCATCCCAAATGAATGTGGAAAGTTTTGGTTCAACTCTGTAATTACCATCATATGCAGTTACTTTTTTGTATTCATAGCCATTATGTTGAATGAAATTTAAGAAATCCCTATAGGCAATATTATGCTGTTCATCATAATTTAAACTCTCAGAGTGATACTCTAGACCTAACCAATTATAGATATCTAGTTGGTTCATCTGATCATATCGTTCTTTTCTTTTCAGTGGCCATATTGGTAACAAATCGTATGCTGTTCGTGGAGACTCTTTGTATACAATCATGTGACTATTAGCATCTGAAAGTGTTGGTTCATATCTTCCTAAACCGATTTCCAAATTTTTCAACATTTGTAAGAAGGATGTTTGAACAAAAATTAATTTCGAAAGCAAATCATTGATTTCATCACTTTCATTTTCTCTAATCTCAAACGGCACACTGGTTAGAAGACCTGCTTTGGACACTAACATATCAGCAAATTGATTAACGCTTTCTATCTCGGGAACTGGACTTAGTAATTTTTCTAAATCGAGTGGTTTTGCATTTGATTGAAATAAGAACATCAAACGGAGATTACGATATATGTTTTCAAGAGTATAGATGAATATTGTTTCTAAAAATGTCCTTGCAGTAGGCAATTCTGCAGGGTCATCTCCTACCAAACCTAGATCCATTTCGTAAAAACTATTGTTAAAAATATCTCTCATAAACCCAATATCTAACGATGATTCTTCTGCATATGATTTTTTGATTTCATCTAAATTATCTCTCCATTCTGTGTCTACCGTATGCCATGGGAAAAAATCTTCAACCTCAACCAACAAAGATTCGAGATTTTTTATTTGTTCTCTTGTTGATTCATCAAGTTTTTGAATGGAAAGAGCGTTTTCACTATCAACTTCACCATCTTTGATTTTCAAGCTTCTCTCTGAGATAGATATAGAAATTGAATGACATATCTGATAAATTAGGTTCATCAATTCTAACGCTCTTGATTTTCCAAATTCATTTGCAANGCTTAGCAATTCATCACTGGCTCCACTTACATCACGAACATTTAGGATGCTCTCCTTTATATCTTTGAGATTAATTTTTTTTGCAATTTCNTCCATATCTGGAAATTTCCCTAATCCATCTAGGCTTATCTGNATATCATTTTGAAAGGATTTCAACGATCTAATCAACCGATTGACACCAACCTGACCTTCAGGAATAACGAGTTGCTCTTCTTGTTTCAATTCATCAATTATCTNATCAACAGTTCCCATAAGAGCCGAAAAACTATTTTCCTGTAGAATATCTTCAGAGTGAGAGTCTTCTTCCATAATATGAACCCAAGGGTAGTTCCAAATTAAATCATCCCAAGGTAATTCATCTACTTACAAAAAGACANATTTTTGCCACGCAGGGGTTATGAGGTGTCGATTACTAGAGGCGATTATGGAAAAAGAGGAGGTGCCTAAAAATGGGAAAAAAGGCACTAAAACCTCTGCATTTGGTGTTTCAAAAAGAGAGGCACACGACTCGTCNGAGTACTATAACTCGAGATTGTACGAAAGTATACCAAAAGAAACTGATGTAGGTGAACCGGTTGAATTTCCTGACGAGTTGAAGAATAAACTACTGTGTCAGGATGCTAGAGATATGACGATGATCCCCTCAAACAGCGTCCACCATATGGTAACCTCACCACCTTACAATGTATCCAAAGAGTACGATGAAAACCTCACTCTTCAAGAATATCTGAGCCTCTTGCGTGAGGTCTTCAGAGAGGTCTACAGAGTTTTGGTCCCAGGTGGAAGAGCGGTAGTTAATATTGCAAATGTTGGAAGAAAACCATACATTCCCCTGTCAACTTATGTTAATACTATAATGATAGAATTAGGATTCCTGATGCGAGGTGAAATAATATGGGACAAATCTGCATCAGCTGGCTCTAGTACTGCATGGGGCTCATTCCAGTCTGCATCTAATCCTTGCTTAAGAGATATTCATGAGTACATTCTAGTTTTCTCAAAAGGCTCTTTCAAACTTTCAAGAACTGAGCAGGAAAAGGAAAATGGTCGTGAAAATACCATAGAAAAACAGGAGTTCATCGACCTAACAAAATCAATTTGGAAATTTCCAACTGCTTCGGCAAAAAGAATCGGCCACCCTGCTCCATTTCCTGAAGAATTGCCCCGCCGATGCATTGAGTTTTACACATTTTCTGGAGATGTTGTCCTAGATCCTTTCATGGGCTCAGGTTCAACAGCACTAGCAGCAATTCAAACTGGTCGTAATTTCATAGGTTTTGATATTTCAAAGGAATTTATAGATCTTGCAAAGAAAAGAATTTCAAATGACTAAATCTTATCATTCAGTCATATTCGATCCCAATCAAAGAAACTAATTCATTACTATTCTCGATAAATCTTTGAGATTTATTGTGGTCATTCTGTGACATGATTCGGAATGATTTATTCACATCATTATGGTCACAAGAGTCGTGGAACCTTTTTGGGAAGACCCCGAATTCGAATCTAAGGTTAAAGAAGGTGTGATTTCAGAAAAAAAATCCAGAGTTAAGTACAGAATATTCCTAGGTATTTGTGGAATTCTTTTGTTCCTAGCTGGCTGGATAACGTGGAACATCGCGCTTCCNGCCGAGGGCGAATCTGGCGCATTAGGTATGAATTGGAAGACGTTTTTGTTTTTCAGCGGTATCTTTGTTCAGTTTATTATCGGCCCATATTTTGCTTGGTCTGCTATTTCAACTGGTCGCCTATCTATGTTAATTCCAAAAGAAATGCGAGAATATAATCGCTTAATCGCTGCCCTTGCGGGAAAGGAAATTCACGATCACTACTGGACGGTATTGAATGACCCAGAACATGAACATCACAAAGAGATAATTAGATACAAATGGATGGACAAAGTTCGATGGAAACATCGCCCGAATGATTTCTTTGGATATGTGGTATATACAAAAGAGTCTGGCGAGGAGACAAAAGGTCCTATACTCCCCAAAAGTTACGATCTCTACTGGCAGTCTAACTTCACTGAGGGAAAAGATGGCGAGATTTATTTTGACAAGCCTAAACATCCACTAAAATATGTGTTCACCCTTTCAATGATACTCTTTCTCCTATCGATACTTGGAATTACAACTAACTTCATAGTTATGGTTGTTACAATGGATTGGGGGATGATGAATGATTTACTAAAAATGACCTCACCCTCTTTACTTCTAGGCTCATACATAATATGGCGTAACACTGATTTGTGGGACATATTTTTCCGCCGAGAACAAAAATACGAGAATATGAGTATTGCTGCTCTTGAAGAAAGATTAGATTTTATGCGCAAGAAATATGTCGTTATTCGTGATTTTGAAAAACAATTTGAACCTGAATCAAATGAAAACAAATACTCAAGATTTCACCCTATTCCCTTGAGTTTTGTGGGTGCTTTACTATTCACACTCTATGATGGGTGGGAAACAATCACAGAAGGAGCCACTCTATTCTTCGGTTCTTTCATCTTACTTATGCTTCTTCAAAAGCACTACAGGTTACGCGGGCTCTCTATGGATAGTTTCAGTGATTATCGAATCACAAAAAAGCACATTCATCTTTTAGATGGCCTGTTTAGCAAGAAGGTTAAGATGAGCGAAATCCCACAACATTCTTGCGTACGTATTGTTGATTATTGGCAATGGGGTAATAAAAAAGGACAGACCAAATACAATAATTGTCCACAGGTATGTCTTCATCTGATAAGAGTACTTAGAGAGAAACCTGAAATCCCTTATCAAATGCTAAAATTTCTCGTGAAACCAGATTACAAGCTACACAGCTGGGACCCTGAATATTTGGATGGAAAAAAAGATAGAGAAGAGGGCGTCAGATACTGGGTCGAAGAAATTAAAATCAGATTCGAATTCAAAACCAAAGCAGAACAAGAGGATTTCGCTGAGCGGCTTGCTGCTGACCTGTCTTTGCCTATTCGTAAACACTGGAGATTTAGTGAGGCTACGGATTCGAAGTACCTCTGGCCNATTNANAAATGAAATTAATACATCNNGTTAAATCGAGGTATTGATTTTNGTGANTAGGTGAAAATCCAGTTTAANGATACGGGATTAATCATAATTTTAGTCAACTGCACCATTATCGATTTATCATGACATTATAGTCGGGGATTCTAACGATGCTAAGATTTCCGTCTGTATCCCGGTCAACAACAATTGTCAAAAGGTACTCATTTAGTAATGGAGTTGTATTTGGCCCAGCGACCCATGTCATAATAGTGTAATTCATTGATTCAACAAATAGAGATTGTTGAATAACAACNAAATCTGGTAAACTATTCCAATCAAATTACGCCTTGAGCCATCATTGCTTCAGCGACTTTCAAGAAACCAGCAACATTTGCTCCAAATACATAATCACCTTCTCGACCGTATTCTTTTGCTGTAGAGTGTGCTTGTTCGTGAATTGATACCATGATGTCATCTAACCTCTTATCTACCTCTTCACGAGTCCATGACAATCTCAATGAATTCTGGCTCATTTCGAGACCTGANGTTGCTACACCACCTGCATTACTTGCTTTACCTGGTGCAAACAGAACTCCGCCTTTCTGGAAAACTTCAACTGCTTCTGGTGTACAAGGCATGTTAGCACCTTCAGCAACTGCTGTTACATTATTAGCAACAAGCATCTTTGCTTCTTCACCATTTAGTTCGTTTTGAGTTGCACATGGAAGCGCAACATCGACATTAACTCCCCATAGACCATTCAATGATGGTTCTGGTTGAGATTCTGTGAATGTTACTCCATCGAAGTTGTTTGCATATTCGCTGATTCTTCCTCTTCGGTTGTTTTTGAGGTCCATTATCCATGCTAACTTTTCTCTGTCGATTCCAGCAGGATCGTGAATCCATCCAGATGAATCGGACATTGTCACTGGCTTTCCGCCTAAATCGAGTACTTTTTCACAAGCAAACTGGGCTACATTTCCGCTACCACTGATTGAAACTGTTGCTCCTTCGAATGATTTACCCTTTGTAGCAAGCATTTCTCTTGCGAAGTAAACCAATCCATATCCAGTAGCTTCTGGTCTGATTAAAGANCCACCGTANGTCAGTCCTTTTCCAGTTAAGACTCCAGCCTGGAAGTCGTTTCTAAGTTTCTTGTACATACCAAACATGTAACCGATTTCTCTTCCACCAACACCGATGTCTCCAGCAGGGACGTCACAGTTGTGACCGATGTGTCTCCAAAGTTCGCTCATGAANGATTGGCAGAATCTCATAACTTCAGCGTCTGACTTACCCTTTGGGTCAAAGTCAGAACCACCTTTTCCTCCACCCATTGGAAGTGTTGTAAGACTGTTCTTGAATACCTGCTCNAATGCTAGGAATTTCAAAATTGAAGCATTNACTGANGGATGGAATCTTAATCCACCTTTGTATGGNCCGATTGCCGAATTAAATTGGATTCTAAATCCACGATTTGTNTGTATATTTCCATTGTCATCAACCCATGGNACTCTGAAATGTATAAGACGCTCTGGTTCTACTATTCTCTCAACGATTCCCGCTTCAACATATTGAGGGTGCTTCTCTAGAACTGGTTCTAGTGATTCTAATACTTCCCAAACNGCTTGATGAAATTCTGGTTGTTCGGGGTCTCTTTGTTTTACTCTCTCAAAAATATCTTTTACGACGCTCATCTTTAGCACCTAGTACACATCTTGTGTTGGCNAGTCCACTTACATACCCTTTACAAGCATTGTCACTATCAGAGTTGTTAATTGTACGGACAGACAGTGTTGAAGCGTTCGAGACGCTCCAATCTTCGCATACCATTCTCATCTGTTTCAGACATTGCTACAATCGCTTCTTCAATTAGAGCATGTTGACCAGGAAGAATATTGAACATATTTCTCAAAGTTTCAATCATAGCCCATTCATCTTCAGTTATGATTTCATCATCTAAAGCTGCAATTAATGCAGATTGATATGTGGAAACGTCTCCCATTCTAGATTCATCGTAATCCTTTGTATCTGTTATGGGGCTAGGATCTATACCCTTTGCTACATCCATTGCATCACTTAGGTCTTCCTCTGCAATACCCAAGGCTGTTGCAAGAACCTTGAGAATTCCTGCCTCATCATCAGTTACAATCTCATCTTGTAATGCTGTTTTCAAAATCTCAATGTAAAGGTACATTCCCCTGCTTTCTTCGAGTGGCATGTACACTTGTAAATACTCATCCTTTGAGTATCTTATGCCAATATCGGCCGATTTGCTATTGAAATTATTGTAAAAACAACTGACTGAAATNTATTGTAATCATTTTGTATACAATTTGTAATTATGTGTAAGACATATATACTACATTGTTTGTGGTCATACTACGAGGGGCCAGAATGAACACTCCAACTAACCCAATTTCGCTTCGGATAACCGATGAAGAAATGGCATTGTTAGATTCAAGAGTTGGCCTCGATGGTGCACGAAATAGAAGCGACGTTATTCGTGCTGCTATTCGCTCATATCTCGAAAAGCAACCTCTACTCCCTGAAATGGATACTGTTACAATTCCATTGGGAAGATCATTGAAAGCTAAGCTAGGAGACCTTTACGAAATGTATGGAACAACTCCTGAAGTTGCAGCACTACAAGGTATGCAAGATTATGTTCGAAAATTAATTGCAGAAGATGCAAAATTGAATCAAATTCTATCCGAGGGTTTGGCAGAAGCCCGGGATAAGACAACAAGACGTAAGGAGTTCACTGAGTGAAAACAGGGTGAGAGCCACATAATGGAGGGGATGGGAAAATGCGATGGAATGACAACTCAGAAAATGATAGTCGTTCCACCTTCCGATCCGATGCTAACAGGCCAGGTTACATCGGTTTCGCTGCACTACGTCTTCGTGCGCTAAGAGCACAAACTGGCAACCCAACATTTGTCCCCTCGCATGAGCGGGGGGACTCCGATTCCAACCCTGCTTGCTAGTAGGGTTTGTCCACACGCACCCGGACCCCACACCCGGGTGCAAATTACAAGGATTAGTGCAACCGCTATTGATTTATGCTCAACCTCAAATACCTTCGGCAAAAGCATGTAATCATGCCAACCCAAAATCAATTCAGATGGTTGGCGCATCCAACTTTGAGAGAAGGACAAGCCGAGATGATCGATGCTTGCCTTGAGACGCTTTCGAAAGGAAACTCACACCTAGCCAGTGCTCCGACGGGTATTGGAAAAACCGCAGCATCCCTAGCTGCAGCACTAGAAATCGCAAATAGTTCTGAAAATCGAAAAACTGTGATGTTCCTAACACCGCGACAAAGTCAACACAGAATTGTTGTTGATACTGTAAGAAGAATAAACAACATGAATACAGGAAGAAAATTATCACTTGTAGACATGATTGGACAATCTGGCATGTGTGTCGAGCCCTTNGCAGGAAATAGAGGCGCTAGTTTCTCTTTACTTTGTTCAAATCATCGTAAAAATCGTCAATGTAGACCATGGCTAACCAATGCACCTGGGTTTGAAAGAAGAATTTTGAGTGACCCTCTTCATGTTGATGAAATGGTTGAGATGAGCAAAATACATCTCGANGACGGAGAGAAAAGACAAACATGTCCATGGAAAGCCGCCAGAAATGCTGCAAAATCAGCAGATATAGTGGTATGCGATTATAATCACATATTCATCGAAGAAGTTAGAAGTGCATCACTAAAGGCCATGGAATTGAACCTCGAAGACCTAATTATTGTAGTTGATGAAGCACATAACTTACCAGATAGAGTAAGAATGGGAATGCAGAGGAGATTGACTCCTACGATGGTTAGAAATGCTTCGACAGAGGTCGAAGAACACCTTGGAGAATTACAAAAATTAGGTGCCATTAACGAGGCAATGAACATTTCAATTCATTTGAAATCATGGACTTTACAAGTTTGCAAAGAGTTTAGGCAAGTTCTTACTAGGGAATTCAGAAGACTTGTTTCTGAATTGGATGATAAAAATGAGACCAGGATAAATGCTTCAGACGCTCTTTCTTGGTTGGATGAAGCCTTTGACAAAGTAGCCGCTCAGATTTCTCAATCTACCCTAACTGGGGAACAAACTACTGACAGAATACCTGACAAGAGAAATCGTTTGCAGGCATTTAAATCCCAACTTGAAACCAATGAAGTCGAAGTTGATGAAGACGGAGAAAATGAGCCTTCTGCACACTTACTCGCTCATTTGATTGANGTGCTAGTCAAATTCGGACAGGGTACTGCTCTATGTTTGGTATTCGAAGGTGAAGGTAGGGAAGGCAGAATAATCACACATCTATTGGACGCAGGATTGGTAGCAGGCCCAATTTTTGAAGATGTTTCTGGGGCTATTCTGATGTCTGGAACTTTGGACCCGCCAAACATGTTTGCAGATCTTCTTGGAATAAAACCAAACAAACGAGGTGAATCCGTACATCCATCGCCTTTCTTGAGCAATAGAAGGCCAGTTATAATCGCAAATGATGTCACTACCCTCTACAGGGAAAGAAGTCCGCAGAATACTGAAAATATGAAGACACATATTGCCGAATTAATCAAGAATACTGAAGGTAATGTAGCAGTTTTCACACCCTCATACAGGATATTATCGGAAATTTTTGATGACTTCTTTATTCCTAAAATAAATAAAAAAATCGAGGCAAGAGATTGGACAAAACAGGATATATCTGCATTGATGGTAGATTTAGAAGACTCACAAAAATTCGGTCGTAAAATATTGCTCGGAGGCGTATTTAATGGTAAGNTGTCGGAGGGAATCGATTATTCAGGAGGTGTGCTTGATGCTGTTGTTTGTGTAGGTATCCCTAACCCTCCTCCTTCTGTTTTTCAGACTGCATTTGCAGATTACATCAAAGAAAAATTCGGAAGACAGAACTTCTGGAGATACGCAAACTCTCAACCTGCAATCAATTCTATTCTACAAGCAATGGGCAGACCTATAAGAGCAATTGGTGACAGAGCTCTAATTCTATTATTGGACAAGAGACACCTTGATAGGACATATTCGATCTGCTTCCCAAATAATTTGATGATGAGCCAGGTCTCAAACCCTGAAGCCACAGCAAGGTATGCAAAGAGATTCTTTTCNAAAGTTCAGAGAGAGCCAGAATCTGAAAGTTTCAATTAAAGGTATAGTTTGAGGTGAGTACATGGAAGAGTGGGACGAAGTCGATATTGAAGTTTCAATCACAGGACTTGAAGCAAGTCCTCAACAGTTACATGCAGCGTTTGAAATGACTGGAGACCACCTTTCTGAAGTCAGGGATAGACACAAAATGGTGTTAGTAGAAGCCGGTGCTATTCCTGAGTCTCACATTTCAGATATTGCTCCGGAAAGGAGAATGGCTTGGATTGTTGAGGAAATGAACGGAATCCCGCATGGAAGGGGATTCTCCATACCATTACTGGGAGCTGACGAATCACAAATCAAACTCTTCAAAGGTGAAATTGATGGCCATTCTATCCTAAGATTAAGAATAAATTCAGATTTTGAGAGAGACATACCTATTCCCGCAGACATATCTTCGATTCAAGCGAAACTTGAGGATAAAATCCTAAAATTAGACTGGTAATCATCGGTTCGGTATATTTCCGAATTGATTAATCTCTGCTGCTACTCTCGTCAATGATTCTTGAGCATGTACCTTGTGGGATTGATCCATCTCATGACGACTGTATCTTGCTTCTTCAAATACAGAATCNAGNCTTGATAGTGCTTGTTCTGACAATTGCGGAAGTGCNGCACGTATTGCCATTTCGAATTCTCTTACAGTCTCGAAATCTCTTCTTAGGAANCCTTTGCCCATCAGCAAGTGNACTAGNCTTTCATAACAGTGGAAGATTGCCTCTCTCATNGAATCTCCTGCTGCTAGTAATTCTGCTGTGTAGGAGAAAATATCTGCTATTTCCTTTGCTGTTTCTGCTGCTTTTCTTCTCATCATAACAAATGCAACCGCACCACCAATTAGTAGAACTGCCAANACATANGCCCACCATGGAACNGATTGTGACTCACCTTCGTAAGTGTAACTTGGTGAAACACCGCTGCTGTACTGGGTGTTGAATGTATTTACAGAGTCGGTAGTTAGAATGCCATTGCTGGAAACTGTCATCTTCAATGTCAATTCCCCATACTCATCTGTATCACCATATGGTGGTTCCGAATTGAATTTGAATGTTGCAAGACCATCNGAATCTGTCTCGACGATTGTTGTCTTCAGTCTGGTTCCGTTAGCGTGTTCCAAGTAAACAGTTATCGCTACACCAGGTATTCCGATTTCAGTACCTTTCTCTGTTACTTCGATTTCACCTTCAATAACTTCTTGTTCATTCTCAATGATTGGTTCGATATCGACATCAAATTTCGCATCGATAACAATTGACATCATACCTGACCATGAGTCGCCTTCTCTCAGGTTCAGAGTTGAATTTGATGGCATTTGGACATTCAACTGAGTNTGNCCNGGATTAATCCATGTNGGGGCTGTAGCTGTNAATGTGAAAGTTGCACCNTTCCAAATAACATTNGAGTTAATACATCTAGAACCTGCCTCGTTTCCACCACAATTTTCAGATTCACCAAGNATTAGATCTACACCATCAATAACAACTCCTTGACCACCAATTTCAGATATTCTGCCTGTGATAACAATAGGTGAGTTTACATTGTCTCCTCTTACCACATATCCTGAAGTCGAATCAATGTGAACTGTGACATCAGACCACACCACGACTGTTTTGTTCGTAGTTACAGGTAAGTGGCCTGGGCTTCCTTCGAAATCGAAGGTCAATTGATGGTTACCTCTTGCATATCCAGATTGGACTCTGACTTGAGCAACAAATTCACCACTTAATGATGTAAAGACCGATTCAACCATTACACCGTCATAGTAAATTTTGACAGTTTCTCCTGCAAGTCCGTCATTTAATGCTGTATCAATATCATACAATGTACCTGAAATGTACCAGAAATCGCCTCTTGTAGCATCAGCATCTTGTAAATCAACTGTCAATCCTGTCTTGTGTGCTAGGAAGAAAGTAGTATTTCCATAGCCTGCTCGATAGAACCCTTGAGCTGGTACATTTACATCAACTACGTGTTCTCCGTCGGAGAAAATGTTTGGAACAGTCCAGTTTAGAGTAAAGTTGCCATTTGCATCTGTTGTTGTGTTCCCGATTGCTATTCCTTCTATCGTGATAAATACGGCCATTCCTTCTAGAGAATTCCCTTGGTTATCACCAACGAATCCATCGATTATTGTAGTTTGGTCTGTNGCAAGTTGAGACTCAATATTTACTTCAACAATGATTTGTGAGAAGATGGTCCATATTCCTGTGATATTCGAAGGAAGGTAATTGGTTGAGCCGCTGTATCTAGCTTCCATCAAGACTGGACCCAATTCAGCATCTGCTGGCACTGGGTACAGGGCTGTGAACCTTCCATCTTGATCGGTTGTAACATTCGTCAAGAACTGGTCTGCAAGCCAAATCTCTATTGTTTCTCCAGGAAGTGTATTATCGACAAGGTCATACAATATTCCCTCAACAGTTAGTAAGGCTTCTCTATCAACTTGACCTCCAGTAGTTATGAGTACTAGTTTTGTTGGAACTGCAACTGTAAAGTTGACGGAATCTACACTCGGCATGTAGAATTCAGGGTTTGCACTATCGCCTTCTCCGATTGGATTTACCCAGTCTCTTCCACCAGTGAATGAAATTTGGACATTATGGGTACCTGCAGTGATACTTTCNGGAGTATCCCATGCAAAGAAGAATTCACCTGTATCTCTGTTTGTTAGAACACTTGATACTGGGACACCATCAACCAACAAGTAAACTACACCGCTTGCATTATTGCTGTTTTCAATCAGTGGATTACCAAGGTCATCTAACAATGTTCCATTGACATACAATACCTCACCTGCGACTATTGTTGCCGAAGTTTCAGTTATNGTGACATCTGTTTGTGCTAGAACTACAAACATTATTTCAGCATCATCTCCTACTAATCCTGTTGTGCCAGAAGTTCCTTCAAACACTGAATACAGGTCATGGAATCCTACTCTGAAGTCATTTGGAATTGTTAGATTAACATCTACTCTTCCTGTTGCATCAGTTATTCCGATTACATTTACGTTCGAACCGTTCAATGTTACATTGACATTTACTCCAACCACAGGAGATCCTGTATTGTCCGATAACTGGAGCACAGGGTTAACATCTGTACCTCTTTCGGTTCTGTCATTCAATGAAGGAGTGTCTGGACCATCCATACTTGGAGATATGTATATCAAAACCGTATATCCTCTGCTGTCAAATGATGCGTTCTCTGTAGAACCTTCATAATAGTTCACAGAAGGTATGTACGTTGCCTGAGCAATGTGAGTGCCCGCTGCAAAACCGTTGCTCAGCGTAATATTTGCAGACCAATTTCCATCAGCCTTGACCTGTCCATCAGTCAAAGTGAATCCGGTTGCTAAATCGTCGATTGTGAACAAAATATTAGCTGAAAGTAGGTCTCCATTTCTGAGTTGCAACGAACTTCCATTATCGCTTGCAATTGAACCAGTTATTGTGAAGGTCTCTCCTGCTACTGGATTAGCAGCAATAGGATCGACTACCATAATCGTGATTGATCTTATGGTCACAGTTGACAACGAACTCTGCGTTGGCATCAAGTCAACAGTACCGTTGTAGAACAGAGTTATTGTTATCAAACCAAGTGGTTGACTTACTGGGACTGTATGTACAAATGTTGCTTCGCCTTGGCCGTTCGTAGTGTTTGATACTAACCAGGTCTCATCAAATTGGACATCAACTGTTAGATTTGATAGAGGTTGGAAGAGATCTGATGATTCTACAAGTTTTGCGCTGATGTTAACATCTTGTCCTCGATTGACAATAATTGGGTTAACAGGCTGAAGATTTTCGAATAATGTAACTCCCTTAACTAATATGGAATGATTACTCGAGCTTGTTAGATAGAAAGGAGATGAGCCTTCAACTACAGAGATTATCAGTGTTCTAGGCCCTCTCTTTGTCCCGTTATTCAACACATCAGTAGGAACTGAAAGATTGAATGTGCCATTGAAAGCAGTATAAACTCCATTAACCAATTTTTCATCAGGATTGTTTAACCAGAATATTTCCAATGCAACAGCAGACGTCAAGTTTCTGCTNTGGTTGTCTCCATCCTCAACCTGACCGGCCACTTGGAAGTTTACTCCAGCTGTGACATTTAATGGAATAGAATCAACTCTGATAATTGATTCTACCTGAACTGTTACATTAATTTCAGAGAAATTACCGTAGTGTCTTGTTGCACCTGGAGCCTTTGCTGATGTAAGATCATCCGCAACAACCATTCGCACAATGTATTGACCAGGGTTGACGCCTGAAACTAACCATTGGAATGAAGAATTACCCGATGCATCAGTACTTTGGTTACCGATTGATATATTTGCACCGCCGTAATCGAAGATATATTCAACTGACTTCCCAGATAGATTAGAACCATCAGCGATGTCGGTAACTTTTGCATCCAAGTTGACTGTTGCATTCATTACTGCAACCAAACTTTCAGGAGTCTCCTGACCTAGAGTTAATTCGACATCTGAAACAATTCCCCATGTGGTTGAAGGAGATGATGGTGGAGCGGGTGGAACAGATGTATCAACCCATTCAAAATATGCCCCTCCTTCAGGCGCAAATGCAATGAAATCAGGCATGACAATTACCTCATAAACTCCGGAAGCAAACGTCGATGGCGCANTTATTGTAAGATTGTATTCTCCTGTTGAATTGTCCACATTACCTGTAGCAGCATCAAACACTGCTCCTTCTGGACCTATAACTTGTACGACTAATACTGTGTCATTATTTAGAACTGGTGTATTGAAGACACTATCTGTTAAATTTCCTACAATGAACGAAGTATTCCCAAGATAAGTCCAGTCATCTACAATGGAAACAGTAACATCTACTGTCCCCTTGATTCTTAGTTGTGATGAGTTACTGGATGGCATAAAGTATTCATTGCCTTCAAAACTCATATTGAATGTGTAATCTCCTGCTCTTAGATTGCTACTTGTAGTGAATAATGGAGAGAATAATGTTGTTGTTGGATCAGTGGTTGTATTAACCAATGAGCCATTGAAATCAAACGTGAAGTTTCCTGTTAAATTTAGATCTGCATCGAACCCTAAATGGTCTTTAACTTGAACTAGGATGCTAACTTCCTCGCCTCTAAGTTGAGAGGTTGCTTGTAATTCAAAGAATAGTAGTCCTTCAAGCCACCATTCTGTTCCAGAAGTATTTACGCTATCGGTAGCTTCCAAATTATCTGGATAGAAGATTATCTCAATTTCAACTGGACCTGCTTCAATCGGAGTAGCATTGACCTGTAGAACTTCTGTAATGGCGAAGTTTCCGCTAACTGTTTTGTTTAGAATCTGGAAGTAATCGCCACCTCCAGACGCTCTCCTCATTCCAAATGACAAATTGCCAGTTAAAGCGGTAGGACTTGCGCCAAATGATTGCGCTGTACCGTTGATGTAAACCGTCTGACCTATTTGGAATATCGAATTATCACTACCAGGACCTTCGATTGTCGCAGTCAAGTTAGGAGCGTCTCTTACATCAAGAGATATAGATTTAGTAACTGGTCGGAGATGGAATTGTGGAGTTGTAAATGACTGTGATGAATCTACCCATCCACTAAAGCCAAGAGTCGCAGATATGTTTGTTTTAGCTTCTAATTCGTCTAATGTTACGTTTATCTCCCAGTTGCCATCTTCTCCAACAACACCTGAAAGGTTAGTTACACCATCCACTGAAGAAGTGAAGTTAAGCCACACCTCGATATCTAAAAGGTCGGTGCCCGATGTAATATTATTTTCAAATAAGAGTTTACCAGTAAGTGTNGTGGTTGCTCCAGCACCAAGAATCGGTTGATCAACAGCAAGAGGACTCTCATGCGTCAAATTAGCATCATCTGTTAGATTTACAAAGACACCAACATCAATTCCATCATTTGAAACATATCCACTCTGAGCGTGGTGAATGACTATTTTTGCAAATCCTGCAGGTGGTGATTCAAATATGGTTCCGTTAATTGAAAAGTTACCATTTGAATCTGTTTGGAACAATCCAATAAAGTTAGCATCAGTCGCAGCAAAACCTGGTACGAATTGTGCTGATTCTTCGTCGACAAGATATGCCTTCAATAGAATTCCTGAAATTCCTGTAGTATTCTCCGTATACTGTAGTGTTCCCGTGACATTAATCTCTGATGAACCATCTCTATCGTATTCAGTTGGAGTCCATGTCAAATTAACTATATCGATTTCCTCAGGTTCTGGACAAGCGTTGAATGGTATCCAACCAAGGTCATCCCCACCTGCAGANTGAGAAAGTTCTAGTCTTACTTCTCCCCATTGGCTCAAACTATCTCCAAACACCGTGTATCCGTTTCCATTCCAAACACCACCGCTGTACCCTGAGACAAATCTTGCAGGCAATCCTGCAAGTCTAGCCATTGTTACAAATGCAGTGGTAAATTGTGAACACGTACCTTCCTTAGCCCTGAATAATAAGTCGAATACAACGTCAACTGCATCATCTCCACCACTACCGTTGTAATTTCTCTTGAAGTCATATGTTGCATTTCCATCCTGAAGGAAGGTTGCAATTGCTTCTGCTTTGGAGTATGCATCGGTAGCTCCTGCGCTGTTAATTACATCATTAGTTATGTTATTAACAATAGATTGCGGCAAAGAATTGTTGGTAAAATAATCAGGAACGATTAACGAATAAGATGAGTTTGTACCCGCAATTGTATTTGCAGATAGTGTTGACCAATCGAACCAGTATTCGTATTCCTCAACCCAAATCGATTCCAGAGGACCACTGTTAACTATGTAATTGTGAGTATCATTTGTTCTTGACAAAGAAGATCCAAAATCTACCCACAGACTGATATTGTTTTGGTATGCAGGTACAGGAATGAAGCCTGTTGTAACTGGATTGTTGTAATTTATATTCCATGTCACGCTATTGTTAGCGTATGCTGTTGGTGCAAGNTGTGTTGAATTCTCGTAAGGAGTAGAGATTTCCTGTGATACGTGAATTCCAGTCTCTGTTCCATATGCACCTCCTGTGTAGAAGTCGTANGTATTGAGTTTCCACAGATGTACACGGTTTTGATCAACCAAGCCTGTGGTATTGTTTGCCCAAAATATGATGTTATTGTTTGTGATGTCATCACTCGGATCAAACGGATCGAATGGAGAGCCTTGACAATTAGAAAACCAGAATATCTGAGGGCATTCAGCACCATCTAACATTCCCCCGCCATCGGTATCAGGGTTTCTCCAATCAGTTCCTGTACTGTTTTCAACAGCATCTGGTATCCCGTCTCCATCAAAATCTTCTGGAAGAATGTCATCTGTTGGATTACTTTCAGGATTCGTTGAATCGAAGTATTCTTGTTTGTCGTTGATTCCACCTTGGTCTGTATCTGCCATGGTTTCGTTTGTAGACCAAATATCCTGACTGCCATTGGTAATTCCTATCCATGAATTATCACAGCCTGTTGTAACTTCGAANTAATTATTCAATCCATCTCCGTCATCGTCTAGTAGATTATTACACGGTTCTAGAGGATCAGTTCCCACAAGCACTTCGTCGAAATCTTCTACTCCATCACCATCAGAATCAGCTAATGTAGGATTGGAAAAGAATCCATATGTCCCCAAAATTTCTTCCCAATCTGCTAAACCATCACCGTCTGCATCGTAGTAGTCATCATCACAATAATTTGGGAATGTAGGGATAGTCACATCATGACACCATGAATTATTCCTGGTTTCTACTGCAACTCCTACAAACGGAGGCACGACATTTACACCTTGAATAACTAGATTCACTACACCTGCATACGAAAACGTAGTAAAAGTCCCAGAATCATTGTAGAAGGCAACGCCTCCTGCAGGATTGAATCCACTCGAGTCAGCAACTGTAAGTTGGCTGGACACTGCAGTGTATAGCGTCGTGGTTGTTGCGAAGTTAATCAGAGAATCACAAGGGTCTGTACCATGAGTTACATTTGTTTCATCTCCGTCGTTTACGCCTCCTGAATCAGTATCTGCAACGTCCCATAGCGTACAAGAGAGGTTTTCTTGCCAATTTTCTAATCCATCATTATCGAAATCACCAGAGTCTTCCCTACGAGTTGGATCCGTTTCATTTGCATCGACTATGCCGTTTCCATTTGCATCTTCATCGCCATCATCAAAAGCATCATCATCAGTATTGTTGTCACGAGGGTCACTCGCTTGCGGAGGATTACCGTATTGACCGTTTACTTCTATTCCATCATTGATGCCGTCGAAATCAGTGTCAGAGTTTGTTGGGTCGGTTCTAAGGGTCAATGCTTCATATGAATCATTTAGTCCATCATTGTCAGTATCTGCATCATTTGGGTTTGTCGAAGTTATACCATCGGTTTCAGCAGTTAGTGTAGCACAGCCACCAGGGCCTATGGATTGGTGTGGAGCACACGGAGAAACAGTTTCTGTGAAAGGGTTATTTGGTCCAGGCTGAAGACACGGTTGCCCTCCACAAGTCGTCTCCCAAGAAGGATTGATGTATTCATAAATATTGATCAAACCATCTCCATCTGGGTCACCATTAGCACCATCTGCATTTGATGGAGAAGTGGCATTCAGACCGTTGGATGCTTCCCATCCATCTGGCATACCATCGCCATCGGTATCCCATCCGCTTCTGTCTTCATCCTCGATACCATCTCCGTCATCATCGTTTGATGAACAATCTGCATCACCGTCGAAGTCATTATCATTTAGGTCTACCATTCCATCCTTGTCATTATCGATTCCATCAGTACAAATGTTACCCAGCGGGTCTTCGTCACAAAGAATGACATTTCCTGTGCCGTCTGAACCAGCATCACCACACGCTAATTGATTGTATTGCATTGCATTTTCTTCATCCCAGTTGTTGACAGGGATGGTTCCATTCCACCATACNCCATTGTCTAGGACTGATGTNGTTGANGTTGAATCCCAGTTGGAAGGCTGCCTGTAATTGTATTCTTGTAAATTAGAGAAACCGTCTCCGTCTGGATCACCAATCGCTCCATCGTCATTTGATGCAGAAAGCGGGTCTAATCCATATTGCCATTCCCATCCATCTGGTAGTTGATCGTTATCAGAATCCCAGTCATTTGGCTGGGTGTTTATCAAATATTCAAGTCCGTATGTTAGACCATCTCCATCTTGGTCTGTATTAGCTAGAGCTGTGAACGAAACAAATTCTATAGTTGCCAGTGATGAAAACAACATTAACAATGCCAAACCGATAGACTTGACCGCATTATTGTCTATTTCCCTCAATAATTTGGGGCGCGCCGATGCTTGAATGGAGGTCATATGCATTGCTACCACTAACTACTGCCTGTTTTGGAAGCACTTAAGGGAAATGGAACAATGTTCATACAAAATATTCCCCCTTTAGGGGGAAAATCAATCAAAGTTCTTCCAATTCTTCTAAAAGTTCGAGGTCGTCTTCCTCTTCTTCTTCGTCTGTGACTGGCTCTGGAATATCAACTAATTCCGATGACATCTTTTCGATCTCTAATCTCTCTTCATACTCCTGTTCTAGAAGGCGAGCACTTGCTTGTCCTCTTCGGTATACAGCAATCAAGGCAACAAGTAGAATGCCAACATACAGACCTATTGTTTGAGGGCTCTGGAAATCAAGTGCAGCGCTAATAATACAGTCTAAACCTTCACACGTCGTTGTAAAAGTAAAGATTGGAGTTTGTTTCAACCCTTTCGTACTGATATTCTCGTTAAGCGGTTCGACTGATAGTACCACTTCTGCATTTCTTCCAGCGACGATATCATCTGGAGCAGTCAAAATCAATGTGAATTCGTCAGTTCCAAAGGCTGGAATAGTTAGTAGGATTGTATTTCCACTATCTGATGAGCCGCCTGTTGTGAAACTAGCAGCCCAGCCATCAGGTAATTTTTGTGCAGAAATAATTACATCCAGTTCTACGTTATTTGAATTCTCGACACGGAATTCTATGTTTTGTTCTTGATTTGGCAAGAACGGAATAAGTTCAGGTATTCTCTCGACGAATATACGTCCTTGTTTGAGGGACTCTTTGACTTCAATCTTGAGTGGCAAATCAAAGTATCTTGGTTCATCATCGCCTTCGGTAAGTTCTTCTGTAACCCTCAGGAACAATGTATGATTTCCTGCTTCAACTCTATCTCTCATGTTGATTGTTACTTCAACATCAGTGTATTGGCCTGTTGAAAGACGGATAGCTACTACGTCGCTTCCGTTATCATCCACCATTGAATAATCCCATGTTCCATATGAGGGATTACCGGTATCCTCATTGGTATTTTTATCTAGTTTACCTGGAGAAATAAGCCTCCATGTGTTTTCTCCAGACTCTTCAGTACTATCTGTAATTCGAACAGTGAAACTAACTTCAGAACCTGGTTCAACAGGGCCTACTTTTCCTATTTCTTGACCACCATCTGAATCTGCTGTTACCTCGGCTAAGATTCCAAATGTTCGATGGACTGTGAACGAAACTCTAGAAATCAAATCGACATCTCCGACGCTGTAACAAGCGATGGTAACCAATCCGATGTCCACATCATCTCTGTTAGACGGAGGGAATATCTTCAGTTGTAAAGGAAGAATTTCATGAGAACCAACATCGCTAGTTATGGCATACGGTCCTTGTGTAGACAGTGGTTGCTTTGTATCATTGTCGAAAAATTCGAATGTCCAGCTTGAACTTGGTGCTTCCTCAACAATCAATCTGTATTGGTCTGTATCGAAACCAGCATTGAATAGATCAACGTAAAACTCTGAGCCTTCGAATGATTCTGAGTCTATGTAGTGAGAAAGAGTCTCATCGAACGCATCAGGTCGGTTTGAATCTGCGATTTCTATTTGATGATCTTCATCTTCATAGACATTCAATCGAGCCTCTTCATAAACACCAACTTCTTCTATTCCAAGAGTGATTTTCTCTACTACAACCTCTTCTCTTACACCATCGTCATTGTCGATAAATCCACGTGCCCACACTTCAATATTCGGAGGCGTGTCACTTAGGTCGTCCTCAGGCACTTCAATCGTCAAAGTTGCAATCTTGAATGAGCCCCCGCTACTCAGGTAGTATCCCATAGGCTGATCCCATTCGGGGGCTGGCCAACTTGGAGGTAGCCCTGTGAATAGTTCAAATTCAACTTCCATTGGTGTGCTGGCTGAGCCTGTGTGTTCAACCATGAATTCAGCAGACGATTGTTGCCCTGGTGCAATCAATATATCATCTGATTGATCTACTGGGAGAGAGAGGAACATTCCGTATTCTAGAATTTCAATACCTTGATGATTGTATATCACATTGTGCCCTTGTACATCGACGATTTCTAGAGTCAGATTATACTCTCCTGATTGAATTCCTGCGTCATAAGTCCATGTATAATTACCAACCAGACCGTTGTTATCAAGTCTTAAGTCATCATCTTCAAATTCCTTATCAAAAACTGATTGAGTGCCAGAGGGACTCGTAAGAACTAGATTTACAGAGTGAATATCATCTCTGCCGAATGCATCCCTTACATCAACCGAAAATTGTATTGTCCTGTAATCTGGTCTGTGATTAGGCTCCCATTCTAATTTCTCTGCATCAGTCCAAACTCCTCCAGGAGCATGTACTCTTACACTTGAATCTGCCAATGCATTTGCCTTCATTGCAATTCTTGAAAAACCATTTGCGCTTTCCATATCGCCAAATGCAACAAGTACATCACAATCACCTGCACCAATGCCGCCTTGCCCTTCACAGTCTGCAGAGCCATCAATTTGTAGTCTTAATTGCGAGCCTTTTTCGACCTTGAAACCGTCTGCTGGCACAGAGAAGTAAATTTCGTTCAATGTCCATGAGCAACTGTTTCCTAAGAATCCTGGGGTGCAAGGATCGTTTAATTCGATTGTTTCAGTGTAAGTAGGACCTCCAACTGAGTTTAATGTGAATGTTAAATCTGCTTTTGAGTTCTCTTGCCCTTGGAATTGTAGATAGACATAGAGTTGTACTTCATTGGAACTACCCTGTCCAAATATTTGGATGTCACCAATCAAATCATCAGATCTAAACTCAACACCTGAAAGAATACTTGCTTCTTCTTGTGCACCATCAGGTTCTATTGTGGTAATCATACCATCACCACCAGAATTACCGGCTTTGTCTAGGAACAGATTGTAAGATTGTAAATTAGCAGGTACTTTTGCGACGACTTCGTTTTCATCAAGGGTTGCATCAGCAAAATTTGGTGCTGTTGAAGACAATAATAGAATCATCACAATTAGAGGGGCTATCCGTGATTTAACCATGCGCACCGAATTCCCGTCGTCAGTTGACTGTTAAACCATTTTGCATTTAATGCATGAAATATGTGCCTACTGTAGGGATTTTAATGACAGCCAACGTAATTTCATAAAAAGAGCAAATGTCGGGTATAAATTCATAAAAATCAAGATTTGAAAATATATTTGATGTCCGTGTAGTTCATTAATTCCCAGCATCGCCCGCAGACTACGCAGGGGTTGCCGAGTCGGTCAAAGGCGCCGGGCTTAAGATCCGGTCCCAATGGGTTCGTGAGTTCGAGTCTCACCCCCTGCACCACTACGACAGAGACCATCCTCCATCGACAGGAAGTATGTGCCCAGTGATGTATTCTGCCTCAAACAAAAATTGAACCGCCATAGCAATATCTTCTGGTTTGCCTGACCTCCCCAATGGTACTTTTGCGATAACCGAATCGAACTTTTCTTGCTCCCATGGAGCGGCTATAATCGCCCCCGGAGCGATTCCATTCACACGTATCTCTGGAGCTAACTCCCCTGCAAGATTCACTATCAGTTGGCGAAGTGCACCCTTAGTGGCGGTATAATGGGAAAGGTTTGTCCAAGCATGATTCCAACTTGTATCTACAATTCCAATCACTGAGCCTCTTTTCGATTTCAGTTTTGGAACTAATCCTTGGGTTAAGAAAAACGGAGCATCCAAGTGAACAGCAGAATACCTGCGTAGTTCTTGAGGTGTAACCTTAGAGAAATCCTCCTCGTCGAAGATTGAAGCATTGTGAATTAGTAAATCTATGCCACCGCTGGCTTCAACCAATTTATGATCGTGGATTTCTTCTATTATTCTGAACAGATCTTCATCGTTAGTCAGGTCACCTGAAACAATGGCACCCTCTCCTCTAGAAATTACTTGCCTTGCCTGTGTAAGTGACCGGTTACAATGGATAATTACCGCCCAACCTTCATCCAGTAATTTGCTAGCTATAACAGCCCCAATCCTTCTAGCCCCACCGGTAATAACTGCGAGTCTCATGGCACATTGTGAGTACTTCACAGTATTGAAACCTCGTAATAAGCCAAAGCGATGTTTTTTGCACTCTATTGCTTCGCATAGGGCAAGGGGAGGAGGAGCATGGGAGTCAAAAAACTGCAAATGGCTAACACAAGGCCTAGGCTCCCCGAATGGTTCAGGGTAAAGTTACCTTCAGGAGAATTGCAAGAAAAATTCCGTGAGACAAAAGATACTGTAACTGATAATATGTTACATACAGTCTGTCAAGAAGCACGATGTCCGAACATACACGAATGCTGGGCAGCAAAAGATGCTACATTCATGGTAGCTGGACAAGAATGTACCAGAGGTTGTAGATTCTGTGCTGTTGGAACGATTAAACGGCCGCCGCCGCTAGATGAAAATGAACCAAAAAATCTCGCAGATGCAATAGAATCTATGGGACTGAATCACGCAGTAATTACTGTAGTAAACAGAGACGACTTAGATGATAGTGGTGCATCCCATTACAGAAAATGTTTGGAAGCTGTTAGAGATAGAACCCCTGAAGTGACTCTAGAATTGTTGTGTAGCGATTTGGCAGGAGATCACGATGCACTGGCTAGCCTTCTTGATAATCTAGAGTTGGAAGTATTTGCTCACAATGTCGAATGCGTCCCCAGATTAGATTCTATAGTTCGTGATGCTAGAGCATCATTCGATCAATCAATTGGTATACTCAAGAAAGCAAAAGAACTACGGCCAGACATTCTAACTAAATCCTCAATAATGGTAGGTTTAGGAGAAACTGATGATGAGATTTCACACACTCTTGGCTTGCTTAGAGATGCAAAAGTTGACCTGATTACAATTGGACAGTATTTGGCACCAAGTGCTAATCATCTGAGAGTTGACAGGTTTCCAGAACCAAGTCAATATAACGACTGGAGCAAAGAAATTGAGGAACTTGGATTCCTAGGATGGGCTTGTGGCCCATTAGTTAGGTCATCTTACAAAGCTGGAGAACTATTATCCAAGGCATCGGCAAGGCTTAGAACGGACAAGGAGTGAGAGATTCATGTCGGACAAAGATAAGAGCGAAATGGAGACATATGTCGTGCCAGATGCTCCATTCCGACCAGGGGATACCGCTGATTTTGGCGGCAAATGGGAAGAAAAGCCCGGCGATTTGAATCGACCTGATCCAATAACATGCAAAACTGAAGATACCGTTGAACATGCAAATGGTTTAATTCGTGTACTAAATGATGACGGAACTGCATCTGGTGAGTGGAATCCTCAATTAGATGCTAATGTGCTCATCAAAGGTCTTGAGATGATGATGAGGCTGAGAATCTTTGATGACAGAATGATAAAAATGCAGAGAACTGGAAAACTTTCATTCTATATGCGCTCTTTTGGAGAAGAAGCTGTTGCTATTGCTCAAACAATGGCGCTAGATGACCATGATTGGATATTCCCGTCTTACCGTCAACCTGGTGCACAATTCGTCAGAGGAAGAGATATGGTGAGCATGATTTGTCACTGTATAGGCAACACTGAAGACAATATCAAAGGTAGGCAAATGCCAGTTCACTACTCATGGAAAGAAGGCAACTTTATCTCCATCTCAAGTCCTGTTGGAACCCAATTCAGTCAAGCTGTAGGAGTTGCGATGGCTTCTGCGTACAAAGGCGAAGACCAAGCTACAATTACATGGCTAGGTGATGGTACAAGTGCGCAAGGAGATTTCCATTATGGCCTCAACTTTGCATCTGTGTTCAAACCACCTGTTATCCTAAATGTGGTCAATAATCAATGGGCTATTTCAACTCACAAGAACATCGCAACTGGTGGAAAAAATTTCGCTGCAAGAGGTTTGTCTTATGATATTCCATCATTAAGAGTAGATGGGAACGATTTCCTCGCTCTTTATTCTGTTACAAAATGGGCAAGAGAAAGGGCAAGGGCAGGCTTAGGGGCGACCTATATTGAAGTGTACACTTACAGAGCAGGGGCGCATTCTTCTTCAGACGACCCAAGTCGATACAGACCTGGAGACGAGTTTAAGTGTTGGCCAGGTGGAGATCCTGTTGAAAGACTAAAAGAACATTTGATCAAAATTGGTGCATGGTCTGAAGAAAAAGACCAGGAACTAACCGAGCAGATAGATTCTGAAGTTATGACAGCGTACAAAAAAGCGTGTGAATACGGTGACCTTGCAAGCGGGCCATTCCCACCAGCATCTACAATTTTCACTGAAGTCTACGAGGAAGTTCCTTGGCATCTTCAAGAACAGAGAGAGGAATTAGGTAAGTGAGGTGATTATATGGTAGAAATGAACATGATACAATCACTAAATAGTGCCTTAGAATCAATGCTAGAAAAGGACGAAAACGTCGTCATCTTTGGAGAGGACGTTGGATATTTCGGCGGTGTTTTCAGAGTAACAGATGGGCTTCAGGAAAAACATGGAGAACATAGAGTATTCGATGCACCACTTGCTGAAGGAGGAATTGCTGCTATTGCATTTGGCATGGGATTGAATGGACTACGGCCTGTCGCTGAGATTCAATTTGCAGACTATATTTTCCCTGCTTACGACCAAATCGTCAACGAAATTGCAAAGTTAAGGCACCGCTCAGGTGGAGAATTTTCAACTCCAGTAACCATCAGAACACCAGCGGGAGGGGGAATCAAAGGTGGACACCACCACTCCCAAAGCCCAGAATCGCAGTTTACTCATACGCCGGGATTGAAGGTAGTTTACTGTTCCAATCCAAATAATGCCAAGGGGTTATTGACCAGCGCAATAGAATGCAATGACCCAGTGATATTCTTTGAACCAAAAAGATGTTACAGAGGTCCATTCTATGGTGATCCACACAATGTACCGACCTGGAAAAATCATCCAAAGGGAGAGGTTCCAGAAGGATATTACTCCATTCCTCTAGAACAGGCAGAGGTCGTAAAAGAAGGCGACGCTTGTACGGTAATTGCATGGGGTGCGATGGTTCATGTTTGTGAACAGGCTATTAATGATTCAGGAATAAACGCTGAGTTGATTGATTTGCAAACACTTGTTCCTTGGGATAGAGATACCGTTGTAAATTCTATCAAGAAAACAGGTCGATGTGTAATTGTCCACGAAGCGCCAAAAACAAGCGGTTTTGGTGCTGAAATGAGTGCTTCAATCCAGGAAAGATGTTTTTGGCATTTGGAAGCACCAATAATTCGTGTAACTGGATGGGACACACCTTTCCCTCACACAACGGAATGGGATTACTTGCCTAATCCAGAAAGAATAGCTGAAGCAATAAAGAAAACACAGGAGGCATAATTATGGGAATATTTGCGTTTAAATTACCAGACATAGGAGAAGGAGTTGTAGAAGGAGAAGTCGTCGAATGGATGGTTTCTGTTGGCGATACTGTCAAGGAAGATGACCCAATTCTATCCGTTATGACAGACAAAGCAACAGTTGAAATTCCATCACCTACTGATGGAGTTGTAAAATCTCTTGTTGGTGAACCTGGTACAATTTTAGCAGTTGGACAGGTTTGTATTGAATTTGAAGTAGATGGAGACGGAAACTCATCTGCAAAATCAGAACCTGAAGAAAGTGCGCCTGCACCTGAACCAACACCAGAACCTGCGCCTGAACCAACACCAGAACCTGTTGTTGAAGAGAAGCCAAAGGTTGAGAAAGCAGCGCCTAAGCCAACTCCAGTAGTTGTTGCCGCCCCTGGTGCTAGACCACTAGCATCTCCTGCTGTAAGACAAAGGGCAAGAGAATCTGGAATTGATTTGGCATCTGTTGCCGGAAGCGGTCCTGCTGGAAGAATTACTCACTCAGACCTTGACTCTTGGAAAGAGGCGGGCAGCCCTGTTGCTGCAGGAGGTCCATCTAGAGTTGCAAAGACTGGAACTACCGAGATTCCAGTAATCGGTCTGAGGAGAAAGATTGCTGAATCTATGACTGCATCATATAGCACAATACCTCATTTCAGTTATTTCGAAGAAGTAGATATCACAGAATTAGAAAGTCTCAGAGTTCACCTAAATTCCACTAGAGCGGAAGGTCAACCAAAACTAACATACCTGCCATTTATCATGCAGGCTTTAGTAAAGGCACTTGGTGAAAATCCAGTTTGTAATGCACTTTATGATGATGAAAAAGGAGTAGTTACCAGGCATGATGCAATTCATCTAGGAATCGCAACACAAACAGACAGAGGATTATATGTTCCTGTCGTAAAACATGTCGAATCTCAAGACATATGGACTTCAGCAACAGAAATGCAGAGAGTTAGCCAAGCTGCGAGAGACGGAACTGCAGGTTTGGACGAATTAACCGGTTCAACATTTACAATAACTAGCCTAGGGCGAATGGGAGGATTGGGCGCTACTCCGATCATCAACAAACCAGAAGTAGGAATTCTAGGAGTTCACAATGCAGTAGACACACCCGTAGTTAGAAACGGACAAATTGTAATCAGAAAGATGATCAGATTTTCATCATCCTGGGACCACAGAGTAGTAGATGGCTGGGATGGGGCTGTATTGGTACAGAGATTGAAAGCATTGCTTGAACATCCTGCGACTATCTTCATGTGAGGTGAAAATGTGAAAGTTAGAAAATGTAAGGTTCTAGTTGTTGGAGCTGGCCCTGGGGGCTATGTCGCAGCAATACGATCTGCTCAACTTGGAATGGACACCGTAATCGTAGAAGGAGAAAGAGCAGGAGGCACATGCCTGATTAGAGGATGTATTCCATCTAAGGCAATGATTCATGCCGCACACAAGTTCCATGATTTGGCGCAGCACTCGAAAGAGGGAGGCCACATGGGAATTTCAATCCCAGGACCTGCTGAAATTGAAATGGCAGGGCTGAAAGGTTGGAAAGATGGCATAGTAGACCGACTAAACAAAGGCGTAGAACATTTACTGAAATCTGCTGGAGCAGAATTGATAACAGGTTGGGCCGAATTCAAAGATGCAAAAACAGCAGTAGTAGGAGATACCCAAATTGAAGCAGAATTCGTAATACTTGCAAATGGAAGTGTACCTATTGAGTTGCCATTCATGAAATATGGCGATGGAGTAATTTCAAGCAGAGAAGCATTGGATATTGATGAAAAGCTCGAACATCTAGTTGTTGTAGGTGGGGGATATATTGGCCTTGAACTAGGAATCGTTCATCGCATGCTTGGTGCTGAAGTAACCATCGTAGAAGCAATGGATAGCGTACTACCAATCTTCGACAAAGAGTTGAGAAGACCATTGGAATTATTCATGAAGAAAAATAAAATCAAAGTCAACACAGGTGTCTTTGCCAAAGGTGCTGAAAAACTAGAAAATGGTAAAATTAAACTCAATTTCATTGACAAAAACCACGCTGACGATGAGACAAAGATGCAATCTGTCGAAGCAGACCGAGTACTGGTTACTGTCGGAAGGAGGCCTAGAAGCGAAGGATTGGCACCTACAGGTGTTGCTCTAAACGAGAGAGGTTTTGTCAAAGTTAACGACCAATGTCAAACCAACATGAAAGGAGTTTACGCGATTGGCGATTTGACTGACCTTGGAGAAATGTTGGCTCACGTTGCTTCATTCCAGGGTGAAATGGTTGCAGAAATTATTGCAGGGCATAATAGAGCATACAACCCAGTAGCAGTTCCTGCAATCGTATTCACAGAACCAGAGATTGTTTCTGTTGGATTGTCTCCTGATGAGGCAAAGGAAGCAGGGCATCCAGTAATTACTGGTAAATTCCCACTTGCAGCAAACGGAAGATCTCTAACTCAAGAAGCAGAGAAAACCGGTGGATTCGTACGTGTTGTAGCACGTGAAGACGACCATAGATTACTTGGTGTGCAAGCAGTAGGTACACACGTTAGTGAATTGGTTGGAGAGTGGACTCTTGCATTAGAGATGGGAGCACTTCTCGAAGATATTGCTGGAACGATTCATGCGCATCCAACAATGACTGAAATGACTCATGAAGCTGTACTAGCAACCCTAGGTCATGCTATTCACATCTCTTAGAATGAAATCACAAATTTTTAGGCTCATAGCGTAGTCTATTCCCGAGTATGAAACCCAACGTATTCACAATGATATCAGAAATTTTGTTGTCCCACGTTTCTTCAACG
>PBXF01000045.1 GCA_002727515.1 Methanobacteriota archaeon
TTAAGTGGAAAACTACAACCATAAAAAATGGGATTATGGTAGGAATTATCTCAAGTGGCATATTCTACCTTTTCGAAGCCCTAAGTTAATTTAGGATATTCTCGATGCTTAATCACAAGAATCCGAAAGCATCGTACTTCTGTGCGAATGTGTAAATCATAATTGGTACGATGATAATTCCCATCGCATGAGAACGTCTGATTCCTATTCTTGGTGGAATTAATCCTAGGATTGTTCCTACGATTAGAACAACCATTCCGACCCAGCCACAAGATAACCAAACCAATACTACGATGAAAATGACTACTCCGAGAACCATGGACTGTAGTGGAACTGCTTCGTGAAGTTGTAGAATTCCTCTTCCAACGTGCCTCATCAATGGTACGGCAATTATTCCTGCTGCGATTGTAATTGCAATTAGTCGAATGAAATCCGTAGTGGGGTGCAATCCGCTCCAAGTGTCTATTGGATACATTTGCTTCAAAGCCAAAGTTGCACCAGAACGTGATCTTC
Organism: Methanobacteriota archaeon; assembly: GCA_002727515.1. The sequence goes on from PBXF01000045.1 coordinate 514, forward strand.
CAATTATGTATAGGAATCCCAGAACCATTACTGTAACTGCTGTGTTAGTTGCAGAGAGTAAAGCAATAACTTCCAAGTCTTGTTTTGTGTGTGGGCTCTCTCCCTCTCCTGCTGCTTCTGCTCTAGCTAATGCAAGTAACTCTTCGTCGGTCATTTCGGTAAGTTTTCTTGTTTCCCAGTCAAGACCATATCCTTCTTTGCCTTGCATTTTTGCAGCAACATTTCTCCCACCCATTACGAGAACAGTTGCTTGTGCAGCAGTCATTCCTGGCAAAACTCCCATTGCTGCTCCTGCACAGGAGGAAAGGAAACATGGTACCATCAATGGGCCAGTAGGAGGTAATTCCCAGTCCTCTTTTTGAGGTGGTAGTTCTGATGTTGTGGCATAAATATCCAGGAGATTAGCAATACCGAATAATCCACCTAGAGCAGGTAGTAATAATCCAGCACCAGGCATTCCGACAGGTGACTTTACCGGGAGATTGAAGATGCCCCATCCATACAGGCCAGTCAGTAAAAAGAAAGATGTTGCAGCAATATAGCCTGCAAATCGAGAGTCTTTTCCTAACTTTCCTCCGGTTGCCTTTTGCATCCATTCTGGGAAATCCAATCTAGTTGTTTCAGTTGCGATTAATAGAATTGAGATAGATAGCAGTACGAACGGAAGAGCACTTCTTAGATGGTCATAAAATCCAAGTTCAGGGCCAAACGCAATCCTTGCTGCTACAATTAAAGGAAGAGAGAGGAATAGTCCTAACTGACTACCCCTTGCAGAATATGCAACACCTTTTGGCGCATTTCCAGACAATAACATCCTATGTCCAGGTAACAAAGACAGAGCAGTATCAGCGCCGGGGGCTCCTATCAGCGCTGACGGAATATAATTGAGGAACGTATGAACAATACCAGTTGAAACAATGATTCCTGCTGCTGCAGATAGTGGAATTCCAATTGCTAACAAAGCGGGTGAGACTCCTAATAAGATCAAAGCGACGTTATTTACGTGGAAACCAGGAATTAAACCGGTCAATGAACCGATGCATACGCCCAAGAATAGAGCGAAGAGCATCCAGCCCATTTCTGCAAAATATGCTTCCAACTAACTCACCTTCACAAATCTTCAGCGTCATCAGCGATGCCATTGCCATTTTCGTCAATTACATCTGCGTTGTCTAATACGTAGTGATGTGCTAGTGTCACATCATCAGCGACTTCAATAAATCTTCCAACCCATTTTAGAGTGAGGCCTTGATGATAAGAATCGAGACCAATGGAATTAGAGTCGATGTTAATTCTGACCTTTTGGTTACCACCTTCTTTTTGCAGGTATGTTATGTTGTCAACTTCAACAACATTACCTACTATGCTTGTTATTTTATTCAGGTCATAAAATTGAGGTGCGCCTTCTGATAAGTCATATGGATTAGGTTCTGGGGCATCACCAGTTAGCATGAAATTCCAAACGCTTAACTGGAATTCGTTACTTGCAGAGTTCCAGTTTAGTGAGACATTTGCTACCACTTCTTGGCCATCCTCAAGCCATCCTGAATGTTGGCCTACTGGAACATATGCGTCGATTTTTGTTAATGTGTTTGGATAAATTGCATCCGCAATTGCGATTTTAGTATCTCCAGTTTCACTCATCAAAGTCGAACCTGAAACTACACCGCTGATTAGATATCGAGTTGAATTATCTACGTCATCAAGTGTGCCGCGAGGATTGTTTGCTAAGTATCCCAAGATGTTCTCAGCATCATTTACATCGAGCATTTCAACACTGCTTGAACTGGAGGAATCAATACACCAACCGGCATAAGATGTAGACCAAACCAATCTTCCTCCATAACTTACTTCCTTTCCTTGGAAAGATGACAAATCTTGTGAGTTTAGTAAACAAGCTTCCAAGTCTCCGCCAGGTTCAACGATCTTGTCCCCATCTATTTCCCCATCAAGTATTACTAGGGCTCCTGAGTTATATGACCACGTTTGATAATTCGACCAACCGATTTTGGTTGGTTCGGGGTCATGAGTTCTTTGAATTCGAACTTCAGGGCCTTGAACATGCAAAGACCATTGTAGGAACTTTTCGGAGTAATCTAGAGTTGCCGTAACTTCTACTTTCTGTCCTGATTCCAACCAATCATTGGTACGAGAATGAATAATCATGTTCATTTGATATTCTTGCATTCCATATGTTGGATGGTCTCTCAGAGTCAAAGATGTGAATGTTGAATCTGGATTAACAGGCTTTGAGATATATCCTGTAATAGTAATTGTATCGCCTTGGTAATCCTCTGGAGATTTTGCTATTGTTGATATCGTAAGTTCTGGTGCATCCGGAATATCTGCATCATCCCATGAAACTGCACCACTTCCAATTGCTTGAATCCAAATCTTACCGTTGTATACTATTACATCTCCAGTGACTTTTATTGTGGTTCCTAACATTGGTATTTCTGCAAAATTATACCACCTAAGTTGAGCAACACCAGTATCGTCCTCAATCAAAATATTAACACGGTTTTCACCGGATGAATATGGGTCTTCTACCCAAGAAACTACAGTTCCTTCGATTGATACAACTTCATTGGAATGTTGCACTAAGTCTTCTATTGCAACCAATTCTGGTTCTCTAATCATTGCATATGCGTTAAGGCCTGCTACTAATACAATAGAAATTGCAAACATTACCCACAATCTTTGTCCTCTGAGTTCAGGGCTATCGTCGAGTAATTTATCAAGAACTCCTGAAACTCCACCTTTTCCTTCAACAGCATGCTCTGAAACATATTCTGAGTGTTGGATTTTACCATCAGAATTCTCATCATATTTGCTGAAAACAGCGTCGATATCCAACTCAGTTTGGTCTTCCTCAACGATTTCATCATCTTCAATTTCTGCACCAGATTCAGACTCTAGGGCTTCGCTCATGTTCTCTCCACCACATTCAAATCAATATCCTTTCGCAGGGAAAGGACTTGATATTAGTGACCAAACGGAGGTTCATGAGGGACAGGGTAATCAGGGATGAAATCCATCGTGATATCCTTGTACCTGGGCATATATCCCGATTGATTGACACTAAAGAATTTCAAAGGCTGAGAAACATTCAGCAATTGGCAACTTGTCACTATGTTTTCCCTGCAGCAACCCACAACCGCTTTTCACACAGTTTGGGCGCATACCACCTTGCTAGGGTTTTGTGTGAACACCTTTCAGATGTTCAACCAGGAATAATTTCAGATGAAGATGCTGAATTAGTATCAATTGGTGCTCTTCTTCACGATATAGGGCATCCACCATTCTCACATTTACTTGAAACAGATAAGGTGTTTGCACGATTTATTTCTCATGAAGACTGGGGAAAAATGATTTTGGAATCACCTGATACCGATATCGGAAGAGTCCTCAGAGATATCTTGGGTGAAGAAAGAACAGGTAGATTATTTGCATTGTATTCTGGAAAATCAGAATACAATGGTGTAGAAATACCTCCATTCTTAAAAGAAATAATCAGTAGTCAACTGGATGTTGACCGCATGGATTACATGATAAGGGATCAAGCAAATACTGGTGCTCAGATTGGTGGTTTCGATTCATCAAGAGTTATCAGGGCATTAAGAGTGAATGACGAAGGCAGATTATTCGCTAAAAAATGGGGTCTTCCTGCAATAGAAGCCTATCTAGTTACTAGATATCATATGTACAATCAAGTATATTTCCACAAAGTGAATCAATTGACTCAGGAATACCTGATTCGTGCGCTATCTAGGGCAAGAAGTTTGGCAGAAAACGGAGAGTTAGAACTTTCTAAATCTCTATCAAATATGCTATGTAACGAAGAACTTTCAGTTAGAGATTATGTCAAATTAACAGATGCAGACATTAATTCAGTTCTGATGGAATGGTCTGATTCAGATGATGAAGAATTGTCAAAATACGCAGACAAATTAGTTTCTCGTAGAGATTATCATAAATCCATCAGAATATCTGATTTGACTCAAGAAATGAGTTCCGTGATAATTGACAAGATTAAACCGATTATTGAAAAATCAGGTTACTCAGAAGATGAAATAATAGTTTCAAGCATAAGGAAAAAAGGATACAAACCTTACACTCAAGGTATAATTCTTGAAGATGGAAGAGATGTGGTAGAGCACTCTCCACTAATTCAAAGTCTAGTCTTGTCATCTGAACTTGCATTGATATTTATTCCTGAAGATGTCAGGGATGAATGTGAACATGTTGCAAGGGAAGTTATCAAACCGTCACAGTCAAGACTACCTACTTGTTGAGTAGCACCATCGGACCTGTAGCTTAGTTGGTGGAGCACCCGGCTCATAACCGGGCGGTCGTGGGTTCAAGTCCCTCCGGGTCCACTCTTATTCGCAATACTGTGAGTTCTTTTTATAATTTTTATAACCTCATGTAACATCCGCAAATCAAGGGAAAACAGCCCATCACTTGAAATGTAGAACTTGGTGCGAGACGCATGGACCAAAAACTCAAAGACATGTTAATGCAGCAGGCTATTGTTGTTAATCAGGAAGTTGAAATGACCAATGTTCTGATCGGAATTGACAGAGGAAACAAGTATTCGCTACACGCCCCAAATGGACAAAAAATGGGGCAATCCGCAGAAGTATCCGGTGGTTTTGGAGGCTTTATTTTCCGACAATTATTCAACAACATGCGTTCGGCAAATGTCAAATTTTTTGCGAACGATGGCACAGAATTAGCAGAGGCTCGCAAGCCTTTCAAATTCATTTTTTCAGAAATATCGGCGGTCTTGGGCGGTCAAGAAATCGGTCGAGCAAAGCGTGTTTCATGGATTGGACGCAATTATTCAATCAGCGTCAGAGGAGTTCCAACATTTACAATCTCAAGTAGTCTATTTCAGTGGAAAAATTTCAGATTTGATGTGATTAAAAACGGCGTTCATGTTGCCACGATAATGAAGCGGTATGAGGGGGCTCTCAAGATGATGTTCACTCAAGCAGACACATTCACACTAGAGTTTATTGACAGTAACCTTTCACTTGAAGAAAGATTCACTTTACTTGCTACAACATTTTTGATCGATTACGATTGTTTCGAGCAAAATTGAGTTAAGATTTCAAAATTGCAATAATTGCACTTTTTTTTATCGGCCCGAAATTATGTGAATCTTCGCTTGCGAGAGGATCGGAATTATCTCCTTGGACGAAAAAGCCATTTTCNAGAATTGATTTTACTCTCTTCACACATGTCACATTCTTTTTGAAAGGGTGCAAAAACACTACAAGGTCTTCAACCTCAATTTCTTGAGTTGAGTATGCTTCGCACTCNATAACATCGCCATCACTGAATGATGGCCACATTGAATCTCCAGATATTTTTACACTTATGATGCGCGAACCCAAGCGACTTCACGACCCTTTGCTGCCCAGAAAATGCCGTGAATTTCTTCGATAGCATCCATTAGTTCTTGAGCGTGTGTTGCGGAAACTTCTACCTTACATGCGGAGCAAAGTTTCGCAGCGTTCCAAAAAGTCTCATGTAGATCAGGGTATGCTTCAAGATGCTGAGGTTTGAAAAAGTCAGTCCAAAGTACTAGTANTTCATCCTTACACTTTTGTGCTTCTTCCTCTTTGATTGCAGCATATCTCGCCATGGTGTTTAGATAATGTGCCATTGCAGGTCCGTTGTCAGTTGATGGGCATGTTAGCCCCAACATTTTGTTGGTCATTGATTGTACAGCTTCTCCTGCAACTCTTGCACTTGCAGGGTCGTATACTCCACATGGTCCGTCACAGTGTGCTTCAGCGATGATGAAATTTTTGTCATCCATTCTTATTCCTCTCAACCCTGCCGAAATGGAGATATCATATCAATTTGTGGTTTGGGCGAAAGAGTAACTGATGGACATTTCGCAAAGGCAAGTCCCCAAAATGGTTATGAGGGTCGAGAATGTGGGTTGGTTATAGGTGAAGGTATGAAGGCATTGAGACGTTCTTTATTCTTACTCGCAGTGTACATGGCAAGCATACTTGTAATGGCAACCCCTACTCAAGCACAAATTTCTGTTCCTGCAGTAGACTTACAATGTTTGTCCCCAAATCCAAGTGGTGCTGTTGACGTTCCTGTTTATCCAGGTGCAACACTAACNGGATTCGCAAANTGCCGTGTAACAAATCCAAACTCTTACGCTGAAAGAATCCAAATTCAAGTTTCAGCCGATGGTTTGGTAGTAGCAGCTCCTGGTACAATTTCACTTGGACCAAACGCTGAATCTGAATTCCAGACAACTGTTAGGGCTGACCAAAGAATGACTATGTCTGGTCGTAACCTAATCGTAACNGCAACAGTNGTAGAAGCAAACGGTGCACCTCCACCAAACATTGCTGAATCACAAGTTCAAATGATTATCAACATCCTACAATTTAGTAGACTACAAGTTGAAGCAACCGAACCTTTCCTACAACTTTCNCCNAAGACTGATCACAACTTTGAGTTCAAGGTGTANAATCAAGGAAATTGGGCTGATAAGTTCAAAGTGGGAGTAACGGATGCCTCACGTGAAAAACTCGAAGATAACGGTTTCCAGATCTCCATTCCAGCAGTTGCTGTAGAAATTGATGGTATGGCTGCACCTCAAAAAGTGCGTGTAATGGTCAGAACTCCTAAGAATCAAGGATGGACTGATGAATATTACACTCTAGAATTTGAAGCAATTTCTGAGTTCTCATGTAGATATGAAACTGGTGGCTGTAACTCAATGGCACAGATGATTACAATCTATGTACGTGGTGTATATCTNCCAGGTTTCGAACTAATTCCTTCCCTTGCTATGCTTGGATTTGCTGCAGCAGTGATTGCTAAGCGTCGAGGTGACGATGACGAGGATGATGACGACGCCGAATGGCTCGAAGCAGCCCCCGGGTTGTAAAAACAACACACCAATTAGTTGATATTTGACCCCGCAAAGGGGTTGTATTGATAATGCATTACTTGTCGTGCTAGTAATTAGAAGAAGGTGATTTTATGGGTGGACTTTTGGATAAAGCGAATGATTACAAAGATTCTGTGCATCAAGGAGACAACGTTGGGTCTAAGGTTGTAAACGACCCATCTGCGATAATTAGTGCTTATGAAATGGGTAAGAATTCTGGTGATACTAAGGAAAATAAGGATGAAAAGTTGGAGACTAAAAATAAGGAAGAAGAAGTCTACCCTGTAATTTTAGAAGAACCCTTTGACAACGGTTTGAACAAAAATAATTTAATTTTCCAATTGTCTTCCGGAGGAATATTTCTAGTAACCATGCTAATGGTGTTTTTCTTCGACACAACAGTTTTGTTTTCTGGTTTCACATTAGATGATTTACTTGTACCTGGTGTTATCTTATCGTGGATCGTTTTCAACTGGGAAAAGTTATCACAAAAGGAGTTTGATACCAAAATCCTTGCTGTGAGTGGCGTCAGTTTCATTTTACTAACAGCTGTTTTCGGAGGTGTCTCAATATTTACCGCCAACGAGTCTGCTGTTAAGGTAGGCAACGTTGAGTTTGATGGAACTGATAACGAAATTGATATCAAACTGTTCGGTCCAAAAGGATCAGATTTCACAATGGATATTCTAGTTGATGGAGTTTCTCAATATACATATGAATCAAGTATTAATGTTGACAGAGCAAGCCATTCAGTGAGCCTTCATGACTTTTGGAATGGTAATTCTATGGATATGAATGACAAAGTTTTGAAAACCTATGAGGTAGAAGTGATATCTGAT
>PBXF01000046.1 GCA_002727515.1 Methanobacteriota archaeon
GAAGTGACTTGTTTTTCCAGGAATTTGATTGTGATTTGAAGAACCATCACCTAACTTTCCATACGCACCATCACCCCAACAGTAAATCTCGTTGGTTTTAGTTGCGATACAAGTGTGCCAGTGTCCAGAACTCATGCTATGAAGGCCTAAGTTAGANGATAATGTGATGCTGCTGGGCGTGATCCGGTTTGTCTGTCCAGCGCCGTTGCCCATTTGTCCGTACTGATCATCTCCCCAACATTTCACAGAGTCATCATCTAGTAGAGCGCAACGATGCTTACGTCCGATTTCAACCTCAACAGCAGTTCGACCCGATCCCAAATTAGGCCAAATTACGCCTGGATTTGCTGATTGAGATGAACCTCCAGTTCCAAGCCAGCCTGTTCCCCAACAGGTTACGCTACCGTTTTCCATCAGCGCACAACCGCTGTACCGGCCAGTAGCGATGTCTATCGCAGGATTTGAGGCGTCGAAGAAGGTCTTGAGAGAAGGTGTGTTTCCTCCTCCATATTGACTCCAACATGCTATGCTGCCGTTGCTGAGTACTCCGCATACCATGTAATGGCTGATGTCGAGTGCAACAACTGGATGACCACCTGGCATAGGAAGGGTGAGCCCCGGTGTTCTTTGATGTAGGTCATTTGTCGAGTTTGTATATCCTCTACCCAACTGTCCTGCGTGGTTTCGTCCCCAGCACGAAACAGACCCGTTGTCAAGTAGCGCACATGTGACGTGCATTCCTGCTTCGACAGCGACGGCGGGCCTTCCAAGAGATAGCGTCTGTGTAGGAGTCTTACGGTTTGTGGTCGTACCATCGCCCAGTTGTCCGTAGTTGTTCAGACCCCAGCATGCTACAGAACCGTCATCGAGAACTGCGCAAGTATGATCGCCTCCTGCTGTAATGTCTATNGCAGTACGTCCACTACCCAATGAGGATGTGGCCGTCGGTGTATTCTTATTCGCAGTTGCACCGTTACCAAGTCTTCCATTATCTCCCTCTCCCCAGCAGCGTACAGAGCCGTCAGATTCAATGGCGCAAGTGTGGTCTTCACCAGCTGCGATTAGGTCAGGTCTGACTTCGAAATTATCCAATGGAGTCATGGTTTGATTGTAATTGAGGGTAATATTTCCTACGAAATAATTGACTGGAGCAGGCGAATGGTCATTGATTGTTATGTTGATCTGGTCAAAGAAAGAACCGCCAGTATTGTTAGCCCAAATCGTGTAAGTTACAGTTGTAGTCTGAAGAGTTTCAGGTGTGCCGGATATCGCACCTGTTGCTGTGTTGAAAGTGAGGCCAGACGGCAAACTTGGACTGATTGCCCATGAGGTTGCGCTTCCTCCAGTCGTGGACGGAGTTGTAGTAGTCATCGTGTGATAATATGACAGAGTGATATTTTCTGAAGCGTAAGTAAAGCTAGATACACTCACATCGTTGATTGTTATGTTAATAGTAGTTGATTTTGAACCGACTGAATTGTTTGCCCAAATCGTGAAGACAGCCCCNGCGACAACCTGGGTTGGCGTTCCCCAAATTGTACCATTGCTAGTTTCAAAGGTCAGTCCAGTCGGCAGACTTGCATTAATCGCCCAAGTAGTGACACTACCAGTTGTTGAGTTGGTAGAGATGGTTGGTGTAACAGGAGTTATTGCAACTCCATTTGTTCCCAAGATGTCATTGTAGGATATGTCTCCAGGTGCACCAGTCACATGAAGTGTGAACGTAGCGGTAGTTGTTGCACCAAGAGCGGTTGCGGTTAGAGTGTATGTTGTATTAGCGCTGGCTACTGTTGGAGTGCCAGTAATTTCTCCAGTCTTCCAATTCAAAATTAGACCGTCAGGTAGGCTAGGAGAAACAGAGAATACAGGATTAGGCGTGACACCTTTGCCGGAACCCTTGACTGTATCGTACTTTATTTCAGTATAAGCCAAATTATCGGTATGAGCGATGTGTATGTCGTCATTACTATCAACGATAATGGAAGCATGGATACCTCCTACGCCGGTATCTAAAGTGGTACGCACCCAACTACCGCTTGCATTGGTGAAATATTCCATGTCTTTGTTACAACAATATCCGACTTGGTTTCTTGAATTGTGACTTGTTATGTGTACATCATCGTTAGAATCTATGGCCAGGCTCAACTCTGATGCGTAACGGTTGCTTGCAACTAGAGAAGAAGTCCAACTTCCACGATTTCCAACGGANATNTANATNTCGTCCGNTGCNTCATCACGACGGTANACGATGACAACTTCATCNTTTGAGTTGAGTGCTATGACGGATTCNTTTCCNTAATTACTACCTGTGTGAACAGTTTCATTGGTCCANACTCCTGTTTCATCAGTGTAGTATCGCAGGTCGCTACCGCCAGAGTCACGGTAGACGGAAATGTGGAGNGAGCCATCACCCGCTATNGCAAGCGAAGCATATGCTCCATCATCAGCCGAGGTGTTGGTGATAGTAGTGCTGACGAAACTACCAGAAACATTTGTTGTGTAATTTAGCATCCATACACCGCTTCCTTGAACAGGATGGATTATGTGTACGTGTCCAGAATTATCTACAGCAATACCTGTTCTTGCTCTTACGTTATTTGGATTTACTGAGGACTCATCAAGAGTCGAGAAAGTCCATGTTCCAGTTGCATTGGTAGCATAGCGCAATCTAGTATTGTCAAAGTCGAGGTAAGCTATGTGCAAAGCACCGTTACCATCGATAGCGATTGAAGGACGGTATCCTGTTTTTGAGTTGTTATCGAGGTTTTGTGTGGTCCATGAACTACCATCATACACTGAAAGTGCCAGCACGTGCTGAGTTGTTCCACCGTAGATTGGGCGAGTCCAAACAAAAGCCATGTCACCATTATCCCACATTGCCATGTCTGTACCTGCAATAGAATGATCGCTGTTCAAAGTGCTAGAGGTGTTTGTTACACCAGATGTCCAAGAAGGAATTGTTAGCAAGTGTGTGTAATTAGCTGTAATATTTGTTAGCGAAGCATTCACTATGCCGTTNTTGNTGGTGGGAGTAACNGTCAAGGTTCCACCAGAATTTAGAACCTCGATGTAGATTGAAACAGAATCACTACCACCGCTGTTAGTTGCAGTAATACTGTAAGAAGTATTGACTGCTGTAACAGTAGGGGTTCCTGACAGTTGACAAGTGCTGGAGAGTGAAATTCCATTCGGTAAGGTTGGAGAAACGGTACAAGAAACGATAGTTCCACCACTGTTTGTCACAGCCAGTGCGGACATCTGGGAACCCTTTAGCAGGGTTAGAGAAGATAGACTGTAGGAGATTGATGGTGCGATATCGTTGACTGTCAGAGTGATTGTAGTAGAGCCAGATCCTGCTGTATTATTGGCATAAACTGTGTAAGTTGCAGTTGAATTAATTGCATTTGGNGTCCCCCAAATGCTNCCATTTGTTGAACCAAATGATAATCCTGAAGGCAAATCAGGACTGATTGCCCAAGTTGTAACCTCTCCACCAGTATTACTCGGGGTAATAGTAGAGATTGTTGTACCGTTTGTGAAAGTGTGAGAGTTTGGCGAATAGGCAGGAATCGGGACATTTAATCCAACTTCAAGCCAAACCTGTCCACTAAAGGACTGCCCTGAAATATTTGCCCAGATAGTGTAAGTTGCATTAATTGCGGTAACTGTAGGAGTTCCAGTAATTGCACATGTCCCGCTAGTCAAACTCAATCCTGTTGGTAGAGCAGGAGAGACACCGCAGGATGCATCGCTTACATCTGGAACTGGCATGNAATCGCCAGTAGACCAAACTCTATTGCCCTGAACAAATACTGGAGTTTTTTGGTCGCTAGAAGTGAAGTCCGAGTCATCACCAACTTGACCGCCACCTCGTGCACCCCAGCATTTCATGTCGCCATCATTCAGCATAGCACAGGTGTGACCGCCGCCAGAACTAATCCCAATCGCAGTATATCCTGAACCGAGGTTGATATCTGAGGAAGGCGGTGTTGTTCTATCATTAGATGTTCCATCACCAAGTTGTCCGTTGTTGTTGCTTCCCCAGCAGCGAACCCCACCATCGGTAAGGAGAGCACAGGTGTGATCGTAGCCCGCTGAAATGTGGGCAACAGAATGCCCAGAACCGAATGATGATGTTGCTACAGGCGCTTGACGGTCGGTAGTGGAACCGTCACCCAGTTGACCCTCTGCATTCTTCCCCCAACAGACAACTGAAGCATCGTCTAAGAGGGCGCATACATGGAATTCTCCTGCAGAGATTTGCTTTGCAGTACGGCCAGCAGGGAGAGAAATTGCCGAACTTGGTGGTGAACTGATGTCGCTACCAGATCCTCCGCCATCTCCGCGTTGACCTTCATCGTCTGCACCCCAGCACTTGATTGATCCATCATCTAACAAGGCGCAAGTAAAGCCCTGACCTAGGGCAAGAGATATTGCGTGGCGGCCTGTTCCCAATGAATTGATCGTTTGTGGTGTATTGAAACTAGAGGTTGATGAGCCTACTCCGAGTTCACCATTACTATTTCGCCCCCAGCACTTGACAGATTGGTCGTCAAGTATAGCACAAGTGTGATGGTAGCCCAAGTACACCGAAGTAGTTGTTCTACCTGAACCCACGTTGACGGTTTGTGGCGTATCCTTGTCTCCGCCTCCTCCTACCCCAATCTGACCTTGATTGTTACGACCCCAACATTTCAGAACACCAGTATCTAGTACTGCACAAGTATGTTGTTCACCCAACGAAACTGAAATCGCATCAGAACCAAGGTTGTTGGTTTTTGTCGGACGATCTCTCCAATGACCATCCTCTTGAGAGCCCATATTGCCAATTCCTAGTTGTCCGTTGCCGTTTCGGCCCCAACAATAGAGGTCTCCATCATTACGGATAGCGCAAGTATTTCGCCAAGAGGCATACATAGTCAAGTTAGCACTTTCAAGTGGGTCATAATCCCACTCCCAAGTTATATCTGTACCAATTGAACTGTTTCGAGTAATGAATGCTCCATCTACGCTTGCTGAAAGTGTCCAAACGATGTTTAACACAAGTGTAGCAGTTGCAGAACCACCTGAGTTGTTAGCGTAAATCGTGTATGTTGCATTACCAGTTACATTCTCTGGAGTACCCCAAATACTTCCATTGGTCGTACCGAAGGTCAGACCTGTTGGTAGACTTGGAGTAATTGCCCAAGATGTTACAGCCCCGCCAGAGATAGTCGGATTGATAGTAGACATCAGACGATTGTTAGAAATCTCGACTGGAGATGTGTAAGAGATTGAGGCGATTTGGTCGTTGATGATAATTGAAACAGTGGTTGTTGCTGAACCATGGCTATTGGTTGCAGTAATAGTGTAAGATTTAGCTGTAGTTTGAAGAACTGTTGGTGTTCCACTGATTGCACCAGTGGATGTATCAAAATTCAGACCTGATGGTAAAGTTGCATTGATTGCCCAGGATGTTGGAGCACTACCGCTGTAAGTAGGCGTATTGGTTACCATTAGAGTGCCTTTTTCCAGAGTCATACTCGATGGCGAATAACTAACTGAACTCGGTGGAGACATTACCGTAATTTGGAATGTTGTAGAGTATGAGCCGGCTGGGTTGTTTGCAGTTACCGTGTAATTTGTACTACTCATATCGGCTGTAGGTGTTCCCCAAATTGTTCCATTGCCGGAATCGAAGTTCATTCCTGACGGAAGTGTGCCTGTCAATGAGTAAGATGTTGTAACTTCACCATTGCTTACGCTAAGTGGCAGGCTATATGTTTGCCCATTCGCAAATACGATAGAGGAATATGAATAAGAAAGGCTAGTTGCGTTGCTGTAGACGCCTTTACCTGAAGTGTATATCTGGTTGATGTTGCTAGCGTTCAGCGCATCAGCGAAGATCATGACCGAACCGATTTGCCCATCGAAACCTTGGTTGTATTCTCCTCCATTGTGTGAGCCAATGAAGACGCTATTGCTCACATCTCGTATGTTTGCATCTCCTGATAGGCTAGCGTTGGCGACGTTAACGCCATCGATGTAGAATCGAAGCATGTTGCCCATATCAGCCACCATGGCAACATGATACCAGCGGTCTGTATCGATAGATACCCTTGGAGTAGATGTCGAACCGCCTGTGTCAGGCGTTCCAACTGCTCCGTAGATTTTGTGATCTGTAGGGTGTATTTTGATATGCCAACCCACCGTTCCAGAAGATCCACCATCATTCAGTGAAGCGATAATAATGCCATGATCGATGGAAGAAGCGTTGACCCATGTTACAATCGACCAATCGTTGTGGTCTACGCTTGCAAAGCGAACGATGACGACACCTGACCCGCCGTCACCTCCGTCCTTTGTGTTGCTGCCACTGCCGCCGCCACCACCACCGCCACCGCGATGATGTGTAGCGTGACTTGCAACGTTGTTTGCCGTTCCACCGTCACCAGCGCCAGAACCACCTTGGGCTTTTACGCCTGTTGAGTTCCAAGAACCACCGCCTCCACCGGAGCCATACTGGCTAAGCGAACCTGTGAGTGATGAACTTGTGCCAAAACCGCCGTTGCCTGCGATGGTGGAACTGGTGGCGTCTGAGCCATCTTGACCAGCACCTCCGCCACCGCCACCAGCGTTGGTTACACCGTTACCGCCGTCGGTTGCGCCTGTACCACCTGCGCCGTTAGCATTCGAAGCGCCGCCGCCGCTACCATTCTGAGTAAACGCTGGCGTACCTGTTGGGGCATCAGCACCATCAGCGCCCAAGGATGTCCAAGTGGCACCGCCACCGCCACCGCCGACAACAATAGTTCCGAGTTGCGAAGGTAATCCGTTCGCACCATCTGAACTTGAGGCAGTAGAACCTTGGCCGCCCTGTCCAACAACAACGGTCACAGTAGAACCTGAGGTCAGAGTCGCTGAACTGGAGTATTCGACAGCACCGCCGCCACCGCCACCACCGGTGTTGTAGCCACCGCCGCCACCGCCACCGACAATCAGAGTCTCTGCTGAGCTTACACCAGCAGGGACGCGCCATCCACCTTGGGCGGTGAGCACTGTTCGCTCGAACGTGAGGATAGTGTCGCTTCCAGAGGTGGAAACATCCCATGTGCGAACAACTTCAGGCGAGCCTGTAGCCGAGGTGAGTGAAGCCGAACTTGCACCCGTACCTGTAGCCATGTTCGATACGCTGGAGACTGTATCGCCGTCGCGTTCGAGGTTGAAATCAAAGAAGGCGTTTAGGTTGGCATCATTGACGCTCGGATATTTATTCATGTCATCGGCAATGGTGGATGAACGGTCTGAAGTGTAGATGCGAAGATCGTCAATCAGACCATGCCAAGCATCGTCCGTGAGATAGCCCTGGCGCGAACCGACGTGCAATCGCTGTGCGTTGTTATCACCAAGGTCTCCTTCATAGGATGAGGCACTGTAAGATTGCACACCATTAACGAATAGTTTGACGCCTGAACTGCTGCTTGCTCGGGTCAGTGCGACGTGCTGCCAAACATCATCTTCTGCAGTTACACTTGTATCAATCCAGTTCCCCACTGAGCCACCGCCACCGTACCAAGATGAACCAGATCCTAGAATGTAATGCCACGTCCCCGAATTACATCCTATGATGAAGGAATAATGCTTCATAACAAAGGTAGGTGTGCCAGTGGTTCCTTCACAATCTGTAGGTTTTAGCCATGCTTGAATGGTGAATGAGGTCTCCACAGCACCCAGTGTGTACCCAGCAGATGTCGCCGGGGCCTTGAGGTACTGGTTTGTGGCACCCTGATTCAACTCAACGGCCAAATCTTCGTACGGCTCACCAGGTCGAAGGGTCGTGGAATCCTGAATTTCGATTTCATCGCACGTATAACTTCCAGAGTCATAGGCGCCTGCCGTGGTGTTCGAGCATGAACCATCGTAGTCAAATCGAGTACGGCTTGGGTTCCAATCCGGCCCTACAGAGCCGATGGTTCCGTGGTTGTTGAAGCCAGAAAGGTCGGCAATGTTGGTGCCACTACCACTGTAGGAACTGCTGTTGGTTGGGTCGAGATGGAGACGAAGGTCAAGCGATGATGGTGGCGTGTATGATGAAAATGTACACGAGCCATCAGAAACGATTGCGTCTGAATCATAGTTGTCTGCATAATCAAGCATACAACCTGCAACCGGCGCATCAGGAGCACTGTAAGTCCAAGAAATACCAGCCTCCCAAGGACTGGAATCAGATGCATTGTAAGCACCAGCACTGTATCGATGTAGATTCGACCCCCATTTAGGACGGAAGTCATTATTTGCGGGGTCGACTAATTGCTCAGAAACTGTAAATTTGTATAATGTGCTAACGTTTGATGCAACAACAGGAATCCATTGTTGGGTAGTGTTTCCAAGTCCTAATTGACCCTTGTTATTCTTACCCCAGCAAGCCAGAGATCCTGTATCCAATACAGCACAAGAATGGGTAAAACCAACGCTAACTGACGCGGCAGTTCTACCAGTCCCAAAGTTGGGATATCTGTTAGCGGTGCTAGAGGCATCAGTACCGGTTGTGTAGCCAAACAAGCCCCATTCATCATTACCCCAGCATACGACGCTACCGTTTGTTAGGTGTGCGCATCCGACTCTTTGTCCAACATCAACTCGATACGCATCAACATCTATACCGGTAACATACTGTAACGTAGTGGAACTTGTGGTATTGCCCAATCCAAGTTGGAATTCGTTGTTTTTTCCAGTACACGCAACTGAGCCATTATCGTATGTAACGCACATGAACAGTTTACCAATGTCTACAGAGACGATTTTTCTACCGTTTGGAATAGTAAGGTAGGTTGGTGAATGTTGGTCTGTTGAATTTCCTAATCCTAATTGCCCATTTGCATTTTCACCCCAGCATGCCAATGAATTATTGTCCATTGTGGCACAGAACGATTTCAAGCCGCCAAAAATACTTACAGGCTTGCTTGTCCCTGGGAAGGTGACCAAATGAGGTGTCAATACGTTGATACTATTTGATTGATTTCCAAGTCCGAGTTGACCTTCATTATTTCGCCCCCAACATTTTATTGACTGGTTATCTAAAAGTGCGCATGTTGCTGCATTTGTTGCTGCAACACTTACCGCTGTTCTACCAGAGCCGAGATTTACCGTTGTAGGAGTCCAAACTCCTCCAGTCGTAACGTTTCCTAAGCCGAGTTGGCCTCTAGTGTTGTCACCCCAACATTTCAGTTCCCCATTATCTAAAACAGCACATGAATGAGATTTTGGCCCTGAATTTTCGTCGCCAGAGCCACTTACGCCAATCATGACAACAGTCCTTCCAGCGCCCACATCTACAAATTGGGGCGTAATTTCCTGCGAACTAGTTGAACCAAGCCCTAGTTGTCCGTAGTTGTTCTTACCCCAACAATAGAGAGATTGGTTTTCATAGAGAGCACAAGTGTGTAAGTTACGTGCTTCAAATGTTCCGTCATAACCCTGTATGTAACCGTTCCAATTGTTCCAATGCGAGCCGTTTGGCAACGGGTTATCGAAGATATCGTCTGAGCGATGATCTGCTAAAGAATCGATTGCATTTCCGTGAATTGTTGAGTTTTTGTTGTTGACGCCACCATCGGTCAAGAATATGATATCGTTTTTGCCGGTTGAATTGAAAATAGTGTTGTTATGGATGTCATGATAATCACCTTTGACCATCAAACCTCCCGCAGCATTCCATATGACATTGTGGTGCATTGTTCCATTTCGCCCTTCACCAGCTTGACCTATTGGTGCATCAAATCGAGCACCATACTTGATGACATCGTGAATCCAGTTGTATGCAATTTCAGCACCAGGTGCCTCACCTTGCATGACTTGCACTACTGCCCCGTCGCTCTGCAAGTGGCCAACATCCCACACTTCGTTGTAGAATACTTTCGGCGCATCACCAATTGAGAGAACGGACGATGCACCGGTTAGGTGAACGCTATTATTTGTGAAATACATATCACGGCCACCTTCATAGATTGTTGTCATCAATCCCTTCTGGTCAGCCGCTGACCAATCGATAGCATAGAAGTANGAATTGTTCACAGTATTGTTGTGCGATTGACCGCCTGAGCCATGGAACTCCAGTGCTCCACCATCGGTATTTGTGATTGAAATTTGGTCTACAAAGGTATTTTCACATCTGTAGAAACGAGTCATCCATCGGTCATNTTCAGACTCGCCCGCTATTCCTAAACCGCGCTTTGAGGTGCTCGGATATTGCAGTGTGGAGTTAGTGAAACTACATCCTTCACAGTTGTTGAAGTTGAGAGTGGTTCCAAAGAAATCGATTCCTTGTATGGNCACTCTATCTGAATTATCCACGCTGATAGCAAATGGTTGAACCTTGACTCTGAGGTCGAGATCATTTGCATCTTGGCTAGATGGAGTCTTGTAATGCAATCGATTATTCGAGTTGTTATACCACCATTCACCGTCTTGGTCGATTAATTCTCGCTTTCCTTCCAAGAAGTAAGCGTGATGCTTGTTCTTCCATCCGACTCCTGAACCGTCATATGCAAGTGTGCCATTTAGTGGATTCCAATCAGTGATTATTCTGCTATTACTTCGGAATGAACCTAGATTCATTACGGCAATCGCTCCGATTGGGTCAAGACCTGTATTGTTGACGGTTTCATTTAATCCGGTATGGACACCAGTTTCAGGCCCCGCATCGGTCAACCATCCTATTGTGTAAGCACTATTTGATCCGTTGAGAGTCCCTTCAGCCCAATATGAACGGTTGAATACGGTGTCATCAGAGAATTCAGCATTAGGCCATCTTGCTGGAACTTGTTCCTCGTGGTCGAGGAATAATTGCCACCCATCATCTGAAAGGGTTACTTCCTGGATNCCATCAGAATCTGCAGTTGACCAAACTCCACCTAGGTCATCGGTAATACTTCTCGTTCCATCGAATACAACCGTAGCCCCTGGTGCCGCTTTTATGACTAAATCATCGATTCCGTCTACTGTTACGTTTTCATGATAGAGGCCTGAATAAAGGATAATCTCGTCCGAATCGACTGCGATGCTTACTGCGTCACCTAGACTCTGTTTTGGGCAAGTGGCAGTTCCAGCGAATGAATCATTACCATTTACTGAATCGACATATATTGGGTCACCACTTGTTCTNGTTACACCTGAACAAAGGCTAGAACTGATGGTTTGGAAGTTTTTTCCCCCTTCATCGGCCAATTCTTTTGTCGGTTCGAGATTCTTCAATATCCCTATGTAAGAAGTCTGTGCCAACATTATCATCAAAAACGATAGACAGAAAGCCTTTCTTTGCTGTTTTTTTAACGCTTTTTGGTCAGCGATTTCTCGCGGAACGGAAGAATATGTCATTTCACCATCCCCCCCGCGGAATTGGTTCAAAGAAATGCATATTTCACTTCTTTGCTAACTTTTTCGCCTGTTTGACCCACTCGTCACGTTTTACTCTTCCAGGGAAGAATTCTATTGCCACGTTTACTTCTTCCTCAATTTCAGATGTCATCTTTGCAATTTGTTCGAACTTGAAGATGCCCAAAGCATTCAGTTTTTCTTCGATGAATGGACCGATTCCCTTCANTTCCTGCAAATCATCTCTGTNNGAGGCTGANGCGACACCNATTGTAGCGAAGTCAATCTTTTCTGCCTTCTTTGCTACGCGGTCTAATTCTTCTGCTTTCTTCAGTGCTTTTTCGTCGATCTTAACATCTTCACCAAGAAGAATCTTGGCTTGTGCAACCCACTGGTCGCGCTTAATTCTTCCAGGGAAGAACTCAATTGCTTCATTGACTGTATCTTCGAGTTTACTGGTCATCTTTGAAACCTGNAAATAGGTGTANATTCCTAGTGCGTTCAATTTCTCTTCGATAAATGGACCAATTCCCTTGATTACTTGCAAGTCATCTTTGTCAGATGCTTTTGCTGTACCTAGAACCTTGAAGTCGATACTTTTTGAGCGCTCTTTAACACGCTTCAATTCTTCTTTCTTCTTCTCTTCCTTACTCGCAGGTTTTGGTGCAGCAGCCTTAGCAGCAGCTTCTTCCTCTGCCTTCTTCTTAGCAGCGGCCTCTTCAGCAGCCTTCTTAGCAGCGGCTTCTTCCTCGGCTTTCTTCAGTGCATCCTTGTCAATCTTTGCTTCTTCACCAAGAAGTATCTTTGCTTGAGCAACCCACTGGTCGCGCTTAACTCTTCCAGGGAAGAATTCTATCGCTTCGTTGACTTGAGTCTCTAATTCTGCATCCATATTTGCAATCTGTCTGTAGGTTGTTATTCCAAGAGCATTCAATTTCTCTTCGATAAATGGACCTATTCCTTTGATGACTTGCAGGTCATCTTTGACCATAACAATCGATGCCATTCCGAATACACGAGTTACTCCTTTAACTCCAGTTAGGGTGTTTCCATTTTTACCAGTCCAAGTGATGATTGAACTTCCACTATCATCAGAAATAGCAGCGGTACCAGATTCTGAGAATTCCTTTGCATTCGCAACTTCTAGCGTGCTTGCTCCTTCCTTTACCTCAGATTTCAGAGTGGAGTTTGTTGCTTCTCCAATCTTCTTGAAATCGATTGATTTAGCGCGTGATTTAACACGCTTCAATTCTTCTTTCTTCTTCTCTTCCTTGGTTACAGGCTTAGCTTCTACTTCTTCCTCAGCCTTCTTCTTAGCAGCGGCTTCTTCTTCGGCTAGTAGTGCAGCAGCTTCTTCCTCTGCCTTCTTCTTAGCAGCGGCCTCTTCTTCAGCGAGTAGTGCAGCAGCAGCCTCTTCCTCAGCAAGTAGTGCAGCGGCTTCATCCTCTGCTTCCTTAGCCTTCTTTGCAGCCTCTTCTTCTGCCTTCTTCGCTTCTTTCTCAGCCTTTTGGATTTCCTTCAATTTCTTCTTGTCAGGTTTGATACCTACATTCCAAGTGAAGTAAACTGACTCCATTCCTAGTTTGAGATTTCCTTCAAATCCTCCACCTGCATAGGTAGGGTCTTCTGAATCATCGAAGACAAAGTTGATTGTAATCTCTCCATCCTCGCCTACCTTGATTACTCGTACGCCAATGTCATCAACTTCTGTCTCAAACATACCAAATTTCATTCCATTGATTGCTTCGTTGAAGTCGTGCATGTGAACGTCGATATCACTCATGTTGGTGATTGTGATTACTTCTTCAGAAATCGCTCTCTCTCCCGGTTTTAGGTTTTCTACTGGGGTAAGTATGAACGGATCATCGCTTGTTCCCGCACCACTCATGAAATCAGGTTCTGAGGTTGTGTACTCAGGTTCTGGACCTTTTGCAATCAGCATTAGTAATCTGTCCCTCTGCAATAGAAGCGGTATTAGTAACAATAGAAGCAAAATCAAGAGTAGAGGGAAACAAATCATCCAACTCCATCCTCCAGATGCACTTGAACTGTCTCTGATACAATTACCATCTTTGTCAGTCTTTGGTGTATCATCAGCATTTAGTGGGTCTGTCTTACAATCAGCCTCTGCTTTGTCTGAGACGCCATCGTTATCGTCATCTAGGTCAGCATTGTTTCCGATTCGGTCACCATCTGTATCTAACCATTCAGATGCATTAGACGGGAACATATCTGGTCCAGGCACACAATCTGAAATTGGTGGTGAAATCGGTCCGTCACAATATCCGTCACCATCTGTGTCAGGATCCCATGGATTGGAACCAGTATCTGCTTCAGAGATGTAAATTGTGTTATTTGTTTCGTTATCGTTAGGAATTCCATCACCATCGATGTCCAAATCGATTCCGTCACAAATTGTATCGAGGTCAAAGTCTAACGGTGAGTCTGTAATATCCTTTGAATCCGAACCACATGAGTTTTCGTACTCATCTTGGAATCCATCATTATCGTCATCCAAGTCTGCTTCAAGGCCACCAGGTCCATCAGGGTCGATATCAGGATACATGTCACCATCAGTGTCAACTGGTAGAGTTGGGTCCATTGGGAATGGATCTGGGCCTCTACAAATTACTGTTCCACTAGAGTCTGTAACAGTGCTAGCACCTCCATCACAGAAACCATCGCCATCCGTATCTGGATTTGATGGGTCTGTTCCTTCTGATGCTTCATCTACATCTGATAGTCCGTCATTGTCATCGTCCGTGTCTTCTACTAGGGTTCCAACTACTGGGTCGTAATCATCTGGTAGCTCGTTAGGCATACCATCGCCATCAGAGTCTTCAAGAACGGTCAATCCAAATGTTGACATTACTGACAGAGCAACTGAATCGCTTCTACCGAAGTCAGATAAGTTAGCCCACATAGTGTAAGTTGTGTTATCGCTTACTTCAGTTGCAGTACCGGTAATCATTCCTGTAGATGAATCAAAATTCAATCCTGCAGGTAGTGCAGGGGAAATCTCCCAAACAGCACCAGGAACGTTATTCGCTGGCGGGATTGGTGTATCAATCTCAACGTTCTCTACAAGAACAATGTTTCCACCATCGTGGATTCCGAATGGATTAGAGTCTGGACCACCAATACAGATTGGCCAAACCGAGTTTGGTCCATCACAAATTCCGTCACCGTCGGTGTCAGGGTTCAGTGGGTCTGTTCCGTAATCGGATGTTCCGTTGTAGACTCCAGTTCCAGTCTCAGCTAAATCAGACAGGCCATCATTATCGTCATCATCGTCTTCAACCATTGGCGTAAAGGTTGAATTGTCATAGTCAGCTGGCAAAGTATTAGGCAAGCCATCTCTGTCACTATCTTCCAATACCTGCAAGTTGAATGTAGAAGTGTAGTCAGAGAATGTACCGTTTCCGTAGATAGTGTAGGTAATGTTCTCCGTAACTTCATTCGCAATTCCTGAGATGATACCGTTATCTGGGTTAATTGTCAAATCTGCAGGTAAGTCTGGTGAAACTTCCCAAACAGCACCTATTGGGAACGATTCTGGTCTAATGCTTTCAATCGCACTGCCATTCACAGCATAGTGCGCACCAAATGCTAGGTTTCCTAAGTCAGTATCAGGTCCTGCTACACAGATTATCTCTCCAGTCTGTGGATGATAGACATCTACAGGTCCATCACAGGTTCCGTCATAGTCAGTATCTGGGTTCAGTGGGTTAGTTCCAGTATCGGTTGGTCCGTTGTAGGTCCAAGTACCGGTTTCGTTGACATCTTCTACACCGTCACCATCGTCATCCATGTCTTCCTCAAGTGGAGGAACTGATGTTGAGTTA
>PBXF01000009.1 GCA_002727515.1 Methanobacteriota archaeon
TCGCTGCTGAGTAGACCTTTCCTTGAATGAAAATTTGAATTCTTCATTTTCATCAGCAAAGAACCAAGGTGAAACGAATGCAGTCATACCGATTGCACAAATCCAAATATCGAGCATTCCTGACCACGAAGCTGCCAAAAATAGCATCACTCCGCCACTGGCCCAACCCCACCCTTTGAAGCGATCTTTCTCAAAAATCAGTCCAAATGCAAACAGTAGTGAAAGGAGTTCAAACAATACCATGCCGTGAACAAATCGAAGTGCGACCATCACTCCAGGGATTGCAAACCATTTCCAATCATGGCCCTTTGGTAGAGACCTAATTCCAGCCTCTACAAACGGACCTAATCCGAGAATTACCAATAGAGTATGCGGGAATCCATCCAAAGCATCCCCTCCACCTATTACACCAATTACTGCTACTGCTGGTAACAATGCTAACCAATACTTCGAAAATTCAAAGCCA
The DNA here is from genome assembly GCA_002727515.1 of Methanobacteriota archaeon. The sequence continues at coordinate 467 of PBXF01000009.1, forward strand.
AGTCTAGCGGCTAAGAAAATTCCCAATAATTGCAGAATCCCTAGGAAATAGATGACTACCTCGATTCCGCTTGGATCAGAAAGTAAAACCATTATTCGTCCAAATACATCACTAGGTGGAGAACCAGCAGCATCTACTACAAACGTGTGTACGCTAACAGCCCATACGCCTCCCGCTCTGGTAACCATGGTCGCAAATAGCGAGAGCGCCCCACAAGCCATTGCAACACCTGCCCACATGTGATCTGAGGTTTTGCCAGGTCTTGTTCTGAGATGCAATAACATTACTAGGCAAATCCACGGCAATAAGGAACCCGTTTCAACAGGATCCCATGCCCAATAACCTCCCCAATCCAAGATAAGATAGGCCCACAGACCACCTAATCCAATTCCCAATGTTGCGAAAAAGAATGCAGGTCTTGCTACCTGAATCAAGCGATCTTTTACTCCCTTAGTATCGGTGAGTATTGATGAAATTCCGATACATGCCAATACGATACAAAGCGAATATGCTAAGAAAATCAAAGGCGGATGTATTACCATCAAATCCGTTTGCAGCAATTCATTCAATCCTGGCCCTGTGCCATCTGCGGCCTTGAAAGGTTGTAAAATCCATGCTACCAACAAAAGGGTAAGAGAAAAACCATTCATCAATCTCAATCGCATAAGTCGCGATTCCTCTGATTCTGATTTCAGTGGGTTCCTCCAGATTATCGATAGCAATGCCATCCAAGCAACCCATAGTAAAATCGGCCCTTCCCTTGCTGCCCAAGTTGCTGCAAATCTGTACCTTAGGGGTAATTCTTCGCTCCCGTACCATGCCACTAGGTGTATTGTGTCATAATTCATTGTGAACATAAATGCCAGCACAAAAAATGGAATTGCTAGAATCCAAGTTACCTTCGGGTCTGGTCTGAAGGTTATCCAAGCTGCAACAAATACAGCGAACGGCATCAACAGACTTTGCATTTCTTCACCATCCGAAATGTTTTGCTCTTGAATAGCCGAACGACAATAAAACGCTAATCACGCCTTTGGTGTAAAGAAATGGATGGCGTACGAGAATCTTCAGCCCTATCCACAATTTATCTAAAGCCGACATGGAGCCTAACTCCTCTGGTAAGCACCTTGCCATGTTAGACATCTCTTTGTCAGTCAAATCATATAGAGATGTTTTTCCCTTCAGAATTTTATGATAGGGAGGGAATCTTTTCTTCCATGCTTTAACATAATCCTGCATACTTTGATTTGACAAATCTCCGTTGGAAATTGCTGAAGCGATAGTTAACGCAGCCTGTCTTCCTGACCACAGTGCTAGATGTGATCCTCCCTCAAACAAGGGAGAGGTAAATCCTGCAGCGTCACCCACGAGAATCAATCCATCGCCTGTAGTAATTTCACGAGGGCCAGAAATTGGGATTGTTCCACCAAATGGTTTTGGTTTAGTTCCCGGTTTTCTCCATTCTGGATTTTGAATTGTCTTGCCCTTGAATTCTGTATCTTCTACGAATTTGTCGAGATACTTGATCGCTCCTTTTTTGTCTGTTGTTACCAACCCCACATTTGCTCTTTGACCCTTTTTGGGTATCATCCAAACATATCCATGAGGGGAATATTCTGGCCACAAATAGAAGTCGAGATATCCGTCATTATCTACTTCTTTCATCTCGTATTGGAAGCCTGCAATAACCTCGATCTCGGTGCCCATGTCTAGCAATTTCGTAGCAGCTCCAGCAACTCCTGAGGCATCGATTACCGCTTTACATTCAATTGGAAATTCATTTCCTTTGCCATCAATTTTCCAATTGGTAAATTCATTTTTGCTATTGTAAATTCTTTCCATAGAAGTTACTTTGTGAGATAGGTGTAATGTTGCTCCTTCTTTCTCTGCCTCACTACACAACCACTGTTCGAATTTATGTTTCTCCAAAACATACCCTTTCTCGGTCAACAACTTGGCAGTACCATCTGGGAATATGACTCTAATTCCTTTACAATCCAAAGCGATTACATCTTCTGGCAAATCCAAATCAAGATTATCGACAGCCATCTGAGAAAGGCATTCTCCACAATGAACTGGGACTCCCACTTCAGGATCCGCTTCGACAATCATAGTGCTAAGACCTGCGCGTGCAGAATGCAAAGCAGCGGAACCTCCGCCGGGGCCGGCGCCGATAACGAGAACATCACAAGTCGCCATGCCTCCCCGAAGGGGAGGCGGGACTTCAATCAGTCGGCACAGAACAAGTATTCATGAGGAATGTCTCGTAGGAGTTGCATGGCCTGGAGGAATTCCACTCGTTGGTTAGCCCATCTTGAACAACAGGGTGAGCTTCTCAGGATTTCTGAACCAGTAGACGTAGAATTAGAGGCAGGTGCGATTGCTGATAGGCTGGTAAAGACAAACGGACCAGCAGTCATTTTCGAAAAGCCTCGATTGCCAAACGGAGAAATCAGCGACATTCCTTTGGCGATGAATCTGTTTGGCTCTCATGATAGAACCCTCAGGGCCCTAGGCGCAGCACATTCAACCGAGGTTGGTGACAGGCTTGTGGCTCTCATGAAACCGGACATCGGCGGGATTGTGAAGAAGCCTTGGACAGGATTGCCTCTCGCAAGAGATGCGATTTCAATGCCGCCAAAAAAAGTGAGAAAGGGCTCTTGTCAAAAAGTCAAAATGGAATTAGATGTAACNAAACTCCCGATACCAAAAACTTGGCCAATGGATGGAGGCCGGTACATCACGCTACCTCTTGTTGTGACAAAGGACCCTAAATCCGGAGAGCACAATCTTGGAATGTACAGAGGCCAGGTTTTCGGACCGAAGGAAGTTGGACTCCATTGGCAAATTCACAAACACGGTGCCGACCATGCAGCTGCTTGGCCTGATGGAAAAATGCCTGTGGCGATATGTATTGGAGGGCCTCCCGAACTAATTTTCTCAGCAATAGCTCCGCTTCCGGACAACCTTGAGGAGTACATGTTTGCAGGATTCCTTGGGAAGAGAAGGTTGAGAATAACCAAAGCGTTGACTCAAGATTTGTTAGTTCCTGCTGATGCCGACATTGTGATTGAAGGCTGGGTTGATACAACAAAAACCAGAACTGAGGGGCCTTTTGGCGACCACTTCGGGTTTTATTCACTTACTGGCCAGTATCCTGTGCTAAATGTAACAGCGATAACGAGAAGGAAAAATGCCGTGCTACCTGCAACAATAGTCGGTCAACCACCGATGGAAGACGGTTACCTCGGAGAGGCTATCGGCAAACAATTCCGCCCGATTCTATCCTTCCAACACCGAGATGTCTTGGACTTACACCTCCCACTCGAAACTGGATTCCATAACTTGGCGATTGTAAAGAGCAAGCAAAGATATCCTCGCCAAGCAAGAAAGACATGCCTAGGACTTCTTGGTGCAGGTCAAATGATGTTCCTCAAAATTCTGATTGCAACAGATGAAGATCCAAGTGATTTGGAAGCGTTGTTGGATGTGCTTAATGACAGAGTCGACCCAAACAGTGACATCACAATTATTGATGGAATGGTTAGCGATTCTCTTGAACCTGCATCCACATACGAGAATGTACACTCAAAGGTAATCATCGATGCTACAAAATTAGTTCCTGCTGATCCAAGGAGTGGAACTCCACTAGAAGGCTCGCCGATTGAAGAAGTTCCTGCATGGAGAACTGGCAAAGAGGATGCGCCTGGAATCAGTGAATCTTTGCTCAAAGAAATCTCAGAATTAGAGCTTGTAGAAGATTGCCTTCTAATGCGAAATTCGATGCTTGTAGTGACTGTTGATATTGAAGGAAGTCCGAATCCACGAACCGGCATGGCATGGCCAGATGAAGAGTCTGCGGCTGCTCAAAGGGATAAAATTTCTCAATTGCGAAATTCAATTTGGCAATTGGACTCCAAAAATGAATTACGCTGGCTTTTTGTCACCAATAATGACATGAATCTCCACGGCGAGGGAGCCATGAGAAGACTGCTTTGGCAACTGACTTCGAGGTTCGCTGTAGAGAGAGATTTCATCGTTGAAGACGGCCGAATATTCTGGGATGCAACAACTCCGATTCCATCTCAAGAAGGACCAACTCCCGTGAGGAGATGGCCAGCGATAACTATGCACGATCCTGAAACTCTGGCTGCGATAGATAGATTTGATTTACCGCCATGGCCAGATAACTTGGTGATGTGAATGGACCTGAAGCAAATNGCATCNTTNGTNAAAATNGANCANACNNTNTTCAGTTTGCCATTCGTATTCATTGGAGCTTTGATGGCGGGTGAGCCAACTTACTTGCAATACTTCTGGATACTAATTGCCGCAGTCGGGGCCAGAGGATTAGCAATGGGTTTGAACAGAATTATTGACAGAGATATCGATGCTGAAAACCCACGTACTGCGAACAGGCACCTCGCTTCTGGAAGCATGTCAATGCAGACAGCATGGATACTGTGCGGAATTTTCCTGGCCATGCTAGTTGGAGGCGCTGCGATGTTGAACCCGTTGTGCCTTTACCTATCTCCAATCCCTGTGCTAGCATTTGTTGTGTATCCATATCTGAAGCGATTCACTTGGCTGTGTCATTGGTGGCTCGGAGGTTGCCTAGCCTTAGCCCCTGCAGGCGCATGGGTAGCAATTACCGGCGAAATCTCTTCCAACTCTTGGTACCCTGATTTGCTAATTGTATCGATTGGAGTTATGATTTGGATTGCAGCATTCGACTTGGGATATGCACAAATGGATATTGAAAGCGACAAAAAAACTGGTGTGAAATCATTCCCTGCTAGATTCCAACCACCAACAACGATGGCGGTAATGCTATTGTCGATTCCAATTTGGGCAGCAGCCTTCTCTATTGTTTCACCCAGTGGAACTCTAATTTCCCTGGTGCTGGTTGTGAGTGTACTAGTCGCATCTGGATCTCAATTCCAAAATTGGTGGTTTAGAGCACACGTATCCACAGGATGGATCCTACTAGCAGCAATGCAACTTTCATAGAGTGGCAAGAATCCCCTTAGACCATGAATCCAATAGTGAAGTCCTTACTAGAATTCAACCAAGCATTCGAAATCCCAAAGCTAGACCAACCAGGGCTTGGACCTGATGAGCTAATTGAGTTGAGAATCAAGCTACTAACCGAAGAAGTTCAAGAATATGCGGAAGCGGCGAGAGCGGGAGACTTGGTAGAAGTTCTCGATGCACTAGCAGACATCGGATACATCTTGGCAGGAACAATCATCAATCATGGAATGCAAGAGATCTATGACGATGCTTTCAATGAGGTTCATCGCTCCAATATGGCGAAATTGGTTGATGGAAAAGTACTGCGCAGAGAAGATGGAAAGGTGCTAAAACCAGAAGGTTGGCAACCTCCACAACTTGCACAATTCCTCCAGTGAGTTATTGAATATCTCCTCTTAGGGATTCCATGCGCACCGCACTTGTGACCGGAGGAGGCCGAGGAATTGGCGCTGCTATTTCCAAAAAATTGGCCGAAGATGGTTACAGAGTATTGCTGACGTACTGCAATTCTTCCAAACCAGCAGAAATGGTTGTTGACGACATTCGTAATTCCGGCATCGATGCCGTTGCTGCTAATTGTGATGTTACAGATGCTAGAGAAGTGGCGCTGTTGGCCACTCACCCCTGGGTAATCGAAGGTATCGATGTACTAGTATTGAACCACGGAAGATATGACAGAATAGATGCTAAGGAACTGGACCTAGACCATCTGCGAAGAACCATGTCAACCAACTTTGAAGGAGCATTCCTAGTATGGGATGCAGTCAAACCACATCTTTCGACAGAAGCTAGAATCTGTGTAATCGGTAGCCAATTAGGCACCAGAGGGTCACCGCACGGAGCAGATTATTCGGCATCTAAAGCGGCCCTTTCCATTTGGGCACGCTCACTCGCTCAATCACTTGCACCTGAAGGAAAGAGGGTGAATGTAATCGCACCTGGGTTTGTAGACACCGATATTTTGGCAGGAGATAGCCCCGAAAAAAGAGCTAGTCGAGAAAAGGAAGTGCCGCTGAAAAGAATCGGAACTCCTGAAGATATTGCAGGAGTCGTGTCGTTTTTGGTAGGAGAGAAATCTTCCTACATCACCGGTGCTGTAATTCATGTCAATGGTGGATTGTACCTACCTTAGGAAGTGAGAGAATGAGTGACCCCTTCGACATCTCGAAGGCCCTAGAAGGGGCGGTGAAAGACAAGCTTTCGCCAGAGGCTTCTCGCTTCAAAATTCACTCCGAACACGGCACTGCAGGCGACCAAGAAAAAGCAATTGAAAATTTGATTTTTCAATTGGAAAATGGGCAGGAGAGATGTGTGCTATTAGGCGTCACAGGTTCAGGAAAAACATTCGCAATGGCCAACATTATTGAGAGGCTGAATATTCCAACTCTTATCATTAGCCACAACAAAACTCTAGCCCGCCAACTCTACCAAGAGATGGCTGGATTATTCCCTGAAAATGGCATCGAATATTTCGTATCCCACTATGACTACTATCAGCCTGAAGCCTATCTGCCGAAGAGAGATTTGTACATCGACAAAGAGTTGTCAATCAATGAAAGAATAGAGCAAGAAAGATTCGCAACTGTTGCAAGCCTGGTTAGTAGACCAGATTGCGTAGTCGTTTCATCCGTATCTTGCATATACGGTCTCAACGCTCCTGAAACCTTCCTATCCTACCATTGTCGTATTCACGTTGACCAAGCAATCGAGCCAATAGACTTGGTTCGAGAACTAGTAGCACTTCAGTATGAAAGGACAAGTACGGATTTGGAAAGGGGACAAGTTCGCCTGCGTGGAGAGAACCTCGATGTTTGGATGCCGAGCCGCGATGACCCACTGAGAATCAGATTTGGATTCGATGGTGTGGAACACATACAGATCTGTGATCCTGTATCTTGGGAGATTCTAGACGAATTGGATGAAGCTTGGATTCATCCAAAAGAGTTCTTCATGGTCTCTCCAGAAAGATTCGAAGAAGCGCTCGAGAATATTGAAACAGAATTGGATGGCAGATTTGCAGAACTAAAGAGCGAGGGCAAGGATATCGAAGCACATAGACTGCAACAACGCACTCAATATGATTTAGAGATGCTAAGAGAAGTCGGCCACTGTACAGCTGTTGAGAATTATTCGATGCACTTTGATGGAAGAACGCATGGTGAGCGCCCTTACTGTTTGCTTGACTTCTTTGCCGCTGCAGCAAAACAATTCCATGGAGACCCCAAGAAATTCCTTGTCATAATGGATGAGTCACACGTGACTCTACCTCAAGTTGGAGGAATGTATGGCGGAGACCGCAGCAGGAAAATGAATCTGATTGAGCACGGATTTAGATTGCCATCAGCTGCAGATAATCGC
>PBXF01000047.1 GCA_002727515.1 Methanobacteriota archaeon
TCCCTCTGAAACCGGGATTTTTGAGTCATTGATGCAAGTATTAATTGTTGCTTTTCTAGTATTAATTAGTTACTCATTATATTCTGGATTGTAAAATATGCTTTTGCTATCTTAGGTAAATTTTGGTTTCATCGAAACCACCAATGTACATTGGACTATCACCTCGATTGTCAATTACAACAGGTACTGTTCTGTGTCCTGTTTCTTTGACAACTTCATACCTCACGTCCGGTTCGTGATCGAAATTGATTTCATGAAAAGACAGCCCTTTAGATTTTAACAACCTCTTAACTGCAACACAATAAGGACAGAATGTCGTTGAGTAAACTATGAAGTCAACATCATGAGAACTTGCATCACTCACTACACGGCTCATGTATTATCCTCCTCTCAACTGATTTTTGAAGATATGTAATTTGACTAGAGTTTTACAACTCCATCATAGTCAATAGTCCAATCCATTACTTCCCAAGGGATTTCCGATTTTGTTTTCTCTGGGTCCTTCGAAATGATTCCAACAAAACCACCAGCACCAGCACCCATCCCTTTCCAGGCCAAAACTTCGCTTAATTCTGATAACAACTCGTAAGGAGTATTTAGTTCAGGATTTAGTTTGCCAACAGAATCTCTGTATTGATTCATAATTTTACAAACTCCAAATCTATCATCATTTTGAACAGCATCAGCCATATCTCGGCCGCTTTGCCTGATTTCCATGAGATATGGCAAAACCTCATCATACCTTTCCCATACTTCTGAGTGTAAATCTCCCGAAGTATGCTTTATCCCAGTATTAGCTAAAATTAGGTGTTTTTCTAACCAACGTGCGAAGGAAGGAGGAGGTGTTAATGGCATCCTTTCAACATCTTTACCGATGAACTTCAAATGTTGAATCCCTCCAAATCTTGCGGCCCATTGATCTTGTCTTCCACCATGGTTTCCAAGTATCCTCTCAAATTGATAGGCGCGTTCTTGAGAATCTGGAGAATCTTTGATTGCTGAAATCAAAGCAACATTGATTGCTCCTGTTGAACCTAGACCTGAACCAATTGGAACATCGCATGAATAGTTCGCAAAAATTTTGCCATCTTTATCTAGCGAAACTTCTGCATGTGCATAATGTGAAATTGCGATGTTTACGACATCTCCCCCCACCCTCTCACAGAACGGAGGAGCGTCTGTCCAACCACCTGCTAAATCTATTCTAACTGGGGCTTTCCATTTCGCCATAAGTAAGCCTTGACTTTTGATTATAAGAAGTTGACTTGTCAGATTTTAAGCACTTATTTATCAATTGAAAAATTAAATTTTCAATTGAAAATTTACAATAAGCCAGATAGCCATTTTCCAATTGAATTATGAAATTCAACAGGAATCATGTGCCCCTTGTTGTGTTGTATTTTCTCTACGTCCCAACCGGCTTCTTCAAACAATTCTACTATCTCCAAACCGGCTTCCAAAGATACCCGATGATCTCTTTCACCATGCATCCAAAGGAGTTTGGATTTCGGGATTTCTTGTAATCTCTGCTTCAACTCCAAGGGTCTCACAACCCTAGTTCCCATGACAATAACTCCTAGTACATCTAAATCAAATTGTAACAGTTCTTGAGCCATAGCTCCACCCTGACTAAAACCTCCAAGAACTAAATCTTCCTTAGGAAGAAGTTTGATTAATTTCAGTAGCGAGGAGTCGACATCAGATAATTCAGTTGCAGATAATATTCTGCGCCCAGGGTTGTCCCCTCCTTCGTACCTCCACCAAGTGAATCCTCTTTTGGGATGTTTAAACTGCGCTTCAGGAACAATCAAATCCCAACCATCAGGCAATACCTTCTCGGCAAATGGACGCATCATTTCTGCAGTACCAGTCATGCCATGCATCATGATTAGTGTTGGCATGTCGCAACCTCACAATGTCCATGAACGAACAAGAGCACCGGCTACTTTGAGATGAATGAATGAATCTTGACCTCTTACAGTAACAGTGATTGAATGCTCGCCGGAGTTAGAAGGAATCGTTCCAACTGAGCCTTTCTCCGTTGCTCCTGCACCCCAGGCTCGAGTTAATGGAGTCGCTCCTTGGTGGTCTTTGATACTCAATGATCCAGAACCACCTTGCTGGCTTATCTCAACGTCCAAATAAACAACTAAAGTATCCCATGCTTCATTTGGCGAATATCCTTCATCGAGGAATGTATCGTAAACTTCCTGATCGTTTTCCTCATACATGTTGTCGTGAATATCTCCTGCTCGATAAAAGAATACATCTCCGGTATATCCCGTTGACTTTTGATTTAGAATCATTTGTAAATTTTCAATTCCTTCATCAGAAGTCCAAGTGAAACTTTTCAAAAAGCCTTGACGCCCAGTAAAGACATAATCGATCATATGACCTTCATTAGAAGTTGCTGATACTGTTACTTCACCATTGTAGATATTATCAGTTGAGGCAGTCCAATCCTGTCCTAATAATCTGAAGGTCCAGGTATTGCCAACCTCCCATGGGAAATTGAATACTGATTGGGGCTCTCCGTTCTCATAAACGGACAGACCGCCCATAGTGACTCTGCCCAAAAATGGATTGTGATTGATTACCGCATGTCTTTGTGCTTCGGCCTCAGAAGATATTCCAAGCATGAACAGCCGATCGTCTTCTCTCACATCTGCTACCACTAAGCGAGCGCTATCTTCACCAAATTGAGGTGTGATGAAAGTGTATATCCATTGGTCACCTATTTGCCAATCAGGCAAGGTTAACTCTTCCTCAGTGGTATCGCCAATGCCGCTGTTAGTGGTTGAGTCTGCGTTATTGATACAACCTGAAAGCATTCCAAGGAGCAAAACTGCTGATAGAAGTGTTGCTCGCATGGATACCCCTTGGAGGCATACAATTTGAGTTATGCGTTTCTACGCTTACAACCAACCAGTGATGGTTAGTGAAGGCGCAATAACAACTGCTACAATGCTCATCAACTTGATCAAAATATTCAATGATGGACCACTTGTGTCCTTGAATGGGTCTCCGATTGTGTCGCCAATAACTGCTGCATCGTGAGCGCTGTCACCCTTCTGTGCACCNGGAATGTGTCCTTGTTCGATTGCTTTCTTTGCATTGTCCCAAGCACCACCAGCGTTAGCCATGAATAGAGCAAGTAATACACCAGTAACAAGAGAACCTGCAAGAAGACCACCCAGTGCTGGTGAACCCAGGGCATATCCTACTATTACCGGAGCAACAACAGCTACNACACCAGGTAGAACCATTTCTCTTAGNGCTGCACTTGTTGAAATCTCAACNCACTTTGCGCTATCTGGTTTTACGCCTTCTCTTCCTTCTAGAAGACCATCGATTTCTTTAAATTGCCTTCTGATTTCAGTAACCATTTCATTAGCAGCCTTACCGACAGATGTCATTGTTAATGCAGCCACTACGAATGGCAGAGAACCACCGATAAGAAGACCNATAACNACCTTAGGGTCTGACAGTGCAAGTTGGTNTAATCCNAGACCTGCTGCTGCTGAATACGCAGCGAATAATGCTAGAGCTGTCAAAGCAGCGCTTCCAATAGCGAACCCTTTACCGATTGCAGCAGTTGTGTTTCCAATTGAATCTAGACCGTCTGTGATTTCTCTAACCTCTTTGCCTAGACCGCTCATCTCAGCAATTCCACCTGCGTTGTCTGCAACTGGACCATATGCGTCTACTGTCATGGTGACTCCAACTGTTGCAAGCATACCCATTGCAGCCATTGCAATACCGTACAGGCCAAACTCAGGCATGTATACGCCATCACTTGCTGACTTACCATCCATCATGAAGTGGTTTGCTCCGAAGATACCAAAACAAATCAAAATGATTGGAATAAATGTTGATATCATTCCAACTGATAATCCTGCGATTGCGTTTGTTGCAGGTCCGGTCTTTGACATTTCACCAATATGGCCAATTGACTGTGTTTCGATACCCATAACCGGCTCGATACCAGTGTAATATTCGGTTACGAGTCCGATTAGAATACCAACTATGGAACCGATAATAACTGCAATCATTGGATCAGTTCCTGTTTCTAGGTCAAGTATTCCAATTCCAATCCATCCTGCGATCCAGAAAATTCCTGCTGCGATGAATGTAGTGTTTCTTAAAGCAGCACCTGGTTCGCCGTTCTTTAACCAAGTCATTGAGAACACACCAACGAGTGATGCAAGGTAACCTACCAATCCAAGGAAGATTGGAAGTATTACGTAATCAGGATTCATATTTGCGCTGGAATCTGCAATCACCATAGCTGCGATTATGCTTCCAACAAATGATTCGAAGATATCTGCGCCCATTCCTGCTACATCACCGACGTTGTCACCAACGTTGTCTGCGATAACACCAGGATTTCTTGGGTCATCTTCAGGGATTCCTGCTTCCACCTTACCCACTAAATCTGCTCCAACGTCTGCAGCCTTCGTGTAAATTCCTCCACCCACACGAGCAAAGAGAGCGATTGAAGACGCACCCATACCGAAACCAGCGGCGTGAGTAATGTTCGTTTCACCTGAATCGCCTGCACCTAAGAAGTAAGCAACGAGTGAGATACCTAGTAGACCAAGTCCCCCAACAGACAATCCCATGACAGCTCCACCATTATAGGAAACCTCGAGAGCGCCTGCTTGCCCACTTTCTGCTGCCGCAACTGCTGTTCTTCCATTAGCAGCGGTAGCGGCTTTCATACCGGACAAACCAGCCAAAACACTTGCAAGGGCTCCACCCAAGAACGCTAATGCAGTTAGATGGCCGTCGTCTTCTGTAATGAAGTAAAGAAGTATGGCAACTATTGTTACAAATATTGAGAGATATTTGTATTCAGCTTTCAAGAAGGCCATTGCGCCATCTTGAATTTGCGAAGTGATGTCCGCAACAGTCATATTCTCGATCTTTACATCGTTTATTTTCTTGTATAGCATAGCAGCAATGCCTAATCCGACTAATGATGCTAATACTGCAATCAGTGCAATCTCCATAAAATCACCTAGGCCGCCGACCTAAGTACCCTTCATAAGTGCATCCCTCGTATTTTACGACGAAAAGGGTGTTTTCTTAGGGGTTAACCACAAAGCCGCTACTTCGGATAACCTCTGTAATCTTATTTTCTGAGACTCCTTTTGCCATTACTGGGATTCGGCTTTCGGATGAAGATGCAACTACCTTCTTGACACCTCTAATTTCCAATAACGCCCGTGTTACTTTTGCTTCACAATTTCCACACGTCATCCCAGAAACCCCAAATTCTAGAGTCGTTTTCTTGGAAAACATTCCCATGATTAAGACGATGAAGACACACGAATTGAATACAATGGTTGATAGAGGGTAGACCTTCAGATTGTATTGATGACGATAACTGCTGAGGAGGTCCTAAAGGAGATTGGCCCTGTTCAAGAAGTCCTGGATGCCCATGATGGAGTTGTCACCGTTCTAGACACAGCAGATGGAATTGTCATGCTATCACTTGACGGAGGTTGTGTTGGCTGTTCATCCACTCCAATGACGGCTATGCAGATTTATTATTCTCTGAAAAAGTTAGAGCCTGTCAACGATGTGATTTTTGTAAATGGTGAACTACCAGAATACATGAGGACTTTTATCGATCAAAAAATGGCAGATGAATCCAAAGAAGACGGAGAGATTGTTTAATCCTCTTTCTTTTTGATGCTATGGGGATTTGCTCCGAATGAAACATTTTGACCCTTGATATTCATTCTCGCAGCCACTGCTACAATTATACATAGAAGGGAAAGTGGTTTTGGAAGGTAGTTCGAACCCCATAATTCGCCATCTGCTAAGGATAGCCACCAAAGTAGTCCAGCAGTTATCAGTAAGGAGAACATAATAAAATTCTGTGCATACAATTCTAGTTTCTCACTCCTAGAGAAAGTCGCAATGAATATGAAAGCGATAAGTGAAATGAAACACATGGATTGAGCCATAAACTCCAGTGTTTCAGCCCCGACCATACCTATGCCAGTAGGCAGGGGTTCTTCAACCCTAAACCGCTGGGATTACCATGGCAGGCCAATCTTGGAAATTACCTAAGGCGCGAGCAAATGGTCCACCATATTTCAGCCGGAATCAAATCAGTACAGCGTTGCATCAAATGGCCATCCTTTTGGAGTTAAACGGTGCAGTAGTATTTCGGACAAGATCTTACCAAAATGCATCAAGATTGATTGGTTCGTTATCTCAGGACCTAGGTGAATTGGTTGCAACCAAGGAAATTTTCAATCTAAAAGGAATAGGAAAAGGACTCGGGTCTGCGATAAGCAATGCAGTAGGAGAAGGTATTTGGCCTGAAGATTGGATGAAATTGCATGATGAGACCTCTGAAGGACTAATTGAAATGTTAGGGATTCCGGGAGTTGGTCCGAAGAAAATCAAAGCACTACATGACGAACTAGGAATCAATTCAGTAGCAGATTTACAGGAAGCATGTGTAAAGAATGAAGTTTCTCCACTCGCAGGATTTGGAGCAAAAAGCCAACAAAAGATTCTCGACGGAATAGATTTGCTCGCTAGATTTTCCGCACGAAGAAGACTTGACATAGGCCTTAGATATGGTCAAACATTCCTATCAATGATAGAAAAATTGGATGGAGTACAAAGAGCGGAACTCGCTGGTTCGGCAAGAAGAAGAAGGGAAACGATTGGTGACCTCGATATTGTTGCCGCTGTTATCCCGGAAAATGTAGAATCAGTAACAAATCAAATATTGTCACTGAAAGGTATCGCTGACATCAAAGGAGCAGGTGACTCTAAGGTATCTGTTATTCTTGATACATCTATTTTTGAAGAAGGATTTAGTTTAGGGCATTTGGATGCTAATGTACTTGATGCAATAGGAGGAGAAAGTTACGAGCAATTAGAGTCTGGTGGTACAATCGATGCCCAAGTTAGACTTGTACCTCCCCATGTTTTCCCATATACTTTAGCATATTTTACGGGTTCAAAAGAACATAACATAAGAATGAGACAAAAAGCAATGGATAAAGGTCTAAAATTGAATGAATTCGGACTGATGCCCGAGACCGAGTTAACAGGACTAGAAGCAGCTAAAACATCACTTCCTGCAGAAAATGAATCGGACATCTACGCTCACTTAGGACTGGATTACGTAATACCTGAACTAAGGGAAGACCTTGGAGAAATCGAGGCTTCTGCCACAAATTCACTTCCTGAACTGATTACCTTGTCAGATGTAAAGGGCTCGCTGCACAACCACACCACTATGTCCGATGGTGAAGCATCACTAGAAGAAATGGCAGATGCTGCTAGAAGAATGGGATGGAATTGGTTGGGGATTGCAGACCATTCACCTACCCTAAAGGTTGCAAACGGTGCGAGTGCTGATGATTTAATTTCACAACACAATAAAATTGTCAAATATAATTCAGAATGGAAAGCAGAAGGTGTTGATTTTAGATTATTCAGCGGGGTAGAATCGGATATCCTTGAAGATGGAAAACTGGATCATCCTGATGAAATACTATCGCAAATCGATTACGTGGTTGCAAGCGTTCATGCAATGACAAAATGGCGAAATAGGGATGAATCTCAAAACACAGAAGACTTACTGAAGTGTCTGGATCATCCTGCTACAACGATATTAGGACATCCAACGGGAAGAATTCTGCAAGGTAGAGAAGGATACGATATTGATTTGCATACAGTACTAGAATATATGGCAGAATCAAATAATGAAGGTGTTCTGAAAGCAGTTGAATTAAACGCATCTCCATATAGATTGGACTTAGACTGGCGTATGTGCAAACGTGCTAAGGAGCTTGGAGTGCCAGTTGTAATCAACCCTGATGCCCACTCAATACAAGGGCTAGGTGACATCGACTATGGAGTTATGGTCGCCAGAAAGGGTTGGCTCGAGCACTCCGATATTCTGAACACATTGCCAGGTGATGAACTTTATCAAAAATTGAAAGGTGATTGAATGAGATTTTTACGAGCAGTGATAATTGGTTTACTATCGATCTTCCCCGGCACTATAATTGGATACATAGGCTGGTTAGCAACGGGTTCTAGCATGGAAAATAATTCGCTTTCAGTCGTCTTCTTCTGCAATTTGATACCGCTGGGATTCGTTATTCTTGGATTCCTCTGGTCATGGAAAAATGGGGAAGAATACAGCGTAGCGTATCAGAGTTGATATCATGAAACGTTCTGAGAAGGCTGAAATAATTCTGAAAATGCTGGAAGAATATTACCCCGAAACTCCAGTTCCTCTTGACCATGAAAACGAATTCCAGTTACTAATAGCTGTTCTTATGAGCGCTCAGACTACTGATAAAAAGGTGAATGAAGTAACGCCCGAATTATTCAGAAGAGGACCCAACGCAAAAGAAATGTCGATGCTGACTATCGATACTATTAGAGAAATTATTCGCGAGGTAGGTCTTGCACCTACCAAAGCCAAGAATATCTACAACTTGTCTCACATATTATGCGAAAAGCACAATGGAGAAGTCCCATCTACATTTCAGGAATTGGAAGATTTACCAGGAGTGGGGCACAAAACTGCCTCAGTCGTGATGGCTCAAGCCTTTGGTGTTCCAGCATTCCCTGTTGACACACATATCCACAGGCTTGCTGCAAGATGGGGATTGTCAAACGGAAAAAGTGTTGAGAAAACCGAGAAGGATTTGAAAGCGATTTTCCCCAAAGAGTCGTGGAATAAGTTACACCTACAGATTATATTCTTTGGAAGAGAATACTGCCCTGCTCGCAACCATGACTTGACAAAGTGTCCTATATGTTCCTGGACAGCGACGAAGAAACGTATCGCTCAAGAGATGGGAAATCGGTGATATCTTCAAAACTAAGTTGTATGTTCACATTAGGTTGTGAATAAACTTGTTGCTCCATCAAGAATGTATGAAGATACGAGGCTCGCTATTGCTGCAATCCAAGTTAGCTGAATCATTTGACCGACAGCACTTGTGAAACCTCCACCACGTAGTCTTGTTGCAATTAATGAAACTGCTAGAATTTGAATTACGATTAGAATAGATGCTATGATTTTGAACATTGTAATATTATCCTCTACCGCACTGGGGTCTTCCATAACCGGCAGAACGAAACCTCCCGCTGCATCGGTTAGGGATGCAATATCGGTTGAATCTGCTATGCTCTGTGCTACTCCAGCTATTGTTTCTCCAAGTTGAAGAACAATCGAAATCGTTACGTTTAGAGAAACAACTGAGGATATCAGTAAACCAAGTGCTACTCCCCACATTGTCGATGCTGAAAGACTCCTTCTCCTTCTAAGTGAAAGGATATTTGTTACTGATTTAGATACCATATCCGCTGTCATAGCAGGTTCACCTGATGATTGTGAACCCTCGATGTATATTCGATTGAATCTAGATATAACTGCGGAATTTGTATCTGCAGCGAAATAATCCCAAGCTCTCTCACTGTCGATTCGCGTGGACAATCTCTTTTCAAGACGGTCAATTGAATTGTCTAATAACCCAAAATCGATTCCCCTTAGGGCTCTGATCGTTGCACTAGGTTCCGCACTTCTTGCTTGAGCAGTACCACCCAACGCACGAATAAAATCGGGATATGCCTCATCTCTTCTGAGAACCTTACCTTCTTCTCTTTGGACAATTGTTGCTGGAATTAACAGAGGCGTCACTGGTAAAACGAGTAATATTAGTCCATATTTATCCCATGAAAGAGTTAGAGATTCCCAGTAAAGAACGACGAAAAACAAAGTAAGAATGAATAGCAAGGCACTGACTATACCTGCGCCAAGCCATGCTTGTCTGAATAATATCCTAAAGGGTGTTGAAAATTCGTCCCTAGCAAATGTTTGGTCGTCTGGTATTGTTGACCTAAAGGCAAACAGAGCACCAACTTGCACTACTACAAACAACAGCCCTGCAACAAGTAACCACCTAATCCGAGTTGCCATCTCTAAAGGCGTTGCAGATGCGTTTCCAATCTCGAAGAGTACTAGATGAATTCCTGCTATTACTAATCCGAAAAGCCCTGCGGAAACAAGTGAAACATAGATTTCTTTCATTGTGTCTACGCTTTCTAATCTTGTGTCGTAAAGAGTGTTGTACTGTTCAGCAACGGTCTCTTGCTCAGCCCTCATGAAGGCATCAATTGGCTGACCTGCTTCAATTGAGAAAGCCATCCTGTCTAAGAAATCTGACCACAACGGTGAAGGTGATTGCCTTGCAACAATTCTGGACGCTTCAGGCAAAGGAGTGTGCCATTTGTCTACCAATGTTTCAATTCTCTTGACCTCGGTTGCTAGTTCACCGTAGTCTTTCATTTGTCTTAAGATATCGAATATTGTATCTGCACCTACTTCTCCCAAGGATAGAATGCCCATTCTAGTGATGAACATATGCATTTCTTTTTCGATTTTCAGTGCTGAACGATTTACTTCAAGCACAGGGAAATAGATTGCAGCCGCTGTGGTAAGTAAGGGTAGTAATATTATCAGAAATACTCCAGTAAAACCTGCGAAAAGTGCTCCTTCAGAAAGCCCACCTGTAAGGAAAATTAGGAGAATAGCGGTAATCAGGCCGGCGGATGCTGAGGGTAGTATGAATAATAATAGAAACTTCGAAACTGGCATTTCAAGGCGACGTAGCGCGATTTGCCATGTCGCCATTCTCTCCATATTACCAACTCCAAATTTAGCGTTCTGTTACGCTTACCCATGTATCAACCGCTGCACGGAAAGCGTCCCATCCTCCATTGTAGTATAGATTTAGTAGATCGAAAACGTCGTCATAATGAGTTAATCCCCTATCCACCATTGTTTGAATTGCATCTGCTCTTCGTAGTAATTCATCGTAAATATCTCTCTTATTCTCGAACCCTGCAACTGCAGCAATCTTGTTTTCTAATAAGTGAGATTGGAACATACCACGGAAGTAATGTTTGTCTTTTACAGGATCCCATTCGAACATACCACGAGTTAGAACACCATCGCTGTGTTTGTTGTACCCAATAACTTCGTCAATTCCAGTGATACGTCTTGCGATTCCCCCTCCTGGGGCTTCTACAACTTCCTGGAAAATTGCGAAATTCAAGTTATCGAAGAAACGAATTGGAACGTTAATTGGGTCACCAGTAAATCTCTGAATCATCTTTACGATTGAGGATGCGTGGAATGTTGCGATAACAGGGTGACCAGTCTGCATAGCCTGGAATGCTGTTGCACCTTCTACACCACGGATTTCACCAATGATGATGTATCTAGGTCTCGACCTTAATGCTGCTTTTAGCAAGTCGAACATCTCAACTCTGCTTTCTTCATTCTTTGAGTCACGAGTAACAAGTCTCTGCCAGATTTTGTGCCTTACCTTAACTTCGGGTGTATCTTCCGCAGAATATATTTTCACGTTGTGGTCAATAAAGGGCAATATTGCATTCAAGGTTGTTGTTTTACCAGAAGCCGTTTCTCCACTAACTAAAACAGACATTCCATATTCCAGACAAATCCAGATGTATGCTGCTACTTGAGCGCTCATTGTCCCCCATTGAATTAGTTGAGTAATCGAAATTGTTTCTTCAGCGAACTTTCTGATTGTAAATGATGGCCCTAGCATAGAAACGTCATCTGAAAATATGATGTTAATACGGGAACCATCTAGAAGCGCACCATCGATAATTGGTTTATTGTCAGACACAGGTCTTCCAATACGTTCGGACATTGCACGAAGGTAACGAGCCAATATATCTCGCTCTCTGAATCGAATGTTTGAGGTCACCATACCAAACACTTTGTGATCCATGTGCACGTGTTTTAGCCCAATTGAGTGTATATCTTCCAGCATCTCATCGGATAGAAGTGTTTCAAGTGGTCCGTTTCTTATGAGATCTCTAATAACGACATATCTGAGTCTATCTCTTTGTTCTTTGTTGACGACAATTCTCTTGTCATCCATACCTAGGACTTCCCACATCTTGCCTTGGCGTCTTCCCACTCCTCTGACATCAGAATCAAGAACAGTGTATCTGTCTATCATTCCTGAAAGAATGTTTTCGAATTCATCATCGGTAGTAAATGTTGGTGCAGCTGGCGCTTCTTGGAGTAAAACTTCAACAAGACTTCTTCTAATATTTTCTTCTTCATCTGTAAGTTGTGGTTCCAATCCAAACCAAAGAGTCTGGCCTTCTGAACCATCAGCATCTACCGGCCGATACATATGAACAAAAATTGGTTCTTTCGTGATGTAAATTAAATTCAATGGCTCAACCTTTCTTGCATCACGATCTAATGGGCCATAATAGTACGGTCTTGAGCCGTATTGTGCTTCGAAATCTGCAACCCATTTAGCAATATGCGGATGGGCTGCCATGACTGAATCGAGGTCACCTCTTTGGAATTTGAGTTCTTCATCGACCATAATCAGCTCACCGCCGTAATGTCAACGATGAAGCCCATGTAAGGTTCAACTCTCCAACCTACGCTGGGCTGAACAGGCCCTGCTGCTCTAAGGAATCTTGTAACAACAATGGTTCTCTTCAATTCTCCACCCACGAAACCTGCATTCATGTCCAATAACACTTCACAGGATGAACGTAATTTGTGTAGTAACTTTTCATCCATTTCACTCGGGTCTACAGTTAATAGAAGTGACCTAGATTCACTACACATTTTCCTTAACCTTTGTAAAACAGNATTCCTTTGNACTGGGTCTAGATCTCCTGGCATCAATGATGATGCTGTGTCTATCGCTACTACGTCTGCTTTTGATATTGCATCAGATTCAAGGACATCGAATAAATCAACTCCTTCCTTGGTTTCTGCTATTACTCCAAATCGTGAGAAGACAAGTAATCTTCCAGATGCAATATGTTCAGTTACAGGGTAACCAATAGACTCCATCTGTTCAATCCATCCTCTAGTAGTTAATTCGGTAGTTATTACCAATACCTTTACTCCGTTTTCGAGAAGGCCGTAAATTAATCTCTGACTTATCAGAGATTTACCTCCACCTACTTCTCCCTGTAACATCCAAAGAGAACGATTGGGCAGTCTAGCACCCATAGCACTAGACAAGCTGTCCTGCTCTAAGGTAAATTCAAACCCGTCTTCTACTGGTTTTGGGGCTTCGTTAGACACTCAATCTCACCTCTTGAGAAACTGTATCTGTGCCTGAAACTCCACCAGATACTGTTGATTTTACTACAGCGGTTATTTTCACCAAATCGGCGTCTGAATAGGCCCAACTTGAATCTGATATCACAAGTTCAATTACATAATTTGGAGCCCAGATTTTGCTTTTTGGATAAATGGTTTTTGATAGAATAGTTGCAGGATTTCCATCAACGAATATTGATGTTGCAGTTGCATTTAAGATACGGATTCCAGTATTTTGGAAATATAGAGTAATGTTTTGATTTGTTCCAGAGGTATCCAATTCGACATCTCCTAAATCTCCACTAAATGATATTCCAGTCTCAGAATTCGCTCTCTCATTCTTGGAATTGGTATTCGAAGTTTTCACCACGTCTCCCCAAGAATCGATTAATACAGCAGACGCTGCACCACTAATCAGCAATGTTGCGACCAACATAATCATAGTGGATGCACCTCCGTCTGCCATAAAATCGCCTCATGCTACTCCAGAGCCTTTGATGACCCCATCAATTGTTACAGCAATACGAGTTGCTGCATCATATGAACCAGTGTAATAATATAGACTCAATGTCTCACCAGGAAAGAGAATTCCTGGGTTGTAACCATCGTAATTAGCAGATAGATTGATCGGATTTGCACCATCTGTAAACAGCCAGCCATCATCTGTGTGGATCGATGTACTTCCTGTATTTGTGATATTAGTGTAAACCAGAGTTCCGATTGTAGCAGTTATGTTTAGATTAGTACCGTTATTAGCAGCTGTAACCTCAAGATAATAGGTTGTTGGACTGTTGAGATACGAAGAACCATGGTCGAGGATTTCTAAACCTGTAACCACACCTCCTGAAATCACTAAGTCTGCTAAAAATGTACCAGTACTACCGTTAACTTCTACTTGGCCTGCAGTGTAGTTTGCACCACCATCGTTGATGGTGTAGTTAACTACTGCGCCGACCACATCGTTTGCATCATCTATCGTGAATTGAGCGACGGGTTCAGCAGTGGCTTCTATTTGTGCAATCGATTCTTCCACTTGATTGTCTAAAGAAGCAATCGCTAATGCGAATACAACTAGCATCGAAGTGCCGATTACCATAGCGCCTACTGCTACACTACCCATTCAATCATTCTCCTCTTAAACTTCTAGATCTTCTCCAGTTTGATACCATTGCTGAGAATGTCAATAATTCCCTATTTGGAAGGTGGTCTTCCAACGCACTTTCGGTATTTCCTGGAGCCGCCATTTGCACAATTGACAATATCGCGTTGCCTTCATCAGCAGAAAGCATTCCTGAATTCATTGCTTTTTGTGTAAANGAAACTGCTGCCATTCCTGAGAGATNGTCCANTAGTAGAGCCGCCACTGATGGNGCTCCTACAGAACCTTCTCCGCCTTCGCCNAGGTGTTCTGGTGCTATCAAGAATGGATTAGATGCGAGTGCTTGAGCCTCATACAACTCCAATAATGGAGCGGCATCTTCTGTCATCATNCTTTCTGAGCCTGATGAAGTAATCACTTCACCGGAAGCGGTTACTATCTTGTCACCTTCAGCAATTTCAACATTGACTTCTTCATTTGGAGATGCTGCTGCTACGACAGTACCTGTTGGTACAGTCTCAATTCTTGTTTCGAATTTTCGCAGTGCATCTTCCACAAGATCCATCCTGCTTGAGATTAGTCTCTCGATACTGGATGTATCCACATTGGCTTGTACAGGTGCTGCTGCAGAAGCAGCGGCTGCTGTTGGTAGCGAACCTGTACTGTTCAATCTAGCTCTTGTTGGACCAGGTGCTATGGTCCAAGCGTCCTCTTCTGAGAGTTCACCTTGTTCTGGCATTGGTACTTGCTCAATTGCAATACTTGCCATAATTCTTAGCCTTTCCTCAGAAAGGTCGTCGGACTTTTCACTGGACCTATCACTGTTTCCAAACGGCCATGCCATGCATGTACCCTCCACGACCTGAAATCTCCGGGGTTGGAATCAACCCCGAAGAAAATCAGACCAGATCGGAACCGAATGCTTTGTCAGTAATAGTTAGAGTTTCGTAAGTTGAACCGCCACCTTCGATGTGAATCCACAATGTGATTTCATCGTTGATGTTTTGGTCGCCTATTCCACAATCGTTACCAGTGTTTCCACCTGCTGCGTCAAGATCCATCATAATGACGTAGTTTTCGCCTGGGTTGATGAACATAGCCTCTCTTGAGTTGTCGTCACCATCTCCACCGCCAACTGCATCAACATCTCCGAAATCTCCATCAGAAGTGTCATCGGTTGCACCCATGAACTCTTCAGGGTATGCGAAGTTTCTGGCGTCGTCGTCAGTATTGTCACCGTCTCCGAAGAACGCTGCAATGAACTGATAACCTGCGTTATCAGCGGCTTCATCAAGAATCCCGTCACCATCTGGGTCACGGTTTGTACAAGCGACTTGCCATGCAATGTCTCTTACATCTAATACGTCACTACCTGGACTGGATTCAAAGTACATGAATACTTCATCATTATCTTGTACAACTACTTTCTTTACTGCAATTTTACCTGCAATTTCTCTTTGTGTGTCAGAACCTGTTTGTTGTGCGTTTTGTTGTAGTTTTTCACCAGTTTGGATAATAACTGCTGAAGCTACTGCAGCAACTAAGATTAGAGCAATGAATACAATCATTGCACCAATTCCGATTGCACCGGATTCAGATTCCTTGTTTCCTCTGTAAATATTATTCTTCATCATTAACACCTCAAATAATTAGAGCACCCTCATCAATGCTTGTGTACGATAGAATTTCTTCAGTTGTACCTCCACCTACGATGGAAATCAATAGGTTGTGCTTTTCGTTTAGAACAGGGTTGCATTCGCCTTGAGCCATGTTTGGTTCGTCAGGAGAGTGTCCTGCACCTGTTTCATCATCTGCGGATGTTTTTAGTGTGACCATGTAAACACTCGCTGGATTTAGAGTGTCATCGTCATCATCTGCTGCGCCATCGTTATCAGCGTCTTCTAACTTTTCACTACCGTCTACATTGACAGTATCCAAGTTCATTGTCGCTTGTGGCACGTTACCTTGTTGGTTCAGATTTGCATCAAACCCGTCAAAGGAACCCCACACTCTTTGTGTGTTTCCACCATTGTCTTGACATGTAATTGACCAAGACACTTGGCTTTCTAGTACAGGTTCACTTCCGGCTGCTAGTTCGTAAACTAGGGTAATACAGCGGTCTTCTTCATCATCGGTTGTTACGTCACCGTCAGAGTCACCATCACAATCTGATTGGTCTCCAACCCACGCAGCGATAATGGTTACTTTTCCACCGATTTCTTCCTGTGTATCAGAACCAGTTTGCTGGGCATTCTGTTGCAACTTTTCACCCGTTTGGATGATAACTGCGCTCGCGACTGCGGCAACCAGGATCAGAGCAATGAATACAATCATTGCACCAATACCGATTGAACCCCAATCGTTATTTTCGTTCATTCTTCTTTCTTGCATTTTTTTCACCTTTTTTGTTTTTTTTTGTTTTTTTCGTATCTCTACAGTCCTCCCCGACCAGCAGTGCTAATGCAGGGTGGAAAATGATTAGGCTCTGGATTCACCTCCATCGCCCATGTCTATGATGAGTGGCATACTGATTACACCTACTTCATCTGGTGATAACTTCTCAATCAATGGTAACTTTTCGGTTTTGTATCCTGGTGGCAACCATGGCTGTAATATCATATCACGGATAGTTTCCATGCTTCTATTTTGAATTCGCATTGTAACATCGACCTTACCAGCTGAAATCTCATAACCAGTCTGTATCGATATCTTTCTTGAAAGTGGAACTTCGTCCATTGCGAATCTTAATCCTGGTTTGATGTCAAATCTGACCAATATCACATCGCCTGGCCTCATTATTGGTAAATCGATGGATTCAGGGTAACATTGCCATTCGTGAGGAACTGGTGGTTGTAATCGCATTTCAGGTATAGGTCTCGAACCATCATTGCAGATTCTAAGAATAAGCACACCGGTCTCTCCACCTGCAGGCCATCTAGTATCGATGCCAATCCAGAAGTTTCTGAACAGGAACGGATTCAATGCGACTGCTGAGTCTACAACTAGGTCACCAATTAATTGTTGAACCTCTTCTGCAGCATATGCAACATCACCTAAGTTAGCAGCTCCTGTTGCATTCTTTAGCCTCCTTAGAACAACTTCTAATTCAGCTTCTTGGATTGTTTTTTCTTTCAACAATCGATTTAGCATTGCAATATTTCTTCGTAATTCCATTACGTCTTCTTCAACTTTCCCAAGTGTCTTTTCGGCTCGCTTTACGGACTTTTTGGCTTTGTACAACTTATGTTGTTCAAGATTTAATCTAGCATCAACGATATCGTATTCTGTTGATTCTAGCGACGAATCTCCTGAAGAGACGCCGTAGACTATGTGTTCGAGTTCTCTACTTGCTCTAATCAATCTGTCAGCGCTAGTTTGAGACTCGCGGATTGCTTTTCTAGCATCATCAAGGTCAGTCGCTCCGACTTGAGTTTCTTCTTCACTCATTTCGCTCACCTCCCATTGATTCCGCCTCATCAATGAATAAATCATCTAGATCTACTCCTATTAAATTGTCATGTGCATTTTCTTCCAATGGTTGGTCAACGGTTATTTCCGAAGATAAATCTTGTAAGTTTAAGTCTCTTGTCAAATCATCATGCATAGGAGCCATGTCTTGTTCTTCAATAATCGTTGAGGGTTCTGCATTGGCTTCTGTATACATGTCTTGAGAATTGTCATCCTCAAACAATACATTTGTTTCTTGGTCCCAGTTCGCAACTTCGATTGGTGAGGCTTCTCCCTCAGCCGCAACAGATGGTTTTGGCTTGGAAATCAAAGAGGAAATATCTAGGCCTTCGCTAGCCAATTCTGTTAGCAATCTTGCTGGATCTCCTAAGTCTCTTTCGATCCTACTTGCCTGAATTTCTACCTCAGTCAAACGACCATATAGTGAACCATACAATCTGTTAGCATTCCATATCAAGAACACAACACCAACAATAACAACCAAGAGATAGCCAACCAGCGAAACAATATTTTCTGAGGATGAACTTAGTTGTGGCGGGAATCCTAGAATTACCCCTATCATGCCCAAAACAGGCATTGCAAGAATAACTGACAATTGCCTCTTAGCATTGGATAGAACCTCATAGTGGTCACTGTATAGGGTACTTACTCCTTTTCTAGCGCGTTGGTAATCTTCGTGAATCAATTGGAATTCAACACTGGATTTCCAAGTCATAGTCCAAACCAAAATCGCAGCTAGCACCAGGATGAATGGACCCCACCATGTAAGATTCATCAGATGGAAGGCAAA
>PBXF01000048.1 GCA_002727515.1 Methanobacteriota archaeon
ATCTGCGAACACACAATTGTAATTCTGAATTTCACCTGGGTCAACCCATGTGTGGTCAACATATCTACCAGAGGGAGTGATCTCCTTGTTAGTTGAAACAACCAAACACGGTTCTATGTCTTGCAGTCTGTTGCCCATATCAATACCAATGGCTGGTCCGTTTCTCACATATTCCAAATCTTCGACTGGAATGCCCGTGCATTCAGAAACTCTGTTGATTACATCTTCTTCTGAGTCGCCTATGCCGAATACTCCATCCCAGAGTGCTGGTGAGTCGGAATCAGAATCAGACCTCTTGAGTAACAATAGTTCTTCTTCGTGGCGTACAAATGCGATAAATGCGTCTGTCATACTTCATACCTCCAATTTCAAATCTCGAAAACATCGTGAATAATCCAAGGAATGAAATTATCCATTACAACGAGCATTACGAATCCGATAAATCCTAGTACAAACAAGCCGATTCCACAAATGATCGCTGTTTGTTTAAACTCCTGAGGAGTTGGTTTTCTTGCCATTCGAATAATTCTAGCCCAACTTCCACGGGATATCTTTCGAAATTGTGCTTCGATAGCATCCTGCTTTTCTTGGACCACATCTTCGAATGTGCGTGTTTGTTCATTTTCGTCCGACATGGTTTCACCTCAAGGTATCCAGCCCACTTATGACCCTCTTTTAATCTAAACGGATGAGAAACTCCGAATTAACGAGTGGTTCAAATGGCTCTTGCCTCTCGTTAGGTTCATGGCGGGCAGAGACCCTTATCAGGTTCTTGGTGTATCTCGGGGTGCCAGTGATGCTGAAATAAAAAAGGCATACAGGAAACTTGCTAGACAATTTCACCCCGATAGAAATGAAGGTTCTGCCGCTGCTGAAACTAAATTCAAAGAAGTCCAAGCCGCTTACGATTCAATATCAAATGCTGAGGCGAGAAGGAAATTTGAGCAGGAACAGATGTTTGGAGGTTTTTCAGGCTCCGGTGGCAACCCATTTCAAGGAAGGGGTGGCGGCTTTGGCGGAATGGGAGGAATGGAAGATATCCTTTCACAGATGTTCGGCAGAAGCAGTATGGCCGGAAATCCTCAGCAACAAAGAGGGCGTCCTATGCAACAAGAAAAAGGACATAATGCGAATGCTTGGCTTGAAATATCCAAAGAAGATGCTGCAAATGGTGGACAGTTCAACATAACCTATACGCAGCTCATACCGGGAACTCACGGAAGTATTGACAAAAAAAGGAGAACCCTCAAAGTCACTGTGAAGCCTAATTCAAAAAATGGTTCAGAAATTAAAATCGGAGGTCAAGGCCACGGTCATCCTCAAGGCGGAAATGGTGATCTGATTGTAAAAATAAAAGTCGACCCAGGCGAAGGATGTTATTGGGACGGGGACAGAATAATCAAAGAAGTAGAAATTCCATATTCAACATTGATTTTGGGAGGAAAAATCACCGTGACACTTCCATCAGGTGTAAAAGGCAAAATCACAATCCCCCAATATTCACAAGTTGGAGACAGACAGAGAGTCAAAGATATTGACCTTGAATTTGTCCTACCGGAAGTCCTTGAGTTGTCAGAATTTCAAAAAGACGCTTTGCAAGGATTAGGCGAGACCGGTTTGTAAAAACTGGCTTGCAGCATAACATTATTTCAATGCGGGGGGCAGGATTTGAACCTGCGAACCAATAAGGAATGGGACCTAAACCCACCGCCGTTGACCAAGCTGGGCGACCCCCGCGTAATTTGGGCGTGACGCTTCTCCCAAATGAATACAACTGTTCAATTATGAGAAGATGAACGAATGGATATGGGAGATGTTGGGGTTATTGCAAATGCAATAGTTCCTAGGAAAAGACAAATCCACATCGCCATGATTATTCTTACAATTTTGATGATTCCGGGTGCATTAAAGGCTCTAGAACCAATCGACATGGAATCCTATGACATGGAATCTCCAGAATTAACAGCCGAGAGGAAAATTAGTGAGGATTTCTCAACTACTGAGATTATTCTAGGGTTCGTTGTGAGTGTAAGAGACCCTAGTTATGTTGGCAGCACACCGGTTCCTGTTCCAACATTAAGCGATGGTACACCCGACTTCTCAAAATTCCCAACCACCTCAGAAATTATTCCTTATTCTGATGAATGGGAGGGCATTACAGAGGTAGATGGGGGAATTCTCAACCTTACTATTTTGAGAGAGATTGACCATAAGCACGAACTAATTATGGACCATCCACTTGGAAACTACACTAAACCATTCATCAACGATGTTACTGAATTACAAACTGGTGGAGTAATGAGTCTCGTAGATATTTTCAGAGGTTTCATGGCTAATGAATCAGTTCTTACTAAGCCACAAATGACACTTGCTGGGCTTCAGCCACCAGCAACTAACTGGTATGACTGCGGGTCGATTGAATGCCTAACGTTTGATGATGAAAATCTAACACAAGCACACATCGATTTGGCAGCAAATAGAATGGCCTTGACCAATGGTTCAGACTTCCTAAGATGGCTTTCTCTAGATAGAGGATTTGTTTCTGCAGATGAAAATGCAGGTATCGTTGGTGGACCAATTGGTGGTGAATTACAGAATGATGGTTCGTGGCAGAACTACAAAGAATTGGGACCTGGAAGATGGTCTGCATCAGCATCTTGGCTTCTGGTTCAACTTGACAAAGCAAGTCTAGAGGAAGCCGGTTGGACAATTGCTTGGAAAGATGCCCATTCTGAAAAAGAAATTTCATTCACAGATGATGGATTGGTAATTGGAGGTTACAGATTAAGCAATACTGAACTTATCATGAATCCGCCAAACTATACAGAAGAATACTGTCTATCTTTGGATAGCCCCTGTTCCCTGGAATGGTCAATCATGCACCTTGAGGGTGTTATCAGAAGTCATGATAACAATTCAGTAACTTTGATTGTTGGTCAGGCTGTAAACGTAGAAGTCAATCGAGAATTGCAAAATTCGGCAGGCCTAGTACTTGGAATGGGTATAGTGATCATAGTATTGCTCTATGCATCGCTACGTAGATGGTCGGATGTTGCAATCGTTTCAATGTGTCTTTGTGGAGCATTGCTATGGATGCAGGGTCTGATTGGTCATGTTGCATCGTTATTTGCGTGGATGGGTATTGACCTTATTTCTAGATCGCAGTTCTCCAATTTGCTCCCAATTCTAGTTTTAGCTCTCGGTATTGATGATTCGTTGCATGCATTACACCGTTACAAAGAAGAAAGAAGAAACGGCAACACACCTGAAGATTCTGGAAAGATTACTATTTCTCGTGTTGGAAGAGCAATCTTCCTTACCACTGTTACTACAATGGCTGCTTTCGCTGCTAATCTATTCAGCGATGTTGCTGCACTCCGTTCATTTGGTGTAGAGGCGGCTCTGGGAGTATTCTCTGCGCTTGTATTGACTGGGATTTGGGCTCCTTTGGTTCGAATTTCATTCGATGAATGGCAAGAGAAGAGAGGAAAAGATACCAAGTCTGAAACCTACAAACGATTACTTACTGAAGACTCATTGAGAAAAATCGCTATCAGTTCAGGAACTGGNAATCGNCCAGTAATAATNGCAATCGTNTGTCTTGCCCTTACNATACCCGCTGCATGGGGAATGGTTAATCTTGAAGGCGATTTTGCAGTAGAAGATTTCCTTGAGGCAGATTCAGACTTCGCTTTCGGTGTTGCGATGGTAACAGAAAGATTTTCTGATGAAGGAGAGCCTGCAATGCTGCTTATCGAAGGAGATGTTGCTGAACCTTCAGTATTCCANGCCATAGATGAATTTAGACAAAATGCAAACCGGAAAACCGACGGAGTCGTTGACAAAATGGCAAGAACTCCAGATGGAAACGTGGACGTACTTGCAGTAGATGAATTTGTACAAGCCGCTTCTGCTTCATACATGAATAGTCCACAACCATTCTGGGATAGAGGATTCAATGAATCCGGATGTGACAGATATGGAATGTTAAACGCTCCAGACCTAGATGACAAGGATTGCATCATTTTCTTTTACGGCGTGTTAACGCTTGATGGGATTCCTGGAACCGAAGTTCCTTCTTCCATAGTTGACTTGTACATAGCACCAAGCGATGAACTAGACCCAGAAAGAGTATGGTTGACAAAGAGTGGTGAACCTGTTACCTACGACCAAATGATAATTCGATTTGGNCTAACTTCTCCACAGCATTTCCCTACGATGGGACCTGGAATTGAAGAAATTAAGAGAGATTTATCCCCATTCATGAATCTATCAACAGGGACATGGGAAGAACCTGGAGAAGATGATGAGGACAAACCATTGAACTGGGTAATGCTAACTGGCAGACCAGTTACTAGATTCGTGGCTAGCGATAAAATGCAATCAGAAATGCAGTCCTCACTATTGTTAGGCTCATTATTCGTTCTAGCAACATTGTCAATTGGTTTCAGATCTGTAAAACAGGCATTGGTTTCACTGACTCCAATTTTACTGGTGGTTGTGTGGCTCTATGGTGTGATTTATGCACTCGGATATTCTCTAAATATTGTCACTGTAACTATTGCCACGATATCCTTGGGAGTTGGGATTGACTATTGTATACACGTTACCGAACGGTATAGGGAAGAAAAAGAGAAAGGTGCCGACCACGTTATGGCACTACGTGGAGTAGGAGGTGCTTGCGCTCTTGCATTAATCGGTTCAGCGGTCTCTGATATTGCAGGATTCTCAGTAATAGCAACTTCTTCGATGGGATTATTCAATACATTTGGATTATTTTCAGCAATGATGATTTTACTATCTCTAATCGCTTCAATGGTTATCACAACAGCCGCTCTCGGCATTGTGCACAAACTCGAAAATCGTAATAATGCTCAGGAAGAATGACTTTGTTTATTCTGACTCATCGAGACGTTTTCTGTGTTTTATACCACTAACTACGTGCCTCTCCTCGACTTCTGCTAATTTGGATTTCAAATTCCAAGATAGGAACCAAACAGCTGCTATAATTCCTACTATGTTTACAATCCAAACCCAAATTGGTATTGACATATAATCGCCTCAAATCGGTGGTAAAATATCAATATCAACATCACCAGTTGGAATCCCAATACACCCTAACCTTGCACCTTCTTCGACTATTTCTTCATCAAGCCCGGGAGTCAAAGGTTCAGGAAGGCTTACCTCTCCANAAAGTAAAGTAACCATACAAGAACCACAATTTCCGCTGGTACAATTAGTTGGAATATCGACATTTGCTGCATATGCGTGTTCAACCAATGTCTTACCAGGCATTTCCTTAACCTGTCCTAATAGTCTAGAGCCTCGAAGAAATCGAATTAGCCCCATGAAGGCACCTCAACGATCTTCCCAGCGCGACCATCGGCCGGTTTGTTTGTTGAAGTATAATCCAGCCTTCTTCATCCACTTGTTGAACTTAGTAGCTCCGGCACCAGTTCTCAAGATGAAGTCCTCTCGGTCTTCCTGTGCTTGGATGTAGCCTTTGACTGCTATTGTTTGGTCTATCCAATCGTTGATACTCATCAAACCGCTTGTTAGAGAAGATTGTTCGGCTGCTTCCACCATAGTATCTGCATCTGCACCAGTCTTTTCCAATTCATCTTGTACAAGTTGATTGATTGTTGCGAAATCTTGTGACGCTGGTTTAGGTGGAACTGGGTTTCGAGGTCTTGCATCAGGGTCGATTTTTATTCGGCCACCGTTTTCAAGAATACCATCAACTACTGATGCTAATCCTGATTCGAATACTGTCTCACATTCCCAGCAAATCAAAGACCAATTTGATTTGTCATCTGGATTCCTGCTAGACCTTGGATCTAGTTCTTCCCCACATTCAGGGCAAGCATGTAGAATCAATTTAGGAACAATCTTTCTTCTAAAGTCAACAATATCTTGTGGAGTACCTTCTAAATCTAACATTTCGTGGTCTCTAGCTGCTTCTAAACCTCTAGTTTCCAACTGGTCTCGGATTTTCACTTTCTGGTCATCCTTGCCTTCGTCGTGCAGATTATTTTCTAGTTTAACAATCAATTCAACTGTCTTGCCAAGTCGGTTCATCACTAACTTCTTGCTTCGGAATGCTTCTACTTTTGCAATCTTCAGACGCTCTTTCTGTTCTGCTAATTCTGTTAGAACATCCTTTTGTTGTCTCTTGAATTTTAGTTCTTCGATTTTGCTCTCTACTTTTCTTTCAGGAGCAAGAACCTTTGATAGGAATCTTTCTTTTCCGTGAGATTGGGGTCCAGCGGTAATGATTTCAATTACACCGTCCGCAATATCTGGCTTCAAACCGTAATTTTCTACCAGTTGAGCTTTGTCGGTTTTCTTTAAATCGCCAATTTTGATACCAGCATCAGCCAACTGCATTGCCGTGGTCTCATCAATTCCACGGCGTAACAATGCCAAATATGTGTCTTTCTTTGCCATATGCACCCCTCCGACGGAACAGGCCGAGCGGGCGGTTGAATGTCAACCCATCGCTTTCCTTGACTCCTCCAAAAGTCTTGATAAATTCAGCCAATCCTCAATATCTAATTCCTCTGGCCTTTGATAAATCTTTGGAAAATCGATAGACTGGATTGCTTTCTTGTAATTACTTGAATGCCAACCTTTGACTCTGGAGATTCTTTTTGGCGCTTTTGACAGTGTATTCTTCAATTTTTTACGTCTCTCACCGAATGCTTGCCGAATCAATAATTTCGTTAGTTTAGAATTCTCCCGAGGCTCTATTCTCTTCAATGTCACTAACCTCGAGTTTACTTGAGGCGATGGTGTAAAGCAATTGGGTGGGACACGAATATCCATACAAGCTTCCCAATCTAACTTAGTACACATTCCAAGACTTCCTCGGTCGCTTGATAATTCTACAACCAATCTCTGTGCAAATTCTTCTTGAACTAGAATAACAACATGCTTGATACTCTTCGTTTGGGTTATTTTTTCAATTATTGGAGATGANATCTGATAAGGTAGGTTTGAAATGAACTTATTTGTTTCAGACCATTTAACATCTAATGCGTCTCCTTCTATTAATTGAATCCCGACAAATGTATCAGTGAGGTATTCACATACTCCTGAGTCGATTTCTATACAGGTCAAATTTTGATTGAGTTCAAGAATCCTGTCTGTNAAGACNCCGGGTCCCGGTCCTATNTCCAAGATTTTATCATCGTCTTTTATTTCAGAAATTTCGATTATTCGATCTAGGATTTCTTCGTTATTCAAGAAATGTTGTCCTAGTGATTTATCATTTGATTGACGAGCCCTAAGATTGTCAATTAGTTCACGAGCACGCCCGCCAATTGTATCACTCCTCCTGTCTAAGAAGTAATTCAATCAATCGTGGTTGAAGGTTTCTGTCTTCGATTTCTGAAACAAATCGTCGAGCGAGTAATTCAGCGGAATTTATCCCGCAGTCATCATCGAGTTGGGCGAAGTTTTCCCATCCTGCACGCCCTCTCTTGGAGACCATTTCCAATGCTTTCTTGTTACCAACTCCTGGTAAAAGTTCGAATGCGTGCATCTTGCGTGATAAATTACCTGCTCTGTTGAAGAATTGTTCAATGAAAACCGATGGTGAATCTTCGATGATTTGCTGAATAACAATTGGCATTTCTTGATTTGCTGCATTAGATAAATCTCTAATTCTAGCAAATCCCAATATGTCCTGTACTACATCTTTCTGCGAAACATCTGAGCCCATGTAAAGTCTTGAACCGACCATCTGGACTCCTTTGTTAGGCTTGGCACTAAGTCTGATGACGTGCAACGATGGTTCAGTTACTACGACGATTGCTTCGTTTGCTGAAGGATGGTCGATTACTCTGCACCATTCAACTGAAAGAAGTGGGTCACTACGCTGNCCGCGTGGGTTACCCCTGCGATTACCTGAGCGACGATCGTTGTACATGTAGAACACCGTGTGTCAAAATCATTCTACGCCAAGATGTTGGCGTACAATCACTAGAACAGCCTCTACCTCATCGTTATCGATTGAGATTCTTCTGCTAGCGACTACTGCGCGAACATCGTCTGGATGAAGTGGCATTAATTCCGCTAATTTAGCAGCCAATTCTGGATATTTCTGGAATGTTTCAATTTCCATAATCGCATTGAACATGTCATTGAATACATTCGGNTCTGTGCTNTAGCCACTTCTGTTTTCACTTGCAGCCCATTCAGCGTGTTGCAAAGCAGCTTTTTGTTCGTAGGTTAGGAAACCACGTCGCGCATTTGCATCGTTCAACATGTTTCTAACTGTGGCAAAATCTAGGAATCTTTCCTCTTCGGACATGATAATCACTCCAATGGTCTTAGGTGCTCTGGCCTAGCAACNACTGTCTTTTGCATGTTGCCATCCTTAACTGAAACTACCCATGCTCTTCCTTGTTTCTTTTGGATGAACCCGGTCTTTCCGTGGAATCTGCGGTGAGGCATACCTTGTTGTTGCCCACCATCTAGAACGATAGCAACACGGTCTCCTTCGTCGTAGTCGTGAATGACGCGACTGATGTATAGGCGGCCTCTTTGGTGACGGCCTCTACTCAATATGGAACGTGTTCCTTGGCGTTGTCCCTTGGACTTCTTCATAGTTTTCACAACCCACTCATACTGTCAAAACGACCTTCCGAGCAACTTGGCGACCTTCCAGCCCCATATAAGCACCGCGATATTTCAATCCGCATGAATATCGGCAACATCAAGCCATTCAACAGTACATTTTGCCTTGATTAATGATGCAATAGAAGGCTGAGTTCTTCCGCCATCGCCATGTACAGTTTCCTTGACATAAGTTCCTGATTCGCATCTCAAACTGAATTCGCCAATCATCAAATTATCATCGACGATCTCTATTGACGGATCTCTAGTTTCGATTACTTTCCGCTTTCGAATCTTGTCAGCTCGCCTATGTGCAACCCTTTCCGGAGTACGTTGCGCAAGAGTACAACCTTGCAATTTTTCCATGATTTCTAATACAAAATCCTTGTCAGGAAGTGGCAAAGTTTCTTCCTTTGCATTTTGTATTCTTTCGATTAGCACATCCTTTGTACCGGACTTTGCCAAGCCTTTCTCCTCACAAATAGCAACCAATTCCGCTTTCTTTAATCCAGAGTAATCGACCTGTTCTGGTTCTTTTTCTTCCCGATCATTTTTGTTTGAGTAATACTTTTTACGACGGGAATTTCTGTGACGATTATCTTTGGGAACCTCNAGGATTTTTGTTAATTCATCCAGTTCATCCTGAGTCATTGGCTCTATCTTATATCTAATCGTGTAGGATTTTTCTGCAGGCGTATCCTTCACTCTAACCACTTCACTGCGGTTCGATGGTCTCATAGAACTCACCTCCAATCTACCTTCTGCATTGGTATTGATTATTTCCATCATCTCAGTGCAGTCGATATTCCTAAATGTTGGATCTTTGAATTCTATTACGAACGGCCTGCCTCGTCCAAGACATCTAACATCGATATCTTCTCTACCCATTCCATGGAATGAATGCTCTTNGCTACCAAATTTTTCTAGTAAAGGGTCACCAATTAGGCCTTGAACCGAACTTGTGTATTGCATTCCTGTGAAATCACATTTCTCACAACCTCTTCCCTTACATGATTTGCAAGGCCACTTGGTCTGAGGAATTCCNCGCTCGAGTTTTCTATATCTGCCATAGAAATATTGTGACCTTACATCCAAATCTACGGTAAGAGTTAGAACATCGATTATGGCTAATATTTCAGGTTTATCGATTACGATTTTCATATCGAATCCACTGGCTTTCAAATGTTTAGCGACCTCTTCTATCAAACTGGATTTTAATGGAGCTGAATTTGCAGCACCGTGACGTTTTCTCAGGTAATCCTCCATCTCTGTTTGGTCTTTTGGAATTCTAGAGCCAAGTTGTAACCTGGAACACTCTTTATCGCCAATTGTTTCAATAATNNGTTCAGATAGTAGTGGAATCTCATCAAACAGATTCTCACAAAATGGACATAATGATTCAACTTCTCTGATATTTTCTAGTGAAGGGTCTGCTTCTACAACCTGATTTCTAACCTCGATTCCTGATTCAAGCATTGTTTGACTGAAGCGTTTCTTGCCACTTACTCTTCCAAGACAATGATTGCAGGTACCAATTTTCACCAGATGTTTCAATCCNGCAGGAGAAGGTGCTGAAGGAACCACTTCTTCATTCATCTGAAGTTCGTAATCATCATCCCAATCNGGCTCGGGCAAGGTCTCTGATTGATTTGCATCATCCCANAGAGAATAATCAGTTGAACCAAAACCTGTATTTGCATAGGATGTCCAATCCTCATCGTCATTCTGGTTGTCCTTAGAATCATCTTCAGGCATAGTAATCACCATCCCGAGCAGGGGTCAACCCCTTACTGGAACAAGTAGTCGGAAATGCTGGCATTCAAAACCTCTTCCATTCAGAAAGCGAGTATTCAATAACCTTGGACTATCGATAATTATCATGGCAGGTGAACCAATTGAGGTGGGNCAATATGTTTCACTTGCTAGAAAAGCCTTGGTAAACGAACCATATCTAGCNAATGCAGCAATAATTGGTGAATTGACAAAATTAACCCTGGCTAGATCAGGTCATTCCTACTTCACACTNACAGACGAAAAGGGNTCNATTGATTGTGTATTGTTNGGNGGAAATTCGATGTTTGAATCACAAAATATCGAAGTAGGCTCAAAATTAGTCGCTCTGGGTGGAATTGATGTTTATGTCAAAACCGGGCGCATGCAGTTCAAGGCATCACGAGTGCAACCAGTGCAAAATATCGGAGAGTTGGAAAAGGCTCGAAGAGAATTAATCGAAAAATGGAGAANGGATGGAACGTTGGATAGACCTCGTTTATCAGCGCCTCACATTCCAAAGAATTTGTACATAATCACCGGAGGCGGGAGTGCTGCATTAGCAGATATGCAGCGTTTAATCGCTGACCGTTGGCCTGATTTTTCATACACCATAATCCCGGTTTTAGTTCAAGGAATGGGAGCGCCTGAACAACTGATTCAGGCGTTAAAATATGCGGGGAATCATGCTGATCTAATCATTATTGGAAGAGGCGGTGGCTCACCTGAAGATTTGTGGTCATTCAATCTAGAATCGGTTTGTCAAGCNATAATTGACTGCCCAGNACCGGTTGTAAGCGCTGTAGGTCACGAGTCTGATTTGCTTGTAAGTGATTTAATCGCTGACATTAGGGCATCCACTCCTTCAAATGCCGTGGAAAGGGTTGTTCCAATAAAGAGTGAGTTACTTGCACTCATAGCACAAGTTGGNGATAGAGTAGACTTTGCTATTGATAATTTGTTCACNAAGAAAAATGAGAAAATATCCTCTATGATTATTCGATTAAGCGCAGCCCCGATGAAGGGTATTTCCAATGCCAAATTACGAAACTCAAGACTTTATTCTCGACTTAATAGCGCCGTTGAAAGAGACATCTTGACAAAGAAAAACCGCTTACTAACCATTGATTCAATTCTAAAATCTACTAATCCAGAAAGAGTGCTAGATAGAGGATACTCCATGACCATGGATACTGATGGAAAACCAGTAACAAGTATCGCTGGTTTGAAAGAAGGTGACCTTCTAAGCGTAGTACTCAGGGATGGTAAAGTAACAACTGAGGTGAAAAAATGACATATGCAGAAGCAATGAAAAGGCTGGAAGAAATTGTCGCAGCACTAGAAGCTGGCGGAACGGATTTAGATGAAACTCTGAAACTTTTCGAAGAAGGCTCCAATCTGCTCAAAGAATGCCAAAAAGAATTAGCTGAAGCGGAAGGAAAAATTGAAACATTACGTTTGGAGGATATTGAGTGAATAGAAAAATCGCTGCCTTGCAAAGGAAAATTGCAAGGCTTGCAGCAGATTGGCGAGACCCTCACGATGAGGAGGCCTGGTCGAAAAGAGATATTGTGAAAAATATCGAAATTTCTGATGATGGTGAAGTTGCAATTACAGTCACTCCTCCTCGNCCGCATTGTCCATGCTGTTTACTAGATTTAGATAATTTTAGAACCAAATTACTACAAACAAAGGGCGTAAGTTTTGCAACAATAAATGTCGTTGGAATTCCTGCTAGTGACAGATGGACAAGAACCCTGAATCGCTGAAATTGATAGAAATATAATGTTATATCACATCTTTTTCAAGATTACAAGTTATCTAATATAATCACTGAAGTGTTGAGAATAATGGAAGAGTGGAACGACATTCCTTTAGATGACGAAGACGNNCCAAAACCAATTGCTCAAGTAATTGTAATGGGATTNGTNTGTCTTATGGTNATGGTATTCTTTCTTGGCATGTAATTCANTTTGCTAACTCTCTACTCTTGAGCCATCCATATGCTGGAAGAGAAATTGAGATTATAGAGCCAACCCAACAAATTATGGTTCCAACAATTATNCCATATTCTGGCAAAGCCCAAGGGGCAATTACGGAATAAACTGCAACTGAAGCGCCTCCGAGCATCATTGGTCCAGCAGCACCTGATGGAACTTCAGGACCTTGGGAGATCCATAACGCTGCCATAGTGGTGAGGAAAATNGCTGGGAATACGGAAGCTAATCCCGCAATTAGAGGCTGTCCAATGCTAGACAACTG
The DNA here is from genome assembly GCA_002727515.1 of Methanobacteriota archaeon. The sequence goes on from PBXF01000048.1 coordinate 12,652, forward strand.
TACTGCTACACCGATTGCAATGGCTGCTGCAAGGCCTCTAATTATCAACATATTTCTACTGACTTTGTTCTTTCCTTTCGGTGCCTCGCGAGGCCTCCAAGTCATCCAAATTCCTAGTGACAATAACAAGACTAAACCTACTATGCTAACAATAAANTCTGATGTGTAATCAAGAGTNATCTCCAAGAAATATGTAACNATGATTGCAAGAATAAGCCAAAANGTTAGGGAAACAATTACCATTTCAGTTACCGAAACATTCTGTTTCTTTGAAGGATAAAAAATCCANGCGCCTATGAATAGAGCGTTTAGTAACATTCCAAATGAAACCANTGACATACTNGTAGCCAAATCTTCAGATCCNGCTTCNAGATAAATTCCAATCGTTGCTGGGATGATTGTTGTAGGTATTGTNCCNAAAACTCCCCCTANGATTCCACCCCACCTTTCTATTGCCATTGTGACCAATACTGCAACAATACCAGCGAATAAGCCGGATAACAAAATGGTCTGCATTAGAGCATCGAGGTTGGGTTTGCGTATGGTTATTTTCGACCGATTAATGACTTTTGAATTAGTTCAATCGAGGTCGTTTTGTTGAGAATTCAATTATTCCACTTATTCCATTGACTACCAGAATTAGAAAGACGGTACCATTTATTTCCATCAAAATCTAGCCACTCATATCCATCGTTTCCGTCATATCCTGTAATGGATGAGTCAGGAATGTTTTCAGAAATTTGTGAATTGATTTGAGTTGTACTGGCTTGGAAAACTTCTGAATGTAACGCAGATCTTTTACCTTCAATTTTGAACTTCAGCACATCATATTGTGCTTGGTTAATGTTATCTTTTGCAACCAAATCCATCAATTCGTTATTGATTGAATCCAAATCGGATCCGGATTTACAGTCATCAATTCTATCACCTAGAGTTTGAACAAATGATGCCTTTCTCTTTCTCAACATTAATGAAACGGATATACCAACTACAGGCAATAATATCGCAAGTACAATTCCAATTGCATCTAAATTTCCTGATGCCAATAAGTCAACAAATGATTCTGATTTTTCTTCATTGGTTTGATTAGGGCTTTCATCCAAATCATCATGACATCCGTCCGAATTAGAATCTGTTGATGGATTTGAGACCCATTGTGTTACACCAGTTGGGCAGGAGTCATTTTCATCATCTACGCCATCACCATCATCGTCGATATCTTCATCGTAATCGCGACAACCATCGTCATCTCTGTCCGTTATGGTAGTCGAAGTCCAATCATTGGCTCCCTTAGGACAACTATCTTTTGAATCATCTTTGCCATCACCATCATCATCCAAATCTTCAGAATTATCATTGCAGCCATCAGAGTCGTGGTCGGTGATGTTTGATGATTGCCAGCCAAAATCACCTTTTGGACAACCATCCATTCCATCCATAACTCCATCGCCATCATCATCGGTATCTTCTGCACCATCTAAGCATCCATCACCATCATAATCTAGTAGAGTTCCTGATGTCCAACCTATTGCACCTTGAGGGCAGTTATCTATTCCATCATGTATTCCATCTCCGTCCTCATCAGTATCACAGAGGTCTCCTAAACCATCGCCATCGAGGTCTTCTTGCAGTGGGTTGTATGTATTAGGACAATTGTCATCGTACAAATCATCTAGACCGTCATCGTCGACGTCGCTGGTTCTTTGTGCATCTTGAGGGAAGTCATCTATTTCATCACTCATTCCATCTCCATCCGAATCGAGACAACCATAGCGGTCGAATGTGGAATTGCCCCAAATATCGGGNCAATCATCAGGAGTTGTTGCATTCTCAGAGGAATTATCTCCATAGCCATCCCCGTCTATATCCCGCCATTGAGTAGGGTCAAGGTAAAACTCATCTGGACCTATACCAATTGAATCCCAAANACTCGCAGTCCAAAATGAATCTGGATCAGAATATCCATCGCCATCAGTGTCAGGGCAGCCAAATCTATCCAATGTTGAATTACCTGGCACATCATGGCACAAATCATACTCATTCCCTNCGANATTGTCTCCAAATCCGTCNCCATCGGTGTCGCTCCATTGGGATGAGTCTTGATTGAAAGCATCAGCTCCCATTTCTACAGACCAGGTTTCATCTGCGTCGGAGTAACCATCTCCATCGCTGTCGATACAACCAATTCGGTCGTTNGTGGAATTTCCGAACGAACTAGGACAATCATCGGTGTTATCGAGGTAACCATCACCATCAGAATCAACGGCTGTTGTATCAAAAGTGTAGGCATCTCGTAACACAAGTTCCTGTCCATTTGTACCAATTAATGTAAGATTTACCGTTTGTTCTTCAGGACCTGGCGGCGTTGTNAGNGTNANTGTGTTATTNTCGACATAAGTCAAATTCACTGTCNCGGTCCACTCAGAAGTACTGAAACGGGCTTGCAAAGGCAAAACAACACTAGAGTTTTCAGAATTATTGGAATTCATTTCATACAATGATTCAATCTCTGAAGAATGAAGCGATGTACCATATAACCTCAATTCATCGATGTACCCATGGAACCAGTTGTGATTGCCAGCTTGCGCTCCGATTTGTGGATTATTAGTTGATGATGGCATTGAAGATGTTACATCGGGATATGCTCGACAACCTTCCTCGACAGCGTTAATGTAAACACAGGCGTAACTTCCATCCCACTTCGCTGCGACATGATACCATGTATCTTTAGCGAATGTAGTAGTGCTTTGAACAGCATAATTACCACTTATTTCCCATACAAGTTGTGTATGAGTTGAATTTTTCTTGAGGTAAAAATACCATACGCTATCTTGACTCATTATCATTTTGTTTGCAGATGATTGGGTGTGAAGAGATGATGGATTTATCCATGCACTTATTGACATCTGGTTCAGTCCTGAGAAATCTGCGCCTGGAATGTAGACGTAATCATCGACTCCGTCAAAATAAATAGAATCGTTATGAATCCCCTGCTGGTCAAACAAAGGTCCGCCTTTTTGTAAAGCATCCCAATCATTACCACTTGAATCCTCAACATGATTTTCAGAATCATATCCATCCATTTTCCAATGACCGAGCATAGGAATTGATTCTGTTTTTCTATTGTGAGCATGTTTAATTATTCCCTGATTACTGTCTGTAACAGAATAAAGTAAGTGTAAATCTTCATTTGAATCAAGTGCTGAGTCGATATGACCTATGTTGTCAAGTTCCGAATCAACTATTTCTGTATTCCAATTTGATCCATCTGAACTAGAAACAACTAAATTCCAATTTTGTGCTTGCTCTGAATACTCAAAATACGAAATAAATATTCTATCATTTGAATCTAAAATTAACGAAGGTGCCCAGTTTTGATTGGTGTTTACTGTATCGATATCCCAAATTCCTCCCTTATTTACAGCGAGTTTAATCTTGGAATAATTATTTCCATTAGAATTTGTTGCAATGTAAATATTATCATTTGAATCTACAGCAATAGAACTTGGTGTGCAACCATTTCCATTTTCAAGGTGTAAAACTGTAGAAATTTGCCACGTTCCTTGATTACCTGATTCTGAAGTAGCATACTTGATAGCAGAATTTGTATAATCACAATAGGAGATATGTATCGAGCCTTTAGAGTCCAAAACTATGGATGTGTAATGCCCAACATCATCTGTTGAATCTATTGTCTGAGTATTCCAGTTACCATTGTACCATGCTCTCTTTAAGTCTCCGTTGGTTTGGTCATAATACGAAATTTGGCGGAAATCTGTAGCAGATGTTGCGCCACAATTTACCATAGACAAAGTGCAGATAGCATTTGAAGCCATATTCCCCACGTCTAAACCAAAGTTACCATCAAGAATGCCATCACCACCATTTTGGGCTGAGGGGTTCCAATGTGCGCCTCTTAGGTCTTTATTTGCCGTTTCAAAATATGCTATCATTACATGATTTGTATCTTGATTCATCGCCAAGGTAGGCCAATAACCTGAACTGAAACTTTTTAGATTCTGCCAGGATCCAGCATACTTATACTTTGAAACTAAGTCTAATCCTGATGTAGTAGTATACATCGCATACAATTTGTCTTCTGGTTTGTCGATAGTTAGGGATATTTGGNCTGCAGTACTAACGCTATTTTCTACAGTGCTAATAGACCAAATTTTCTCTTCTAAATTTTGGGAGATTAGAGAATCAAAGTTAGAACCTGAAATAGTTACTTCTGTGCCTCCCGCAGAGGTACCATTTACCGGACTGATGTTGTAGATTCTTCCTGAATAATCTTCGTTGTCTCCTACTCCATTGCCATCATCATCAAACTGCTCGTAAGCATCATTTGGGAATGCATCTTCGCTATCTAAGCAGCCATCTCCATCGCTATCAGTCATGGTCTTAGTCATGTAGACAAGAGCCCCGCTATTGTCACGATGATAGGCGATATGTGGTTGGTTATTGGAATCAATTTCTATGACCGGATTCCTGATGGTTCCACTTTGAGAATCTATAGTGGAAAATTCCCACGTACCATCAATCAGTTTTGTT
>PBXF01000049.1 GCA_002727515.1 Methanobacteriota archaeon
ACCAAACCAACGATCTGTTGTTGGCTCTTTACCCTCTTCACAAACGACCCATGTTGCGTCTGAAACATAGAATGCAGGCACTGTTCTAATCAATAGCCAAATTGTAATTCCTAAAGCAGGAGCAATATACCATGCATGCTTTTTGAATGAAGGCTTGTGCATAAAACTTAGACTATTCAATCTGTAGTAAATCGGTATACATAGATACATAATTACGGCTGTAATATGTGCTGTGAAAAACACATCAATAGTCCAATGCCACAGTATATCTTGGAGCCATTCATATCTACGAATGTATGGCGTGACTTGCGATATTATGAATGAGGCCTTTATCCCTTCACATACAAGTAGAACGGCCATAAATTTGTTTTCAAATCCTTTTGCTTTAGCACGCCAAACTAAAGCTGCTAAGCCTATGCAGTAAAGCAGTATTAGAAGGGAACTGAAAGAAATAATCATCCTGAATCCAAAGAGGTTATCTGCACTGAAAGCGCCGATATAATACTCTTGAACGGTTCTCATGACTAAAAGAAGTCTAGGGCATTTAATTGATTTTGGGGTGTTTAAAAAACTAAAAATCAGAATAATACAGACTTATTTATTGATGAAACTAAAATGATTTAACCATGTAAGAATAAAAAAATCAGTGAGTAACTTTCGTGGAACTATATCGAAAGTGCCTCCTATGTAATGCGGGTGTTGTATAGAGTAGCGTCTGAATCGGCTCACTGAATCCCATTGTATCGGAAAAATGCACTATTCGGTGCTCTTTTTAAATAATCAACATTAAACCAGGGCAACTGGAGATGGTGCATGGCTTTGATAGCACCTTTGAAGAAATATCCAGAAATGGGTATGAAAATCTGCGCTATTCTTTTCGCAATACTAAGCTTTTATTTTGCCAAAATCCTGAGTCAAAAAGATGCTAAATCTTTGGCATTTATCGAATCTATAATCATCGTTTCTTATTGTGTTTACGTGTTATACATTATTATTGCAAGCATTAAGTTGTTCAAAAACTACGAAAAAAATCTCAATTCCGGCTTCAATTTGTCAATAGTGTTAACTTTCGTTCTTACAATGATTTTGCTTTTCTTCGGGAAACATACGGTCCAGTTTGATGATGAAGTCTGTTTAGTAGGTTTATGTTCAGGCAATCCTCCGATTTCTGACTTATTTTTAATGCTAGGGCAACCTTTCTTTGTTCCTTTAACTCTCATGATAGTTAACTCAACTCTTTCAAGCAAAGAGAGTGGAGATGGAGCTAAAAAAAGATTCTCTTCTGGTGTAATATTGTCAATCCCTTTCTGTATAATTGCGGCCATATTCTCAGGTTTGACATTCGGAATTCTTCATGGAGACTCTCTTCTGTAATTATTCCTATGGCCATACGAAGGAAACCCCCTTCACATCAGAAAATAGACTAGCGAACCTACAGAATTATTTCTTCAATATCTGAGATAGTTTCATCAATTATCCTTATCGTATCTTCCCAATATTTTACTTGAGTTTCAACACTGTGATTTACTAAGTACAAATAATGCAAAAAATCGTCCAATGTTTCAGAGACAATTGCCTTTTTTTGTTTATCATCTAAGGAAGGGTCGAACAAATTGTTGGGAGTCATGTAGTTTAGTTTGCAACTAGTAGCATACTCTACGTGCTTAGCAAAACGGTGCCTGATAATTCCCATCCTTTGGTAGTAGACAAGGTTAATTTTGGAATTGAGCTCGTCAGAAATTTTTTCCCAAAGGCTTGAGTTCTCTAGCCGTGTAAAAGCAGGAGATTGTGCAAAAAAGTAGAAATCAGCAGATGTTAATTTTAGAGACGATGCAACATCTTCAGCGCTAACAACCTCAAATTGATCTTTATTCTCGAAAACTTTCTTGAATAATTTATTCATATCTTTTCCTTGTTCTGTGTCTCTCACAATTTCATTACGATTTTCNTTGATATCTTTAACTAAAAGTTTCAATAAATCCTGAGTTTGTTGAAAATCTTTCCTTTTTTGGTTCCAGTTATTTATTTTCAAGGCAAGCAAAATACCGATTGCAAGCAATAAGACTTCTAGTGCCCCTATAATGATGAAATCTGAAATTGTCTCAGGTTCACCAAATGCAAAATCCATGTAATTTCTTTCAAAAAGCGGTTAATAATTCTGACCTATCTCGATTTTTCTCAGGAGTTTTTTCAGAGAGTTGGCCATTTTAGAGGCTAGGATAACTACACTGCTTGAGAGAACGCTAACCATCCTATGTTCATTATCAAGGCTGGTAGAGCGAGGAATAATATCGTAATTGATACCGGGAAGGCACTAACAAACATTACCATCAAGGTCAAGGTCAGAATTAATGCCATGATTTGTATCACTCTGATTACGTNCGGAGTGTACTTTTTCACGAAGTTATCGGATGTGTCAATTTGGTTAGAGAGTTCTACCTGCGTCATGGAATATGGTTAGTATGTACCTATATAGTACAGTGTTTTTCCAATTCCTTACTGAAATAAATTTAATCTGATACTAGATCGTCAATATTGGTATGCAATGAAGGTGAGAATCTAACATTCAAACCAACCAAAAAGCATCGCAGACGCCTGCACATTCGAATTTCAAGCATTAGGAAAATTCGACTTGGTTGTTAAAAACTTAGTATTAGCGCATTATTTCTGCTGCTTTTCTCACCATGTATGGAACGTAACCCATGGCGAAGAATACAAAACCAATTGCGCCAATNAAGCTCAGTGCAGGAATATCATAACCTATTCCAATTCCAATCATCAATGCTAGTGTAATTGTAACTATGACCGATTCAATGAATCCAGCAATTGATGTTTTCCAAGAGTCGATATAACTGAATNTTACATCATCGCTTCTTCCATCTTTCAAAGCCTTACCAACTGGGTAAATAATCATCTGACCATAGGCGATGATTGTTACTAGAACAGTCACTACAAGTATAATCATACCAGTTGTGCCACCAGAGTCTAAAGCCATGTAAATCGAAGCACCCCATACAATTGTAAGAAGAATCATAGACACGATCCAACCGCCAAGTGCGATAATTCCATACTTGAATACACTAAATGCAGCAGCCATATTGATTGCTGGCTTTGGTGTATTACTCCCTACCATTATTTCTACAGGAGCAATAACTTGTTGAGTTACCATAACGGTTTGAGGTTCAGTAGTTTGTTGCATTTCGACCGGAGATGCGATTTCTTCAGGCGCAGCAATTTCGGCGGTTGCATCTTCTGCAGGGGCTTGTTCTACAGGCACCCACTCGCTTCCGTTCCACATATAATTTCCATCTTCACTAAGTTGCATGCACTTCGCTGGAGNGCATATGGTTTAAATTATGCTGAANAATATCAAAAAATCCTGATAAAATNNTCAAATCATTGAAACAGGNGCTGTATTAGACCATTCCGCAGTTGGTTTATGCCAGTCTCTGATTTGGTCGGTTTCAAGTCGTATTTGCAAACCTTCACCATCTTCGAATTCCAAATCATCTAAATCAAAATCAAACACTAACTCATTGCTTCGAAATGTATCATCGAACATTACATCCTGGGCTATTACATTGCCAGAACTTGTAGTTTCGAGTATAATTCTTATGTGACACTCCTGAAGTGGATTTCGTAGTGAACACGATTCGCTACTACCGTCGTGCTCAACTTTTACAAATCCCTCNAATGACATAGTCCCGTCTTGTGCTAGTAGGTCGATCACAGTATCTTTTCCAGTTGGTGCACAAGCACATTCCATGTTATCTGCTTCGGCTGTTGCATCTAGGTCGACAGTTACGATTACTTCGCTAGTTTCTACCTTATCGGGAGTGATAGAGGTGGCAGTTACAGTGTAAATCCCAGGTAAGTCAAACCCGTGTATTACGTCGGAGCCGGAAGCTGCGGTGCCATCGCCAAAGTCCCAAGATATNGCACCTTCATCGTTATTTACGCTAAAAACAAATTCGTGGCGAATTAGAGTTATCGAGGTTTCTTCGTTGTTATCACCTTCATCAATCTCGACTAAGGCGTACAAATTTGTTCCTTCTGCATAATCTACACTTGCTTCAAACGAACCTTCTTCGCTCGACAAACTGATACCTAATGATTCGAATACTGTTGTGAAGGCTAACAGTGTAACCAAAAGCGTACAAACTGATACAGCAACAATCGTTCGCATGTGGAAAAAATCATCATATTTGCTTTTCAACTGCTGTTTGTTCACAAGGCAAAGAAAATATAACGAAAACGTATTCAGAAATCGTGACCTTTCTATGATAGAACGATTTAGGACCTCTTATGCCGTTACCAAATGATGTACTTGCGAAACTAGCGAGCCTATCTGGTTACGATTTAATTCTAGAAATGGATGTTGTTAGCAGAACTCACGGAATACAACTTGCACAGATAGAGTCGGAAATCGCATCATACAAAGCGCAAGCAAACGCACAAGGAACAAGTGGTGTTGCAGATTTTCAACCGGTTTCTTACAAGGAAGAAGTTGATCTTTCACAAGCACAAAATGTACAAGCAGAGCCACAATATATCTCAAANCCAGAGAATTACAGGATGAAATACAACCCATCTGCTGAAGGTAAGGCTAATCAATCTCAAGTNAATCAAGCNATAATTTGTCCTCANTGCTCATCGCCANTAGGAATACCTAACATNAGGCCGATTAAGGTAACATGCCCGTCTTGNTTTAATGAAGCAGTATTCCACAATTGAGGCTAAATNCCCCAATATCTTTCTGCTTGTGCTTGCCTTGCTTGAACAGCTCTGACGATAGTAGTTGTAATCCACAAAACCGATATCCACATCAGTGGCTCTAGCATAACATCTCCAATGAATCTAACAGAGAATTCGTAATCTGCTCCTGTTAATACTTCCATTGCAATTTGTAATCCCTTATCNAGGAATGAATAAACAACCATGCCAAATACTGCAAGAACAATCAATCTTCCAGAGAAAGAACCCTTTTGCAATCTTAACAACATGAAACCAGCAGTAGACGTCAAGAAAGCAATAACAATCCACGCAAGAGCAGAATGTATAACACCAATCCATACAACCGAATAGTTTGACCCAGATACAAGCTCAAGATATTTGTCATAACCCGTCGCTACGGCGAATATAGCGCTAAATACAGTAGTAGTCCAAAGTAACGATGAGAACATCGCAGCATCGGCGTTTTCTCTCATTTCCATTGCGATTCTACCAACAGTTGCCTCAATTCCCAGTCCCTTAGATAGTATGAACAATCCAAATGCAAGAGGAAGTGCGCCGATAACGATNCCACCAAGAGAATCTGGGAGCATGATTCCAAGTCCAAATATAGCCATTATCGCTCCAAGCGGTACTAGCATTTTCGCTCTCCANTTTGGATCTTCTAACGCCTTTGCGATGTANTAGTATGTTCCTTCAATTCCCTTTGATTGTTTGACTATTATTTTTTGCACATGGTCTATTCTAACCTGACTTTGAATGATGGGTAGAATTGATTCATCCTCTGCTCCATCTGTAACCAATATGGCTTGATCAGGTTGGAATTCAGCGACTACTTCTTCCAATTGTGCTGCTACAGCCCTGTCCGAGCGAACACCTACCTTTTCATCGCCTGTAAGAATAGCAACCTCAACTTCGTCGTTTTCACCGTTGGATTCGGCTAAACTGTCGTGTTGGTGGAGTGCTCCNAAAATTGCATTTGCNTCACTTTCTTCGGGGTCAGCAATACCAAGTTTTAGTGCTGCGGTGATTACGGATTTTCTCCCAACAACAGGACCTCTAATTGCCGTTTTTATGCCAAGATCNTTATCTCGGTCAACANTCAACACAAGAGTTCTAGTCATCTTTCAATCGCCGCCTTTGGTAGTGCTGACGCGCTTCACATTCATCAAGCATCGCCTGAATTGTCAGGACTTTGATTTGTTTCTACACTACCCTGAAGTTTTCTCCGCCTCTGTTTTGCTCTGATGTACTTTAGAGGATGATCCATCCAAGGTTGGTCGCACAAACGATCATCTCCAGTTTGCACAGCGCAATTGTGGTTTATTTTCAATTTAGAACAGCCTGAGGGAACGTATTCTCTCTCGTAGACATGTCCAACTTGATAAGAGGTCGTGGACTCACTAAAATCAGGAGCATTTCTGAAAAAGTCCACAGTTGATTCTTGAGGTATGCCAATACATCTTGATATCGAAGCCAAGAATACTCTTCCAAAGTGATTAACGTTTACACCTTGGGACAATTCACCAATTGCCTTTCTCATGCAAGGAGGCCAATCTTCTTCTCCAGCTCCAATTAATGCAATAGTCTCGGCGGTTTTTGATGCAACTAGACCTCTTATCATTCCTACCGGCTCGGAAAGACGAATCAACAAAGATTCGTCCATTTTACCCATTTTGTCCATTGCATCATTTTTGATGTCTTCTTTCATCCGTTCTCTTAGCAGGCGAGCGATTTTTTTGTTGGAAGAATACCTTTCTCCCTCGTCGAATAATCTAACCCAACCATCACTTATGTCGCAATTTGGCAATCTCCATCTTGAACCTGTAATTCCCGTGCATAATTCAATGAAGTCGGCTAAACCTATACTCCATACGCCGTTTTTGTATTCGACCTCTGACAAATATGTATTTGCCACATCAATTAATATTGAATCTCTTTCCAGTATATTCTGAGCCCTTTCAGCTTCTGCTTGAGCCCATCTAGAAATTAAGCGCTCATCCTCACTAGCACCCACAACCAATCTAGCGTAGTAAAACGAAAAAGCCTCCAATAAACGACCTTCCTCGGTATGTATGTCACCAACGGATGCTAGTGAGACACCATCGTCGCTGTCTACGGAATCAACTAAGCGAGAACGCGCTCTGATTCTTGCACGTTCCATGAAGACTCCATCGAGTAATTCATCGATGTCGATTGAATGCTTTGCTGCTAGACCTGAAATCCAACCTCGAGCCTGAGGCAGAAATGGGTATCTCGCTAGAGTTACCTCATCATTGATGTCTGGAATAGTCAGTGGCTTGGGCACGGAAATGGACTGAAAGCGGAGGCATTTGAACCCTCTCATTGATGAAATAGTTTGGGCTCGGCTGTTGTATGAGGCCAGTTGATGATAGACTGGTGACAATTCAGGACGAAATCCGTACATCGTTCAATTGGGATATTTCAGAAGATATCGAAAGCGCACAAAATCTTGCGGATTCATGCGACAATCCAAAACCGAAAATACATTTTTCTGGAATTGTAACCGTTGTGGGAGCAAACGCACCACCAAACTTTATTCCAAAGAACCCAACAATTGTTGCAGATGGTGCTATTGGGGCGATTAATGACTATTCTATGGTACACTTGCTAGTTAGTGATGGTGATGGTTTTCCATATATCCAAAATGCAATAGAAGCAAGAATTCCAATATGTCTTCATGCACATGGACACAATCAAGAAGAGTGGGAAAAAGTATTGCATTTGGCAGGTGAAGATTATCCAATTCTATTAACTCATCAGACACCTCTTACCATTGAAAATATGAGCAATCCTGGCGGATTTACAGATGGCGATCGAGCCGTTTGCATAGCATTTGCTTTGGGCGCAGATAGTGTAGAGCTAGTGGGCTTTTCAACAAAGGAAGTAGGACAATGGTCAGGAGTAACTGATTCAAAACGAAAACTAATCAAGTTAAAGTGGATGAATAGAGTGTTGCAAATGCTAAATCTGGGGGTTTCTGATGAAGAATAATCTGTGGGTATGGGTAATTGCATTGATTATTGTCAATACAGGATGGTACTTCGCAAGTCAACAAGGAGCATCCCAAGAAATCAACAGGCCTGGTGCTGATTTTTCGACTTCAAGAAATGCAGCAGTTTCTTCATTCATAGGAGACACATCAGAAATCGAAGTTTCTCATTGTTTTGAGTCAACCAACGGGACTAAACTAAACGCCTCTGTTCAAATCGAAAGAGATTCAAAAATTATTTACAAATGGGAAGGAACTACAGATGACGGCTGTATAATCGAAATAATCGAGTCAGAAGATGGTAAATTAGTGATTTATACCGTAGTTGATGAGGGAGTAGAGTCTACAGTAACGTTGGTTACATGGCCATTAAAGTCATCTTTTATTCCTGGTGTTGTTTTATTTTCAGTCCTCACAATCGCAGTCGCTTATGGAGAGGTGTTTGTGAAAAAAGTAGTGAAAAATAAGATAGAAAAAGCGACAGTAGTAGAATCCGAAACGATAAGTGTCGAAGTACATCAAGATACATCGAGTATCTGGCAGGATCCCGTAAAATTGTAATCACAGGAAATCTGCTAAACTCATTTGTTTAGCTCTGTCATTATTGAACAGGCTCTCTACACTATCTGCTAACCATTCAACATTTTGTAGAGTGTATTGGTCAACCCCATATGTGTCGATAACGTGTTTTGTAACTTGGATATATTTTCTCACGGCACCCTCAGTAACAGTTAGAGCGAGGTTTCCATTACACAATTCACCCTCGGCTTTCTTGACACCAAAAGAAGCCATACCCTTGCCTGTGTATGATGATGATTGAATGCATTTTGCAGCTAAAGGCATTCTTCTGTAGGAATGTCCACATTTCAGGCATCTTACTTTTTGTCTGGTAAAAGCAACTAGGTTTCCACGTAAATCAGGTAAGAAATGCGATCTAATTACTGTAGATGCAACAGTTCTTACATTGACAGAACGAAGACGTTGCCCGAGTTCCAATTGCCCATTCATCTTGTCAATCATTGTTTCCAGTGTCTTGTATGCTGAGAGAGGTGGGCCCTCAGACATACTTGCGGTATTGTGGGTGAAACCCAATCCCCTTACTGCAGCAGGAGTTCCGAGACGTCGTTCGACAAAGTCCATTTTATCGGCCAATTCCTTTGGATGAGGCTGCAATAAAGTAGCCTCATAGAACCATCTCTCATAGAACCAAGCGGAATCAACATTCAATGCTTCTTTGTCAACTTCGGTTGGATTTAATTTCGTTGTCAGAACAAGTGGTGCATCCATTTGTCCACCTCTATTTGCAGGGAGAATCTCTCTGCTAAAATTCAACAAACCATCCATCAGTAGCATTATTGCGTCTTCATCTCCATCGCAATTTCGCCTTTTTGCAGCATGGAATAATGGATGTGCATAACCTCCAGAACTATCTGAAAATCCTATCAATCTGGATAAAACACCTCCGGATGTGTGTGGGGCTAGAGCACAAATGAGATGCCCAACTAAATCTGTATGTTCTTCAACATGGTAGTACGGCTCCATTCCGTAAAATTTCACCAATAATTCGTCAACATACTGTGCTGCTCTCACAAAATAATCAGCGCCGCTTTTTGCTAAAATGAAGTCCTGCGGGAATATTTCGAGCATTTGGTCACCGCTTTGCAACTCATTTCCAAAGCAATCATGAGTGTACCCTAAATGTTTCAATTGCCCCCATTCAACACCGATTTCATCGGGAGTGAAGTGAGTTACCGGCACATCACTCATATCGAAACGAATGGTTCCATCTCTGAACACAGGTAATTTGTGCTTGGCTCTAAGTATCCCTTTGGCCATCGGCTCAGGGGTTTGATTTTTACTCATCAATTTCTTCAGGCCTTTGAATTGTTGAGGGACTCGGTCTAATCCGAGGCTTAACCGGGCATCTTCAATCAAATTTTCAATCTGAACAGTCTGAATTTCTCCTAGTCTTCGTGAGTTAGAGTTTTCACCAGGCTTTCTGATTTCTGTTCTACCTCCACATATTTCTCCTACCTTTTCCTCTCCAAAATCGTCTAGTTTTCTATGGTGACAATTAATCATAGGAGATTTTCTATTACAAACCTTACAGAATCTAACACCGACTTGAACCCTTATTTCCTTTTGCAGTGCTGCATTTGGAATCAATCGTTGATTCCCACCTTCTAGAGCAATGGGGAATAGCGAATGAACTGTAGGTTTCTCCCTAGGGGCACTTTTTTCAGGACGCCCCATTCTGCATCCGATCCTAGTTGGCGCTGCATGCTCCCATCTTATGCGTGATAATTTTCGAATTTGAGTTAGTATGCCGTCTACAAGATAATCATCTTTCATAGTTTGAGCCCAGAAGTATTTATCATCATCCTTTGGACCTGGGTCTTCGATTTTATCAGCAGCGATCTGTCCAATTTGGTCAGTTTCTGCAATACCTAGACCCCGCTGCCTAGCATCAGTTTCTGCAGCAATTCTAGCAGTGGACTTCTTTTTACCAAGTTCATCTAATCTTGATAATTCTTCGTCTAAAATTTGTTTAGCGGTTTTCAACTCTTCAATTCTCTCTTTGAATGTAGCTTCACAGTCTTCAATTTTTATTGGTTTTTTACCCTTGTAGCCAAACCCTAAACCATCTAACATAGCCTGCCACCCGCTGGTAATAACCAAATTATTCCCATCGTGATGGTGCGGTAGACCAAGTAGTAAAACCGCACCTTTGACCAATCCGTGTTGGATAAGAGTCCAACCTTCTGGTACTTTGTTATCGAAAATAGCATTTTCAATTTTGATGTTTATTCCTGGAACCGTATCATAATCGATTTCTGTAATGTGCTCAGGTTCTAAGACTTCCATGATATCGGAATTCCATCCCTTAACAGCATCAACAAAGATCAGATTGTCGCCTCTAATTGTGGCGGTTTCTATCGATTCTAGTAAGGCTAATGTCCACTCTATTGGCAGGTCTTTCCACCATGGATTGTGGGGCGAAATTAGTGATGTTGAGAATCGAATTGCAATTTCTTTTGCAGCATCCCAACTTGGTGTTATATCAATTAGGTAATCGCGCCACTTCCTTCTAACTTCAAATCTAGTGTGTAAATCAATTCCCATGCTAGTTGGAAGCCCAGGGATTCCTACTGGAATTTCATCTTTTTTCAATGACATTATTTTACAAAAATCCTCTACCGCTTGATTACTGTCCAATGCATCGATTAAATCTGCAGCCCACCAATCTGAATTGTAACCCGCTGGAACCAAATTTTTGTTGTTCTCCATAAATTCTCCATAACCAAGCACCAATTCTCCGTTATCCCATATCGTTGAAACGTCATCGCGTATCAATTTGAATTCATTTATCGAATCATATCTCTTGAATGTTCCATCCTTCAGAATCACCATTGGTCCCTCAGCGACATCACAGGGAGTTATTGCGCAAGCCTTCCCTGGCCTCTCAATTTTCATTTGTGTTCCAACTGCTAAAAAATCATCCATGGCAGACATACTGACTGGATTACAGGAACCTGCAGCAAGGCCAGATGGTCTTGCGCGACCATACCTCAACCTAAATCCACCAGGCATTAATGGCGCTCCAAAAACGGGTCTTCCAGCGATTACATCCTTCATGAATTTCTCATCCATGGGAACCATACGAGATTTGAACACCTTTCTATCACTCTTCTCATCTGATGATTTGCCTTTGTTTGCAAATGTAGAAATGAAATCCCATCCAGGAATATTCAACCTTTCAGTGTGCTTCTGGATTTTAGGTGCTTTGAGGCATAACCCCTCTCCTATTACGAGTAATACTCCACCCCTTATTCTTGGTTCATCGATATTTCTAACTCTGCCATATCCTGCACATTCAATGTCTTCTGTTGATTCACCATTTACCATAATTGGACAGGCTCTTACAATCGTATCGATTTCAGTAGGGGATGGCCTATATTGCAGACCTTTACGATATAGTCCAAACTCTTCCTTTACTCTCTCTACTTCATCATCAGTGGGATTGTATGCATCAACTCCGAGTTCGATTCTGATCATATCTGCGATTAAAACAGCCAATGCTTGTGCAGTTCCCCCGGCTGCTCTAATTGGGCCTGCAAAATGCACTGAAACAAATTGGGAGCCATCGATATTCGATAACAATCGAACCTCACTTATTCCTTCGAGGGGTGCTACTAGAACCGCTTCTGTTAGAATGGCAAGACCTACTCTGAGTCCTACATCGATACTTTTCTGCAAACCGTAACCATTTTGTTTGAAAGATTTAGCTACCTGTGCAGCCATTTTGATAGAGGTTGTTTCACGGTCGTTATCAAGTAAAAATTTACGAATATCTTCTGCAACTTCAAAACCATCTAAATGCTCAACCAGAAGTTTTTCAGTTCTACTTGCTAGGTCGGATGCTCTAGGAATTTCTACCTCAGTAGAAAAGTCCAAACCTTTCTTTTTGGCTTTGTCTGCAATTTTATATGCCTCCTCAGTCCTCTCTTCTAACCATTTATCGTAGACATCTAATTCATTTTGAATTCTGTCGAGGTCGATGCCCAACAATGGGCTGTGTATACCTACCTCGCCACCATTCGACATCGCTATCCATTCGCGGTTCTGCCGGTGGCTCATAAGGTCTACCACTGAACGCAGGTTGTATTGAAAAGGTTCATTCGCTTCTGATTAATGGCTTACAATATGTCGGTGCCGCCATCATTGCGTTTGGATGAAAGATGGACAAAATTAGTAGAAATGGTACGAGAACTTGCATTTCTAGACGGTGGTTCAGACGATGCCTTCACTCTAGCTAGTGGCCGAAATTCACGATGGTTTTTCGACATGAAACCAGTTATGATGCATCCAGATGCAGGAAGGTTGGTTGGCGAATTAATGAATATGAGGTGCGACGAAATTACGGCTGACTTTGTAGGAGGATTAGAACTCGGAGCTGTGCCTTTGACTGCTTTGGTAATAGCAACAGACTACGAATCAAAACGCAGAGGTTTCATGGTTAGAAAAGAGGCTAAAGGCCGAGGTGGGCGCAAAACGAACAACCCCCCTGGGGTGGAAGGTACTTCTATCGCAAATGGAGGGGATGTAATAATTCTTGAAGACGTCACAACCACGGGAGGATCTGCGATTCAAGCGGTCAAAAAAATAGAATCAGTGACCTCATGCAAAGTTGTTGCTGTGATTAGTATTCTCGATAGGGAAGAAGGCGGAAAGGAAGCTTTCGAAGCCGAAGGCATTCATTTTGAAAGCATATTGTGCAGAACTGATATCTCAGGGTGATTTTTTGGAATTAAATCCGAAAAATAGCAAGCAGTCAGGGAATACAATTCAAGATCCTTCTGCACCAGCAGGTCTTGAGTTTCATTTCGCGGATGGCGCGAAACCTCTTGCCACACCTTGGCAGGTTGCGATTGAGCGGGCAAAAATGGTTAGGCAATCAATAACCGGCGAGGGGGTGATTCTTGACCCCGCTTGCGGAAGTGGGATACAACTTGCAGCATATTGTGCAATGCTAGGCAGAAAAGGCGTGGGAATTGAACTGGATGAAAAAACAGCACATGCCGCAAACTCTAACCTTTTTCAGGTTTCGAAGCACGGTTATGGTGAAAATTTGATGGAATCGAGAATACATGTGGCCGATGGCACCAAATCGATAGAAGGGATTCAGGTTTCATTATTGCATTTAGACCCGGCGAGGCCTAGAAATTCTCGAACTCACGATATCAATGAAATGCGCCCTGCAATAGGTGATGTATTGGATGCTTGGAAAGATAATTTGACGCTAACCGACAAAGGGCCATCAATCCTCCTAGATTTATCTCCTAGATTACAAGATGGTCAGCGAAAGGAAGTAGAAAAAATAGTTGAAAAAATATGGCCAGGAGTTGGTATGACTTGGGTTTGGACCAGCAGAGGAGGCGGCAGGATTGACAGGTTGTCTTTGTGGGTTGGACAAATCTCTGTAGAGAACGTCTCTCGCAGATTTGTGAGAATTCCGCCAGATTTTAAGTCAAAACCCTTAGTCATTCAAGGTGAGAAAACAGACATTGTCGTTCAGAAAAAACTCCCAAGGAGGGGCGATTATGTCACAATATTAGACTCAGCACTGGTTGAGTCTGGCCTAGCAGGACAATTTTTGTCAAATACGATACCAGGGCAGGAATCGAATTGGAGTATAATTCAAGGCCGCAGGCCACAAATTCATCATTCGGGTGTTTTTGATCTCCAATCTCAGATGGAAGGCCTTTTAATTCAGGCAACTGGAAGGATAGTTAAGCTAGTTCATTGCGAAATAAGCCAGGAGAATCTACCACAAATAATCGAGGCTGCAAGAGATTACGGATTTGGCAAATTAACTCTCAGAATTCCTCTTCCGCCAGAAGAACAACCTAGGCTACAAGGAAGCATCGATAGACAACTAGCCGCGACTGGGGGGCGGCATACTGGTTTTGTGGCAAAACAAGCCGACGATAGCATGCTGCTTCTTTGTCTAGAATGAAGAATGCCTTATAGTGGTGCGAAAATGGCCGTTTGAGTGGGGCGATTTAAGGCGCAGTGTCGCGAATGGTCAATCGCGCTCTTGATATAGGGGTGGTTAGTCGCACACTCGCTCGACATCATGTTGTACGCGTTTTCAGGTGAAATAGAATGGCAAACGAACAGGAACTCGGAGACGACTTTTCCTACATGCTCCGCATGGCAGATACCGATATTGATGGTCTAAAACCGCTAAGAACGGCATTGACCGCTGTGAAGGGTATTGGAAACAGAACTGCAGTAAACATCTGCAATATCACTGGATTCGATCCATCGATGAAAGCAGGTTTCCTTGACACCGAACAGCAAGCTACACTTCGTGAAGCAATCGACGGTTACGCTCAAAATGTCCCACTATGGATGCTAAATCGCCAAAGAGATTTAGAATCCGGTGACGAACTACACTTAGCAGGTCAAGACCTCAAGTTGATGCATGATGACGATATTTCTCGTCTACGTTCTATCAAGTGTTACAGAGGAATTAGACACGCTGGAGGCCACAAGGTACGTGGTCAACGTGGCCGCTCCAACGGTAGATTTGGATTGACTCTGGGAGTTCAGAGAAAGAAGTGATTGAGGGATAAAACATGGGACATCCAAAATTTTCTCGACCAAAATATGACACACCACCTCATCCTTGGAAGGCTGACAGAATCGAAGAAGAGCATGCAATCAAGAGTAATCACGGCTTGAAGAGTATGACGGAAATCTGGAAGGCAAAATCCGCTCTAAGACGAATGAGGAGACAAGCGATGAAGTTAATTGGTAGAGTTGATACTACCGAGGGACATTACGCAAGAGAAAAAGATGCAATGCTATCGTCACTATACAGAAAAGGGCTAATCACTAGCGACGCTATTCTGGACGACATTCTTTCATTATCTGCTGAAGATATCTTGAACAGAAGACTACAAGCGCAAGTTTACTACAAAGGACTAGCTTGTTCAATGAAGCAAGCAAGACAATTGGTAGTCCACGGACAAATTTGCATCGGCAATCAGAAAATCACAATTCCTTCTTACCCAGTTTCCAGAGACGAAGAAGAAGAGATACGATACCATCCTCGCTCTAACCTGAACGATGAAAACCATTCTATTAGGCAAACAATCGCAGGAGTAAGAGAATCTGCATCCTTTGAAGAAGAAGAAGTAGATCCTGAATTTTCACCAGCAGACGCATCCACTGTAAACGAATCAGCAGATGATGCACCTTCTGCAGAAGATACTGTGCCAGAAGGAGGCGATGAATGATGCGCAAGGCTATCGTCAATATCTTCTCAAGTTACAACAATGTTCTACTCACAGCAACTGATCTAACAGGTGCTGAGACTATTGCTACATGTTCAGGCGGACAAGTAGTAAAATCCTCCAAAGATTCTGGAGGTCAATTCGCTGCAACACGTGCTGCTGAGAAAATGGCTGACTCCCTCAAAGAGAAAGAGTTTAATCAAGTAATCGTGAAATACAGAGGTCCTGGTGGAAACAAATCAAACAATACAGGNCCAGGTGCTCAAGCAGCGATTAGAGCACTAACCCGTGCAGGTGTAACAGTTACGAGAATCGAAGATGTAACACCTATCGCACATGACGGTACCAAGTCAAAGGGCGGTCGACGTGGTCGACGTGTCTGATTTAGAGGTGATTTTGTGAAAGCAGAAATTGTAGATGGATGGCCTAAAAATAACAATATTAGAATTCTATTATCTGACACAAATGCTGCGCAGGTAAACAGTCTGAGAAGAGCTATAATCGCAGACGTTCCTAAGATGGCGATAACAAAAGTCCGATTTGAGCAAGGCGTAACTCAGGATGAAGATGGNAATTACATTGAATCTGTAAATACACTTCCAGATGAGGTAATTTCTCACAGACTTGCNATGATACCAGTTCCAACTTTCCTTGANGAATTCTGCTTCCCTGAAGATGANCCAAATAATGAGAATCTTCCAGAAGANCAGTGGGGCTCACCACTCTCCCAAATCATATACCACCTCTCAAAGAGAGGTCCTTCAGAAGATTCTGAAGAAACCCTAGTAACAGTTTATGCTGAAGATTTGAATGTACTTGGCGAAACCAAACTTCAAATCAAGGATGAGCATAAAAGAATCCCAATCACCGTTTTGTCAAAAGGACAGTACCTTGAATTGTACGCATATGCAACACTCGGCAGAGGAAGAGATCACGCTAAGTGGAGCCCAGCATCTGCAGTCACATTCCAACCAAGACAAAAGGCGATATTGAAGAATGCTACCAAAGCAAAAGTACTATTCAATTTAGACCTAAAATCAAAGTCTGGAAGAAAAATCGAATCTGGAATGTTCAAAAATAAGGAATGTACAGATATTGACGCAGTCATAGACTTGGAAAAGGCTCTACATCAAGTAGGATATGGAACCGGAAGAGAAGAAGAATTCGCTGACGCAATCGTTCTAGAAGAGATTCCAGGAGAATATGTCTTCTCATTCGAATCAGATGGTTCCCTGCCCCCTGAAGAAATTTTCAACAAGGCGTGTGAAGAATTAGTTGCTCGCTTCGAAAAGATTTCCGGAGAAATTGACGGCGCTTTGGCTTGATGTCAAAGAGNCAATCAATCTAGGATAACTATGATGTTATGGTTAAGACCACCGGTGTCATAATGGATGAAGTTACAGTGCATGTCGGGGGTCATGTGACCCTTCTGTTCTCGATACATTCAGATTCTATTTTACNAAGAAATCAAGGTTCCAAAGGCGCCGGNTTCTGTCTTGAGCATGGAGTAATTGCAAGTGTTAAATCAAACACTTCTGAAGATAAAATCACAATCACTGACATACATGGAAAATCTGACTCATTAGATTCAGCATTCTACCATGACCTCCTTGTAGCGTTTAGAGATTTATTCAAAATCTCTGAAAGTGTAGAAATCAAAATTGAGTTACAACTACCGCTTTCTCAAGGTTTCGGAATGTCTGCTGCTGGGTTGTTAGCTACTAGTTTTGCGTTAGGAGAATTATTTGATAGGGGAGACGAAGGTCAATTGGCAAGACTTGCTCACCGAATTGAAAGACAACAATCGAGCGGTTTGGGCGACGTTTTAGGATTGTGGGCAGGAGGTTGCGCACTCAGAACATTTCCTGGAAGCCCACCAATTCCTGGAGAAGTTGAAGGGTTCTCTGTCGGTTGTCCAGCACTATTGATTTGGGATTTGAATCAAAGTAAACATACATCTCATTATATCAATAATCCAGAGTGGAAAAAATCGATAACTTATGCAGGAGAATCAACAGTTGAGGTTCTGAAGAAGTATAACTGGGATTCAAGTATATGGCCAATATTATTACAGCAAGCTGATAATTTTGCAATTAATTCAGGACTTTTAAACGAACCAGAAAGAGCCAATCTATACTCTACAGTAATTGAAAATCTTGACGAGTCAATGAGTTGNCATCTTTGTATGTTAGGTACTTCAATGATAGTTGTTCCAAGAGATATCAATAATGAAATCAGTTTTAGTGATTTATCTGACAAGATACATTCTCTTGGCTTCGGAGTTGCGGAGACTTTCATTCAGTGAGCGTAGTTAAATCGCTCAAATCAAGCGGACCAGAGTCTAGTAACACAGTACCTGGAACCAGTAGGTTTTCACAAAAACCATGCCGAAATACCAGGGCTCCTTGGCCCCATGACTCAACATATCTCGAGGCTTGTTTGGAAATCTTCTTCCTTTGAAAATCTACATCAGAACCATAGAAATGTTTAGCATCTATCCATGCAATAGGCTCTCCGTTAATCGTGACATGATCTAAGAAAAGTAGGTCTGGAGTATTGACTGGCCTTCCATGTTCCATCATTTGTTCCTTAACCATCTCTCCTTGCCTTCTTACTCGAACACCTTGGTCTTCAAACCAGTCAGCGAGAATATCTTCAAAAAGATCTGCTCTTTCATGGGTCTCAGATTGGTCAACATTACTTATTCGATCAGCAGCCTCAGCCTGCTCAAATTCATTTCTTTCTCTTTCCTTGAATTTTGACGGAGTCCGCAAAGTGTCCTTTATCCTGGCTTTTGACCAACCCATTTCTTTCAAAATTACTCTGAAAATATTCATNGGGGGGAAGTCATAACGTTTTGATAGCTCAACAATTCCCAATCCTTCTTTGTATAATCTAAGTAGCATTTTACCCCTAGATTGTAGTCTACCATGAGAGTATACTGTTTTTTGTTGAAGTAATGCACTTCTCAAGGATAGTGCTTGGTCTAAGGTCATGTCTAAATTATCTACAATTTCACCGATTTCTTGAACTCGTTCATCTTCCAGCCAACCAAATTCACCTTTTCTTACAACTATCTTTGCTAGCTTTTGTTCGACCTTTAATGACACAGGCATATTTTCCCATTCGAATGAATGGGTTTGAGGGGGTTCATGTTCTTCAGGAATACCAATCGGTAAAGGATCAAGATCGAATCTGGCCCATGCTTGTTTCTTTGCAGATTCAAAATATTCAGCATGCCTCTTGAGTAATTCTTTCTTAGGAGAATTACCATGTGAATTCTTTTGCTTATTGCGGCTTCGAGAATCTCTACGGTTCCTACGATTCTCCGCCATGATTTATGCTTGTGCAGGAGCACCATAGATGCACCGGCTAAATTGACGCTTCTAAATCATCTAGAAGATCTTCAGCTTGCTTTTTCATGTATTTTCGAAGTTTGTTTGCAAAAATTACCATTAATGATGAAATCGAACAACTAGAATGTATCTCAATGCCACCACCTTCTTCAGAAAGAAATGTTACGCAAATTTTCAGGTTTTTCAAACCTTTACCAATAGGTCGCTCATTTCTACTCATGCCATCGGTTTCAAGTATTATTTCTGTAAAATTTTCCCCATTCCTTATCTTGGAAACTAACCATCTTACTTCGATTAAAGATCCCTTGATTACTTGATGAGTAGCAACATGGTCTCCTTCATCCAGTGATTCTGCTTTTGTGGCCATCATTGCATTAGCGTTGCGATTCCATTTAGGCCATGTAGAAGGCGTTCTGAAATTTATTAGGGCGGCTTCGACATCTTCAGGGAGCATCACTCTCCTAATTGTATTGGCTATGTCTTTGCCCATGTGAATCCCAAATAGTCCTCAAATTCAAACTATGTGCAAATAATACAACATTTGAATAGAATGATGTAAATGTCAACTCATGCGACGGGTTGTTGCCTTCGTTCTAATTTTGTTGATGGTCATCTCAGTGATGCCTTATTCTTCTTCTTCCGCAACAGATAGTTGGAGTAATTCTGGAGGCGGATTTGAATCCGATTCATTAGCAGGCCACGTAATTCTAGATGACGGTACAATGATAGTTGGCGGCACCTACTCAACTGCAATTTCTTTTGATGAAATAGGAGTCGGAGCAGTAGGACTGTTAGGAGATATCGACATTTATCTTGCGATGTCACTACCCAATGGAACTTGGACTTCAGTATACGGTTTTGGTAGTAATGGAACCGATGGTTTAGATGCAATTGCTCTCCACCCATCAGGAGATGTAATCCTGCTGGGACACTTTTGCCACAATACTGCTGGTCTAGAATGTGAAATGAATTTCACAAGTTCGTTTACACTNACAAAAGAAAATATTTCTAATGAAGGCGGTGCTTTCGTAGCTCGATTGTCATATGTTGATGATACTATAAGTCCTATTTGGGTAAGACAAATTGCTAACGAATTTAGAATTGATGGATTTGATTTAGCCATAAGTGAAGATGGCAGCAGTATAACTTCTGGAATACTCTTCTCTAATGATTTAGTCATAGAAGATGTGGCAATTTCCGCAGGCGAATTTAACTCATTGGGTATAATCACATATGACCAAAATGGAGACTTGGAATGGATAAACCAAATCGATAGCGTCGAGGCCATCGAGCCATTCGGAGGTCTATGTTATTCTAATTCTGGGCATCTTAATGTTGTTGGAACATATTTGGATACCGTGATAATCGGCTTTCCAGAGTTTTCAAATGGTGGCAGCGATATATTCGTAACACAGTTGGACAGCTTTGGAAATAACATTTGGAATTCCTTTGCGGGAAGTACCGGAGATGACTGGGCTACAGACTGCGCAGTGGATAGTATTGGTAATGTGTACATCACAGGGCAATTTGAAGGCACTGCACAATTTGGTTCAATAAATGCAACATCA
This sequence comes from Methanobacteriota archaeon, assembly GCA_002727515.1. The sequence continues at coordinate 20,471 of PBXF01000049.1, forward strand.
AATGGCTGGTGGGACATGTTCATTGCTAAACTTGATGCTGGTGGAATGTGGACTGACGTAGATAATTATGGAAATAGTGGGTGGGAATCGATAGAAACAATACTAATCGACAACAGAGACGAGATTTTGGTTAGTGGAACGCATACTGATACATTTACTCTAGGAATGGACGAACTCATAGAAGTTGACAACAATTGGATAAAGCGCGACATCTTTGTCGGGCAATTAGATAGTCAAATGGAATGGGTTTGGGCATTTTCATTTGGTAGTGAAGGAGACGATGCTGCTATTTCAATCGATTTGGGAGTAAATCAAACCCCAGTGATCGGCTTCACATTTGATGGTGAAGTAAACGTCTTCAATACAACAGTTACAACAAACGGAATATCTGATGTCGGTATTTTGAATTATGCACGAGATTATGATTTAGATGGATTAACAGATGGTATTGACAATTGTCCTCGAGATTCAAACCCTCAACAAGTTGACACAGATTCAGACATGNCTGGCGACATATGTGATGATGACGATGATGCTGACGGCGTTGTAGATTCATACGACGATTGCACACCTGGTGAAATAGGCTGGGTTTCGTCTCCTGATACAGACCATGATGGAGANGGTTGTCGTGATGTTACCGAAGATTTTGATGACGATGAGGATGGTATCTTTGACTCTTATGATACATGTCCAGAAGGTCCAGTAGGTTGGGTTTCTACGGTAGAAAACGATGAGAATCAAGATGGTTGTGAAGATGTCGACTCTGATGGAGATGGCTATGTTGACCAATTAGACAAGTGCCCTTCGATTTTTGATGACCAATCCGATTTAGATGGGGATGGGATAGGGGATGCCTGCGAAACCGATTTAGATGGTGACGGTATTGAAGATGTTGAGGACAATTGTCCTTCAGACCAATTCTCATGGGATAGTTCAGTAGTTACTGATTTAGATGGAGATGGGTGTAGAGATTCAGATAGAGATTCTGACGATGACGGTGATGGAGTACTAGACCTAGCAGANGATTGTCCATTGGGTGAGCCTAATTGGAACGAGTCATTTGATCATGATGGAGACGGCTGTCATGATGATATAGAAGATTCAGATGATGATTCTGACGGATTCATAGATGATTCAGATTCTTGCCCTAGGGGATACATTGGAATCGCTGGTGCGGGGATGGATATCGATCAGGATGGTTGCATAGATTCAACCGAAGACGACGATGATGACAACGACGGGGTAAACGACTCAATTGATGAATGCAGATACACCAGAGAGGGAATCGAAGTAGATGCAAAAGGGTGTTCTGGATTACAACTCGATGATGATGGTGATGGAGTTCACAATTTAGATGACCTATGTCCTGCAACTCCTCCCGGTCAAAGAGTTTCATCAACCGGTTGTGTCATTGAAACGAAAGATAAAACAGAATCAAAAACAGAGTCAGAAGATAGTTCGGTACTTATTTGGGTCTTATTCTCACTTGCTGGATTGATTGTAATTATCGCCTTGTATATCAATTTCAGACCAGACAAGGAATTGCCTCAATCCAAGACTCTTGTACCAGTGGACTCAGCTGTAAACAATAGCGGGAGCGAGGGGCAAGGCAGTACTACTTCTGCCAACATCGTCAATTCCAGCCTCGATACTGATGCTGGAGATTCCCAACTCACTACAGATGAATCTTGAAGCCTTTTCAAGCACATAACTTTCATCCAAGTCGCCAATAATCATTGCTTTTTCAGCATCAGACCACTTGAATATTTGCGGCAGCATTCTTTTGCCCCAGAAAGCCATGACTTCACCTCTGTTTTCTCCTTTAGCGAATTCTAATTTTGCCAATTCGCCGGCAAAAGCCTTTACATTATTTCCTTCCTCTAGGAATTTTATCGCACTGGTGGCTAACTTTCTGCGCCATGGCCTCGAGACATGCACAACTGCGGAACTAAGAGAGCCTTCTACATGCTTAGATGCAATCTTTGCAACCTTTCTTCCTTGTTCTAAGAACGACCTTAGATATGCTTCGTCCTCAAGTTTTCTCATTTCTTCGGAACGAAGTTTCTCAGGAGTTTCGAAAAACCTACCCGCAATAAGATCTTCATTACCAAGTATTTTCCACCAGTCTTCTGCTAAATGTGGTGTTGCTATTGATATCATATGTGTCCAAGAGTGCAAGATTTCCAAACCTACGTCACGGTTATTTCCACCTCGCCTAATGTACCAGTTGACATCTTTTACAAGCTCAAAATGGCTGGTTTCCACAGCGCCTCTTAGATCATATGTCTCCATCGCTTCTTTCCATTGGATTATTCTTTGATTTAGACGAGCCTTCATCCAATCATCTATCCCGTTACTTTCTTCTCCCCATGCAAGGATTGATTCGGGCATTTTGTGTAGTTGTAGAATTTGTCTGAAATTTGCCTCCAGTGCAGAGTCAGACCAATCCATTCCTGCAGTTGGGTTAGCAGCGAATAAAATGAATAATCTGACAGTATCTGCTCCGTACNTTTCAATCATTTCTTCAGGAGATACTGTATTTCCTAAACTTTTACTCATTTTTGCACTTCTCTCACTTAGTTCTGAGTCACAATGCGGGCATNTATTTCCGCTATGTGATACATTAAGAGTAATAGCACAAGTTTCACACCATGGTGCTGATTTGTTAACCATTCCTTGACAAAGTAGTTCGTTAAACGGCTCGTTTACATCATGCAACCCAACATCGCGCAGTGCTTTAGTCCAAAATCTAGCATAAATCAAATGCATTTGAGCATGTTCAATACCCCCACAATAGAAATCTACATTCATCCAATGGTTTGCNATATTTTTNTTGAACGCAAGGTCGGTTTGCATGGCGTCAGTATATCTAAGGAAATACCAAGAAGAATCAACGAATGTATCCATGGTATCAGTCTCTCTTCTTGCTGGTTTACCACACTTTGGGCAANCAACATTGCAGAATGAGTCACTTGATTCTAGTGGGTTGCCTTTGCCGTCAAAAACCACATCTCTTGGGAGNTCAACAGGTAGGTCTTTTTCAGGAACTGGAACAGTCCCACAATCATCACAATGAATAACCGGTATTGGAGTTCCCCAGTACCTTTGTCTACTGATTAACCAAGGTCTTATTTTCCAATTTATTGTTCCCTTGCCCATTTCTTTTTCTTCAAGTAATTTACAAACAGCAGATTTTGCTTCTGCCCCGTATAGTCCGTCAAAACCATCCAATCCAGAGTTTACCATCCACCCTAAATCAACTTCAGCAGATTTTAGTTCTGAATCTGCAGCAACATCTTCTTTCATCACCAAAACTCTCTTGATTGGGATGCCGTATTTTTTTGCAAAATCAAAATCNCTTTCATCATGACCAGGGACAGCCATTACAGCACCGGTACCGTAGGATGCAATTACGAAATTACCAACCCAAATAGGAACCTTTTCTCCGGTTAAGGGATGTATTGCAAAAGCACCAGTGGGAACTCCCTTCTTTTTGCCCATGTTTTTAATTCGATCAAATTCACTCATTACAGTGATTTCATCATACAACTCTTTCCAATCGCTTTCGAATTCAGTACCTTTGACTAAAATCTCGGCTAATTCATGTTCAGGTGCAAGAGTAACAAAAGTAACTCCGAANAAAGTATCAGGGCGTGTTGTAAATACACTAATTACATCATCACGTCCTTCTATGCCAAACTTGATTTCTGCACCCTCTGAGCGCCCTAGCCAATCTTGTTGTAGAGCCTTTACATTCTCTGGAAATTGAATCTCTTCTAATCCATCTAGTAACTCTTGAGCATACTTTGTAATGTCTAAAAACCATTGACTCATTTCTTTTTGTTGTACTGGTCCATTACATCTCCAACATCTACCCGCTTTAACTTGCTCGTTGGCTAGAACTGTATCACAAGAAGTGCACCAATTAACTGGAGCAAACTCTTGATATGCAAGGCCTCTTTCAAGGAATTTCAGGAAAAACCATTGATTCCATCTGTAATATTGAGGGTCGTGACTCTTTACTAATCGTCTCCAATCATATGAGAAGCCCATTCGCTTGATCTGCTTTGTAATAGATGCCATATTCCTCTCCGTAATGTCATGCGGATGACCTCCTTCTGCTATTGCAGCATTTTCCGCTGGCATCCCAAATGAGTCAAAACCCATTGGATACAAAACATCGAATCCCATTAATCTCTTGAATCGAGCAACAGCATCACCTATCGAATAATTTCTTACATGCCCCATGTGCATTTTCCCAGAAGGATACGGGTACATTTCCAAACAATAGAATGTAGGATTTTCTTCATTGAATTCTACTTCAAACAATTTCGAATCTTCCCAAGCTTTTTGCCAGGTCAATTCACTAGTTTGAGGAGTATAGTCACTCATTTAGAACCCTCTTTCCCTTTCGGAATAGTTCGTCGAGAAAATAATCGAACTTGAAACCATCTACAATTAATATTCAGTAGACTCCAATAGGAACAGTGCCTCTCTGGTCAGGCCATATCTATTTTTGACTCCAGACCTTCTCTTTACAACTAATCCATAGTTCTCCAGAGTTCGTAGATGATGGCTGACCAGTTGTTGTGATTTTTCTAATCTGTGCGCTAAATCAACCTGTGTTGGATACTTATTCATCGTTCCATCCTGATCTAACAATTTCAGGATCTTACCTTGCAGGCTGTTAGGGTCAGGAGATAGCGGAGGCATTGGTAATTCGCCTTCGTCTAATCCTGGATGAAGATTAGCAGTATATGGATAAAATCGTACTAATCGGCCATCAGGCTTTCTCCAAATTCTGTCTTCATCTTCAAGAATTTTAAGATGATGAGTGATTTGTCCATTCGACATCTCAAGAGCAGCCATTAGGGCTCTGAAGTGACAACCGGGATTTGCTGTAAGATAACCCATCAGTCGACCTCTCTGGTATCTTCCATCACTAGTTTCGCTAGTCTTCCCGATTAAACCAAGTAACCACAATCCTGCTGTGGTCGCAGGTATCCTTAGACCTTCATTAGTTGAGATAAACGCTACAAGGAGTGATAATATTCCAGTACTAACAACCACGACGCCGACTCCGACAATAACCGGACTAACTTCTTCTTCTGCACCTTCAATTGGCGCTTCGACCTCTTGAACTACTTCCTCTTGCTCTTCGACAATTTCAGGCAATTCCTCAGACATAATTTCTTCAATTACTATTGCAGGGGAGCTGAAATCAGAACATTGGAGTGATGGCTCGCTTTCGTAAACCTTGTATTGTCCGATTTTATTTCGTTCGGGAGACCAATCTAATATTCCTGGAGCGGAGTTTAATGTCAAGACACCTTCATCTGGAGTATCTATGAACCAACACAATCCATTGNTTGTGCTAGTGAAAGACCATGTTCCTGCAACAAATCTTGAGACGCTTTCATCTTCTTCTATTTCTTCTAAATCAGTGCTATCGTCAGCTATTGGTTTGGTATATTCGAAACTAGAAACAGCAGTNAATCTAGGATTGCTTGTAGAATCTAATCTTATGAAATAAGTACCTTCTTCATATGTTTCCATATCCAATTTGATATCATCGATAGTCAACGTACTGAACCTTCTAGTTGTATTGATATTATCATCGCAATTTAGTGGCGAACCATATAATTCAGTTGTGAGGTTCATCAATGTGAAATCAAAATCGCACTTGGAAAACCATGTTAATTCGATTTCTTCATCTGATGATATTANTGATGAGATTGTGAAGTCTTCAGAATCTGATACTTCACTAATCAATTCGATAGATTGCGTTTGGCAGCTAGAAGTAGGGTCATAATCAAAGGATATTGTTTCTGTAGTGTATTTCCCCATTTCGGGCAATTCACCGATTACAGTCAATAATCCTGGAGCGACTATACAGCTATTTTGATCTGTGAATGACCATTTAGGTTGACTAACCTTCCTATTCTCGGAACTTGGAATAACATTTTGTAAATCTAATTCTACACATCCGTTTGGTTCCCTAGAATCTTCTACAACATTCCCTTTGTGATCAACTACCCAGAATTCAGCTCTACAACTGCTGGTGAAATTTACAATCACTGTATCTTCTCCATCATTTGAGATTAAAATTTCAGATTCAAAACTATCTAATTCGAAAAAGAATTCATCACCTTCATAGGAAATTGTTGGATTTAGGCTAGGGAACTGATTGATATCAAATGTAATGTCTTGGTTTTCTACGGCATTTACAACCACTTCTTGATTAAGTAAACCGTCACCTAATGAAATATTGAAATAGTTTTCACCCAATTCTGGAACGATTGTAAATTGCTTTATGGTTACAATTTCATATGCTTCAAATTCAGAAGGCCCNCAGTCTCCAATTAATTCAGAATTAAAGTTTAATTTACAGTCTCCCTGTTCTAGAATAATTGGTTCGCTGTTAGAATTGTGAAGTCTTACCGTAAGCATTGAAGGAGAATTAGTTTTGTGAATGCCATCTCTTGCAGTTTGGATAACTTCTAGTTCAACCCCATCAGGAACATCGATAGGAGTTTGAACATGTATTTTGTTGAATGATGACAACTCTTCATTTGGGACATAATACTCGATATCGTAATCACCAGGTGCCACGTAATTGCCGTTTGAGTCTTTTAAATCCCAAGACAATGTTTCTAAATCAATTGACGCTGATGCACCTATGTCTAATCCTCGATTTTGTCCAAAACANGAATCTGTTCCGTCGATTAACAGTGAGTTATCTTTCCAAATCCTCAAAACACTGTCACAAGATGGATCAATGGAGATAGATGTAGTATCTCCTGAGTTTTTTAGTACACCATCGATTTCTACAACATCACCAACACCATACCATCCCTGTTCTGGCATGTTAATGATTTCAGAATCTAATGATACAGAATTTGAATCAGCAATAACGCTTCCAGACACCAAAACGAACAGGCCAGCAAGGATAAATGCCAGCGTGCGCTCTCTGCCCATGTTAACATCATGTCCGTCATCCCTTAGAAGGGATGCGGTACATCCGGTTGGTGAGGGAACATGGCAAGTTGCATTTTAGAAACCGAAAAAATGGTAGTTATGCAGGCGCAGTTAGGCGAATGGGATAACCTAAACCACCTATTAGTTTGCAAAAAAACAGGAATAGCGTGTATCATCGATCCATTTTTCGAAAAATATTGGTTAGATGTGTGCGATGCCCATTCTTGGAAATTAGAAATTGTGTGGCTAACACATTCTCATTGGGATCATTCAAAGGGAGTAAATGGTCTTACAGATAGGGAAATTTGGGTTCATAAAAACGAGGCGCAACGCGGCTGGGACGGCCCGTCAAATAGGGAGTGGGATAATGATGAATTTTCATTCGTTGAGGCCAAAGTAGGTGAACTAGAATTTGAAGCCCATTGCACCCCTGGTCACACTCCAGGCCATATGACTTTCATTGGCGAAGGGGTTGTAATTAGCGGAGATTGTGTTTTCCTAGGTAGGTGTGGTAGAACCGATTTATTTGGGGGCGATGTTGATGCCCAAAGGAAGTCACTCATACATTTAAGGAGTCGAATGCAAAATTTGCCAGGAGAATGGTTGGTTTTGCCTGGTCACCATTATGCAATGCCAGATGGCTCAAATCCAACATTTACCACCGTTGAGACATTATTGAATACAAATGAAGCAATCCTCGCCCTCGATGATGACGGTTTGTGGAATTCACTTGATTTCCTTTCATTCGATGATAACTTAGCGGAAAAAGCGCGTAGGCAGAAAGCACAGTCTCAGCAAGAATGATCAAATGTCATCTAGACTCATCATAGTGGGAACAGATTCTTGTTGCGCCTGTTGTTGTTGCATCTGGTATTGTTGCCATTGAGGTATTTCTTGAGGCGGGGTCCATCCTAACTCCATGGCCTTTGCAGTATCTCCTTGAGCCACGTAGTATTCAATCCATTCAAGCCTTCTTTCTTCTTCTTCATCCATCATCGCATTGACTTTCATTTCTTCTGCTCTGCTGAACGCAGATTTTCTTCTTCCAGCTTGTTTTGCTACCATTGCTACAGTTATTATCGCTAGTAAGAATACAATCAAACCGACCAATATGAATAATTCGTCGCTAAACCCTTCTTCATCAGAAACACTTCCGACATAATCTTGGTCGTACAAATCAGGAATTCCATCTCCATCTTCATCATCGAATTTTTCACACTCTACAGATCCTCTGATTCCAAGATAAACAGCGGAATCATACGGACATGGGTCCGTTTTGTCTGAAACCCCATCTTTGTCTGCATCTGGACAACCGAAGTAGTCGATATATGATTCACCATATTCCGTTTTACATTCGTCGCTTTGGAATGAGCCCAACACTTGGCTGTCACCATATCCATCTCCATCCGAATCAGCATGTTGGCTTGACCTAACAGGGAACGCATCGGGGACTCTGCCAGTCTCGTTATCGCCGTATCCATCGCCATCAATATCTGACCATTGACTAGAATCTGTAATGAAAGCATCACCCCATTGTTCTCTAATGATTATGAACATTCCAATATCCACTTCATCGGCAATTGTCTTATTTACCCATCCGTAGTTATCTCCCCATCCGTCACCATCGGTATCCTCCCATTGTAGCGGATCTTCTGGGAATGCATCTTCAGTATCGGCATGTAAATCACCATCTGCATCAGGGCAACCCATTAGTCCAGAATAATTGCTGGTACCGTATTGGTCTGGGCAATCATCACTAAATTGGTACCCTGGATTATCTCCCCATCCATCACCATCGGAATCCGTTTGTTGGAAGTAATCATCAGGGAATGCATCGTATGGGTCAACAACTCCGTCACCATCGGTATCAGGGCAACCTCTAGCGCCAGGTAGCTCTGACTTTCCGTATATTTCGGGACAAATGTCTCCATTGTTACCTTCAGGGTTATCTCCATAACCATCATTGTCTGAATCGCTCCATTGAGTAGGGTCGTTAGGGAACATATCTCCGTTTGGAGGGACAGGCCTGTCGCCATATCCATCACCATCGGAATCTTTCCATTGTGAGGAATCTAGTGGGAACTCATCTGGATCATTGCCGTCTGGGTTGTCACCGTAATTGTCTCCGTCTTCATCAGACCATTGAGTTCCATCCTGGGGGAATGGGTCGCCAGCATTAGAATAGCCATCGCCATCGACATCAGGGCACCCAACTCTATCAACGGTAGAGGTGCCATATTCTCCTGGGCACTCATCTGGGTTGTTACCAGATGTGTTGTCACCGAATCCGTCACCATCTGAATCTCTCCACTGTGTCGGGTCATCCGGGAAGGCATCTGCATCTCCGACAGGGTGCGCTGGTGCTCCAGAAGTTGGATTTGACCATCCATCCCCATCACTATCCAAGCAACCTAGTCTATCTTGGGTTGAGTTTCCGTATTTATTCGGGCAAGCATCTGATACAGGAGTGTCAGGCTCATCGCCAATCCAATCATCATCAGAATCTCTCCATTGATATCTGAATAGAGGGAATTTGTCTACTTGAGTGGCGGTAGAGTCGAAATCACCAGGCCACTCTGTTGGCCTAAATTCATCCCAAGATGCATTGTTGTAATTGTCTCCCCATCCATCTCCATCAGAGTCATTCCATTGGGTTGGGTTTTGTGGGAATGCATCACCGGATTGGTTAATATGGAACTCGGTAAATTGTTGAACATCGTAATAGTAATTATCTCCGTATCCATCTAAATCTGAATCTGCCCATTGAGCGTTATCGAGAGGGAATGTATCTCCCTGGTCTGAATAGCCGTCTCCATCTGTGTCTACACAGCCAAACCTGTCCTGTGTACTAGTCCCAAATGTAGACGGACAATCGTCACCCTCGGTGGCTGGAAGAGGATTGTCTCCAAACCCATCACCGTCAGAATCTTCCCATTGTGTGCCGTCATCAGGGAATGCGTCGGATTTTCCATCGCCTTGATCAGATGTGTTCCAACCATCATTGTCAGGATCTAGATCAGCAAACCAGATGTAGAAGCCTTCATCATTTCTTCCAAATGCTTGGGCAATTCTTGTACCGTCCGGTGACCATGATAATCCATATGAACTTCCACAGTTGTTTCCATTGCCTGAACTACAATTACCAGGCCTAGGTTGTAATAAATTATCTACACTATTTCCAGTCGCAACATCATAAATTCTTGATGTTGCTCCGTCGCCTTGATACCAACTCATTCCAAACACTACTTGTTTGCCATCTGGTGAAAAGGCTGTAGAAAGACAAGAAGTTGAGGTACCTTTGGACCACTTTTGAGACCAGGAACCGGATTCGTAAACGCGCGTTATGGCACCGCTTCCATCCCATCCTTCGCATATCGCTATATGCTTACCATCTGGTGACCAGTCAACAGCATTGACTGCGCCATTAGGTGCAGATTCNGAGCGAACAGTNGACCANCCNTCNGTTTCAACAACATAGAAATCGTTGTTACTCCCTATCAATAAATGAGTGCTGGAAGGTGAGAATTCGGCAGAATAGAATCTGTCTTCGCCACCAGGATTTAGATTTTGAATAACGGAACCATCGGTCATGTTAATGACTCTAACAACACCGTTTGTGCCACCATTTCCTGACCTGCCGATTGATATTGCNGCCATTGAACCGTCATGTGATAAGTCAATNTCGTTNGCAGAATCTCCGCCTCCAACATCAGCGCTTATNGTNCCGNGAACGCTNGTCATGTTATTAGCNAAGTATACGTGAGCAGTATCGTCATTCTTNGTTACTCCTATGTAACGGCCATCTCCNGACCAAGATACACTGCTTAATTCACCACCTACGTTAGCNGAGAGGACATTTGTGCCAGTAGTAGCATTCCAAACACGAAGAAAGCCATTTTCATCGCTACTTGCCACAAACTTACCATCAGGGGAATAATCGACGCCCGTGAAATCATAACTCTGTGTAACAGCTACATCCTTTGCAAAATTTGGATTTGATGAGGTCCAACCGTCATTAAAATCAGAAGTCCCATCGCCATCTCTGTCAGGACATCCATCTCTGTCAACAGTGGAACTCCCAGCCGCAAAAGGGCAGTTATCACTAGAATCCTCGACCCCATCACCGTCTTTATCCGCTGCACTTACTGCACTTAAACTTACGATGGAACCTAGGAACACAAAAACGATGAACAGGGCTAGGGTTTTTCTGCTCATGCCCATCGGTAATTAAATTCTTAAAAGGATTTAGTGTTAAATTGCTCATAAATACGCATTAAAACCGTAGGTATGAATTGTATGAATTATTCCGAGTAATCATGGCAGGTGAACTTCCAAGAGTCAATATAGCGGTCAAAGACCGCATTTTGCTTCATCTGCTAAACGAAGATGAGCAAGCAGATAGATTCGTTGTTTCGTCTGCACTTACAAGGCCGGGAATTGCCGAAGCATGTGCTCAACACCCTCCAAATGTTAGCAGAGCAATGCGAAATCTACTGCGCCAGAAGCATGTTAGTGAGCATACACGCTCCATTCGTGGAGATGATCGCCGACAAAAAACATGGCAGTTAACAGAATCTGGGAGAGAGTTGGCAAAAAGCCGCTTAGAAAAATTAGGTAAAACCATGGTATTGATTCGAGACAAA
>PBXF01000050.1 GCA_002727515.1 Methanobacteriota archaeon
TTCCTTCATTGTTGGAAGTGAACTAATGGAGAGTGTAATTGGATATGGGGCTGCTGGTGGAGTCTTTGTCGGTTTATCCTTGCTTATTGTAAGGAAACCTATTTTGGTAATTTTAGACAAAGCATCTAATCGCTTCATACCTTCTACCCATACACCTGAAGAAGCGTCATATCTCGATGCATATGCTACAGCAATGGAAGACCGAATTATCACTGCTGAAGAAAGGAAAATACTGGATACTGTAGCCTCCACATTCGGTCTGAATGAGCGCATTGTCAAGCAATTAGAAGACGAATATAACTCTGCTCTTGAGGAAGAATGACCTATTTTGATATACTAACTTCATCCGTCTTCATTGGTTCTATCCAAAGACCCGTTTCGTAGAAAATGTTCAATAATTGAAAAATCAGCAAATTTCAACAATTGAGAATATTTGGGAGGCTTATGTCCTCTTCACCAAGGCTATGGATGTATTCCCCTAACAATTCGCCTGACCCTTTGCCTTCAAGTCCAGTACTATTTAGCCAATCAGAAGTAATTACACTAAATTCTCCTGAAATACCAAATAAGGATAAAATTAATTTGAATGAATTAAGGGAATTTATTGGAAATCATACAACAGAAGACGGNCAATCTCTTTCATCTCTTGTTAATTTAGAGAATTCTAGACCTTTGTTAATTGCAGGTGAGCTCGCAAATCCGTATCGATTAGCAGATATTAATGCACCAACAATGCCAATTATTCCTGTAAGAATTGAAAATATTTGTAGAACATGGGCGGATAATTTAGATGCTCGTGATGTTAATCCAGGAGTGCACCATGTCACTATAGTGCGCTCTCCTGGTTGGTGGGAAGTAACATACTTGACGATGATTGAGCCAAAAGATATGAAGAGAATAGTACAATGGTTGGATGGCAATAGAGAGAATACTTGGTCTCCGAAACGTCTCGCTGAGGGAATAATCAGGTTGGAATCAGATATCTCACTAGACTCTCCTAGTATTGAAGACATATCATGGGATGGAATTGAGGAGTTAGTGAATTCTGAAATTCCGAAAGCGTCGGGCCCAGAATTAGATTTGTCAACAATAATTGTTCCAATCAACACTAGACATGGATGTTACAATAGTAGAGGGCGGGTTATTCGTTGTCAACATTACAAACAAAAAGAGTTCCATGATAACTTGTTTCGTCTAGGTTCATCTTTCACATGGTCAGACCTTATCGATGTACTGTGAGCATGGGCTCCCGGGGATTGCCCCCTTAGAGGTCTTATATTCCGGAGTCGTATTATTAATTATGAACGGAAATGGGTCGCAGAAGAACGCAAGACGTGAAAGACTNAAATTGGAGATTGTAGATTATATCTCAAGCAATCCAAACTGCTCTGCAGCAGACATAGTTTACCACCTATCTAACACAAGGAAAATGAGAAATCACGGTTTAACCTCAAGAAAGATCGGTTTCTTTATTCCTCGCTACTTGAAGAACATCATCAACTTCAAACTGGATTCTACAACTGGTAAGAGAATCTACAGTATGGCCTGAAAAGGTCAAATCGCAACAGTTTATGCCCTACACTAATGGGCGAGCCTGCGGCTGAAGATTTGTGGCCTTCTTTGGATAAGTCCCTTGGACGTCAGCCATGTTTCCCTAGCGGGGAAGTATGGTCGGTTTTGCCTACTCTGAAAGGCCAAATTATCGACATGCTGGAAGATGTTGGTTCAAATCTAAGAGAGGGAGTCAGTGTTGATGAAACCAAAGGAAAAATACACATCGATGACTCCGCTTCAATCGAGCCTTCTGTTCACATAATCGGNCCCGCATATATCGGNCCNAATGTAACAATTCGCCATGGGGCATATATCNGAGAATATTCATGGATTTGTGCNAATTCNCTTGTNGGACANGCNACTGAAACAAAGCATAGTATTCTGCTGCCAGGTTCCAAAGCTCCGCATTTCAATTATGTTGGAGATTCGGTTTTAGGACCAAATGTCAATCTTGGAGCCGGAGTCAAATTGTCAAATCTTAGAAATGATGGAAAGGAAGTTCATGTCATTATTGATGGTCAAAGAGTTCCCTCCGGCTTGAGAAAATTTGGCGCTATATTGGGNGAAGGATGNCAACTNGGATGTAATGCTGTTACAAATCCNGGNGTTGTTTTAGGAATGAANNGCATGGTNATGCCNAATACAACAGTTACTGGAATTTATCCTTCAGATTCTAAAATAGGGTGATNNAATGCTTTTCGGCACCGACGGCATTAGAGGCATTATTTGTGACTCGCANGACTCTGATGAAGATTCTATCGAGGATCTAGTTGAGAATCGTTCGATTTCTCCAAGATTTATGAAGATTGTAGGAGAAGCGCTTTCGAGATTTACCGAACCTAATTCTCAGGTAATAATTGGTTGGGATGATCGCCCTGGAAACCATGACCTTGTCAAGTCATTAACGATTGGACTTAGATTGGGAAATTGTCGTGTAATTCACGGAGGATTATGCGCAACACCGGGATTACATAACGCATTATTACAAACAGAATCTCAGTTTGGATGTATGATAACTGCGAGCCACAACCCAGTCTCTGAATCTGGAATCAAGATTTTTGATTTTGAAGGATTCAAGACGACTCCGGAAATGGAAGCCGAAATTTCTGAATTGATTATTCAGATTGCTGCAGAAGATAGAGAAGTCGACAAGGTTGACTTGGAAATACTAAGCGCTCCAGACTCGGTATTTGAGGCAGACAAAAATCACAAAATTATGGTAACTAAAAGAGCAAAGGGCTTTGCTGAAATGTTCGCACCAATAAATCAGAGTTCTATTTTGTTGGATTGCTCTAAAGGCGCCCCTTCTGATTGGCTAGCCGAATTGCTTTGCAAATTAGGCGTGGATACCCAAGAAATTTCAGCTCATGCCGTAGCACTAAACAATAACTGTGGCGCTGGTGAGTTGTCTCCAACGGATTCTTGGACTTTTGAGGAAGCAAAAGAAAGTGAACACGTTTTGATCAAATCACTGCCCAGGTCGCCAGAAGGAAACTTCGTTGCTGCTGCGTTAGATGGCGATGGGGACAGATGCTTACTAATTCAGGCTACTGCGGATGGATTTAGAGTTGTAGATGGAGACGAAATGGCAGATTATATTCTGCGTGCTGCAACTGGCAAATGGCATTTGGCTGCAAGTATTGAATCCGACCTTGCTCTAAGTTCCTCGCTGTCTAGGCTTAATGCGGATGTACAATTTAGTCAAACTGCTGTAGGAGATAGATGGTTATCTAACGCCCTAAGAAATTCTGTTTGCGAAGTTATTGGAGTCGAAGATTCGGGGCATATCGTGCTATCAGCGCCTCATCCAAAAGGTGGAAGATGCTTGGTCGGAGATGGTTCTGCAAGCCTTATTGCAGTTTTGTCAGCAGCAGCAGTTCAGAACAAGCCTAAGATGTTCAAAAGAGGTTTCAAAAGAAGGATTTCAATCAAGAATACTAATCGAAAATTGTGGAATGGCAAAAATGAATTATCCAATAAAATTGAAGATATAGTGGCTGAATCAATAAATGGATTAACAAGGAAGAATATCTTTGGAGAGCAAAATTTGATGCTTTTAGAAAGTTCAGAAATATCAATTGGGATAAGAAATTCCGGAACACAGCCTAAAACAAATATTTCACTAAGATTAGCCCCTAGCATGGATAACAAATTACCGCTTCAAGTAGTTGAAGAGTTAGAAGTTTTACTTAGAAACGAACTCGTCGGCGAATAGAAACTTAAATCTCAACAATTATATCTAAAATTAATCTTAGATATATTCATGAAAGATGCTGACGCCAAAAAGAACGGTAGTCGGCCTCAACCAGTTTACATTGATAGTTTAGGAGATGATGCTGCTAAACATAAATCTCCAGAATACATTAAGAGGAAAGGAAAGATTAGTCGTTTCTATACTTGGTGTATGGAAAAAACTCTCCCGCAAAAAAAGAAGTTTGCAGCTGGTCTTATTGGATTTCCAATCTTTGTTTTACTTTTGAGTTTCCTTCTTGTATTTATTTCGGAATTATTGACTACTCACGAATCAGACGAGTCGCAAAAATTAGAATCAATTAACATAAATGGAGACACTTATGTTGTACACGAATTCCAGATGCCATCCGAATTTCAGAATGATTACCCCTCCAATAATTATTGGAGAGTGAGTGTTTATTTCGGAATCTTTGGTGAAGAGAATAAATTCTCAGAAGACACACGCTATCTACATGATTCTGTTGCTGATAATAGCGGTTCAATTTGGAATAAGACCGAAGGAGACCATAGATATGACACATATCTGCAGGTTAACGGCGATAAAATTCGAATTGCGAGTCTTACAGACACCCCGGTTCCTTCCAAAGTTGCCTATTATTGGGAAGCCGATCGAACTACTACCGACCTTTTTTCATTCACCCTATACATTTGGCCAATTTCTACAATTCTTGTAGCAGTCCTCGGTTTTGTTTCAAAAAGGCCAGAGTTTTCCTACGGTGTTTTGATTTCAGGCGGAATTGTGACTTTAGCTTACTCTCCGATTTTCTTCGACCTCATATTTTGCTCGTGTGGTGATGTACTTTACCCAAATACTCCAATAGTAGAAATTACACATATACGTGGCGATACGATGTGAAGATGATTGGATGTAGCAAGATGATGGCAATTATTGATTTGGGTTAAGGCTTCCAATCTCGATAGAGGAGATAAGCAGGCCCTTCGATTGGTGGCTGTTCATCCATTTTATCGAATAGCCAGATAACCCAATCTAAACCTGCACTGTCTGTCATCACACCTTGATTTTTAGCATTTGTTTGAAGAACCTCAACAAGCCTTCTGAACCTTGTTCCTATCATAACATTCACTGTTTGCATGAATCTAGTAACAGATTTGAAGGATAATTGTCTCTCAAATGTCATCATTCCAATCGAATTGGTATTTATGGCCACAAAATTTAGAGCATCCTTTTCCTTTCTGTCTAATTTATCTAAATCTTCAAGTGAGAAATCATCACTCAATCTATTTACTAAAATTGACAATCCCGACTGATAAAGAGGTGAAGATAGCAGATTTGCCATTTCTCTCGATGCTTCTCTTTCTTTTCCTTTATTCAGTTCGATAATTTGCCTTATACCAAAAATTAGCGTAACCAGTATTGCTAATCCACCCAGTAATTCCCCGAGATTAGCAGCCTCTTCCAGATTCATATTTTGAATATTGTAAATTGGTTAATTATTGTTCCTCAACTTGATTTAGATTCCTAAAAATCATACCGAATTAATTTTTTTAAAAATATTCATTTTTTTATTGCTGAATAGATTAAATAATTAATTAAGAAATGATAGCAGATTTATGGGAGATAATAAATCACAAGGTGGCAGTAGCGGTATTCTAGTTTTTTTGCTTATATTGATGTTGATTTCAAGCGCATATATTGGAGCATTTGGAGTGCCTGACTTTTTGGACGGAGATGAAGAATCCCAACAATCTGAAAATACGTACGAGATTGGTGGAGACCAAAGCAGTTCGAGGGTAATTGATCTAGGTAATTCAAACCTATTAATTCCTGAAGATGTTAGTGCCGATACAATAACTATTGGTGCTCAAATGATAGAGCATACTGATTTCCCTTCGCAATCAAATGCACTAGTACTGACACCGCATGGGCAAACACTTGATGAAAATATAACTGTTACAATGATGATTACAAATACTTCTGAGAGCCCTCCTATAGTTTACACAAAGGCTAACGAAAGTGCGCCTTGGATACATTACGATGTACCATTAGACACTTCGGTTGATGGGCAAGTGAGTTTTGAAATTTCACATTTTAGTTATTGGGTAATAGGAGAAGGTTGCGTTGCTTCAAATACCTGTCCCGCACCATCTGGCTTAAATTCAGGATACTGTTTAAACGGGGCTTGTCAGTATTACATTCCCGAAAACTGTAGGGAGGGGATGCAAAACAGTGGTTTCACATCTGGCGGCTCGGGTCAGAGATTTATTGACCCAGATGGCGTAAATGGCCCGATTCCAATTACCAAAGTATACTGTGATTTCTCCACTAACGGAGGAGGTTGGACATTGCCATTCAATCACTACACAACTCATGATGTAACTGAAGTATCTACTGGTGGAAAGCATTCATGTGCCTTACTTGCAGACTCTAGCGTTGCTTGTTGGGGTACTGATGTTGTTGGTTCGTTTGGTAATGGGCCCCTTATCGGAGCTAACCCTGGTTACATTCCCATGCCAACTTTGCCACTAGGAGGGGATGTTATTGAAATAAACTCTGGATACTACCATACATGCGCCCTAATTGATAACGGCGAAGTAAAATGTTGGGGAGGAAATAGTGGCGGCGGCACAATTATGCCCGGCTCTGCTCACTATCAAAGTCCTGTCAAAATCGATCTGAATCAAGATGCTATTTCTGTTAGTGCTGGAAATCAGCACTCGTGTGCGGTCTTAATAGACGGTTCAGTGAACTGTTGGGGCTCTAATAACGATGGTCAACTTGGTTTGGGCTACAGTAGTTACGGATCTAGTCCGCCAAGCCAAGTAACAGGTTTCCCTTCGGGAGTCAAAGCTGTCAGCGTAAACAGTGGGCGTGCACATTCTTGTGCGCTAATGGAAGATAACAGCCTATACTGTTGGGGAGAAAATTACTGGGGACAGATAGGCATAGGAATCAGTGCAGCAAACTCACAAAATCCAGACACATACGTAGCGACACAGGTTACAACCAATAGTGCACATGTAGCAACCTTCGAAACAGGGTATGCTACCACATGTGCAGTCCTAGTCAATGGCGAAGTGGAGTGTTGGGGGTATGATTCATATGGAAATTTAGGTAATGGAGGTACAAACAATCATGCAACAACACCTACACTAGTGTCCTCCTTCGGAAACGGTATATCGGCGACTGATGTTGCGGTTGGAGATCGCCATGGTTGTGCGACGTTAAGCGACGGAAGTATCAGTTGCTGGGGCGACAATACTTATTCGGCATTAGGAACGACTGGCCAACAGGTTACTTCGCCAACTCCAGCAACAGAGCCAAACGCTCTTCTGAACGGTAGAAAAGCGATTCAAATCGATTCTTTTAGTCATCATTCATGTGCTGTGAATGATGAGGCGAGTGTCATTTGTTGGGGTTGGAATTCTTATCAACAATCGGGAGCTTACACAGCCGGTGTGGCGCCATCTGGATACCAGCCTACACATTTAGTACTGGCAAATGAAGTGAAATTTGGTTTCGACCAAACACAATGTGTAATTGACAGAATGTGTCCACATTGGGATTTGTGGACGTATTTTAACGACAATGAATTATGTGGAGATGGTTTTGACAATAATGGTGATGGATTCATTGATGAAAATTGTGGGGGAGATGGAGACCCTGATTCTGACCAAGTTCTGACTGTTGCCGATAATTGCCCGAATACATGGAATCCTAGTCAAGCTGACAGTAATTCCGATGGTTTTGGAGATGCATGTCAAACTATTTTTTCCAATCGTATTGCGACGGGTAGTTCATTTGCATGCCACATTTTGGATGACGGTAGCGTTGCTTGTTGGGGGAATAATCTCGCAGGCCAACTTGGAGATGGGACCTATACAGATCGTAGTGAACCTATGAGGACAAATGATTTCGGGAATAATCGAAAAGCCGTGGCGATAACAGCAGGTGGGTCTCATGTCTGTGTTATTTTAACTGATATGACGATATCTTGTTGGGGTAATAATTTCTATGGGCAATTAGGAGATGGAACTACAGGTATTAGTGGTACGAAGAATATACCTACTCAGGTTCAAGGCCTACCTAACGGATTAATTGTATCGAGCATTAACGCTGGGGGTTCTCACACATGTGCTACATTTAACGATGGTTCCGTATGGTGCTGGGGCAAAAACGAATATGGACAGTTAGGAGATGGTACTACGACAGACAGAAGTCTGCCTACAAAGGTTCCTTCTTATGGTCCAGGAAGAGAAGCCATTTCCGTTTCTGCCGGGGCAGCCCACACATGTGTAATTGTTTCAGATGATACCGCTGGCTGCTGGGGATA
>PBXF01000051.1 GCA_002727515.1 Methanobacteriota archaeon
TCTCATTGGTGTCACCACCATAACCGCCGAAGCGGCGTGCATCCCGTGTCCCGAAGGACATAGACCACTTAGGGCACCAATACATCAAGGCTTCGCGCGTTATCCCCCATACCGCGTGCTGAAACCAGTCAAACACCAGCCACCAACAACTACCTATCAACCTTCAAAACCACGGACACACCGTACTCAAAGAAATACACAGCACAAGTAACTTAGACAGGTGACTCTTAGTCGATGTGTGCGAGTATACTCATCAACCTGCCAAGATTTCATTCGAGATGTTGGTACAGGGCAAATAGCCACAATTGTTGAGAGAGCTTACAAACAAGCATACGGCCATTCGACTTCAGACTCTGAGATTCGATCTTGGAAAAATTCTCTAGCAGCTCTTTCGAGTATACTCGATCACAATGATGTACCATCAGATTTAGGGTTAGGTATTGAATTTCAAATTCCAAAAACATCGAAACGTATCGATGTTCTACTATCAGGCGTAACTGCGCTGAATGAGTCGTCCGTCCTAATCGTTGAATTGAAACAATGGGAATTTGCAAACAAAACGACCATGGATGGAGTGGTTAATACATTCGTAGGTGGAGGGAATAGAGATGTTCAACACCCATCCTACCAGTCGTGGTCTTATGCACAGTTGTTACGTGATTTTGCAACGGTTGTTGAGGATGAGTCTATGATTCTGAATTCGTGTGCATATCTACACAATATGACTACTGCGGGTGACTTGAAAGATCCATTTTACTCTCATCATCTTCTTAATTCACCTTCATTCATTGGTTCTGAGGGTCCAATGTTTAGAGGGTACATTTGTTCAAAATTTAGGAATGGCGATTCTGGATTAGCATTAGATAAATTGGAAAAAAGTGAGATTAAGCCAAGCAAATCGCTAGCGGATGCAGTCAAAGGAATGCTTGACGGCAATGACGAATTTACATTGTTAGATGATCAAAAAGTGATTTACGAAAAAGCAGTACAATTAGCGACTCATAACGATCAAAAAAAGCGAGTTTTCATTGTACGTGGGGGCCCAGGCACAGGAAAATCAGTGTTAGCAGTTAACCTGCTTTCTAGATTCATTTCAGCGGGATTGAATTCCAGATATGTTACAAAGAATTCCGCACCAAGACTCGTTTACGCCGCAAGATTAAGTGGCCACCTTCGAAAGTCCAGAATATCAGCTCTTTTCACTGGCAGCGGCTCTTTTGTTGACTGTTTGAACAATGAATATGATACCCTAATCGTAGATGAAGCCCATAGACTGAATGCAAAATCAGGAATGTTTGGCAATCTTGGAGAAAACCAAGTTAAGGAAATAATTCAATCAAGTAGAACATCGATTTTCTTCATCGATGAATATCAAAGAATTCACATGAAAGATGTGGGATCGGAGGAATTGATACGAGAGTTTGCAAAAGAGTTGAATGCAGAAGTCTTCGATGCTGATTTAACTTCACAGTTTAGGTGCGGTGGATCGGATGGATATCTCGCTTGGATAGACAATTCATTAGGCCTTAGAGCGACTGCGAATACATCTTTGGATACATCTCAATTTGATTTCAGAATTTTTGATGACCCGAAAGAAATGTATGATTCAATCATTAAGAAGAATAATCAAAATTTCAAATCTAGGTTAGTGGCTGGTTATTGTTGGAACTGGGTTAGTAAAAAATATCCAGATGAGGACGATATTATTCTTGAAAATGGTAAATTATCCGCAAAGTGGAATTTGAGCCAGCACGGAATGCTATGGATCGAAAAAGATGAGTCAATCAGTGAAATCGGTTGCATTCATACTTGTCAAGGCTTAGAATTGGATTATGTTGGAGTCATTATTGGACCTGATCTCAGATTATCTGGTGGTCATGTTGTTACAGATGTCTTACAAAGAGCGAAAACAGACGCATCAATAAAGGGACTGAAAACAATGCTTAAGCAAAATCCCGAGGAAGCAACACGAAGAGGTCGAGAGATTGTTTTGAACACATACAGAACNTTGCTNACNAGNGGNATGAAGGGTTGCTATGTNTACTGTACGGACAAAGANCTAGCAAATCATCTAAGGTCGTTGATTTCTGCTTGAGATGATTGAAATAGGTCTAGGACACACCGTGCAGTATGTCTTTCTCAGGATTTTACTGAGATTTTTGGTANTCNACATACCCGTCAACCAACATCATATGCGGCACGGTTAGAGCNGCAAGCCCAATGAAAATNACTTGNAATAACGCTGGCTCAACTCCAACATTACTTGATTGCTGAGCTAGAATAATCAATCCAACCGCCCAGCACATCGCCGAAAACAGAACTGTAGTTCTGGTGATTTGGAACTTGGAGATAGTATCTGCTAGCATTGTTCGCATAGCAGCGAAATGTCTCATNGAATGAATNAGGCAGAAGTAAATCGAGAATCCCACAAGNGGAGGAAGAATNGCAAAGAGTGTTGAAAGTATGACGATCTCTCCAAGGAATAATNCCCTCTCTCGGCCTTGCGTATTTACAACTGTAATTGCAAAACAAATTACGGTTAATACAATTACTGCATTAAGAAATAACCAAACTAAATCGGTGTTTGAGCCAACCAATGCCTGAAAAATTGCATCCGCTTCTGTTTTGTGAAATTGACTAATTCCACCAATTACGACTCCTCCTCTNGCTAAACTTTCGGCAGCAGTGAACTGTTTGTCGCTGGTATCCACATCTCCTTTTCCAAAATGGAACATACTAATTCCAAGAAATATAATGAAACTAATTGCTGGAGCGATGAACCAAAAACCGACTACTAAAGCAGCCATAGCAACGTATCCTAATAGGAAAGTTACTGCCTTTTTCTTGTTCTCCATCCAACCTAGATGGGCAGCCAAGGCTCCATCCATTGCACCATGAGGTAGGCCAATGAAGACAACAGCCCCTAGTGCAATTAGATTCAGAGTATCGATGCCGGCTAAGGCATCTACAAGGTTCATGATANCACCTTTTGTGGCCTACTGAAAATGAATTTAGAGGCTCCACGNATGAATGGTAATTTAGGCATGGCCATTATGACCTTCAACCTNATTCTCCATGATGCATTACCGCTCATGAATTGGATAAATTCGTCACCAGTCAATCTTTGAGCCATTCTTGCGAATAGCTTAGGACCCTGAGATGGCCAATGTCTTAGGACGGTGAGAAGAACTCCATCCATCCAGACATCAACCGCTTTGTGTGGNCTTTTGAATTTCAAACGCTTTCCTTTTTGNGCTTGGNCAATTGCTNGCTGGATTTGCTGATGNATGAATACGAAGGTGTATCCGCTCGCTGGCCTGATTGCCCCAGCGTTAGCACCGAGTCCTGGAATTGATGGGTCATGAGGTGACAAATTACCCATAGGTATGACGCCTTTTTCTTGATGAATTATTTCTTTAGCAGTAACACTGAAATGGCTTGATAAATACTGACTTATTGAATCCATGTAGAATTCATCTTCCAGTACCTTTGTACTGAATAGCGTAGACTCAACTAGAGCACGAGTAGGCGAGAATGGCAGGAGATAGATGAAGTGCATCCCGTGCGATTGATCAACTCTGAAATCCATCAAGATAGCAGTACTGGTATCAAAAACAGGNCGGTCTACTTCAANTTCTTGNCCNAGGAAATGTTGTAACATCGCATTCTTACTTGCTTTTGGNGGTCGGGAATCAAATAAATAATCAGGATTTTTTCCATTTAGATTATTTTCTTCGGTAAATTTGACGAGGTTTAATTCGGACTTGATGCGACAACTTTCCAGATATGCTACTTTGTGCATAGCATGATATGCATATTTCTCTGAACTCATTTTGAATTCCCCGCTGTCGGTAATGATTGACCAATTAGACCACGAGGCTCTAGAGACTTCCTCAGCAAATTTCAGACCNGGTGTATTCCAAAAACCTAGCATGTGGTCTTTGGTTNCNGGAGCACCTTCTGGTCTAATGATTGTAAGGTTATGGCCTTCTAATTCATCAGCTCTTGAAGCCAACATCATTGCTGAGCAGCCGTCTCCAATGACGTGGATTTCTGACGTCATCCCCAAGAACCTCCTTGGTTCATGTAGGGTGAAAGCCANANATGGAGTTCAGAATCATGNTTGCGTTTTGGATGAGGGAATCTTCTGAACATGCCGAAAGATGCTCTGATTGTGCAGAGGATTTTGCTTCCTTTTGATGTAACCTGCTTAGGACCCCACCAAGAATGTCTAGAGCGAAGAAGTTGTATNCCNATTTGTCGGTAAACTTTGGCAGCGACACCTATNGAGAANTGGGCTCTTGCGGGTAGGTAAGATAGNCCAATTCGCCCGCTCGCATAGTATTCTTCTGCAAGGCTAAGTATTCGTCTTACTGCCGCAGAAATCACTGCAGCATTTTCGCTATCGGGATTTTCTGCAGCAACCAATATTTCCTCTGGACTCATGTTGTTGACCCAACTACCCGGAAGATATCTGCGACCCATTTTAGCGTCTACAACAACATCTCGAGCGATGTTTGTCAGTTGCATTCCTATTCCTAAATCTACAGCATGTGGCTTTGCTTTTGGATTACTAGTATTCAGAACACAGCACATCAAAAGACCGACAGTTCCAGCGACTTTGTATGCGTATTGGATCAAATCTTCTTCATCGCTGATTAGAACTTCAGGCTCTTGGTCATCCATTAATCCTTCAACAAGGGCGGCAATCACTTCAGACGGGAGTTGGTATTCTTCTACCATAGTTGAGAACTGACTGAGGAAGGCGTGATTCTCCCATCCTCCCGATTGCAAAGTATTCTGAATATTTGTGAGATGTTCATGACCGTTTGGAATATCTCCATCAGCCATGTCATCAAGCACTCTGCAAAACGAGTAAAGGCGAGCTGCATCATAACCCATTTTCTTGCCCAGGAAGCGCTTTGCCCAATGAAAACTCTCTCCACTTGTGGCTAGGACAATTTCAGGGTCACTAACTTCAAGTGAATTAGTCATGGCTGCCACCTTAGGCAAAATGAATAATCTGAGGTTATAATGAGTTGTTTCCCAGCCGTTATTTATTGTAGCAAAAAGCGAACATTATCAAATGAGAAGCGGAAGGTCTTGTTATGCCTGAGTCCGTTATGAAAGATAAGAAAGCGGCTGTGATTGGTAGTGGGTTCGGTGGCCTAGGAGCCGCTATAAGACTTCAAAGCGCNGGNATTCAGACTATCCTNTACGAAGCACGTGACCTGCCTGGTGGCAGAGCATATGTGTACGAAGATGAAGGATTCACATTCGATGCAGGACCTACCGTAATCACAGCACCTCATACCCTCACAGACTTGTTCGAACTATCTGGTAGAAAATTGGAAGATTACATTGGATTGAAAGAAGTTCAGCCAATGTATAGACTGATTTGGAGCGATGGGGATCGTTTCGACTATGTAAGAGACGAGGCAACCATGGTCAAGCAAATTGCTGAAAGGAGTAAATCGGATGCTGAAGGATATCAGAAATTCTTCAAATATGCTGAAGAAGTGTTTGCTAAAGGTTATACTGAATTGGCAGACCGTCCATTCAGAAGATTTTCAGACATGGTTGCAGTTTCACCATCACTAATTCGACTTCGGGCAGATAGATCTGTTTACAAAACTGTATCTAAGTACGTAAAAGATGACCATCTAAGGCAGGCACTAAGTTTTCATTCACTGCTAGTTGGAGGAAANCCNTTCCAAACCTCATCAATCTACACGCTCATTCACTACCTNGAGCGCGAATGGGGGGNGTTCTTCCCAGAAGGAGGGACGCACGCCTTGGTTCGCAGCCTCGTGAAATTATTCGAGGAACTAGGAGGAGAACTTAGATTGTCCACGCCAGTTAAATCTGTAGATTTGATAAAGGACGGAAATTCAACAAAACACAGAGTTACAGATGACAANGGTAGTGAACAAGATTTNGATTTTGTTGTATCTAATGCTGATGTGCACCACACCTACAAGAAAATCTATGCCTCATCCAAAGTCGCTAAAAAACGAGCCAAGAAACTAGAAAAAATGGATTGGTCAATGTCTCTCTTTGTATTGTACTTCGGTACAGACATCGCCTACGATGATGTCGCACATCATACAATTCTGTTCGGACCCCGTTACAAAGGATTACTAGACGAGATTTTCAAAGGAAATGGTCTTCCAGAAGATTTCAGTTTGTATTTACATGTTCCAACTGTAACCGACAAGAGTTTAGCTCCAGAGGGTTGTAGTTCTGCTTATGTTCTTGCCCCAGTTCCACATTTGGGACGTGCGGACGTTGATTGGGACGAGATAGCAGAGGAGTACGGTGACAGGATTATCGAGGCTCTGGAAGTTGAAATGCCGGATTTGAGAAATCACATTGTGACTAGACGCCATATCACGCCAAAAACATTCGAAAAAGAGTTAGCTGCATTCAAAGGATCAGCGTTTTCAGTAGCACCAAAATTAACTCAAAGTGCTTATTTTAGACCTTCGAATGAAGATTCTGGAATCCCTGGATTGTATCTAGTTGGTGCAGGAACCCACCCTGGTGCAGGTTTGCCTGGAGTTTTGAATTCAGCCAAAGCAACAGTTGATCTGATTCTACAGAATTATAATTTGTAATGATTTAATTTGGCTCTCAATTTAATCACAGATTTGAGATTTTAATTCATTGTNNACTAAATTACNTGAGATAAATTATTCATTTGAATAATCGCTATATCAGATTATTAGTATATAGATTAGTTTAAGCACCTTGAATGATTTTTAGCAGTTAATGCTAGATAAGATACAATCTACACCTGCGAAAATATGCCTAGGATTGACTGCTATTGTGATGTTCGTATACTCACTGAATTTTATGTTCTTAGCGGACTGTTACTCAATTGGAGGAGACGGATGTTTTACCCTTTTAGACAATAAGTCTACGTCGAGTTCTGATTTCTATGGAAATGGAGCCCCTGAGACTGCATTTAACGGAATACTCATGTTTGGAATATTCCTATCCTCGATGATTATACTAATTGAGGGTCCAAAAGGAAAATGGACTACTATGATTCCAGTTATGATTGGATTATTTGCTATGACAGTAGCAATGTGGATGGATAACACTGGGGCTTTAGATGACAATTCTACCCCGAAATTTGTAGTTCCCGTAGTTCTTGGTCTCTATGCTGCAGCCTACTTCTTGATGAAGGACGAAGGCGTTAACGAAGGACTTGCAGATTACAAACCTGGATTTAATGTCGAAGATAAAGTTGCAGGAGTGGCACTAGTAGTACTAGTTTTGACTGGATTATTTTACTCGCTCAGAATGATATTCACACCTGATACGGTCATCAGCGAAGGTTTCCCAGAAAAAGAAACATGGGTTCTCGCTCTTGGGACTGATGAATTTAGAGCATTAGGTCAAGGGGTGCCGGCAGAAATTACTGTTGCTGTATCCGGATCTTTAATTCTGGTATACACCCTATGGTCTGCATTAGTACTTACAAATGGAGCATCTGGAAAATGGTCTGTCATGCACCCATCGCTGTTTGCTTTCATTTCAGTCACCATAGGAACCTACATGGGAATGTTAGCTGGCACTGCAAGAACAATTAGTGATGGAAATCAGATGGACGTACTAACTGGCCCAGTTGTAATGCTGCTTGTAGCAATCGCTTACTTCAGATTGAGACCTGAGGGAATGGAAGATGGAATGACCTTCCAAGGAGAGGAAGTTGAACCTGCATGGTTCACAAATGGGTTGCTGATATTCGCTTTGATAATGGGAGCGCTATTCGCAATAACATCCATTTTCTGGGAAAATGTTGGTTGATTAGGAATAGTCAAACTCAAGATACATTGGCTACACGCAGTAGCATGCGAGACAAGCCATTCGTGGTTTTATCGGCGCTATTGATGCTTAGCGTTTCGCTATCTGGATGTTTCGGAGAAGAAACTGAAAAGCCAGTGATTGTGGAAGAGTTTGTAGAATCATTTGGTGCTTACAGCGTAGTTGCCCCCATAGACACTGGAATCAATGTTTATCATGAAAGATTCATGCTTAACGAAACCTATCCTGACTGGCTTCTTGAAGGTCTTGGAGTGACAATGCACTGCAATTTAACATGGGAAGGATCTTGGCAAGAAAGATATGATGCTGACAAGGAATCATGTTGGGACATAATCACCTCAACAGATATTGTCTACTTTATAGGAACTAGAATAATTGGAACAACTCCTGACGATGATACCAATATCCCAATTTTGGATGACCCGAGTGATGGACATGGAACCGCAGTTACTGGTTCGGTTTTGGATGCAAATCCTGACGCTGTGATTTTCTTCGTAGAAGGTTTCTCCGATGCTGCAGTGTTAGCCGCAGCAAACCAGCCTCTAGTTGACATAATNACTACTTCATTTGGACCTATTGGTAGTATCCCAGTTCCAGGAATAGAAGATGCTACAAGAGTTGCTGTCATTGATTACAATAAGATTCACACAGGTGCATCTGACAATACTCCATCACCTGCAATACAAGATTCAACCGCAGGACCGCCTTGGTCGATTGGAGTTTCAGGCTATGCTGAAGAAGGGGATGACCAAAAAGAAACCATGAGCGGTTCTTATCCAGATATGGCTGCCGACTGGACACAATTACTACCCAATCACGATGATACATCAGGATATCATGAGACATCGGGAACATCATTTGCGACTCCAAGAACTGCTGGAATCTTGAGTTTGGTAATCACAATGCTAAGAGAAGATGTTGGAGACATGCGCTCTGGAGCAGCGGATGAACTAGGAAGAAACGGATTACTAGTCAACAGCACAGATTTGCCGATAACAAATTCNGATATTCGTAATGCTCTGAANCTCTCNGGATGGTACCCTAGTTTCTCAACATGGGATCCAACATCTGGAACAACTCCTGTATCACCACTTGCNCCATGCACTCAAGTCGGCTGGGGAGTCGTCAACATGTCCAACGTAATGCCGATCTATGAACACCTAAGTGGCGTTGCAGATATTCCACCAAGACCAGCCGATGTTGTCGCTTGTATGAATGCAAATCAGGATATTAGAGAAGCATACTGGGGCTAATCAAGTAAATCTCATCAAGAATTTTGAGACCCAACTAATCATCATTATAGACAAAAACGAGGCGATAGCATATCTCGCCCATGGCTTCTTTTTCTTGGGAGGAGGAAATGGGTCTATTCCCATTTCAAGCGATGTTGCGAGCATNGCCAAATCCTCCTCAATTGTGACCATGACCGTCCGATAGTATGGTATGTCTTGAAACCATTTGAGCGCTGGCCGGCTCATGAGCGAGGTTCCAAAAGGACTTGAAATGCCAAATTTTGAGAGAAGACCTCCTCGGCCTTCTGCAACTCTTATGATAACNAGAGATGGACATGATGGGGTCGAAGTATTGCTGGGTAAAAGAAGCGAATCTATGCCGTCATTCCCAGGCTATTGGGCATTTCCTGGNGGGGGTGTTTCACGAATCGACAAAGAGGCTGGAGAAANNCTCGGAATTTCTGTTCAACACTGTGCCATAATGAGAGAGGNNGTAGAAGAANTNGGATTAGCTCCTAAAGAAGGCCNTCTTGTCGCTGTAGANCCTGATTTCAGAGAAATGGTTGCTGAGGACAAAGCNAATTGGTTTCCCTTGGCATTGGATGGAGACATTCCTTCTGACACCACTGGAATGAGAATCATATCCATGAGAACAACTCCACCATTTGGGCCAATGCGATTTGAGAATGCATTTTTACACATTCATTCAAATGAACATGAAGATTTTTCATTAATTGGTCAAACTGAATTTGTTGATGCAAGATGGATGCGGCCNATAGATATGATTGAAGCTTGGAAAAATAATGTGATCAAGGTTGCTCCACCTGTAGTTACGCTTCTTATGGAAGTTGATAGGTGCCTGAATTTGATGAATCAAGACATGAATGCTGTTGCATCTGACCTAGAAGAAAGAAAACCAGGTAGACGTTCAATTCTATTTGCAAACGGTGTCGAAGTGATACCAGTCAAAACCGCAACATTACCTCCGGCTGACCATACGAATTGTTACTTGGTCGGCGACCCAAACGGTGACTTCATCGTAGTAGATCCTGCATTCAGACATAGGGAGGGAATGGAAGAAGTTGCAGAGGCAGTGGAAAGACACAATGGGAATTTAGTTGCTATTTTCTATACCCANAGTCATTCGGACCACATAGCAGACAAAGGATTACTGAAAGAAGCATTTGATGTNCCAATCTGGTCAGCATCTAGTAATGCNGATCGANTTCTTNAAGATGGGGAAAAATTACAGTTAGGAAATCAAGAGTGGACTGTTTTACACACTCCTGGTCATCATCCGGACCATCTTTGCTTAATCTCGGAGGCTGGTTTAGTAGCAGGCGACATGGTAGCAGGAATTGGAACAATCCTTGTTCCACCGAGAGAAGGAGACATGATTCAGTACATACAACAANTAGAGCGATTATTAGATTTAGACCCACACCTAATTTTCCCATCCCATGGGCCTGTGATTCCTCTTCCGGAACGGACTCTTGAACACTACATTACTCATCGAATAAACAGGCACAACAGAGTATTAGAAGCAGTTACATCTGGACTTTCTGACATACAAGAAATCGCTAGATTTGCTTACGCTGACACTCCTGATGCACATCCAGGCTTGGCAGTAGACCAGACATTATCCCATCTATTATCTCATGAGAAGGTTGGTAATGTTAGTATGTCTGGCCAACAATGGGTGCGAACATGAAAGACGCAATGAGTGGTCTTGACTTGCGAGTTATCGCAGGTGAATTATCAAGTCATCTTGGCTCTCATTGCAAAAAATGTTACCAGCCTCACTATGAACAAGTAGTTCTGAGATTGCGACAAAAAGGTGGAGGAAATGTCGACCTTGTCTTAGTCAGAGGAAAAAGGGTGTACACCAGTGTTAGAGACAGACCGATGCCTCAGTATCCAGCCCCGTTCGCAATGGTTCTTCGAAAGGTTTTGACTAATGCTAGACTAGAGAAGGTTGACCAAATTGGATTTGATAGAGTTCTGAAATTAACATTCGAAGCATCTCATGGAAATTATCATCTTTACATTGAAGTTTTTAGAGATGGTAACATAATTCTAACTGATGAAAATGACACTATTATACAGCCATTAACCCATGCATCATATGCCGATAGAACATTGAAAAAAGGCGTTCAATATCTACCGCCTCCTGCTGCATTGAATCCATATGAACTTGACTTTGACCAGTTCTCAAAATTTATGTCTGAAAGTGACAAAACGCTCGGCAGAACCCTAGGAGGAGTCCTAAATCTAGGAGGTCCAATCGCTGATTCTATCTGTCAAGAATCTGGTTTCAACCGTGATGATCAGATTATAGAAGTCGATTTAGAAAAGATATGGAAATCTCTCAATGATATTCTAAATGGTGATTGGAAGGGTTACTTATTCCTGAAAGAAGGAGGATATGACCAAGCATGGCCATCCATATTACCGATTTTACAAAATAGAGAATTCGAGGAATTTGAAACTCTTTGTGAGGCTGTCGATGAATGGATGGGCGCTCATGATGCTAATGCACTCGCTAGAAGAGAGGCTGAAGCATTAGATATCAGTTCTCCAGGAAGAGGATATTCTACCGAAGTTGAAAAATTAGAACGAAGACTAGCACAACAGGAAAAGGCATTGGAAGGTTTTGGTGAAAAGGTCAAGAAACAGCAAGCAATTGGTCACGCAATTCAAGAAAACTGGACTC
>PBXF01000052.1 GCA_002727515.1 Methanobacteriota archaeon
TTGCAAGATGACGAGCCAATTCCAGTAATCTGGAAAGCACCTCAATTTCGATTTCATGTTCTTGGGAAATCTTTGCTAGTTTGTTCGAGGATAGGCTGCTCGAATCGATAACGATTACACCATCCACAGGCTCACCTAATATTGCAAGTATCCTCTCATTGTGTTTGATAGCACCCTCACCTAAGCCCTGTAGGATAATATCGTGTAATGAATTCATAATCGATAAGCCTTGAGAAGAAAGGGATTCTTCCAAGAGCTTGATTTCTATTTTCGATTCCTGTAACGTTTCAATCACTTTTTGTGACGAAGTCATAGCTACAAGTTTGGTTTTTTTAGGGAGTATTTCAGCGATAGAAGTGATTATTCTCGCATTATTCGAAAGTAAAACAGAGGTGGTAAAACCTGTTGCATCATTATCAATGGTCGAAGCGACTAGATTTGGCAGGTCGACCAATCAATACACCTCAGCCGCCCATTGTGGTATCTACACCAGGTAACTGATCTTCGGACTCTCGGTATACAGTCCTCATGTTGCCGATGAAATTTCTTTCCTTGACCACAATATGATATTCTTTGATCCCAGGGTCTTCCTCCCCATCCATCAAACCAAGGAGGGTTTCAAGAGTCAATCTGGCTCCTTCCCTGTGAGGGTAAGCGAATACACCCATAGAGAGTGGTGGAGCTACAACTTTCTTCACGTCTTTCATCTCTTTCAAAGTATTGAATAGATTGTGATATGCTTGTGGCAATAAGTCTCTACGTGCTTCATCTTGGCTAGGCCTTCTACAATCAGGGCTAACTACGTGGATAATATGCTTGAATCGGTTTTCTAAATTGTATGGCTTACTAACAACGTTGCTTGTTACTGGGCAAGGTGGCAGGTTGAGTTTCCTCTGCTCGATGCTGACTTGCCTACAAAATTCTCGCAGTTCTTCACCCGCAGCCTTGTGAATGTTGGCGTCCAATCCTTCTCTTCCGGATAGACGGTTATTTGCTGGAGTAATCACTGCATCTGACTCCTGTAAATGCAACTCTCCGCCCACGACACGGAGCACTCCCCATTTGCAAGTTCGCTCCATATACAACTCGGCCATATACAAGCAGAGGAGGCCGTCCTTCATATACACACTGACAAAAAAGGGAAAAAAACGCTATTTTTCTCAATTGACGCCTAATCGAAGCGCATTTGTGTAAAGTGGATTTGCCCAGTATATGTCCTCTCGCGTTAGCGCACTAATTTTAGTGGCGCTAATGCTATCCAGTCTAATGATTTACAGCCCAAAAGGGGATAATCCTGTACTTGATTCAAACGATTTGTTTGAAGGCTTTACCACGGACACCTCAATATGGAATGAAACCCCTTTCAGAGACATAGCAGTTCCAAGCGGCTTCAATCAATCAACTGTAATTGATTACAGCGATGT
Organism: Methanobacteriota archaeon; assembly: GCA_002727515.1. The sequence continues at coordinate 1,425 of PBXF01000052.1, forward strand.
TGGAGTATTGATAAACAACGAATCTGAAGCAAGCAAAACAATTGGTTGGGCATTCGTTAATGCAAGAAATATCTCAAGTGAAAGGGTTTTCCTCTTCGAGAATACATCTACTCCAAAAGGAGAAACGATTAACAGAAACCAATTCAATACTTATTTTGCAGACCCTTTCAGAGAAATGTTATCTGAATATAATGGCACTGACCTCAATTATCTTGTAACAACTAAAGGAATCCCACTAAGAGTAAACGGGGGCAATAACAAGGCATCTTTCGACCAAGAGTTATCACTAATTGGAGGCTCTTATGATTCAGAAATTGGTGCTGACTGGTGGGCTAACCATGGGTATGGTCCGCTAGCGGGAAAGCAAATGGAAGAGTTCACCAGAGATGATTATGGATTCTTCTTGGTTACAAGACTAACAGGATACACTGTTGAAACTGCTTTAGGGCTAATTGAGAAAGCAAACAATTCCTACGGATCGAGGGGGGATTATGTCCTTGATTTAGCAACCAATAGAAACGAATCAGGATACAAGTTCTGGAACGATGACCTTTATGTTGCAAATACAACACTCAACGATACCATGAATTTGCCAGTGATATTTGACGAAGAAACCGACTTTGTCACCAACATTTCTAACGTAATCGGCTATGCTTCATGGGGAAGTAATGATGGTAATTGGAATCAAAACTTCATGCCAAACGGAGGTTTTGATACCGCTGACAGTGCATGGAATAGCGGTGCCAAATACTGGAATGTAAGCGGGCCGACCGTTTCCAACGGCGATTCGTTTTCTTGGGTAAGACAAGGTGACACGAAACAGGGGGGAAATAGTGCCATGGAAGCTGAGATTTCCACGGTGTGCTCGCAACAAAGTGGCCATTACAGGCAGGGAATTTATTCCGAATTCTTCGACAACACTGGAGTTTCATTTAATGCTGCCAGTATGCCTACATTGATTGACAGAGAACCTGATTATGCTAGAATAGAAAGCAACCTTGCTTACTCATCCTCTGGAAATGCTTACCCCGGTCTCGATGACAGATTCAAAAATGACTGGGGTGGACGATTTAGTGGCCTAATTGATGTACCATATTCAGGAAATTGGACATTCTACATCAATTCTGATGATGGCTCAGCACTATGGATGAACCATAACTTGACTGTTGAAAATCCAGGTATGCATGGAATGAAGGAGAAATCTGGAACATTATACCTCGATTCAGGATATCATGACTTTAGAATAGAATTCTTCCAAGGAGGAGGGCCACACGGACTGCGATTTTCCTGGGAAGGACCAAACACCAGCAAGGCGATAATCCCTGCTTCAGCATTCTATGTCTCAGGAGATTACATCCCACAAGAAGATAATCTGATTCACAAATGGGATTTTGAGGAAGGAAGTGGAAATACGACTGCTGATGAACTTAGCAATGATTCAAATTTCACATTAATTGGAATGGATTCCTCAAACTGGAGATCGTGCATTGACGGTAATTGTCTGTGGTATGATGGTGTTGATGATTACATAAAAGTTGATGTCGAGGACTGGCTAGGTAATTTCTCTGTAAGTCAATGGGTGTATGCGAATATATCTAATCAGCCAAATTATGCTGCTACATTTGCAATAGACAACAATGCAGGTTCAAATCATTCATTCCAACATGTAATTTACAATAGCCAATACAGGTTACACAACAATAATTCTCATGTCTTTGGCGATGTGGAAGAGAAGAAATGGACACACCTAGTTTCCGTATTCGATGCAGGAACTCTAAGACAATACATGGATGGAGTGCTGGTTAGAGAAACCTTCTTCCCAAACGGCTCAGTCAACAATTTTGACCTATACAAACTAGGAGTAAACCGAGCTGGAAATTCATATTTCGAGGGGATGATAGACAATCTTATGATTTGGGATGCCGCACTGAATAATTCATCTGTAACATCGCTTAGCCGTAATATAATCAGTAATTGTACGCTGTACTCAGGTAGCGGTCAAAATGCCGCATATCTTGAGACGGAATATCAGATTCCAGAATACCTCAAGGATCATGCGTGGAACATGTTGGTTTACGGTAAGAGAGATGGAGAAGTATTTGCTGAATATAGCGTCGATGTTACTTCTTTAGATAATGGAACCGAACTTTATACGAATAGTTCGTCAAATAAAGACATCACTTCTTCTTGGGATAACCAATATTTGAGATTTAGACCTCATGACAATGCAACAACAATCAAAATTAGAATCAATCTTGATATCGTACCGACATCAACTAGCGGCTCTCTATTCATTGATTCTGTAGTACTTAGAGTGATAAGGCCGCATATGGATTGGGTCAATGGCTCAATTGTTGAAACCGCAGTTAGCACTGGAGCACGTTCGTTCAATTGGGGTACAACCTATGGTCAGTCATTAGTCGCAGATATCCTAGATGATGGTGCGAGCGGGACCAAAGGATACGTGTATGAGCCGTATCTCACCGCTGTATCATATCCAAGCGTTTTACTTCCAACATATGCTAGTGGATTCAATCTTGCAGAGTCATATGCAGCATCCAATTTGATGATTGGTTGGATGGGTGTTGTAGTAGGCGACCCGAAAATGAGCCCGTACGCAGATATTGTTCATGATATCGAAATATTAGATGTCAGAATCAAAGATAACGTTTCACTCGAACAAGATTTCACTATTGATATCGCATTACAAAATGTTGGCCCAGGGGCTGCTCATGGTAACCTAAAGGTCGTCGACAAATTAGGAAGCATCATACTGCATAATGTTTCAATGACTATGCCAAGTGGTGAAGATAGCGGTAGTAGACAAATTATTTCCATCCAGGTAAACTCATCAAGAGCCGGTTGGAATAACTTAGAAATTAGATGGGAAGCAAACTCTGCTCAACATCCTGAGAGAAATATAGACATGAACAAATTTGATTCGATTATTTGGGTTAATTCTCCTGCAGAAGTCGATGAAATCTACTGCGACCAAAACCAGTACAGCAGAGGGGACAGATTCGAGTGCGGCACAATTACAGACGATGATTCTGGCGTTTTATCTGTCCAGATTGGATGGAGAATAACCCTCGATAATGTTAGTTCGAATTGGACTTGGCAAAATACTGGCAGCCAAGATGGTATAACTTGGTGGACTACAATTGAACTTCCTGTCGATATTGAATTGGGAGTTCTTGATATCACGGTATCAGTAGTTGATTTATCTAACCTTACAACAAACGCCACAGAGAATGGTATTGCATACATCACTAATGCTCCAGCATTTTGGTATGGAATCCACGTGTCAACCGTGGATTCTGGAGATTGGGATGGCGCTACACCTTTGACCTCTCAACCGGCTTACGGAATAAAGCGAGGCCATATCCTAACACTACGAGCTTGCGTATTAGATGCTGACCACGAAATCGTGAGTGGCACGCCAATTTTCATGGCTAGTAGAGGAAATATCGATGGTATGACTCATGTATCTGGAACCGGAATTGGGCATCACTGTTACATTGCATCATTTACGATGCCGAATATGGGTACTCTAGACCCATTCAACTTAGAATTGAGGTCTGCTTCAGGAGATTTCATATCCCAACGTACAATCAAGATTAGAGATCAGCAGCCTGTCGTAAATCTAACTCTTCTAGACGGCAATGGTAACATTACGGAAAACATCCAAGCTGATGGAACGGAATCTCTCAGAATAAGCGTTAGTGACCCTGATGATTATGTTTCAGGTGTATATGGTGACGTTTCGATAAAATGGCCAGGACGTTCCGAATTTAGTATTCCAATAGATTTCGAATCTTCTAATGAATCCGGTGTAGCAATAATTCCGTTAACATCAGAAATTAGCATTGAATCGGGTGACCTAATAATTCAGGCAGAGGTCACAGGTGCACACGGTTTGAAGGGCAGTGCAACACTTACTTCTGAAATTTCACTGACTTTGCCAGAGGTTCTTTCGATCGACCTTTGCAGAAATGAAGTAATCGTCGATGAACTGATGTTTGGACAAACAGCAGATGCAATGGTCAGAATCAAATCGACCAGAGAACTTTCACAAGTAACAGCAACTCTAGAACAATTGGGATGGGTCGTAGCTGCCCCAGAACAAAATCAGGTCGTATGTGGAATAGACCACCCCGAACAGACTGACAAATACTCATTCAGAATCCAATTGGATTCATCATTCATACCAGGTGATGGAAATCTTGGCATTAGAATAACAGATGTTGATGACCTATCGGTTTTGACATACTTAGAGTTTGAATTCATGCATTCCCCGCCAGAGATAAGCGTAAATCACCAAACCGCCTTCACTCAGTCATCTCTTATCGAAATTCTAGTTGAAATGCAAGATGCAGATGGTATCGATGCAGTATGTTCTGCTGAGTACTCTCAAAATGGAACATTACTGTATTTCGCCCCTAATAGTACAGTAACTGACCTTGATGGAACAGGAGTATGGTCTACATCGTGGTTACTTCCAAATTATGTTGATGGAGTGGTTGATATGACCATTCAGTGTGTTGATTGGTCATCTAACGAAGTAGAATATACAAGTCAGTTAGAAATTGAAAGCAATGGTGAATGCGTGGAAAATTGTTCAGACCTAAATGATGCAGTTGACGATTCTAAGGAATCATACATCTATCAAATAGCGGGGGGAATTGCATCACTGATTATTGTTCTATTAATTTCATCTATGTATATTAGAGGACGCTCTAAATCAGGAGAAGAAGATTCGTGGGCTGATGACTCTCATGCCCCTGAGCCCCTGAGGGACGAAAGGATCCCAGAAGGTTGGACTGTAGAAGAATTCCTAAATTGGCTTGATGGCCCAATGCCAGAAGATTGGAATGCTGAACAATGGGAACAATATAGAGAAGGCATGGAAGACCTAAGATAGATTACTTCATTTGTATCTAGGTTGTAGGACTGTTATGGCAGTAGGCTATGTTTTGGTTAATGTATCACCAGGTAAAGAATTTGAAAGCTTCCAAACTATCAAAAATTTGGAAAACGTAAAAGATGCAACTATGTTGTTTGGAGATTATGACATAATCGCTAAACTGGAAGCAGATTCACTTGGTGAGGTAGCTAGAATAGTAGTAGATATAATTCGACAAATTCCCGGTGTAACCGATTCTAAAACTCTTGCTGGCGCTGATTATTGAGTCCTCAAAAACGATTTACTGCGCCGTTTTAACCCTCCGGAAAGGCATACTGCTCTAATTATGTGGCGCAGTATAGCGGTTTTTTGCACAAATATTATAACCCAATTGATACAGTGTACTCCTCGAGGTAGAAACCTATGGGTGATAAAAAGTACTTCGTTCTAATGGAGAACGGAAAAGACACAAGCCAAGTATTTGCTAGCCGACAACCACGTGGAGCAGCTCTAAAAGCTGCAACCCGCGGACACAAAGAAATAAAACTTCGTGAGCGCGGAACAAAGAGAGTGCACCATTTCAATGGTAGCATTTCCATTGTTGACAAGCCGGCAAACGGCCCAGCATGGCTTCCTGACAAGATCAAGAAGGCTAATGTAAAGAAAGTAGGAATCATCCACCTAGATTAAGTCTAGTAGTGATGTAGTATTGCTTGATAACCCGATATCGGGATTTCGCCCTTCAGGGAACTTCGGCTCCCTGAAGGGCCCACAACTTCTTTCTTCTGAACAATAACACCTCTTTTTTTATGAGATGTTAATCCTGATAACATGGCCAGACATTTGTTTCGTGATGTTTCTGCACTGATAACTGGTGCAATATTCATCATGATTGGTGTCGACCATTTCGTCAGACCTGAATGGTATGAACCACTCGTTCCCAAAGTACTAGGAAACCCTGAATTCTGGGTATATCTAAGTGGAATTACAGAAGTTGGGTTCGGACTAACTATCATTCCTCGCAAAACAAGAGAGTACTCTGCTGTTTTCGGAGTTAGTATGCTAGTAGCATTGTACTGGGCTAACCTAAACATGTGGATAAACAATATCGCACTCGATGGTGTGACATATGGAGACGAATGGCACATATTGAGATTAGTAATCCAGATTTTATTGATACTGTTCATCTGCTGGATTGGGGAAATAACACCATTCAAGAACGAAGAAAAAGGGATAGACGGTATGGATGTCTTCAAAGGTAGAATTTCTTCATGTGCATTTACGTCTGGTGACCGTGTTGTAATAGGAGATTGGCACGAATCTCCCCTCGGCAGATTTACAGATATAATGTGGGCTAACAAAGATGGAAAACGAACACTGGTTGCACCTAACCAAGAAGTGGCCGATTATGTCAATTCGATGTACGAGTTCGAAGAAACCATAATCGAAGACATTAGCATCAATAATTCAGAAAGACAGTTATCATTGAATTCTGGTACAATGAATTTCGACCTCAAGTGGGACAGAGGATGGCCAATTCCGTTCAAGCGATCGTTGTTTTTCATTGCTACCGTAGAGCTGTTTTTTGCCAAACTTTTCTTCGGAACAAAGACTCATGGCACAACGAATAACCAAAGGAAAGAATGGTATGCGATAGACCGTGTGTCAAAAATCAAATCTGCTTCTGGAAGAATAAACGGACAGGACTTAGGAGATATGACAAACATGTCTCCTTGTAAATTTGGATTTAGCGAGGCTCCGAAAAAACCCTCTTCTTGCGAAGTCAGAACACACATCCAGTAAGTCAGTCTTCATCCATTATTACTTTCTTCATCTCACAAGCCTTGCAAAGAGAGCCACTACAAATTTGACCACATCCCGGGCAATTAATTGGCTCAATAGTGTTGAATGTACCTCCAGCAGAAGCGTGTAATTTTTTCAAGTCATCAGCCATTCGCAAGAGTCCGTGTCTGGTACCTGGAACATCTGCTTCCATCATCGCAATTGTTTCTCGATGTCTAAACCGTAATGCGCCCTCACCGTGTGGGCATTCTTCGTGATGAATTGGAAGGTTTTTGTGGAGTGCGTATAGGTGAATCTCCTGTTCTGGTATCCAGCGCAATGGAACGATTCTAGGCGCCATTCCAGCAAGAGGAGTCGAAGTATGGGGGGCTAACCTTAGAGTTCTCTCTATGTCTCCATTTTGCATATTCATCATAATGGTTTGAGCCATATCATCCAAGTTATGGCCAAGTGCGATTACATCTGCACCTACTCTTTCAGCCAGGTGATTTATCCCTTGCCGTCTGAATACTCCGCAGTATGAACATGGTGCCTTTCTATCCTTGATTTCTGCCATCTTTGTGACAACTTGATCCATTTCTTTGAATCCTAATTCAGGATAAGACACCGTTTCAAATCTCACTCCCAAGGATTCTGCCAATTCTCTAGCACATTCAAGTGAAGGTGGCCTATATCCTTCAATTCCTTCGTCGACACAACCTGCTACAATTGTAACATCTCTTCTCTTTGACAAATTCTCATGAATTCTTTCAAGTAAAACCGCTGAATCTTTTCCTCCAGAAATTGCAACTAAAATTGTGGTATGTTTGCCCTTAGGAATCTGTAATTGTTGCCTCAAAGCTTTGGATGCTTTCTTGCGAACACTGTCTGCAAGATGGGCTCCGCACATAGAGCGACCAGAGTAAATTTGGTGGAGAATAGCCGGATTGCGACATTTGTCACAACTTGGCACTTCAAACAACTCGCCCATGGACAGTCGAAGAGGTACTCGCCTTATTGGCATTGGTTAAATTTTCCAATTGAAAAATTAAATTTGCAATTTAAAAATTATGATGAAATATTCGGTTTTTGATAAATGCAGTTGGCAAATCCAATTTACCCCACAAATCGCCCTACGGGCGGTGTTCAATGCCAAACTTCTTGAAGCCCTTTAGAATCTGCAACAACTTGAGCGCATATGTTGCAACGTATTCTGGCCAGTTTCCAAAACCTTCCTGGTGCTGAACAAGCCTACCTTGTTTCCAAGCAAGATGGGCTAATTTCAGCGGTTGGGAAGAGAGGGAAAAGTCCAGATTTGGATTTCGCAAATCTTGTTGTGCAAGAACTTGAAAATCTAGGCCGAGGAACTTTAGGAGAAGGCCTAGAACTTTGGATTGAAGGAGAAGAAACCGTCTTGGTTACACGCCTCAGTTCAGACACAAGTTTAGTGATTCGAGGAAAGAAAAGTTCTCGAATCGCAAGATGGCGACATGCAGTCGATCGTGACACGGAAGTGCTCAACTCTTTAGTAAGGTGAATTTATGTTTGAACTGCCCTATGGAGCGCTTGTTGATGAAGAAATTGACGTTACCTTTGGTAGCATCATGCCATTTGAGCATGGATGCATTTCAACCTATATGGGACGACGTACAACTGCTGTTGGCCACAGAATAGTCAGAGCAGGAAGAGTCGTTGGATGGATATCAGAACCTGAAACTGGAAAGGTTCTACTTTGCGGAAATGCTGCTAGAGAACGTTTAGAAGACTTAGAAAAAGAACAACACAGACTGAAAGCCAAATCGTGGTCTCAGTCTGCACTAGGCTCTGTTGCAGAAGTACTACCTGAAGCATTTGAACATGCTGCCGACAGAAGAGGATTGACAGGATATGGTGACAGCGTAGAACGGCTATTGGTCAGAGATCTTTCAGCCGTTCTGAATCATATTTCTGCAAGACCCGAAGTCAGAGGTGGAATCGCTGTCGAAGGAGGAATGCTAATCGACGACGCAGGAGACTTACCTGCCACTCCTGCTGAACTTGCTGCACAAGTTGGTGAAACTGTAGCAGGACGAAGAGCACTAGCATCTGATTTGGGACTGGATGGAAAAGGGCATTGGACTTTGCATACTGGCGATGGAGCATTACTACTCGCTGAATCTGGCGATATTGCTCTAGCAATTTGGACTGAAGCGGATGTCGACCATACAAGACTAATCAATCAAATTGCTTCTATGATGGAAGGAGATGTTTCGGCCATGGGCGCCGGAGGAGAAGCGCTTATTGACGGCCACATAATTCGAGAAGGAAGAGGTGGAACAGACGCTGTTATCTCTATGCTAACTACTGCAGTTCAGGAACAGGTAACTGGACACCTATCTGCAGGTAAATCATCAAAAGCTATCAGAATAGCATTGGTTAAGGGAATTCCTGTAGCAATACAAGCACCAAAGGACATGAAACAAGTTGATGCGGTGAGCAACCTCACTGAATCGAAGAGAGTCCTTGCACTGCATAGACTCCCAGTGGGCACAATCCTAGGCTCAGAATCTGGAAATGTCATCGATTTCAACCTAGGTGGGTTCTGCACTGAATTATCCACTACCAGAACTCGTTCAGAATCTCGTCAAGAATTGATTAAACAAACTATGAACGAACTATACGGCTTCGAAATTGGTCTAGACCGCTTGAAGAAAGAAAGAACAAGATTCGAATTCGCAATTTCTATTGCAGAACCATCTCAAGGTTTCACAACTATCGAAGTGAAGTCTGCACTTGATGATGGACTACGAAGAAAACTGGAAAAGGCCGAACTGAAACTTGCTGAAACCGAACAAGAAGTTGCTAACCTCAACATATCGCTTGACGCAGCACAAAAGAGTGAGAGTTCTGCGAAGGTAGCTGCAAATGAAGCCGGAAGGCAGGTCGCTGACATCCAGGACAAAATTGCAAATTACAACAAAACAATCGACCAATTACAACTAGATCTATCCTCTGCTCAAGCAGCATCGGAAAATGCAGAGTCAAGAAGCGATAGACTATCCAAGCGCGTCAACGAACTTGAACACCAATTGAGCGAAAGAGCAGTAGAACTGGCAAGAATCCTAGGCGATTCTGGTAAGAGTGCTGAGTTATCGGCTAGAATAGAAGAAATGGCCTCCAAGGAAGCGGCATTATCCAGTGATATTGATTCCCATTCTGCAACACTAACAAGCATAAGGTCAAGAATTGAAGATGACCAAAGAAGGCAACGTATGATTGAGGAACAAGTCGAGGCTACGAGAGATAGACATCGACGGGCACAAGCAGAACTTGCTGAAATAGAAGCGAAAATCAGTGAAGCGCAAATGATTCTTAATCAACTTGGACAGGAACAAAAGGTGTCTCGTGCAAGAACAGAAGAGGATAGGTCTAGATTAGCAGAACAAGAAAACAGATCGGCTATGATTCAATCTGAGATGAAAGAATTGATGGACGAAAGGCGAATTGTACTCAAAGAATTGGGTGACTTAGGAGCAAGGAGAGGTCAAGCCGAAGCAGAGTTGTCAAACCTGCTAACACAAGCAGAAGCATTGTCTGTTGCTCATGAAGAAGCACTCTCTGATATCAAGGAAGCCGAAATTTTACGGGCAAAATTATCCGAAGAACCTCTTGCACAGGCTCTGTTAACAGACAGTATGCAGTTCGAGGGATTAGGTCCAGTTCTAGAAAGACTAGAGCATGCAAGAACTCTAGGATATTCTGTCTCTCTACTCGATAGAGCTGTAGAGAGAGCACTCCAGGTCATACAAGGAGTAGTAGACCATGTCGCTAAAACTCCTAGAAATTTGTTATCAAACGAAGTCATGTCTTTACTTGAAAGACAAGTACCCCAAACCGCTGGCGCTGTAAGGGGATTAGCAAGATGGTCGGTTCAACAAAGGTTAGAACACCAACTTGGTGAAACTGTAACCAGCCTTGTTCTAGACTTGGAAAATCTACTCGAAGATTATGACCGCTCAATAACAATGCTAAGAAGAATCAGGAATGTATTGGAGCAACTCGAAAGACTTGGTGCTCCTTCTGACCAAATTAGAGCATTGATAGGAAATACAAGGAGACCTGAGTCATTACCAGTATTAGCAAAGGAAACTAGAACTCTTATCCAAAAGGCGCTTGATGACATTCACCTAGAAGCTGACATGAGAGATGCTGGTTCATCTATCAGGCTTGAGGCTACAACAAGTGCTCTGGAAGAATTACTTACTCAACTAGATGCAAGTGGTTTCGTTGATGGAGAAGTTAGAGGCTCTCTTTGGGATTTCAAGAGAGATGGAATCTTACCATACGAGAGAAACAATATGTCCATGGCTGAAAGAGAACCTGTCGATGAAACAGTAGTCGAGGAAATGAATAGTGAACTAATCGACCAAGACATCGCTGTTGTAACCGAAGAAAGCAGCGTTGCTGAAGAATGGGAAGAGATGTCGACTCCTGTAGAAGAAGACATGCCAGAATCTAAATCTGCTCCGAGAGATAATTATGACGATATGCGTTCTAGTCTTGAGGAAGAACTTGCAAGACTGGATGCAAGATGGGAGAAAAGAGTTGAACCTGCTGACATAATCATGGGAGATGAAACAGGTCTAAGCGAGTTAGAAGACTCTCTTGATGGAATCGATCTTTGAGGGATTTGATGGGCTCTGAATATCCAATGTTTTTGGAAAAGATTGTATTCATAGGGCTATTAATTGGTTCTATATTTGCTGGAAATATGCTTTCAGACCACCTTTCAGGAGCCCAACTTTGGCTATCATGGATTTGTGGAATACCTATCTTATTGCTAATTGTTACAGAATTTTTTGGAAGAATTATTCAATCAATTCATGTTAAATGAATACAGAATTATTCGTTCTTTCTTGGTAAAATCTCCTCGATTTTATTGTAAATTTGATTCTCAAACTGCGCTATTTTCTGTACGATTGGATTAGTTGAAGGTTCATCCTCTTTCAAAATTGGAACCATCGCAGACCAGACTCCTTCACCTTTGATTCTTGAGTAAATCGCCGCTGAAATATGGACTGCAATCAGGACATAGCTCATATCCGCAGCAATCTCGTGAATAGTNAGCGCACCATCTTGAAGAGGNCCATCTTCTATTCCTTGAGAGAATAATCCTGCAATTATCAATCCGGATAAAGGAAGGAGAATTAAGCAAAGATACATGCCGATATGAACTGTTTTCCCTATCAGACGATGTATTCTATGAACTGGAATTTGTGCTCCTTTGAAATTATCAAAGCGTCTCATGTAGAAAAATCTCATCAAAACAATAACAAGAAAAACACTCGCAAAAATTACCTCAAATATCAGCAAAGTATTGTCTTCTAATTGAGAAATATCGTCAACTTGTTTGAAAATCCCATATACATACAGTGGAATAAACAGCCAATGGATGAGTTTAGCAATGATGGTATGTTGCTCACCCATAAATCCGTTAAATCCTAGAAATATAAATCACTATACACTTGGAGTGTCAATAATCTGATATTATCAGAAGAGATTAGAGTTTCAGGATTAATCCCTTGAACTCGAGGATAGAGATGATTCAATAAGACCCCAGAACCTTTGCCATGGAATAACATACCGTAGAAGTGCCATTACACCCAAGAATAACAGTGCGGANATAACCANACCGTATGTTAGCGTCAATTCTATTGATTCACTTACCTGGGAAGCCCACTGCGATCCAGTGATTCCAGATACCCAGTCTAACAAGATAGAGTGGAACCCNAGAGCAATCGTNGTTGCTACTATTGTAAGAGAGAGGAATATAGCGGTGTGTCTAAGGTGGCCATTCATCAAATTGTCCATTTGAGAAACATATTCGGGGTCTCTCTTACAAGATTCTGGTAATCTGTAAGCATACTCCAATAGCCTGATTACACCAAATGCTGACTCTTGGAAAACCATCATTAAACAAGCGATTAGAATTAATGAGAATTGTTCAGCAGTCACTAATCCGAACACTGTTGGTTCTGACACGATTATTTCCAAAGTGGTTAATTGAGCACCGTAACTACCTAATTGGTTCTTGATTAGAGGGAACGTTAGGATTGCGTGGATACCAAGGAACAGTAATGTGAATCCAATCGACCACGCAACTCCTCTTCTTGATAATCCCCAAATTCCTCTAGCCCCTGTGATTAATGGAAGAAGATATACTGATAGAATCACAACTGAAAGCATCATCAAAAGTGGCCACTGAAGCAGTTGCAGAACATCTTGGTCTGGTATGTCCCATCCATCCTGGAATAACTGCCATACATAGCTTACAGAGAATCTACCAGCAAGTAAAACAATCAATCCAATAACGAACCCTAGTCGGACTCTTTGTTGGAATTTCGGGGTCTGGAATGCTAGTGCAGCCATTACTGCTCCGAGTCCCAAGCCGAGACCTATTGGAACATAGAATCTAGCCAATCCGTCGTTACCTGTACCTGTAAGCCAGTCCGCTAGTGGTAATTCTGTCTGAAGTGCAGTTTCTATTGTATCGAATAGCAATGTGTGGTCGATACTACCAACAACATACGTTGATACTACCTCTAGGTACATCCAAACCAGAGCTAGAGTTGCNAAAACTTGCAATGTTACAATCTGCCACTGAATTCTTAGTTGCTTGAGGTGTAAGGATCTCGCTCCTTCGCCTTGTGGTGTTACTTCTCCTGCCATAGTATCACCTCANTATCCTCTCACCTGCAATAATGCCTGGGACAAATCCATGTCAGGCATCCAATCTATCACTTGACTGCCGAAACCAGCAAGTGATGTTAGTCTGTTCTGTCTTTCAAGTTTCAAAACCTCGTATGACATTCTTGGAATACGACTTACCAATCTTTCAAAGTCGATTGATGATGGAGAAAGAACTGTTACTTCGTGTCCTCTTCCTACCAAGTCTCTAACTGCGGAAGGAACTGTTCCATCACCTTCACATGATGAAATTATGAACACAGGGCTTCCTCGACTGAATCTTGCGGCCAGACTGTTTGTAACAGCCTGCAACGGCATAGCACCTTTTGGTGCAACCCCAGCAAGTGATGATAGAATCTTGAAGTACTGCTTATCTCCAGTATCTGGAGGAAGGAATGACAATTTNTCGTCATAAATTGTCAATGCAACTGAATCTCTTCGCTGCAGGAAGAAAGAGGCCAAGCTAGCAGCAGCGACAGTTCCCATTTCCAACGGNTTCTTCAGAACCGTACCNATTCTTGCAATATCTCTACTGTCTAGAATNATGTAAAGGTCGGTTACAGCGTCTCTACACTTCTCGTTAATCATCAAGTCTCCTGTTCTAGCAAAAGCCTTCCAGTTGATATTTTTGAACGGGTCACCNGGAACATATTCTCTGAGTGAATAGAATTCNGTACCTGGCCCTGGGGTTCTCAAGGTTGTTGCTCCNGTGTACATCTTTGCAGTTCTTGAACGAATGAAGGCTTCCTCTACGTCTCTGATTTGCGGGAATACTATCATGTCAGAGTGATGATCAACATACATCTCTTCAACAGAGAGATTGAATGTATTTCTGTATCTAAGAGAGACTGGACCTATTGAATAATGACCCCTTAGAGGGCATCTCAACACATATCGGATTCTTGCACTTTCTCCAGGTTTTAGATTAAGCCTCATTTGGTTTAGGCCGCTTCTAAGTTTCATTTCGTGAGGAATGTTGTCGTAGACTTCCAATTGTTGTGTTTTCCTTCTACTTCGATTTGTTACCAGAAGTTCAACATAAAGGTCGTCTCCTTTGTACAAGTTATCAGCGGAAAGTGTTCTTTGAACCTCAACATCACCGTGTCCACTAACCCACGAGTTAACCATGATGAATGCGATAAATGCGACACCTAGAATCATCATTTGATGATTTGAAATCATCATTCCAATAAGAATCAGCGCTATGCCACCAGTGAATGTANAAGCCGCTTTTCTAGTCCACATTTACAATCACCTCACGTTTTCCCCCAAACCTTGATTCGTTTCACAATCGCAACGGTTTGTTCCAATGAATAGTTCTTATTTTCAAATACGAATTTGACAAGTACTGGATCGTTTATCATCGATTGCAATTCCCTAGCTGGTAATGCATCGAATTCTTCACGTGTCAGACCATTCTGGTTTCTGACCTTAGACAGGAATACCTGCTTAATTTTGTTTGATTTTGCATAGTATGTGTATCGATTAGCATCACCAAATCCATAGTAGATGATACTGAATACGTGTCGCCAATTGTCTGGATCTTTCTTCTTTAGAAGGACGGCTTCGAATGCTATGAACAGGATAAGGAATAGTAGTAGCATAGCAAGACCTTCTCCTGTAAAGTAAACCAGCAAGAAGTAAACTGTGTTGTATGATTCAGATGCTAAATTAGGTTGTATGTGTCTGCTTTCGTCAAAAATCACCATAGCATTTGGTGCAAGATCAGGAACATCTGGTGAGGAACCATCAGCGTTTGGATTTACCAGTGAATCTGCGATGTAATCCAATGCCCATTTGCGATTATCATTGTCTGGTATTTCGTTATCCGCCCTACCATAGTCTCCGTCATTGTAACCTTCGTAATCATACAGGGCATTAGTAAGAATAGACCCATCAGCAACGAATGTTATTCTTCCACCTGCCTTCATGTTGCAATCTTGTGAAATACAAACCTCGACTGAAAGATTGAATTGTCCCCATTCGTCAGGAGTTTCGGCAGTTTGTTCTGAACCAACCCATATTTCTCCATCACCATTGACATCTATTGTAGCTTCAGCAGACGTATATGCTCTTATCTCTGTCTTTGCCATACCTGTCTTTGCATTTGAAATGAGGTCAATACCGGTGATATTGTTTGCCAGAACCTTGTATGAAGCGTTGTATTCTATCGCTCCATTAGACCAATGTTGTGCGCAAACACCTGCATCTGATTTTGCCATCGGGCGACCATCGTAGACCTTGCAAATGTGAGCACCAGAGTCCATTACTGACCAGCGACTATGATTTTCTACGGTGTTAAGGTCGATTGAGGTTCCGTCCATTCCACAAGGTGCGTCTTGCATACACATCCAGACGAAATTGTAGTCTAATTCAGTTACATAGACTGTATCATACAATTGTACTCCTTTGAATCTGACACCAAACGCTTCAGCGATTGAGGATGAGTATCCAAAGTCATCCATTACCAGAACATCTCCGCCTGCAAAGACGAACTCCTTGATTGCATCAACTTCCGCAGGGGAGTAACCATCTTCCGAGGCGAATGTGAGAAGTCCATCAGTAGAAAATTGTGGCAAGGATAGAGTGTCTCTTTCGACACCTGCGATAATGTAAGTTGTATTTCCAGGATCTTCGATATCTGCAAGTAGCAACGGAGAGGATACCAATGATTTTGTTTCAACGCCCATGTCGTTCAAATCTTCTCTGAAAGCGGACAAATCATTCCAGTCATCATCATATGCAGAATGCCCATCTTGGTTTCCGATGTTTATTACCTGGGAGACAACGGTAGAAAGGAGCATGATCAGAACGAACCAAAAGGCGAACTGGAGGCCTATTCGCTTCCTATTTATTCGCGTCCGCTCACTCATTCTAACTCCCCCTGGTGCAAGATTCAGACATAGACGGAAATTAGTGGGTTTAGAATGTTGTGCTTAGGTGATGATTAATTGCTCACCTACGAAGAACTACCCTGTCGTCTATTTCCCTTACTTCTTGAGCTGGAATTGCGCATAAATTATCTTTCATTGACCAAGGTAATTTAGTCACATCAATTTCTGGCTCAACTTTGACCATAATCTCGGTTAAATCTCCGGTTCTTGGGTCGATAACTATACCTTGTAGAGAACCAAGTAATTCTCCGCTGGAATCAACAACCTTCCTATTGATGAATTCGTTGCTGAAACTCGGCATCTCACAACTCCGCTCCTGATATCCGTATCGACAATGACCTCTTCAACCAACCGGCAAATCACATTGATTCCATGCCGAAACTCGTGTCACGGGTTCGCTTGATATTGGAAAGTCCAGAAGTCAGTCTCTCTTCCATCTTAGAATAATATTCCAACATATCTGGGGTAACGGTAGGCCTTACTCTGGTAATAGCGTCTTCGAAGTGTGACTTTGTCACTGTTTTCTTGCCTGCTCGCATTGCAATCAATGCTGCTTCTCTACATACAGCTTCAATATCTGCTCCAGTAAATCCTTCCATTCCCTTCAATACATCTTTCATTGAGAATTTCCCTATTGGCATTCCAGAGCTGTGAATTTCCATAATGGATTCTCTTGCTGGTTTGTCTGGTGGTGGAACGTGTAACACTCTCTCGAATCTACCGCTTCTGAGTAATGCAGGATCGATCATCTCTGGCCTATTTGTTGCTGCCACGACAATAACTCCATCCAAACTTTCGACTCCGTCCATACTTGCTAGAAGTTGGTTAACAACTCTATTAGAGACATCGGAACCTCCAGTTTGTGAATTTGATGACCTCATTCCGGCAATCGATTCAAACTCATCTAAGAAAATAATAGATGGAGAGGATTGTTTTGCTTTCTTGAAAATTTCACGAATTGCCTTCTCGGACTCTCCAACCCACTTTGAAATCAACTCGGGTCCTTTGATAGAGATGAAATTAGCTTTTGCTTCGTTAGCGATTGCTTTTGCCAACAGTGTTTTACCCGTTCCAGGTGCTCCAAACAAGACAATTCCTCGAGGCGGTTTTATTCCAAAGTGTTCGAATAAGTCCGGTTTTGTTAATGGCCATTCTACACTTTCTTTGAGTCTGTCTTTTATTTCATTTAGACCGCCAACGCTTTCCCATGAAACATCTGGAACTTCTACGTATATCTCTCTAAGAGCACTCGGTTCAATTTCTCTTATGGCTAATCGGAAATCATCCATTCTGACTTCCATCTTTTCGAGAACTTCAGGTGGAATTGTATCTTCATCCAAGTCGATTTCGGGAAGATATCTTCTCAAGGCCTTCATTGCTGATTCCCTTACTAGTGCAGCCAAATCAGCACCTACAAATCCATATGAGTTTTCCAATACCCAATCTACATCAAAATCATCAGCGATTGGCATTTGTCTAGTATGAACATCTAAGATTTCTTTTCGCCCGTCTCTGTCAGGAACTCCAATTTCGATTTCTCTATCGAATCTTCCTGGCCTTCTGAGTGCTGGATCCATTGCGTCTCTTCTATTTGTAGCACCGATTACAATTACATTGTCTCGACCTTGCATTCCATCCATCAAGGTCAACATCTGAGCTACTACTCTTCGTTCTACTTCGCCACTAACATCTTCTCTTTTTGGACAAATAGAATCGATTTCATCAACGAAAATAATAGCTGGAGCATTATTTGCTGCCTCGTCAAATATCTCTCTGAGTTGCTTTTCGGACTCTCCGTAGTATTTTGAAATAATTTCTGGTCCGTTTATCGTTGCGAAGTGTGCGTTTGTTTCTGTTGCAACTGCCTTTGCTATCATTGTTTTACCAGTACCTGGCGGTCCATGCAAGAGAACACCCTTTGGAGGATCTATTCCTAATCGCCTGAATAGTTCAGGATGTTTCAAAGGAAGTTCGATCATTTCTCTTACTTTCTGTAATTGAGAGCCAATACCTCCGATGTCCTCGTAGGTTATTCCTTGGTTCTGACCGACTTGGTCATCATCGATTGCTTCGTCTTTGATTACGATATCAGTGTCCGAATTAACTTGTACAATACCTTTTGGCGTTGTTTGTAATACTGCGAAAGGAAGTGCTTCTGCAAATAGCGTCATTCCAGGGATAAAGATTCTATCTCCTGCCATTACAGGGCGCTTGTTTAGACCTCTGCGGGCGAATCCTTCAATTCCTGGTCCAAACTTTACTTGTTGCTTGTTTGCCATCACTGGAGAGAGTATTAATTTCTTACAGATATTTGCTTCTACTTTAGAAACGGTTACCTTATCCCCGAGGCTGACTCCTGCATTCTTTCTGATGATTCCATCTATACGAATGATATCCATTTTAGCATCTTCTGGCCGACTACGCCAGTAAATGGCTGCTGTTGAGCGATTATCTCCCTTAATTTCGACAATGTCGCCGGGCTTCAAATCTAGGTCATTTTCGCCGCTAATTCTTGCACGGCCATGACCCACGTCGCTTGGAATTGCTTTGGACACTTTCAATGATATAGATTCACTATCTTCCTTGGACATAAATACCCCTCCAGACATCAGGTCTTAAACTAAGTCCGCTTTTAATACTCGCTTCTTGCCGAATCCGGTGGTTTCATGTTCTTCATGACATACGACCCCCCATGACGCATGTTTTAGAGGCCGGTCTCGAACTAATTGACAACAATAATCCAAACGAACTGCCAAAGGTTAGAGGATACAATATCATCAACGGAAAACTTACCACTTCTTCGGATGGTGCTACTTTCATTAGTAACAATCCTGCAAACCTATCTGACGAATTGGGAGAATTCCCACTTTCGACAAGAGATGATGTTCACGACGCAATTGCCGCAGCTCGCTCCGCACTTGAGGGCTGGGCTGCTACACCTGCTCCTACTCGTGGCCAAATAATTGGTAACATGGGTCGCCTATTGATGGAAAATAAAGATGATCTAGTTCGCCTACAAGCACGTGAAATTGGAAAAACTGTGAAAGAATGTGGTGGAGAAATCCAAGAAGCAATCGATACCTGTCTCTTTTTCCAATCTGAAGGACGACGATTGTATGGACAGACCGTAAATTCAGAACTGCCAGACAAGGAATTGTTCACCTACAGACGCCCACTCGGTGTTTGTGGAATCATCAATGCGTGCAATTTCCCTTCAGCAGTACCATTCTGGAAAATGATTCCAGCAATTATCTGCGGCAACACATGTGTTTGGAAATCTCCTCAAGATTCGCCACTACTATCCTATGCTCTTGCTCGTGTCATGCACCAAGCAGGATTGCCTGATGGTGTTATCAATCTAGTACACGGTAAAGGAAGCGGTGCTGGGCAGTATATCGTGGATGCTGTTGATGAAGGATTAATCAATAAAATTTCATTCACAGGAAGCACAGAAGTTGGAAAGGCAATCGGTGAAGTTTGTGGCCGTAACCTAGTATCTTGTTCTCTTGAATTAGGAGGAAAGAACCCATTGGTAGTTATGCCTACTGCAGATATCGACAATGCAGTAGCTGGCGCTTATTGGGGAGGATTTGGTACCGCTGGACAAAGATGTACAAGTCTAGGAAATCTAATCCTTCACAAGGACATTTATGATGAATTCATGGACAAGTTCATGGCAAAAGTCAAGACAACCAGAATCGGTGATTCACTAAAGCATGATGACGTGCTATACGGCTCTATGCTATCAGAGAAATATGCTGTTGATTTCCTCAAAGGGATCGATATGGTCGAAGCAGATGGTGCAACAAAACTTTGGGGACAGGGGCGAATTACTTCTGATAATTCTCCAGAAAACTTCCAAGGTACTCCAGAAGATGGAGTTTTCATGTGGCCTCACGTTTATTCAGGTGTCACTGAAGACATGAAGTGCTTCCATGAAGAAGTATTCGGACCAGCGGTAACCGTAGTCAAGGCTGATGATTTCGACCATGCACTACACCTTGCTAACGCAAGCCCATACGGTCTATCCAGTGCTATTTACACCAATGACAGACTAGAAGCATACAGATTCAAGACTGGAATTAAGGCAGGAATGACTGGAATTAACAACTCAACAACCGGTGCAGAAGCACACCTTCCATTCGGTGGAGTAAAAGGTAGCGGAAACGGTACGAGAGAATCTGGAATTTGGGTTATCGAAGCATACTCATATTGGCACGCAGTAAACGATGAATTGTCAGGAAAATTACAGCTTGCACAGATGGATGTCGACGAGATTGAAATGGTCGAAGCCGAAGTTGACTTCTCAATTTTGAGTTGAACAACACCCGAACAGGTCAAAGACCCCACGGTGGGTGGCTTGCTTTATCCGACCCCCATAGGGGTCGGGGTTGGTGTACCAAATGGGTGAAGGACTCAAACTTCCGATGCTAAACGGAATGGGCAGGACAAACAGAATAGACAATTGGTGGGCTCAACCTCTAACAATGGGAATTGCGCTAACTGCGGCTATGATATACACCTTCTGGAGAGTAATTTTCTTTTCTGACCACATCGCATATGATGTCAATGGTGCTCTTGTAACGTCACCAATGTTTTCTCCAAACGTCTTGGAATGGGACATGTTTAGCGGCTGGAACCATCCATCTTGGGTAAATGCGGCTGTTCTAATCCTGTGGATTCCATTTTCCTTCAGAGGCACATGCTACTACATGAGAAGAGTCTACTACAGAACTTTCTTTGCAAGCCCTACTGGATGCTGGGTTGACGAACCTGAAATTAACAAGAAAATCGGTTACAAGGGAGAAAAGCGTCTTTTCATAGTCAACAACCTACACCGATATTTCCTCTACATGGTTATCCCAATTCTGCTCATCAAATGGTGGGACATCACACACACTATGACATTCACAGGTGATGGATATGGAATCTCTGGAGGGACAATCATCCTGCTACTAGAATCGGTTTGTTTGACCATGTATGTCACCTCTTGCCACGCATTGAGACACCTTTCTGGCGGAATGTTGGACAGGTGGGCTACTGGAATTTCAAGAATTAGAGGGAAGATGTTTTCCAAGATCAGTGTAATCAACAAAGACCACGGATTCTGGTTCTGGATATCCTTAGGACTTGTATTCGTAGGTGATGCTTGGACAATTGCTTGTTCCAAGGGCATGATTACAGACTTCAGTCTAGTAATAATCGGAGGTGCTTGAGATGTCCGAGAATTATACCTCATACGAATACGATGTAATCGTGATTGGAGCAGGGGGGGCTGGTCTTAGAGCTGCTATCGAATCTGCAAGAAGCGGTGCAAAAACCGCCATCATAACCAAGTCGCTCCTCGGTAAAGCACACACCGTAATGGCAGAAGGTGGATGTGCTGCAGCACTCCAAAATGCTGATCCAAGAGACGGTTGGAAAGTTCACTTCCATGACACAATGAAGGGAAGCAAGTGGCTCGCTAACTGGAGAATGGCAGAATATCACGCAAAAGAAGCACCAGACAGAGTCAGAGAACTCGAACAATGGGGTGCTGTGTTTGACCGTACACCAAAGAATCTCATCAATCAGAGAAACTTCGGCGGACACACATTCCCAAGACTGGCTCACGTTGGAGACGCTACTGGGCTCGAAATTATTCGAACCCTGCAAGAGAGAGGAATTCACGAAGGCATCGATATGTTCACCGAATACACTGTCAGACATCTACTAAAGGAAGGCGACAGAGTAACTGGTTGTGTAGCATACACAAGAGTAGACGGTGATTTCCATGCTTTCTCCGCAAAGTCTGTTGTACTCGCAACTGGAGGAATTACTCGCTGTTGGTCTGTATGTTCCGGTTCATGGGAATATACTGGAGACGGACATGCTCTTGCTCTTTGGGCAGGTGCTGAACTGAGAGACATGGAATTCGTCCAATTCCATCCTACTGGAATGGTCTGGCCACCATCTGTAAGAGGCATCCTGGTAACAGAAGGTGTTAGAGGAGAGGGTGGAAGGCTTCTCAATAACGAGAATGAAAGATTCATGTTCAACTATGTTCCTGAAATGTTCCAAGGAGACCACGCCGAGACAATAGAAGAATCCGACCAGTGGGTCGAGGAAGTTGTATCGGGCAAGTTGGCTACTGTCAGAAGACCTCCTGAATTGCTAACGAGAGATGTAGTCGCAAAGGCGATTAACAGCGAAGTAAAAGCTGGAAGAGGCAGCCCACACGGTGGTGCTTTCCTAGACATATCACATAGAGGAGAAGCGGCAATCCTTGCTAAACTTCCATCAATGCATCACCAATTCAAAGAATTAGCAGGAGTAGATATTTCCAAAGAAGCAATGGAGGTTGGCCCAACTGCTCACTATGTAATGGGTGGAGTAAGAGTTGATGCTGAAACTCAAGAAACCACTATCAGCGGACTCTATGCCTGTGGTGAGGTTTCAAGCGGACTGCACGGAGCAAACCGATTAGGAGGAAACTCACTTTCTGACCTTATCGTATTTGGAAAGAGAGCGGGAGAACATGCTGCTAAGCGCGCAAAAGATCTCGCTCAGCCTACCATCGATGATTCTCAAGTCAAATCCGCAATCAGTGAAATGATTGCGCCTCTCGAAAGAGGAGAAGGTGAAAATCCAGGCGGAATATACGACCAAATGCGTGACATGATGCAAGAAAAGGTCGGAATTATTCGAACCAAAGCAGAACTAGAGGAAGCGATGAACGACCTGAAAGCATTCAGTGAAAGAGAGAAGAAATGTTTCCCCGGAACTAGCAGAAAATACAACTCAGGATGGCATCAGGCACTTGATTTGAAGAATATGGTCGACATTTCAATGGTAGCAACAATGGCTGCTTTAGCACGTGAAGAAAGCAGAGGCGGACACACTCGTGACGACTTCCCAGGCCACGATGATGACTTTTGGGGCAAGAACCTGAACATCATTTGGATGGAGAATGGTGAAATTAAGATTCGACAGGAAGAAGTCGAGGAAATGCGAGACGACTTGAAGGATGCAATCAAGGAAGTTAAGACCATGATTGCTGAAAGAGCAGCCGAACAAGGAGGTGGCAATTGATGTCACTAAAAGGTACTAATCAGAAATTCAAGGTCCTTCGTGGAGAAGGTGAAGAAGCAGAACTAGTCGATTATGAACTCGAATTAGACGAAGGAATGGTTGTTCTAGATTGTATGCACCGCATACAGTACGAACAAGAGCCCGACCTTGCTGTTAGATGGAACTGTAAAGCTGGAAAGTGCGGTTCTTGCAGCGCAGAAATTAACGGCAGACCTCGTTTAATGTGTATGACAAGAATGTCAGATGTTGTTGCTGAAACACCAAAAGGCCAGCCGATTGAAGTTAGACCAATGAAGACATTCCCGCATGTCAAAGACCTTGTTACAGATGTTTCATGGAATTATGAAGTTGCACAGAGAATCAAGCCAATCAAAGGCCCTGAAGAGCCAAATTGGGAATTTAACCAACACGAAGCTCATCGTGTGCAACAATTCAGAGAATGTATCGAGTGTTTCCTTTGTGTAAACACTTGTCACGTCTTAAGAGATCACGAATTATTCGATGAATTCGCTGGACCTCGAAACTTAGTAAGATTAGCACAATACGAGATGCACCCTCTTGACGAGGAAGATAGAATTCCAGAAATCAAGAAAGAATTCGGTGTCGAATACTGTAACATTACAAGATGTTGTACTGAAGTGTGTCCTGCTGGAATCCAAATCACTGATGATGCAATTATCCAATTGAAGGAGAGAGTTGTCGACAGATACTACGATCCACTTCAAAGAGTCTGGAGAGCCATCACCGGAAAGAAAGTACGAATGTAGGATTACATTCAAACAATTACTTGGTGAAGGTGATGGGGTCGTCTAGATTTTTCGATTTTTTGTTCAACAAAAACGACAAGGTATCAATCCCATTGTTATGTCTTGGATTAGGACTAGTTCTTTACAGAAATAATCTAACTTCTGTAGTAGTAATTTCACTAATTATCGCAGGATTCTGGGGTCTTATACGAATATTGACCAAAACGAAAATTTTTGCTAAAGATGAAAATGATATCACAAACCCTAGTTTCAAAAGAAAGACGAAACTATTCTCAATGGTGATTGTAGTCCTCGTCACGATAATTATCATAACTGCATCAATTGCTCTGAACTTTGCAGAGGATTTCGGTGGAGACCCTCAAAAATATGACTCACCAAATTACAAAGATGATAAATTTGTCAACCTTCAACCAACAGAAATGGGTTCTGATGAGAATGCCTCGTTTTGGGAAACCTTGGGACAATATATGAAAAGCGACGATTACCGTTCTCCAAATATCAAACTACCATCTGAACCATTTAGTTTAGAAGACCTAGAGGATGGAGAAGTGAGTATTACTTGGTTGGGACACTCTACGATTTTTATCCGCTCAAATGATGTTACTCTGATTACAGATCCTGTTTTTGGTGACCATGGAGCAGGTCCACTTTCCCTTGGACCCAGGCCCTTTGCATATGAAAATACGTACAGTATTGAGCAACTTCCAGAAATCGACTATGTCTTCATTTCACACGACCATTATGACCATCTGGACATGAAAACCGCAAAATATCTCAAAAATTCACAATTTTTTGTTCCACTCGGAGTAAAATCCCACTTGCTGGTCTGGGGTATCGATGAAGATAACATACAGGAATTCGATTGGTATGACGAGGTTGAGATATCTTCTGATTTGAATGCTGTAATGACTCCTGCGAGGCATTTTAGCGGCCGAGGTATCTTTAACGGAGACTCGACTTTATGGGCTTCTTGGGTTCTAAATTTGCATGATGAAAATATCTACTTTAGCGGCGATACAGGCTACATGGAGGAATTTGCAGAAATCGGAGAAAGATATGGCCCCTTCGATATCGCATTCCTAGAATCCGGGCAATACAACATTGCTTGGAAAGAAATCCACATGATGCCCGATGAGGTAGTAAAAGCAGGTCTAGACCTAAAGGCCGATGTTATTCTTCCGATTCATAATTCAAAGTATGAATTAGCTCTTCATCGATGGGATGAGCCGTTAGAGAAGGTATCGACAATAGGTTTCGAGAATAACCTAACCGTAGCCACACCATTAATTGGTCAAAATTTTGTCCTTGGTGACCCTGTTCCGATGGATGCTTGGTGGAGAAATGTATCGATGGGAGAGCAACCATTCCTCAAAGAGAATTCACTTGTTGGAGTACTATTGGCGCCCATGAATATAATCGCTATATTGTGGGTTATATTACCTAGAATGAAAACTGAAGCCCCCGATAGTGAAGAATGATTCAAAACACAATCTTTGAATCCCACCACCGATTATTGCAACCAATGAGGATTCATTGTTTGGGTGGTGGCCTTGTCGGTTCATTCGTTACTAGAAAGTTAGTAGATGCAGGATTCAATGTACATTTGTATGATATTGTTGAGCGTGAAACCAAAGCTGAATTCCACCTTGCAAGTGCATTGGATTCTGACCACTCTGATGCAGATATCATTGTAAATATGGTTCCTGGTTCAATCGGTCATGAAGTTGTTGACAGAATGAAAAACAAAGGTCAACGAATAATCGACCTCTCTTTTAGCGAACAAACCCCTGATCGCTTCGAAAACATAGATAGTGCCGTTCTTTGGGATGTTGGAATCGCTCCAGGGCTTTCAAATATGCTTGTAGCACTCGCTTCCAGAAAGTATGGTAAACTCGACAAGGTGACTATCAAGGTTGGAGGAAATCCTAGTCAAATGGATGATGAATGGTCTTACATGGCTCCATTTTCTCCTCATGATGTAATTGCAGAGTATACAAGACCTGCAAGAATAATCGAAAATGGAGAAATGACCGTCGTTCCTGCGATGTCGGACTTACACACCATTGATGCAAGTGGGAGGAAAATGGAGGCTTTCCTTACCGATGGGCTGCGTTCTCTTACTGCAATTCCATGCGATTATATGGGAGAGTACACCGTTAGATGGCCAGGTCATATTCAGAAATATCAGAAAACAGATTTGAGCCCTGATGAATTGGTTGACTCTTGGAAATTCGACTCGCAGCGACCTGAATTTACTTGGATGGAAGTGTGTATTAAATCAGGAGAGACCCAAGAGACATGGACTGTTGAAGATAGTGGAAAGGATGGCGATTCGAGTATGGCGAGAACAACTGGCCTCGTTACATATTCCTGTGCCTTAGCGTGGTCTCAAAATGAATTATTCAAAAGCGGTGTATTCGCACCTGAAGACTTACCAAACGAAGTTATTGAATCCATTATTGAAACGATGAAAAGCGAGGGCGTTTCTATCGATTGCCAAATATCAGTCGCTTAATTTGATTAATTCAGCACCCTGTGTGACTTGATCACCTGCATTGAAGTGGATGGTTTCGACTACTGCATCTTTGTCTGCTATGATTTTATGTTCCATCTTCATTGCTTCCATAATCAATAATTGGTCACCAGCAGAAACCTGCTGTCCTTCTTTTACAAAGACTTCCAAAACTTTCCCAGGCATTGGTGCTGTGAGATTTCCATCCTCTTCAGCTCCTGAAGCGCCAGGTTCAACCACCTCGAATTGTAAGGTGTGACCCATGAAATGAACCCACCAAGTATCTTCCACCTTTACCGCTTCAGTCTTGTATTTTCGGCCGTCGATTTCCAACCAAAGACCGTTCTCTGTATGTAGAATTAGACCGTTATGCGAGAACAATTTGCCGTCTCTCTGCGGCTCTATCTCCATCTTCCCGTTAGAGGTCTTGAATTCCATCAAGGATACCTCCTTGAAAGTGTACTGAAAGGTGAAACGTGTTCAGAGGTAGACGAGGATGTTGCAATTTTTTTGCCATAATTTGTTTGCTCGCATACAGCAGCAATCAACAAACCAGCCTCATCTACGATAGTAGGTTGGTCTGGAGACCAACCATCTGGCCATAATTTAGCAATCATATCCGTAGTAGTCCAACCATCTACTACATCTGGATGGCTACATAATTCTGCAAGGAATCGCACATTGGTCTTACAACCTAATACAACAAACTCTTCTAAAGCTCTCTCCATCCTTTGGAGTGCTTCAGGTCTTGATGGAGCCCAAACGATTAGTTTTGCCAGCATAGGGTCATAATCAGGAGTTACCATGTCTCCTTCCCTTACTCCAGTGTCTAGTCTTACACCAGGGCCAGTTGGTGCTACGAACCTCTTCAGTTGACCGATTGCTGGAAGGAAATTGTTCTCAGGGTCTTCAGCATACAATCTGACCTCAATCGCATGACCTCTCATGTTGAGGTTGCCACAACTCATTGGCTCACCTGCTGCGATACGTAGTTGTTCTCTTACCAAATCTACACCAGTCACCATTTCGGTAACTGGATGTTCTACCTGAATTCTGGTATTCATCTCAAGGAAAAAGAATTCTCCCTTTGGAGTTACAAGGAATTCTACGGTGCCTGCTCCGACGTAATCAACAGCTTCAGCAGCAGCACATGCTGCTCTCCCCATTTCCTCACGAAGTTCGCTATCTAGTGCAACACTCGGAGATTCTTCGAATACTTTCTGATGGCGTCTTTGTACGCTGCACTCTCTTTCCCCAAGGTGTATAGTACGTCCAAATTTATCGGCCAGTACCTGAATCTCTATGTGCCTGCTACCGATTAATAATCGCTCAACGTAGACCCTATCATCACCAAATGCATTCAATGCTTCACGCATTGCGGCTTTTGCTTCACTTTCCAAATCTGCAGGGTCATGAACTGCACGCATTCCCTTTCCGCCTCCGCCAGCCGTCGCTTTGAGAAGCAGAGGATAACCAACGGTTGGGGCTACTGCAAGTACTTCCTCAAGACCACCATCAACCTCTTCACCAGGAATTACAGGCACTCCTGCTTCTTTCATGGTGATCCTTGCAGTCATCTTATCCCCCATCTGACTGATTGCATGTGGAGATGGGCCAATCCAAATTAGTCCAGCATCCATAACCGCTTGAGCAAATTCTGCGTTCTCAGAAAGGAATCCAAATCCGGGGTGAATTGAATCACAGCCATACTGTGCTGCGATTTCAAGAATTTGTTTTTGATTAAGATAGGTTTCAGCGAGTCCTTCACCCTTAAGGTTCACAGAAATATCTGCCAATTCAGTGAACATCGTTCCAGAATCATTGTCGGCAAAAATCGCCACTGACTCAACTTGTGCCTCCTTGCAAGCGCGCAAGATACGGCATGCAATCTCACCGCGATTAGCGACGAGAGTGCGTTTCAACATGATATCACTCCTCTGGCTTCCAATCAGCGTTGCGCTTTTCCAAGAATGAGGACAATCCTTCTTGACCTTCTGGACTTCCTCGCATCCTGCTAGTGAAATCAAGTGTCCATTCTCTTAATGACTCATCATCCCCATTCCATCGATCGAATCCTAATGATAACTCCTTAGCTGCAGTCACTGCACACGGTCCAGTAGTCATTATTTCTGAAATCACCTGTGAAGCATCTAAATCATCATCGATTGCATCAATCATTCCGATTCTTAGCGCTTCTGTAGTATCCATTCTTCCAGCAAGCATTGCATGACGTCGGAAATTGGCGCTTCCCATTCTTCTGTAGACATAAGGCCCTATTACTGCAGGTAAAATTCCTAATTTTCCTTCTGAAAGGGCTATTTTCACGCCATTCTTACAAATTACGTGGTCCAAGCATGCAATCAAGCCAGCACCGCCTCCGAGAGCGACGCCTTGAATGAGTCCAATCGTGAAACAGGGATGAGACCAAAGGCCGTTGAATAAGGAATCCAATCTCTTAGAATCTTTGCGATTCTCTTCCGGACTATTTGCACCTGCATCTCTCATCATGTTGATATCTGCTCCAGCGCAGAAATGTTTGCCTTCACCTGATAGAACCAAAACTCGAAGATTCTCTTCTCCTTCTGAATTTGTTAAGGATCCTGTTTTGCCAACCGAGTTTTCTGCTGTCCACGCGAAAACCTCGATGAGTTCAGTAATCATCTGAACATTTAGAGCGTTGTATTTGTCAGGTCTTGCGAGAGAAACCCTAGCAATACTACCTTCGATTTCAAGTGAAATAAGGGTGGTTTCCGGTTTATTTTTCATATCAAATTCTCCAATTGCAAAATTAAATTTATCAATTACATTCTAAAGACACCAAATCGGTCATTTGGCAACTCTGCATTCTGACTTGCGGCTATACAAAGTCCAAGCACATCCCTAGTATCTCTAGGGTCGATAATTCCGTCATCCCATAGTCGGGCTGTAGAATAATATGGACTTCCTTCGGTCTCATATTTCTCAAGAATTGGTGCTCTAAAGGATTCTAATTCCTCTCCTTGCATCGGCTCTTTGCCTTCTCTAATACGCTGATCTTGTTTGACTGTCGTCAAAACATCTGCAGCCTGCGGTCCACCCATAACTGAGATTCTACTATTTGGCCACATGAACAAGAATCTTGGATCGTAAGCTCGACCGCACATCCCATAGTTTCCTGCTCCGTGAGAGCCTCCAACTATTACAGTGAACTTTGGAACATTCACACAGGATACCGCTGTTACTAGTTTTGCACCATCTTTTGCGATACCACCTGCTTCGTAGTCCTTACCGACCATAAATCCTGTAATATTCTGTAAGAATACCAGTGGAATTCCTCTTTGGCCGCAAAGTTCAACGAAATGCGCTCCTTTTTGTGAAGATTCAGAGAATAATATACCATTATTCGCAATAATTCCAACTTTGTAACCATGAATGTGTGCAAAACCACATATCAGAGTTTGACCGTATCTGGATTTGAACTCGTGGAAGCGACTATCATCAACNATTCTTGCGATAATTTCCTTGACATCTACTGGTGTGCGATTGTCCTCTGGAATCAATCCAAGTAATTCCTCAGAATCATAGAATGGTTCTTGCGGATCTTTTCTATCGAATGGAGCTAATTCTCTTGAACCAATATTCTCGACTATATTTCGAACCATTCGAAGTGCTTCAGGTTCATCTTCAGCGAAGTGGTCTGCCACCCCACTTTGTGAGGTGTGAACATCTGCTCCACCGAGTTCTTCNGCGGTTACTTCCTCACCGGTTGCTGCCTTTACCAAAGGAGGACCTGCAAGGAAAATGGTTCCATTTCCCTTGACGATGATTGATTCGTCGCTCATTGCAGGAACGTATGCGCCACCTGCAGTGCAACTTCCNAGGACTGCAGCAATCTGCGGTATGCCGTCACCTGACATTCTTGCTTGGTTTCTGAATATTCTTCCAAAATGGCCTATGTCAGGGAATACTTCGTCTTGCATTGGCAAAAAGNCTCCACCTGAATCTACAAGATAGATACATGGAAGGTTGTTTTCATGAGCAACCGTCTGAGCCCTTATGTGCTTCTTGACAGTCATTGGATAATATGAGCCNCCCTTTACAGTTGCATCATTTGCTACAAACAAGCATTCTCTTCCATGCACCAAACCGACTCCTGTAACGATGCCAGCGCTATTTGCTCTACCATCGTATAATTCGTAAGCAGCCAGTGGTGAGAGTTCTAAGAATGCAGTTCCTGGATCTATGATTTTGTCAATCCTTTCTCTTGCAAGCATTTTGCCTCGGCCACGGTGCCTTTCAACGTACTTTCCTCCACCGCCTTGACCAACNACTTCCAGCCTNTCCTTGAGGGTTTGAATCAAAGAGAGATTGTGTTCTCGTCTTTTTTGATAATCCGGGTCAGATTTGTTGACACGGGTTGGTAGTCTATCCATTTCTGCCCCTCCATTGTAAGCGAAGTCAAGTATTGACTTCAATCAACCGCCTAAACTCCTAGAATTAATCGGCCAATATCTCTCAAGCCCGGAGCCATTCCAACAATCATTACGCCAAGCACAATCAATACACGGAGGTGCTGTTGTCTTGACTCGACACGCATTTCTGTGAACATCCATACAATCAATCCAACTATGATGGCCTTGACGATGAAGAATAACCAAGCGCCTTCTCCAAGGATGTCAAAGCCATTACCGAATTGTATGACAGCATCAGAAACTGGATGTTTTTCAGAATAGCCATACCAGTCTATACCTACCATTGTTGCTAATCCATCACATAACTGACCAAACAACATTCCTGCCACTAGCGGAGTTGCCAGTATACCTTTAGGAGATAGCATTTCGACAGGATGTGCAGATCTATCTTCAGATTCCCATTCATCCACAGTCATACCATCAGGGATGACTCCAACTTCATACCCTGTCAATCGCAACTGGCGAAGATCTTCTTCGCCTATCTTCCAAACATAATAGGTGATAACGAGAGGAATTCCTACAACTACGAGCAATGGAATCACGATATCATGATCTTTGGGCATTGCATCGTTCCCTTGAGCCCATGGTGTCGACGCTAATTGAGCCCAATGACCTAGACCCATGACGATTAATCCGCTTGCAAATGCAAGCATCGACCTTGAGATTGCATTCCAATCCCAAGTGTTTAGCATAACTACTGCGATGGTTACCGCACCAGCAATCGTTCCAAATAGAATCCAATTATCACCAGCCTCATGCAAACTTGCATTCGGCAGAATTAGAAGAGATGTAAAGAAGATGTAAGCAACGATGAGTGTTGCTAACATGGATAACTCATTCTTACGATTGATATGACCTATTACCGCAGAAAGGACAAGCCACCCAGCTAGATGAAGGTGTATCAACGGAGAAATGAATAACACATCTATTCCTTCTCCAAAGAAATCTGCATCTTCCATTACTCTGAGAACAGGTGCTAGGATAACCCAAGCAATGAGTGCCCAAACCATCTTATCATCCGTTGGAATCTGCCATTTTCTGAAAAAAGCCTGTAAAACAATTACTGCTGAAACCATTCCTAGAATGTAAACTGCAGTGTTTACACCGGAATATCCAGCATCACCACTGGAGCCTGCGTCCTTTACAATCGGATCCCAAATATAGATCTTGACGAAATCATCCCAAAACAAGTCAGGAGCAAAAATCAATCCAGAAATTACAATGAAGATTACTGAAAGGATTATCCCAATAAGGATTGATTCACCCTTAGAAAATTCAGTATCTTCCATGTTTTTCCCACTGTCGGTTAGATGAAGAGTATTTTGTTAGTTTCACTCTTCTTCAGCAGTTAATCTTGCGATTAAGTCCGCTTTCTTACCGCCAACTGGTAATCCTGCAGCCTTGCAGCGTTCTTTCAATTCAGCGACTGATAACTTGGACAAATCTTCGCCATCATCTGAATCGTCTGATTCTTCAGCGTCTGCTGCAACTCTTGGTTCGTGAACTTCAACAAATGAGACCTTGCCTGCACTTACTGAATCTCTTAGGACTGTTACAAGTCTAAATTTCATCATTGCTGCATTAGGGTCGAATAACATTGTTTGTGGAACAACGATTGAAACATCGTCACCATCGAAACTGACTTCGAAACCGGATTGTCCAGTATTGGACTCTAGTAGAGCTGCTACTTTTTCTTCCTTACCTTCGATTACCTTCACAATCTTGTAATCATACTTCAGAGTCTTACCAGCCATTGGGTGGTTATAATCGATTCTTGCTCTTCCAGCAGCAAGGTATGAAAGTGTCCCTTGACGGCCTTCAATAGTGACTGGGCCACCGATGTAAAGGGACTTAGGGTCTCTAACATGGCGGACTAATTTGTCGATTGAAATTGTTTCAATTTGGTCAGGGTCTTTCTCACCGTATGCATCTACAGGAGCGATTTCTACAGAAACGTCCTTGTTTGGCTTGGCAGAGAGTAGGCTTTCTTCGAATCCTGAAATTAGGTTTCCTGAGCCAACCACACAGACCAGAGGAGTGTATTCACGGCCTTCTTGGTGCATTTCATGTTCCTTTGCTGTCTCTTCTCTGGTAGTTTCTACTAACTCGCCAGATTCTGCATAATATAAGTCGTAATCTACGTGGACTATTGTTCCTTCATCCATGGTTTTCACCTTCCCAATTTTACGGGGTTAAATTCGCCGACTTAACATCCCTATTTCAAACAGTTGGGTGCTTTTTAGGCAACCAAATTCTGAGAGTGGCTAGCATCATCAGTACCCATCCTGCCCAAACAAGATGGATACCTGGTAAATCATAGACCATTATTCGAACTAAATCACTACCTTGCATCAAGGACTGTGCTTGGGTTCCATCCATGATCAATACGAGGTCGCCATGCCACATACTGATACGGTCAACTTCGGACCGTGCTCTTGTGTCAAAACGTAAGACTCCTGGTTCTACAGTTTCCAATAACTCTCCATCTTTGTATACATTGATTTTCGCTCCGAGATATCCATCTCCAACCTCCAATCCTTCTGTTTGATTAACAACTTCAATAAATTCGAATTCGTAACCTTCCCATTCAACTTTCTCACCTTTGACCATTGTAACGCTATGAGAAAAAGTTCCTCTATCGATTATTGTTGTACTCATCACGTGCCCAATTATCATCAGAACGAGTCCAAAATGAATTATGTGAGCGAAGAAAGTGATTTTCTTCCTTTCGGAATTTTTGATTAAAGAAAGAGTCGCTGGCAGAGCCAACAAAGCAGGCAACAAAACGACCAAACCGATTTGTCCTCTGCTAATCGAGGCTCCGATGATATCTGTAGAATCGTATCCTAAGCTATTTCCAAACAGCCACGCCAAGACGAAAATTATTGGTGAGCCAATAATCAGATAGAACACTCTATCTGGCTTCTCCCTTAAACTCCACATTGTTAGAGCAATCATCATTGCTGCCAAAAACGGCGCTCCATACATTTCATGTGCTGAGAATTGAATAGCATCTATACTGGAAATAAGAATCACAAGAGTGAGAATTAGATACAAACCAACAACTGTGACAGGAGTCCATAATGCAAGGCGCTGCTGGTATTTCCTCTCCTTGAAAGAGAATTTTGACTCGTTATCTGATTCATGGATGAACCATGGCGCAATGAAAGCCATCATTCCAACCGCACATATCCATACGTCTAGCATACCAGACCAGGATGCAGAAAGGAACAACATAACTCCCGCAGCAGCCCAACCCCAAGCCTTCAACTTCTCCTTCTCAAAAATTAATCCAAAGGCGAATAACAAGGAAATTAACTCGAAGAAAACCATACCGTGAACCATCCGCAAACCAACCATAACCGCAGGTATAGCGAACCATTTCCAATCATGACCTTTTGGAAGTGATTTAATTCCAGATTCTACAAACGGGCCCAATCCAATGATAACAAGAAGAGTAGATGGGAAGTCTTCCATTACATCTCCGCCTCCGAGCCAGCCAAGAAGGGCGATTGCTGGAAGCAAGGAAAACCACCAGTTTGAAAATTTGAAACCAAGTCGTGATGCTAGGAATACTGCCATTAATTGAGTTATTCCGAGGAAATAAATCAGAACTTCAACACCACTCGCATCTGATAGTAAAACCATCAGTCTTCCAAATACATCACCAGGCGGAGAGCCTCCTTGTTCGACGACGAAAGTGTGAACGCTAACCGCCCAAACTCCTCCTGCCCTTGTTACCATAGTCGCAAGGAGAGACAATGCACCACAAGCCATGGCAATACCTGCCCACATGTGATCTGTGGTCTTCCCAGGTCTTGTTCTAAGGTGAAGTAACATCACTATCGCAATCCAAGGTAGTAGCGACCCCGTTTCTACAGGATCCCAAGCCCAATATCCACCCCAATCAAGAATCAAATACGCCCAAAGGCCACCTAAACCAATACCTAGGGTAGCGAAGAAAAAGGCAGGTCTTGCAACATGGATTAATCGGTCTTTGATTCCCTTACTGCTAACTATCAATGAAGAAATTCCAATGCTGGTTAATGTGATACACAACGAATAAGATAGGAAAATCAGCGGTGGATGAATGACCATCAAGTCTGTTTGCAACAGTTCATTCAGACCTGGCCCGGTTCCATTCTCGCCCTTGAATGGATCTAAGGACCAAGCTACAAGTAGCAAAGTAAGAGAAAAGCCGTTCATTAGACGTAGACGAAATAGATGGGTTTCGTCATTTTCTCCAGCAAGAGGATTCCTCCAGATAATAGACAATAGAGCCATCCATGCAGCCCATAGAAGAATTGGGCCTTCTCTTGCTGCCCAGGTTGCTGCAAATCTATACTTTACAGGCAATTCTTGGCCACCATACCAAGCAACCAAGTGTATTGAATCATAATTTAGAGTAAACATCAATGCCAATATGAAAAAAGGCATCGCAATTATCCACGTTAATCTGGCATCGGGTCGGTAAGTTACCCAAGCAGCCGCTACAACCGCTATTGGCATCAATAATGATTCCACTTAGTTTCACCAACCAAAATGCTTAGCTCTAGAATATCCGAATGAGAGTAATACGCTGATTACACCTTTCGTATACAGAAGGGGGTGTTTGACTAGTAATTTCATCCCAATCCATGCCTTGTCTAGCGGAGACATTGAGCCTAATTCCTTTGGAAGACATCTCGCCATGTTGGACAACTCCTTGTCGGTTAATTCGTAAAGGGCTGTTTTGCCCTTCAAGATTTTATGATATGGCGGGAATCGATTTTTCCATGCTTTAACATAAGGTTGCATAGCCTTGTCTGATAAATCTCCAGAAGATATTGCCTTTGCGATAGTCTGAGCGGCTTCTCTTCCGGACCAAAGTGCTAAATGAGATCCTCCTTCGAATAGTGGTGAAGTAAAACCCGCAGCATCTCCAACTAATATTAGCCCATCCCCAGTGGTAATTTCCCTAGGTCCAGAAATCGGTATTGTTCCGCCAAATGGTCGCGGTTTTACACCAGGTTTCCGCCATTCAGGGTTTTGGATGCCTTTGCCTTTCAGATATGTATCTTCTACGAATTTATCTAGATATTTGATAGCCCCTTTTTTGTCGGTTGTGACTAAACCTACATTGGCTCTTCCACCTTCCTTTGGAATCATCCAAACATATCCGTGAGGAGAATATTCTGGCCAGAGGTAGAAATCAAGATAGCCGTCATTATCCACCTCTGTCATCTCATATTGGAAGCCTGCAATTACCTCTACCTCCGTACCCATATCGAGGATTTTTGAGGCAGCACCGCTTACTCCAGAAGCATCAATTACAGCCTTACATTCGATTGGAAATTGCTCTCCTCGTCCATCAATTTTCCAATTGGTAAATTCATTTTCGCTATTGTAAATTCTTTCCATTGAAGTTACTCTATGAGAGCGGTGTAATTCAGCGCCTTTACTCTCTGCTTCTGACATCAGCCATTGTTCGAATTTGTGTTTCTCCAAAACATATCCTTTCTCTGTGAGAAGCTTTTCTGTACCATCAGGGAAGATGACTCTGATTCCTTTACAATCCAATGCGATAACATCCTCTGGTAAATCCAGGTCGAGATTGTCTACTGCCATTTGTGACAAACATTCCCCGCAATGTACTGGAACCCCAACTTCAGGATCCGCTTCGACTATAATCGCCTTCAAACCTGCTCGACTAGCATGTAACGCAGCCGAGCCGCCGCCGGGGCCTGCTCCGATAATCAAAACATCGCAGGTCGCCATGAATAGGCCAGTACGAGGCAGGACTTGAATAAGTCGGATTGGAACAAGGATTCATGAAGCATATGCTGTAGGAATATCATGGCCTGGCGTACTTTGTCCAAATGGGTCTCTCACCTGGAAAAGGAAGGAGAACTAATCAGGATAAGCGAGCCTGTAGATGTTGAGTTGGAAGCAGGCGCTATTGCTGACAAGTTGGTCAAAACAAATGGGCCTGCTGTTTTGTTTGAAAAACCACGCCTTCCCAATGGAGAGATTAGCGAGATCCCACTTGCAATGAATCTATTTGGCTCTCATGATAGAACCCTTAGGGCGCTTGGTGCAAAACACGAGAAGGAAATTGGAGAAAGACTGGTCGCGCTGATGAAACCTGACATAGGTGGAATCGTAAAGAAACCTTGGACAGGACTTCCGCTTCTTCGTGATGCTATTTCAATGCCTCCAAAGAAGGTAAGGAAAGGGTCTTGCCAACGCGTGAGAATGGAAACTGATGTCACTAAACTGCCAATTCCTAAAACCTGGCCGATGGACGGAGGTCGATTTATCACTTTGCCGTTGGTTGTTACCAAAGATCCACATTCACAAGAACACAATCTTGGAATGTATAGGGGGCAGGTTTTTGGGCCAAAAGAAGTTGGACTTCACTGGCAAATTCACAAACATGCAGCAGATCACGCTGATGCATGGCCGGATGGTAAAATGCCAGTAGCGATTTGCATAGGTGGGCCTCCTGAACTTATTTTCTCTGCAATCGCCCCTCTTCCTGATAATTTGGAAGAATACATGTTTGCAGGTTTCATGGGGAAAAAGCGCCTTCGAATTACAAAGGCACTGACTCAAGACTTGTTAGTTCCGGCAGATGCAGACGTTGTGATTGAAGGATGGGTCGATGCAAAGGAAACCAGAACCGAAGGACCATTCGGTGATCACTTTGGATTCTATTCTCTGACAGGGCAATACCCTGTTCTAAACGTTACAGCTGTAACAAGAAGGAAAGATGCCATTTTGCCAGCAACCATAGTCGGGCAGCCTCCAATGGAGGACGGATATTTAGGAGAGGCAATTGGTAAACAGTTCAGACCAATTTTATCATTCCAACACCGAGATGTTCTAGATGTGCATTTACCACTGGAAACTGGGTTCCACAATCTTGCTATCGTAAAGAGTAAGCAAAGATATCCTCGCCAGGCGAGGAAAACCTGCTTAGGATTGTTAGGAGCTGGTCAGATGATGTTCCTGAAGATAATGATTGCAACTGATGAAGACCCTTCTGACCTTGATGCTCTGTTAGACGCATTAAATGACAGAGTTGACCCAAATTCGGATTTGACAATTATTCCGGGAATGGTTAGTGACGCATTAGAACCTGCTTCAACTTTTGAAAATGTTCAATCAAAATTAATCATAGATACTACCAAAATTATTCCTTCAGACCCAAGGAGTGGAACTCCTCTAGAAGGCTCCTTTGTTGAAGAATGTCCAGCATGGAGAAGAGGTGAAG
Source organism: Methanobacteriota archaeon (assembly GCA_002727515.1). The sequence continues at coordinate 39,786 of PBXF01000052.1, forward strand.
AAGAACCTCCAAAAATTAGCGAACATTTACTAGAAGAGATTTCTAAAATCCCTGAAGTTGAAGATTGCAGAATGCTCAGAAATTCGATGCTTGTTGTAACTGTTGATTTCGAAGGAAGGCCTAATCCAAGAACCGGATCTCACTGGCCAGATGAAGAAAATGCCGCTGCAAAAGTAAAGAAAATAAACCAATTGCGAAAATCGATTTGGCAATTGGATTCTCAAACAGCAATCAGATGGCTTTTCATCACTGACAATGACCTAGATTTGCATGGAGATGGAGCCAAGAGAAGGTTGCTTTGGCAACTTACTTCGCGCTTTGCGGTCGAGAGAGATTTCATTGTAGAAGACGGTAGAATTTGCTGGGACGCAACAACTCCAATTCCATCCTTAGAAGGTGAAACTCCAGTTCGAAGATGGCCAGCAATTACCATGCATGACCCAGAAACTCTAGAAGCGATAGAACGATTTGATTTACCGCCATGGCCAAACAACTTGGTGATGTAGATGGGGTTCAAGGAAATTGCTTCCTTTGTAAAAATCGAACACACTCTGTTTAGTCTGCCTTTCGTTTTTATTGGAGCCTACATGGCAGGTGACCCAACAGTAATGCAACTGATTTGGATTTTAGTTGCTGCAGTTGGTGCTAGAGGTTTAGCTATGGGGCTAAACAGAATAATCGACAAGGACATAGATGCTGCTAATCCGAGAACCGCTGGAAGGCATTTAGCATCTGGAACTATGTCGATGAAAACTGCGTGGACATTGTGTGCCGTTTTCTTGGCAATGTTATTGTTAGGAGCAGGAATGCTCAACCCATTGTGTCTTTACCTGTCACCAATTCCAGTTCTTGCATTCGTGATCTACCCCTACCTGAAAAGATTTACATGGTTGTGTCATTGGTGGCTTGGAGTTTGCCTAGGACTA
>PBXF01000053.1 GCA_002727515.1 Methanobacteriota archaeon
GGCTTCCTTAGCAGCCTTCTCTTCAGCAGCCTTGGCTTCCTTAGCAGCCTTCTCTTCAGCAGCCTTGGCTTCCTTGGCAGCCTTCTCTTCGGCTTTTTTAGCAGCTTTGTCAGCTTGTTCGTCATTCTCATTAGATAGATTAACAATTCCGTCATCTTTCAAGTCTTCAAAGGTTGAATCAACTGGACGGCCTGTCGCTTCAGCAACAACTTTAGCCTTCTCATAGAGTTCTTTATCTTCCTTCTTTAGACCTGCTTCGATTTTCTTTTGCTCTTTGACATATTCAGGGTCAGGTTTAACCTTAACATCCCAAACAAAGTATACAGAGTTTCTACCAACCTTGATTGCACCTTGGTATTCACCACCGGCCAGAGTAGGCTCGAAACTATCATCAAACATCAATTTGAACTTCATGACACCTTCATCATCTGCTTCAATCATTCTTACGCCTTCATCACTTCCGGATTGATCTTGCATTGTGAATCTACGACCATTTTCATCATCTTGGAAATCAATCGACTTAATCTTCAAGTTAGGTGTAATGTTGTTAATGGTTATGACTTCCTTACTGACTATGGTTCCTCCAGCCTTAACTGTCTTTGCTGGCTTGAGAACAAATGGATTCTCCTCAGTACCTTCTCCTTCTGAAAGTTTAGGCTTCGAAGTAGTATTCTCTGGTTCAGCGTCTTGGTAAGTAGATCTCTTACGACCAATCAACAGTAGCAGCAATAGAAGTAGAAGAAGAGGTAAGCAACATAATAGTAAGTAGTTGAAATCTGAATCATCGGTCTTGTCGCTAGCTGAATCCTCTATTACACAATCTCCATTTTCATCAACCTTAGCAACATCGTTAACATCACTTGAACTGCTTCCACACTTTTCTTCAAGGTCGTCTAATAGACCATCTCCATCATCATCGTCGTCAACTTCGAGTCCAGTTACAGACGGTCCATCTGGCAATCCGTCGTTATCGGTATCTGCAAGTATAGCCATTGAGAAATTGAACATCACACCTGTTTGACTATTGTTAGCAAAAACAGTGTAATTGGTCATCGGCGAAGTCTCAGTTGGAATTCCAGTTATGATTCCAGTTTCACCAGAACGTGCCATACTTCCACTAAACTCTAATCCAGCCGGAAGTGCAGGAATAATTGACCAAGTACCAGATTCCATACCTGTCAAGTTAGGTAGAATAATGAAGTCAGTTTGATTGATAACTGCTTCGAAGACATTGGCTTCAACACCATTCTTAGCATATCCTAGAATCTTGGTGTCGAGTGCATCACAAATTCCATCAACATCGCCATCGAGTGGTACACTTGTTCCATTCATAGAGATAGTACCACAGGCGGCTTCTTCTTCATCAGACCATCCATCATTATCATCATCGGTGTCAAGAGTCAAATTAGTTTCAATTCCTTCAACGATTTCATCTGGTTGTCCATCTCCATCGGAATCTTCCCATGCCGAAGGATCGTTAGGGAATGCATCTGGGCCTGCAGTACAAATGCTTGCATTTGGTGTTGCAGGACCATCACAGACTCCATCGCCATCTGAGTCAGGGTTTGCAGGGTCGGTGCCTGTATCTGTGGTTGAATTATAGATTCCAGTTTCGGTTTCAAAGATGTTATCGATTCCATCGCCATCTTTGTCGTCATCTAGTGCATCACAAATACCATCGCCGTCTATGTCAAGAGGTATCGAGTTAGCATCTTGCGATTCAGTCATACAATCAGTTTCATCAATATCCGAGAAACCGTCTTCATCATCATCAAGATCTTCAGAAAGATCACCAATGTAACCATCTGGCAGAGAGTCTGGTAGTCCGTCGCCATCTGAGTCTTCAAGAACCTCAAGTTGAATCATGAAACTGTCATTAAACAAACTTGAGTTGGAATAAATCGTGAAGTTAGTTAATTCCATTGGCTCTGTTGGAGTACCTGAAATTGTTCCATCTGTTTCGTTGATAGACATTCCTTCAGGTAACTCTGGATGAATCTCGAAGGTAGAACCGCTGATTATGGAAGGTGGTGTAATCGGTGTCACTAAACTACCATTAACGAGGTATATCGGTCCAGTGGCTTCATACACTGTTTCTTCAACAGTGATGTTCAAGTTCACATACATTACTCCATCATCATTTGTTGCTGTTACTGTATACTGAGTACGACTGGTTAGTTCTGTAGGCATACCACTTAGATGTCCAGTGGTGTTGTTAAAGTAAAGGCCTGGTGATAACTCTGGAGTAATACTCCACTCCGTGACTAGTCCACCAGTGGAAATTGGGTATTGGTTCAATATACTGGAATTACTTAGCAAGGTAATATCATTAGGAATATAGAAAATCACTGGTTCATTCGTTTGGATTGTTATGTTAATGAATGATGTTACAATTCCACCTGTATTTGTTCCATTGATTACAAACATTGTTCGATTGAATATCTCTGTTGGGGTTCCACTGATTACACCAGTTGATGTATCAAAAGCAAGTCCTTCAGGCAGACTTGGTTCTATTGACCAACTAATTATTTCACCAGAACCTGAAATGGTTGGTGATAATGGTAGAATGCCACTGATAGTGTTATTTGTTAACATTAGTTCGCTTGGTGAATAACTTATGTTCGGTATCTCATCAACGATTGTGATGTTAATGTAAGTAGTTACTGAACCACCTGTGTTTGTTCCAACAATAGTGTACATGTTGCGAGTTAGTAATTCTGACGGTGTTCCACTGATTGTACCTGTAGCATTATCAAATACAAGTCCTGCTGGTAAGTCAGGAGTAATTGCCCATGAAACAATTGCACCATCACCAGTAACTGTTGGCAGTAGCGGTAGAACACTGCTGACAGTATTATTATCCAAATTCAAATCATCTGGAGAATAAATAACGCTAGGGATTTGGTCAATGATTGTGATGTTGATATACGCATTTGCAGAACCACCTGTATTTGTTCCAGTTATCATGAACATACTTCGAGGCAATAATTCAGCAGGAGTTCCAGTTATGACACCAGTTGAATTATCGAAGTATAGTCCTGCAGGTAGGCTTGGACTAATTGTCCAAGATACTACTGCCCCTGAACCGTTAACGGTAGGCGTAAGCGGTAAATCAGCACTAACAGTATTGTTAATTAAATTCAATTCATTTACGGAAATGTAAATCTCTGGAATTATGTCAATTACTGTTATTGTCACGTTCGTAGTATCACTACCACCAGAATTGGTTGCAGTTACAGTATAAGTGGTTGATGCATCGATTACTGTTGGGGTTCCTGAAATCTCACCAGTTGCATTATCAAAGACTAGACCTGCTGGCAGAGCAGGTGAAATAGACCATGATTCAACAACACCACCACTAAATGATGGAGTAACCGAGGTCATCGCAGAGTCTTTTGTCAAAGTAAACGGCGTTCCACTGTAAATTATCGTTGATGGTGCAACATCATTTACGGCAAGAGTGATCGTAACTGTATCGCTTCCACCTGTGTTGGTTGCCGTAATTGTATAGTTAGCAGATGGTGTAATAGATGTTGGAGTTCCTGAAATTTCACCGGTTGAAGTATTGAATACTAGACCTGCTGGAAGCGCTGGAGAAATCGACCAAGAATCTACAGAACCGCCTTGTGAAGCCGGTGTATCTGCTACCATGGTAGTTCCTTTGGTCAGTGTAAACGGACTTCCGCTGTAAACTATTGATGATGGAACTTGGTCGTTAATCGTAATAGTAACTGTTGCAGTTGCACTGCCACCTGAATTGTTGGCGGTAATAGTGTATGTTGCCGAAGGTGAAGTCACTGTTGGAGTTCCTGAAATCTCACCAGTGTTATTATCGAGTGAAAGACCTGCTGGAAGTGCTGGAGTAATCGACCAAGACACAACTGCTCCACCGCTTAATGTAGGTGTCGCAGCAGTCATCGCTGTTCCATTAGTCAGTGTAAACGGACTTCCGCTGTAACTTAGTGAGAATGGTGGAATATCGTTGACTTGAATTGTCACTGTAGTATTACCACTACCTCCAGCATTGGTTGCTGTAACTGTGTAAATTGTCGAAGGAGATAGAACCGTTGGAGTTCCACCGATTGCACCTGAAGTAGTGTTTATTGACAGACCAGTTGGAAGTGCTGGCGATATAGACCATGAAACAACTGCTCCACCGGCTGAAGTTGGTATTACATCCGACAGAGAGGCACCCTTGGTCAAGATGAACGAATTCGGTGTGTAAGTAATCGAAGTTGGAATCGCATCGTTTACTATAATTGAAACTGTACCTTGAGTTGCTCCACCAGAGTTACTTGCTATAACTGTGTAAATACCTACAGAAGTAATTGCAGTTGGTGTTCCTGAAATTTCACCAGTTGCGGTATCAAAGATTAGACCTGCTGGGAGGCTTGGATTAATTTGCCAAAGAGTTACTGCTCCACCAGTAGAAGTTGGAATAACTGGAGTCATAGCAGAGTCCTTTGCTAGAGATATCACATTCGGCGGATAGGCAATTGAGGTTGGTGGAATATCATTAATTTGGATTGTTAATGTTGTATTACCACTGCCGCCAGCATTGATTGCAGTTATTACGAAATTGGTAGCTGTAATTATTGCTGTTGGAGTTCCGCTGATCTCACCAGTCGAGGTGTTAAAGAATAGACCGCCTGGAAGTGCTGGAGAAATTGACCAAATTGAAGCAACTCCGCCAGTCGATGTCGGTGTAGCATTAGTCATCGCAGTTCCTTTAGTCAAGATGTAGGAGTTTGGAGAGTATGTGATTGAAGGAGGTGCATCATTGACAATGATAGTCAAAGTAGTTGTTACACTTCCTCCAGTGTTATTCGCAGTAACAGTGTAGGTGTTGTATGGAGTAATCGCAGTTGGGGTTCCAGAAATCTCTCCAGTTGATGTATCTAATACAAGGCCTACAGGTAGATTCGGCGAAACAGACCAGGAAACAACAGCGCCACCGGTGGAATTAGGTGTTACAGGAATCATTGCGGAATCTTTGGATAAACTGAATGAATTAGGTGTATAAGTAATTGAAGAAGGTGCAATGTCGTCAACCTGAATTGTAATTGTTCCAGTTCCACTACCTCCTGAATTGAAAGCAGTTACAGTGAAAGTAGTAGCAGGAGTGATTACAGTTGGAGTTCCAGAAATTTCTCCTGTAGAATTATCAAATGTAAGACCAGCAGGTAGAGTTGGTGAAATAGACCAAGATTCAACCGCACCGCCTACTGAAGTAGGAGTAACTGGAGACATCGTAGAGTCTTTTGTCAATGTAACCGGACTTCCACTGTAAGTAATGGCGGACGGCGGAATGTCGTTGATCACTATGGTGATGACTACAGACGCAGTACCTCCAGAGTTATTTGCAGTAACAGTGTAAGTTGAGGAAGTCATAATAACTGAAGGAGTTCCAGAAATCTCACCATTAGAAGTATTAAAGTTAAGACCGTTTGGTAGTGCTGGAGTAATCGACCAAGAAACAACTGCACCACCACTAAATGTTGGAACATCTGGAGTCATTGTAGTTCCCTTGGAAAGTGTGTATGGATCTCCACCATATGCAATAGAACTTGGAGACGCATCATTGACAGTTATTTGTATAGTTGTAGAAGAATTTCCACCCGTATTAAACGCGAATACAGTGTATGTGACAGCAGTAGATATCACAGTTGGTGTACCACTTATCTCACCAGTTGCTGTATCAAAGTTAAGACCTGTTGGGAGTGATGGTGTGATAGACCAAGAGGTTATCGTACCACCATTAGCAGTTGGAGTATCTGCTGTCATTGCAACTCCTTTAGTTAGAGTAAATGGAGTTCCACTGTAACTGATTGAATAAGGTGCTAAATCATTTACTTGAATAGTTACTGTAGTTGAACCAGTTCCTCCAGCGTTAGTTGCTGTAACTGTGTAAAGTGTTGATGGGGAAACTGTAGTCGGAGTTCCACCAATTGTACCTGTCGATAGATTGAATGTCAGACCTGCTGGAAGCGATGGCGATATTGCCCAAGAGAGAACTGTTCCACCAATATATGTTGGTGTGACATTTGTCATTGTAACATCTTTAGTTAATATGGATGAACTTGGACTGTATGCTATGGAAGATGGGGCAGCATCATTTACCAGAATTGTTACTGTTGTTGAGGCACTACCGCCAGAGTTACTTGCAGTAACTGTGTACGTAGTTGCAGTAGATATAGCGGTAGGGGTTCCTGAAATTGTACCTGTAACGCTGCTAAATGAGAGACCTGCTGGAAGAACATCTGAAATCTGCCAGAGAGTCACTGCACCTCCACTAAATACTGGTGTTGCTGGAGTCATGAGTGAGTCCTTAGTCAATGACAAGAAACTCGGATTATATGAAACCGAAGATGGTGCTACGTCGTTAACTTGAATAGTTACTGTAGCGGTGTCTGTACCGCCATTATTGATCGCAGTCACTGTGTAAGAAGTAGACTGTGAGACCACAGTAGGAGTACCACTAATTTCACCTGTTGAATTGTTAAAAGTCAAACCTCCTGGAAGAGTTGGTGAGATTAACCAAGTCGATACAGGTCCGCCAGAAGATGTTGGATTAAGAGGAGACATTGTCAAACCAATTTGTAAGACGACAGAACTTGTAGTGTAAGTGATGGAAGGTGATTCTTCAGTGACTTCGATAGTAACTATTGTAGTTGCACTACCACCAGTATTTGTAGCGGTTACTGTATATGCTGCAGAAGAAGTAACTGAAGTCGGTGTTCCTGAAATCGCACCATTTGATGTTGAGAACAAGAGGCCGGCCGGTAATGCAGGTGAAATGGACCAAGAATCAACTGGGCCGCCAAGAGAAGTTGGTATCACAGTCGGCATCAATGTGTTTTTCTCCAAGGAGAAGGAATTTGGAGTATAGGTAACTGACGATGGAGCAACATCAATCACTTCGATGGCTAATGTGGCTGTATCAGTACCTCCATCATTAGTTGCAGTTACTGTAAAATTAGTCGAACTGAACAGTACTGAAGGTGTCCCAGAAATTTCTCCACTGGTTGTCGATAATGAAAGACCCGCTGGAAGTGATGGTGAAATTGACCATGTAACTACCGTACCACCTGCTGAGGTTGGATTTATTGAGATTGCAGTTCCTTTTACCAAAGTGTAAGAGTTTTGTGAATAACCAATCAATGGAGCTGCATCGTTGATTAAGATTGTAATTGTAGTAGACGCTGTACCTCCGGTGTTGGTTGCTGAAACTGTGTAGTTAGTCGAGGAAGAAATCGTTGTTGGAGTTCCTGATATTTCACCATTTGATGTATCGAAGTTTAGACCTGTTGGAAGTGCTGGTGTAATCGCCCAAGAGACAACAGTTCCACCAACAGATGTTGGGGCATTAGGAGTCATTGCAGTTCCTTTAGTTAGGGTGAATGGATTTCCAGAGTAAACAATAGAAGATGGAATTATGTCATTGACAGTAATTGAGATAGTAGTTGTCGCATTTCCACCAGAGTTGAAGGCTGTGACTGTGTAACTAGTCGAAGATATAATCTCTGTAGGTGTTCCAGATATCTCTCCATTAGAGGAGGAGAATGANAGACCTGCTGGCAGTGATGGTGAAATAGCCCAAGAGGTCACTGCACCACCATTAGCAGTTGGTGTATCTGCAGTCATCACAGTATCCTTGGTTAAAGTGAATGGGTTACCACCGTATGAAATTCCATAAGGCGCTAAATCATTTACTTGAATTGTCACTGTTGCCGAACTAGATCCACCAGCGTTAGTTGCTGTAACTGTGTAAGATGTTGATGAGGAAACTGCAGTTGGTGTTCCTGAAATTTCACCAGTTGATGTATTAAGTATCAGTCCTGCTGGAAGCGCTGGACTGACCGACCAAGAAACTACAGCGCCACCGGTAGAGGTTGGGGTAACAGATGACATTGGAACATCCTTTGTCAAAGTTAGAGAACTTGGAGTATAACTGACTGAAGATGGCGGGGCATCATTTACCAGAATTGTAACTGTTGTTGAAGCACTACCACCGGAGTTACTTGCAGTAACTGTGTATGTGGTTGCATTTGAAACTGCGGTTGGGGTTCCAGATATTGCACCTGTCACACTGCTAAATGAAAGACCTGCAGGCAGAGCGTCGGAAATCTCCCAAAGAGTAACTGCTCCACCACTGGAAGATGGCAACGCTGTGTTCATTGTGGTACCTTTAGTTAGTGTTATGAAAGTCGGATTGTAAGATACTGAGGATGGTGCAACATCTTGAACTTCAATAGTAATTATTGCTGTACCAGAACCACCATTATTAGTTGCTGTAACTGTATATGATGTAGACTGTGAGATTACTGTCGGTGTACCGCTGATTTCACCTGTAGAATTATCAAANGACAGACCTGCTGGCAGAGTTGGACTAATTGACCAGTTGTCAACTGGATCACCATTTGCATTTGGTGTAACTGCAGTCATTGGAATATCTTTTGTTAAAGTAAATGAACTCGGGGTATAGGTAATTGAGGANGGTGGGGCATTTGTGACAGTAATTGTGACTGTTGCAGTAGCACTTCCTCCGGAGTTTATTGCTAAAACAGTNTATGTATTAGTTGAAGATAATACNGTCGGCGTTCCTGAAATCTCACCAGTTGAGNTTGAGAATACCAGTCCGGNAGGTAATGTAGGTGAAATAGACCAAGAGGTTACANTTCCACCNGTATATTGTGGAGTCGCTGTTGTCATCAAAGATCCTTTCTCTAATGTGAATGAATTTGGTGTGTATGATACCGAAGAAGGTGCAATATCATTGACTACAATAGTTACTATTTGCGAATCTGTTCCACCAGCATTCGTTGCTGTAACAGTATAATTGGTAGAGCTAGTTATGGAATTAGGTGTTCCAGATATCTCTCCATTAGTTAATGAGAATGAGAGGCCTCCTGGAAGTGCTGGTGAAATTGACCATGTNACAACTGCGCCACCTGCTGAGGAAGGAACTGCTGGAGTCATAGCGGTTCCTTTTGTCAGAGTTAAAGTACTCGGGTTGTAAGAAATTATAGGTGCTGCATCATTGATTAAGATGTTAATTATTGTAGATGCTGTACCTCCAGTGTTAGTTGCTGTAACTGTATAGTTTGTCGAGGAGGAAACTGTTGTTGGAGTTCCAGATATTTCACCAGTCGAAGTGTCAAATAATAATCCTGAAGGCAGAGATGGAGAAATTGACCAAGAAACAACCGCTCCACCGCTGGATGTTGGGGCATTAGGAGTCATTGCAGTTCCTTTAGTTAGAGTGAACGGAGTTCCTGAATAAGCAACATTGGAAGGAGTGATGTCATTAACAGTAATTATGATAGTAGTTGTCGCATTTCCACCGGAGTTAAAGGCTGTAACTGTATAACTTGTCGAAGATATAATCTCTGTAGGAGTTCCAGATATTTCTCCATTAGAGGCGGAGAATGAAAGACCTGCTGGCAGTGATGGTGAAATAGCCCAAGAGGTCACTGCACCACCATTAGCAGTTGGTGTATCTGCAGTCATAACTGAGCCTTTTGTTAATGTGTATGGAGTTCCACTGTATGTAATTCCATAAGGCGCTACATCATTAACTTCGATAGTTATTATTGCAGTACCAGATCCGCCAGCATTGGTTGCTGTCACCGTATAGTTAGTGGAGGTAGATATGACTGTCGGGGTTCCTAATATTTCACCAGTCGAAGTGTTAAATGACAAGCCTGTAGGAAGTGCTGGATTAATCGACCAAGAATCAACTGCACCACCGACTGCGGTTGGTGTAACAGGTGACATAGGAACGTCTTTTGTTAATGTAAAAGAACTCGGAGTATAACTGATTGAAGATGGCGGGGCATCATTGATTAGAATGGTAACGGTACCAGACGCACTTCCACCAGAGTTAATGGCCGTAACTGTGTATGTAACTGCAGATGATACAACTGTCGGAGTTCCTGAAATCTCTCCAGTTGAGGTATCGAATACAAGACCGGACGGAAGTGTTGTCGATATAGTCCAAGATACAACTGTACCACCGCTCGAAGTAGGAGTTGCAGCATTCATAGTGGAGTCTTTAGTGAGTGTTAGGAAACTCGGGTTGTATGAAATCGAAGATGGTGGGATATCGATGACTTCGATGGTTATTGTCGTGTTACCTGTACCACCATCATTTGTTGCAAATACTGTGTAATTTGCTGAACCGGAAACTACAGATGGAGTTCCACTGATTTCACCAGTAGAAGTATCTAAAGACAGACCTGAAGGCAGATTTGGGCTAATTGACCAAGAAGTAGCAGGGTCACCAGTTGCTGTAGGCATTACAGAGGTCATCGGAGTGCCCTTTGTCAGAGTGAAAGTACTCGGAGAATAGTTAATTGAAGACGGTGGAGCACTGGTTACTGTAATGATTACAGATGCTGTAGTGCTACCGCCAGTATTGTTTCCTGTCACTGTGTAGGTTGTTGTGGAAGATACGACAGTTGGGGTTCCTGAAATTTCTCCGGTCGAAGAATCGATAACAAGACCCGTCGGCAGACTTGGTGAAATTGACCAAGATACAACTGTGCCACCACTCGAAGATGGACTCAATGGACTCATTGCTGAATCTTTAGTCAAAGTAACTGTGTTTGGAGAGTATGAAATTCCCGATGGTGCAATATCATTAATCTGAATGGTAATTGTTGCTGTACCTGTACCACCAGCGTTAGTAGCTGTAACAGTATAAGATGTCATAGGAGATACAACAGATGGGTTTCCTGAAATTGCACCTGATGATGTATCAAAGTTCAAGCCGGAAGGAAGAGTTGGCGAGATAGACCAAGACTCAACTGTACCACCACTTGAGGTCGGAGTAACTGTGTTTAATGAGACTCCCTTAGTCAAGGTGAATGAACTAGGGCTGTAAGAAATAGATGAAGGTGCAGCATCGTTAACAATAATGGTTACAGTTGCTGAAGCACTTCCTCCAGTGTTATTTCCATACACTGTGTAGGTTGCAGAAGGGGTAATTGCTGTTGGAGTTCCTGAAATTATTCCAGTCGATGAATCAATACTTAGTCCAGATGGTAGATTTGGATATACAGCCCAAGATACGACTGTGCCTCCGCTCGAAGTTGGTACGGCAGGAGTCATAGCAGAGTCTTTAGATAAAGATAAGGAACTTGGGTTGTAAGAAATAGAAGATGGTGCGATGTCATTCACTTGAATGGTTATGTTTGTAGACCCACTTCCACCATTATTAGATGCTGTAACCAAATATGATGTAGACGATGAAATTACAGTAGGAGTTCCCCAAATAGTACCGTTATTGACTCCAAAGTTCAATCCAGTTGGTAGACTTGGAGTAATCGACCAAGATGTAGCAGGATCACCAAGTGCAGTGGGTGTTACAGAAGTCATTGGAGTTCCTTTGGTCAATGTGAGTGAACTTGGTGAATATGAGATAGAAGAAGGTGGAGTTTCAAGTACTTCGATAGTTAATATTGCAGTAGCACTACCACCGCTATTTTGGGCAGTAACTGTATAAGTAGCCGATGAAGTAACAGCAGATGGAGTACCACTTATTTCACCGGTAGTAGGGTCTATGCTAATTCCGGATGGAAGCGTTGGTGATACAGACCAGGATGTCACTACGCCACCATTAGCATTTGGTGTAACCGGTGTCATAGCCGTACCTTTGATCAAAGTAAATGAACTTGGATTGTAGTTTATCGAAGAAGGTGCAACATCATTAACTGTGATGGAAATTGTTGCAGTATCACTTCCTCCAGTGTTAGAAGCAGTAATTTCAAACGTAGCAGTCGTAGTAATAGATGAAGGTGTACCAGATATTACACCAGTGGATAAGTCCAGTGAAAGACCTGCTGGTAGTGATGGTGATACAGACCAAGTTGTAACAGTTCCACCGGTGATAGTTGGTGCGGAAGGAGCCATAGGCGTACCTTTAGTCAAAGTGTATGGACTATCATTGTAGGTAATTGAAGGAGCAACATCATTAATCGTGATATTGATAATTGTTGAAGAACTACCTCCTGTATTAGTTCCTGTTACTGTGTAACTAGTAATTGTAGAAAGAACTGTTGGCGTACCACTTATCTCACCATTTGAAGAATCAAAATTCAAACCTGATGGGAGATTTGGAGAAATAGACCAAGTAACAACTGGCCCACCTAAAGAGGAAGGTGTTTCAGGAGTCATGGCTGAATTCTTTGTAAGAGTGAATGGACTTCCACTATAGAACAGTGAGTTTGGTGCAACATCATTTACAGTGATATCAATAGTAGTGTTTGCACTGCCGCCAGAGTTGTTTGCAAATACAGTATAAGTGGTTGTTGTAGAAAGAGCATTTGGCGTACCACTGATCTCACCAGTAGTTGAATCTATCAATAAACCACCAGGGAGGTCTGGATATATTTCCCATGATATGACAGCTCCACCATTTACAGTTGGAGTAACTGAGGTCATTGTTGTGCCTTTTGTTTCAGTGAAAGAACTTGGATTGTAAGCAACATTAGATGGGATTACATCATTAACCTCTATCGTGATAGTTACACTGTCACTACCACCGGTATTAGCAGCAGTAACTGTGTAAGTCCCTGAAGAGGTGATATGGGTTGGAGTTCCGCTTATCTCACCAGTATTTGGATCGATAGACAGGCCATTTGGAAGAGTAGGAGATACAGACCAAGTTACCACAGGACCGCCACCTGATGACGGAATTCCTGAGGAAAATGCTGAATCCTTAGTTAGAGAGAATGGGCTATTGCTATATCCAATTGAAGAAGGTGGTACGTCGTTTACGGTTATATCGATGTTAGTGTTTGCACTACCACCAGTATTGTTAGCATATACAGTATAAGTTGTTAATGTAGAAAGAACGCTTGGTGTACCACTGATTTCACCAGTGGAAGAATCAATACTCAATCCACTCGGTAGAGATGGATGGATTTCCCAAGTTACAATTGTGCCTCCGTTCGAAGTTGGTATGACTGAAGTCATAGCAGTGCCTTTTGTTTCAGTAAATGAACTCGGGTTGTATGCAATATTAGATGGTATAACATCAATGACAGTTATATCGATGTTGGTATTTGCACTACCACCAGTATTGTTAGCATATACAGTATAGGTTGTTACTGTAGAAAGAACGCTTGGAGTACCACTGATTTCACCAGTTGAGGAATCTATTGTAAGTCCACTTGGCAGAGATGGGTGAATTTCCCAAGAGACCACATCACCGCCAGTTACAGTTGGAGTTACAGAACTCATTGCTATGCCCTTTGTTTCAGTAAATGAACTCGGGTTGTATACAATATTAGATGGGATAACATCAATGACTGTTATGTCAATGTTAGTGTTTGCACTACCACCTGTATTGTTTGCATATACAGTATAAGTTGTTAATGTAGAAAGAACGGTTGGTGTACCACTAATTTCACCAGTGGTGGAATCAATACTCAATCCACTTGGTAGAGATGGGTGAATTTCCCAAGAGACAATTGCACCACCGCTTACAGTAGGTGAAACTGAAGTCATTGCCGTACCCTTTGTTTCAGTAAATGAACTCGGGTTGTATACAATATTAGATGGAATAACATCAATGACTGTTATGTCGATGTTAGTGTTTGCACTACCACCAGTATTGTTTGCATACACAGTATAGGTTGTAAAAGTAGACAGAACGGTTGGTGTACCGCTGATCTCACCTGTTGACGAATCAATAGTCAAGCCACTCGGCAAGGAAGGATGAATTTCCCAAGTAACAACTGGCCCACCGCTTGAAGTTGGTGTAACTGAAGTCATAGCCGTACCCTTTGTTTCAGTGAATGAAGTTTGGCTGTAGGTAATTGAAGATGGAATTATATCATTGACTGTTATATCAATTGTAGTTGATG
>PBXF01000007.1 GCA_002727515.1 Methanobacteriota archaeon
AAGGAGGACGTCGATAAGAAGTTGAACATCGCTAAATGAAAGTCCAGTCGTTGGCTCGTCGAGAATGTAAACAGTATGTTTGTGAGGAGGGCGGCGTAACTCACTTGCCAGTTTTACCCGNTGTGCTTCNCCACCAGAAAGTGTNGTTGCAGGTTGNCCGAGGCGGATATAGGNGAGTCCNACTGCNTTGAGCGTNTCCAAAGTGCGGTGTATTTTCTTATGATTCTTGAAGAATNAAACTGCTTCNCCTACCGGCATTTGCAGNACATCATGAATGGTTTTACCTTTCCATGTCACTTCAAGACATTCGCGAGTGTAGCGTTTTCCATTGCATATATCACACTCNATCCAAACATCGGGTAAGAAATTCATTTCCAGTTTAATCGATCCTGCTCCAGAACATGCTTCGCAACGGCCACCTTTGACGTTAAAGCTGAACGTTCCTGGTGTATATCCACGTTCTTTTGCAAGTGTTGTATTCGAAAACAGTTTTCGAATTTCATCGAAGACTTTNGTGTAAGTTGCAGGGTTGGAACGAGGTGTACGGCCGATAGGTGATTGATCAATAATGATGGCTTTATCGACNTGTTGTAAGCCTTCAATACTGGAATGTTTTCCCGGTAATTTCTCAGAATTATGCAAATGGCGTTGCAATGCTGGTGAGAGAATGCCTGAAATCAGTGAAGATTTTCCTGAACCTGATACGCCTGTAATTGAGGTAAAACATCCCAAGGGAATCTTGACATCGATGTTGCTGAGATTGTTGTGTTGTGCATTTTTTATTTCCAACCATTTCCCGTTTGGAATGGTTCTTTCNGCAGGAGGTTTGATTGAACGTCGGCCTGAGAGATATGCTCCAGTAACCGAATCTTTTGNCTTCATCACCTTCTTTGGTGGCCCATTTGCAACGACGATGCCGCCTTCCAATCCTGCGCCTGGNCCAAGATCGCAAATCCAGTCTGCTTGACGAAGTGTGTCCTCATCGTGTTCAACAACAAGGAGTGTGTTTCCTAAATCAGTTAATTCTCGTAATGTTTGGAGAAGACGTTCATTATCACGTTGATGCAGTCCAATCGATGGTTCATCGAGGACATACATCACGCCAGTCAAACGTGAGCCGATTTGTGTTGCAAGCCGAATACGTTGACTTTNCCCGCCTGACAGCGTGTTTGCTTTTCGATCCAGTGTAAGATAGTCAAGTCCAACGGATTCCAAGAATCCTAGTCGGTTTTCTATTTCCTTGAGGATTTCATTTGCAATGAATAAGGAACGGTCATCAAGGGCCGTTAGAACATCTGCGTACTGTTCAGGAGGGCCGTCTGCTTCGGGATGGAGTGCCTTGATCAGTTGGTAGGCTTCGTGAACTGAACTACGACTCACTTCCGGAAGTCGAATNCCTCCAACGGTGACGAATCTTGCTGCGGGATTGAGTTTTTCTCCTTGGCAGGCATGGCAATCAAGGTCTGTCATACAAGCGATAAGTCGGTTTCTTGTTCGATCTGAGGAGGTCTCAGCATAGGTTCGTTCTAAGCGTGCAATGATGCCTTCCCATGGCCGATTCATCTTGTACACTGAGCCATTATCAGATTCAAAATGAAAGTGAATAATTGTTGATCCCGAACCATGGAGAAGGATATCCTTTGCATCTTCATCCAATAATCCGAAAGGAACGTTTGGTGAAATACCATAGTGTTCACAGACTTGTTGGAGGAGTTTTTTGTACCATCCTGGCGACATGGATTGGCGCCAAGGTAAAACACAGCCATTAGATACTGTAAGCGTATCATCGATGATCAAATCTGGATTGAATTGCCGTTGAATCCCAAGGCCTTGGCACTCTGGACATGCGCCAAGAGGAGAGTTGAAGGAAAAGACGCGTGGTGAAAGTTCGGGCATAAATGCCCCGTGCTCTGGGCAAGCGAAGTCTTCAGACCAAGAGATGGTTGTGCCCTCAGAATGTTCTGGGCGTTCCATTCCTTCCGATGACAATGCTTCTTTTGGAATTCGAAGACTCGTAACTGCAAGCGCACCTCCGCCGAGACGGAGTGCATTCTCTACAGCTTCAGTTGTCCGGTGGCGACGATCTTTCGATAAAAGAAAGCGATCGATTCGAACATCGATATCATGACGGAAGTTTTTGTCGAGGGTCGGGGGGTTTTCAAAATCGGTATCATGGCCGTTCACGCGTCCATTCATGTAGCCTTGTTCGACAAACTGCTTGAACAATTCAGCGTGCGTCCCCTTTCGGGCACGAACAACTGGGCTCCAGACTGCAATCGTGTGTTGTTCAAAATTCCATAGAATATCATCAACAATTTCTTGCACGGTTCGACGAGCAACTTCTTTCCCACACTCAGGACAGTGTGGTTTGCCAATCCGTGCCCAAAGTAATCGCAGATAGTCTTGGATTTCAGTTACAGTAGCTACCGTTGATCGAGGATTGTGTGACCCTTGCTTTTGATCGATGGAAATTGCAGGCGAGAGTCCTTCAATTCCATCACAATCTGCCTTTTTCATTTGGCCGATAAATTGCCGTGCATATGATGAGAGTGATTCGACATACCGCCGTTGCCCTTCTGCATAAAGTGTGTCGAAAGCAAGACTTGATTTTCCAGATCCTGAAACACCTGAAATCACAACGAATTGGCCCCGAGGTAGTTGAACATCAATGTCTTGTAGATTGTGTGTTCGCGCACCGCGAACCGATATCCAATCCTGATTCGCTCCCATATGAACACCTCTACCGTATCGTCAAGGGTTCTTCAATCCGTGCCTCCAAGCAGGGTTGAATTCTGACTCAAATCGGACGGGGTCATCCGACAGTGGATGGAGAAATTCCAGAGCAACGGCATGGAGACAAATCCTTCCATGGAGATTGGTCATCGCTCCATGTGTTTTGTCACCAACGACCGGTGTTCCATTCTCAGCCATGGCGACTCGAATTTGATGTCGGCGACCGGTTTCAATGACGACGCTGAGAAGGGTTGAGGTTTCATTGAATGCAAGTACGTCCCAAGATGTGACTGCACGTTTACTGTTTTTCGATTTCTTTTCGGCAACATAAACTCGNAAATTTTTGTCTTCAATTAAGTGATGATCTGCTTGACCAGACGCTGTTTGTCCTTCGACGAGTGCAACATAGTGGCGATGAACCAATTGTTGAGCGAATTGGTCTTGCAAGTCTCGTTTTGCAGTTTCTGATTTTGCAAATACCATAACACCGGATGTTGCTTTATCCAATCGATGAACGATGAAACACCAACCATTCCTATNTCCTTCACGGCAGTATTCCACGCATCGGTTGTGGAGTGTATTCTTCTCTAGACGATCTGTCGCAACTGAAAGTAGGCCCGATGGTTTGTTGACAACAAGGAGGGTCTCATCCTCAAAGAGAATGTCCAAATCGTGTGTTTTTGCATGAATTACTCGTTCTTCTTCAACAGAAATTTTTGGTTTNGGAAGGATCTCGACTNTTTGCCCTTCATTGACAATATGTTTGGCACGATGAATGGTTTGACCATCAACAGTTATTCGCTGATTGGTTAACATTTTTCGTAAAACATTCGTACTTGCTTGNGGTTGCATTTCTTTGAGGATATCAAGGAGGATGGTTTCTGAATTAACACGCATCCTCATAATGAACCCTCAAAGAAGTAAAACCTCGATTTGTTCCCCAACATCACCTGATTGGCCTGGTTTGAGGAGGGTTAATCCGTCTGCTGAAGACAGGCTATCGATGTTTCCTGAACCTTGGTGTTTCGGCTGTTCTGCGATGAAGCCTTCAGGTGTGGATTTGAGGGTTACGCGCCGTAATGTAAGGCAATCGGTCGTGGACCGAACCTTGGTTTGAAGTCGGGCATGAACAACTTGATCATGCGGATATATGGTGCCGATGGAACCACGTAGATATGGAACGACGAGCATCCGAAACACCACATGACTGCTTACTGGATTGCCCGGTAATCCAAACATCGGTGTCCCATTCCAGTGGCCAAACAACGGCGGAGAGCCAGGTCGTATTTTTACTCTCCAAAATACAAGATCGCCTTCTTCCTCCATGAGTTTTCGAACAAAATCCCACTCCCCCATTGAAACACCGCCAGAAGTGATGAAGAGATCGCATTCTTCTGCGGCAAAATCGAATTGATTGCGTAGTGCTTCGATTGAATCGTGCACTGCAGGGTAGCGAATCGGTGTGTGGCCAAGCATCTTCACAAGTCCAGAGATTCCATATGAGTTTGATTCATAGATTTCGCCATAAGCAAGTTCTTCACCAGGAGGTTTGAGCTCATCTCCGGTCGAAATAACACCTATTTTCAATCGCCGTACGACAGGTATGGTTGCATAACCCATTGTCGCACACATGGAAATTGCTTGGGGGGTAAGATGGGTTCCTTTCTTGAGACCAACTTCATCTTGACGGATGTTTTCTCCACACTTACGAATAAAATGGGGTTTTGATGGTTGATTCAACGTGACTTGATTGCCATCGATGGAACACGCCTCAATGGGAATGATTGCATCTGCTCCTGAAGGGATGGGTGCTCCAGTCATAATGCGGATGGCTTGTCCTGATGTGATTGAAAGAGTTTCATCACCAGCAGCCGCTTGTGATACTGCGATAATCTCAAGGGTTGAAGGAGTATGTTCTGTATCACCATACTGCACTGCGAATCCGTCCATTGCTGAATTATCAAATGGTGGATCGTTGACTTTTGAACGTNGATCTTCTGCTAAAATCCGCCCATGTGCATCGTCCAATCGTATGTTCTCGATTTCACAAGAGAGTTTGTGCTTTAGAGTAAAAGAAATGGCTTCGTCAAGAGGTAAGTAGTATGGAATTTCTTTCACGCAATCACTCCCCTACCCAGTGGCTTCCTTCGCCAAACTCAAAGGTTTGGCTTGCTTCGCCATGGTGTGGTTGATTCTACTAACCTTTGGGATGTGGTTCTTCGGACCCTTGTAACAAGTGGTTCGGCGACGATTATTGCTGGGGTGTTTGGAATGCTTGCAGCAATGGTTTTAGCCAATGTGGATTGGAAGATTAAACCATTTTTACGCGTGCTTACTCAAGCACTGTATGGTTTACCTCCAGTAGTGGTTGGCGTCGCAGTATACGTTGTTTTGAGTAAGGATGGTGTCTTTGGTTCGTTGAATTGGTTGTTTACGATACAAGGGATGATCGTAGCTCAAACATTGCTTATTTTTCCACTGATTTTCGGTGTTTCATGGACAGCGCTCGAGCGTGTTTCTTCAGAAAAGAGAGATGTGTTTCGAGTGATGAATGCCGGTCGACGACAACGAATGTTTCTCGAGATGTATTGTGCTCGACGAGGTATTACAAACGCCATATTGCTTGGTTTTGGGCGAGCCGTTGCAGAAGTTGGTGCTGTGATGATGGTTGGTGGGAACATTGCCGGAAAAACACGGGTGTTGACAACGAGTGTTGTACTTGAAACAAGTATTGGACGGCTTGATGTTGCTTTACAGCTCGGTTTGGTCTTACTCACAATTTCTCTGGCAACCGCATTTTGTTTACAACTGGTTCAATTTGTTCGATTCTTTGAACAGCGATCGTTTGGGGTGGATGAATTAAGCCAGCAATCGTTTGAACCATTTGTCGCCGAGTGGGAAGATCTAACTGTCATCAAAGATGGGAAAACGATTATCGATGCATGTTCGTTGCAAATTTCGGGAGGGGAAATTGTTGCAATTATGGGAGAATCTGGATCTGGAAAATCAACATTTTTGAGAGCGATAGTTGGATTGGAAAATACACGTTGCGCTTATACACATGACCTGGCATACGTTGCGCAGAATCCTGTGCTTGTGATGGATACTGTTGCAATGGAACTGGAGTTTCCCTCCAAATTACACAATGATTTGCCAAATGCTGGAAAGCAGTATGCAATGCTTTGTGGTTTTGAAGAGAAGGGTGGTCAACGTACTGACACATTATCAGGTGGAGAGATACAACGTCTGGCATTTCTGAGAGCATTAGCAATGCATCGGAAAATTATGGTTTTAGATGAAGTAACCTCGGAACTTGATGGTGTTTCAATTGAGCAAATTGAACATCAGATGCAGTTGTTTAGAGATCGTGGTGGAAGTATTGTTATTGCAACACATAACCCCTTACAGGCAAGTCGATTAGCAGATAGAATTCTGTATATTGATCATGGGAAATTGATCGATGAGGATCATGAAATCGCTCAACAATTAAAGGAAGGTAGAAGAATTGGTTAATTTGGTGGTTCACCACTGTTGAACAGTGTTTCATTGTTTACAGTATAGTTGTCAATACGTTCTGTAGATGAGACAAGATAATCTCGTAATGCAACCGTTTGTTGATTGTGTTCATTATCCATCAAGAGAATGGAATATGGGTTCAGAAGGATTGATTCGTCAAATTCGTGCATGATGAGGTTTGTATTTTCTTGCCGAAATAAAGCCGTTCCTCGATCAGATAGTGTCCAGCATTCTAATTCATTCGAGATTGTAATGGCAGCACCCATACCTTGTCCAATAGACTGGTATCCGTCCCAAACTGGATGAAATCCTAAATCATCTTCAACAAAATCAAATTCAGATTGATTTGAAAGAAGTCTCCATATTGCTTGCTCTTTTTGATGGGTTCCGGATTCATCCCCCCTGGAAACGAAGCATTTGTCATTTTCAATAATCCAACCTAATGTTTCAAGAAATGACTCTGAGAAATTTTCTGGGCCGAGAAGGACAAAACGATTCCATGCAAATGTTGTACGGTTTTCTGCAAACCCGTTTTCAATGAATTCAGCTTCTCGAATTGGATCATGAACGATAAGAACGTCAACATCACCATTCTCTGCAAGCGACATTGCAGCACCTGAACCAACAGCGATAACATCGATTTCAATTGACGATGTTTCGGTAAAATCTGTCAATAATTCATCCAACAGACCTGAATCTCGAAGCGATGTTGTTGTTGCTAAGCGAATTGTGGTATCTGATTGATCTTCGACCTGTAAGCATCCTTGAAGGGATGGAAGTATGAGAAATAGAATCGTCAAAAAAGGTCGATTCATTTCAATCAAAGTTCATGACATTTCCGCATTCTGGATATGTGCATGTCACTGTGTATCTTGCACGTTTTGGTTTACGAATCTTAAGCATGGACCCACACATATCGCATTGGATGTTGAGTGTTTCAGGCTCCTGGACTTTTGGA
>PBXF01000054.1 GCA_002727515.1 Methanobacteriota archaeon
TAAAATGGAAGGCATATCTCAACGGAACTTTGTCTGAAACACCAGCCTTGGATTTCGTTTCTTTAACATACGTGGCAACATATCAATCCAGTGGATATCTACGTCTGTACAACTATTATCAATCAAATGCACCTGTTGCATTGACTGCTCACTGGAACGCAACAACCCCAGCTGGTACAACCTTCCGTGTTGAAGTTCAAGACAATGGTCAGACCAAACAATTCCAGTACAGTGGCCAAACTCAACAATTGACTATGACTTCAGGAACGATGTATGTCTATATCAGATTCTCATCCAATGGCCAACAAACACCTGTTTTGGAAGACCTCAATATCGCGTTCCAATCTAATGCACCAAGTCAGGTTGGAATCAACATTGGTGTTGATAATATGACAGGTTATACTCCTGGCAAGGAATGGACAAGTCAAGGTACTTTAATCGGCACAGTAACTCAACAGGGGTCACGATTTGTTGATGCATTCAATGATATGATACCGGGTACAGGGTCAGGTACAATCTCTATTCCTGTGGTTGTTTCCTCTGAGAGCATGGGAATCGTCAAGATAGACCGTTTTAGTGTCACATATTCGATCAAAACGGTAAATTTGGACATAATTATCCCAGCAGATGAAATTCTTCATGAAAGAAATGAACCATATGAAGTAGTAACAAGACATATTGTTGGCGATGCAACAAATAATTACATCCAATCAGCAACCCTATCATTCTTAGCCCAGCCATCATCTAGTGCACCAACATTAGAGTGGCAAGATGGAGACATATTCCCATCGCCAAATGATCCAGATGATTGGATTGAAATAGATTCTTCGTCATGGTCTAGTTTGAATAATGGAATCCTTGAGATTCATTGGAGATTCAAAGTTACATCAGAATTCCCCGACCAAGACAATGTAAAGTTTAGAACAGGATGTAAAGATATAACCGGCCCGGATGGTGGATTCTCTCCCGAGCAGTTGGTCAGTGAAGAGGGAATGAGAGTCAATACCTCATTCGGATTAGGATGGTTGAATGTAAGAGATAACGATGGTGAAGTCACTAGTGATGACCTACCGACTGGAAGCTGGGTTGCCGCTGGTGAAACACTATACTTCCAAGGAGCAATGTGGTTTGCTGATTCTCAAGATGCTCCTAAGGACAGCGCTTTCGATATCCGAATTGCACAGAATGGTTTCGTGCATTCGAATTGGAGAGACAATTCCAATGTGAACGGTTCATTCTTCATCTCCATCGATTTACCTGATATCGATGTTGAAAGTGGCTTGACATACGAATTACAGACCTACAATGAGAGAGATGCAACGAGGGTTTTACCAGCAAATTCTGAATGGACAAGAACATACAAGGTCGATGCAACAGCACCTCTTGTATCACACACTTATCCAACGGAAGATGCATATGAGGCAGCAGTAGAAAATCAAAAGATTAGCATAAGCCTTGGTGACGGAGTTGGTGATCCAGTTGAATTGAAACTATTCTATTGGGTTGAAGCAGACCACGATATGAACCGAAATGGTGAGGCAGATCCAGAGGAATATGCAGTAAAGGTTGTCCGTAACGAAACCCTTGCAGATTTCAAGACATTTACAACCACTATTGACCACTCTAGAAATCCAAACATGGGTAGAGTTTCCTATTATTGGGACGGTGGTGACCAAGCAGGAAATCCGTTACATTACTCGACAATTATCGATGACGAAGAGTACACTTGGGAAAGCGGCTCTGGATTCAATTATGATGACGCAACATTCCGAACCAGGAAGGATTCTTCAGCCATATTCACAGGCCTTGATTGGGTAGGTCACAGCGATGACGGAGCAGTTTATGCAGGCTTTGACCAAACAATCTCTTTAGGATTAATCGATGCAAACACAGCGATTGATTTCGAATATATCGATTTGGTATTCGACTTCGAGGGTCCAAATCCTGAGGTTGACCAACAAAGAATCTCATATTACGGATTTACTGATACATTCCAGAGTAATTCAGATTTCATCGATTTAATGTCAACATCCAGTATGGTTCAAACCACAAATGAGACAGGTATGCCATTAATCTTGATAGATTTCAATTTCCAGATTGGATGGGATTGGCCTGATGAAGAGATTTCAGATTTGGCTCTTGAATACAAGGAAAGAGGTTCTGAATTCCCTACAAGACATATCATCGCAGACCATACATTCAGGGTTGAAAATGACCTGGTTCTGGACGCAAATTCGTTCCTTGTTGAGGATATTAGCGAACCTAGGACCGGTATTGTAGCCGATGGAAGCAGAGTCAGAAATGATGACCGATTGGAGTTCACTGGAAAGGTAGTTTACCAAGGAAGTAATGTTCCAGCGCCTAGAGATGCATCGATTGAGGTCGAAGTATTCGATGGTGAGAGAATATGGTCTGATGGTTCCCTAGAAGACGATGGTGGATACTCTGTAGAAGTTCCTCTTTCGAGTGCTGAAACCCTTCTTTCATCGCCAACAAGAACTTGTTTAATCTCAATAACAGGAATACCTGGAAAAGGAGAAGATATGACTGGACAAACTGTTTCTACAACCCTGAGGGTAGTTGTTGATGATACAGCGCCTCGTGTTGTAAGTAGGATTACTCCAATCAACACAATCGATATCTCAGCTAATAGTGACCTGACTAAAGTTCCTGTTGAATTCAAAGGTACTGAAGATGCCGACATGACAGGTTCCAAACAGATTGTACATTGGGTAATGAGAGATTCTAGTAAGACACTTACTCTTGGAGCAGGGCAAGCAATTCTTGGCATGCAACAAGAAGAACAACAGATCACATGGACAGGAACAGTCGACTTGACCGACGGTGGAAAAGTGATGCCTCGTGACGGTGATTGGGTTGGTTTCTATCTATCAGGATATGATACCGCTGGAAATGAATTCCCCGAAGTATCTAACTCAGAGGCAAGTCCAATTGCTGAACTAGCAAGCGTTGATACTGACTTTGAGCGCCAGTGGGTGCGCCTTGGTTCACTAGGTCCACAGTTGAAGATAGATTCATTCTCTCTTTCAGATGACCACGTTGCTCCTGGACAAGATATTGAAATGACTGTAATTGTCCACAATGACGGTGGTTTATCTGACGCTTTGTTCAAGGTTTCATTCTATGAAGAAAACTCAATTGTTCCTTTCGAAAGTAAGACACTGAACAAGATTGGAGCGGATGAGAAGGTACCGGTTACAATCTCTTGGACCGCTAAGGAAGGTGTTGAAAGAGTGAGAGTTGTAGTTGACCCTGACAATGTTATCGTCGAAGTCAATGATGATGATAATTCAGCAGAACACAAAGTCGAAGTTGTCTATGTTTCATACATGGGTTGGTTCGATTCAATAAGAGAGCAACCTCTTGTTTGGCTATTCACGATATTATCGATAATCGTCCTAGTTGGAATTGGTATGGTGGCTAGCCGCACAGCAATTTCGATTGATGATGGACTGATGTTTGACGAAGAGTGGGAAGGCGACGACGACGAGTATGAAGATGATGATTACTATGACGACGACGACGATTACGACGATGATGATTATTGAAATTCTAATCGTTGCCCTCTTGAACCAGTGACAGTGCCGCAACAACATGGCTGAGGGTATATTCTCTGAACTCGTCGAGGGTTTGCAGAAAACTCTCGCAGAGAAAAAGTGGACTCCAACGCCAGTTCAAGAAGCATCTCAATCGGCAATCGCATCTGGTAAAGACCGTTTAGTAATCGCCCCAACGGGCTCTGGAAAGACAATGGCTGCAATGCTGCCACTGTTGGATAGAGCTATTCGCTCTGAATGGAAAGGAATGTCAATACTCTACATAACGCCGTTGCGGGCGCTGAATCGAGATGTGGATAGGCGGCTAGAAGAAGTTGTTAGTTCAGTTGGACTAACCTTAGGCCTTAGGCACGGAGATACTAAACAATCAGAGCGCACAAAACAGGTTAGAAAGCCTCCTAATGTCATGATTACAACACCTGAAACATTCCAGTTAATGTTCACAGGCTCTAAAATTAGGGAGTTACTTCGAACTGTAGAGGCCGTAATTATCGACGAAGTACACGAATTAGCCGCAGGAGAAAGAGGGTGGCAACTTTCAGTTGGAATATCAAGGCTCGAGCAATTTAAGGGTTCAACCATACAAAAAGTAGGATTATCTGCTACTGTCGGAAATCCTGATCAAGTAGCCAAGTGGTTGTCAAAAGATGGGGAGGCAATAATTGCCGAAGCACCACGTATAACTGAACTAAATGTCGATGCGATAATTCCTCTCCCTGAAGATGAAATCGGTTCTCTTGAATTGGCAATATCTCCTCGAGCACACGCAACTCTCAGAGGCCTTGCTGAAATCGTAACAAACAATAATCCGTGCTTGATATTCGTTAATTCTAGAAATAGTGCAGAAACCGTATCACAACGGCTTCAATCGATAGCTCCTGATTTGAAGATTGGAGTTCATCACGGCTCTCTTGCAAGAGAAACCCGACAGCAAATGGAAGATGACCTAAGGAGCGGTTCACTTCAAGGTCTAGTCTGTACATCGAGCCTTGAATTGGGTATAGATGTAGGAAGTGTCAACCATGTTGTCCAAATTAGGTCTCCACGATCCGTTGATAGAATGCTACAAAGGGTAGGAAGAGCAGACCACAGGCTTGGTGGAATCGGTAAAGGGCACCTGCTTGGTTGGGAATGCGATGATTTGTTTGAGGCTGCAGTAATTGCAAGAAGAGCGATGAGTGGCGATATAGAGCCTGTAGAATGGAGAGAAAGACCTCTCTCTGTAGCAGCCAATCAAATTGTAATGATGGTACATAGTCATGGTGCATTAACTATTGATGAGATTACTGAATCAATATCAGCAGCACAACAGTTCGAAGGTTGGACTAGGCAAGACACGATAAACATCGCAAAAGTCCTAGCCGATGGATGGGTAATCCGGTGCGAGGAAGATCCAAGCGAAGTTCCATGGTACAGGTGGCCATATGATGTATGGCAAACATTGCTTGCTGAATCCAAAAAAGAATTGCCAGAACAACCTAAACTTGGTGCTGGTGAAGAGCCGCCAGAAGAGTTAGCAAAGTTGCAATTTACTCCACCTAAGCGTTATGCAAAAGGCTGGATAAGCCGTTCAGGAAGAACCAGAGATTGGGTTACATCCCATCTGTCAATGATTCCAGATAAGCAGTCATATCGAGTTAGAGATGCAGTAACTCGCAAGAGCCTAGGAAATGTCGACGAGGCGTTTGTACTGTCTCTAAACGATGGCGGAGAGGAAGAAGATGGTCGTTTACGCAGATTTGTTATGGCCGGAAGGACATGGATAATTGTCGATGCAGACCCGGAACAAAATGAATTGTTAGTTGCACCAATTTCTGACCAAGGTCACGCACCACACTGGGTTGGAGAATTACCTCCAACTCCTGCAGATATTGCAAGAGAGGCTGGACGATTGCGAAGATTGTTTGCAATAGATTTGGGTATGATGAAGGACGAAAAAGTCGACACAATTGACCCTGCAGGTCTCCTTGTTGGAAATACTACCCTTGCAGATTATCCTCTCAACGGTGAGGCAATGGGATTGTTAGGAGAAATCGTTGCCAAACATTTCGATTCAGCTATGAATATCCCTAGCGAGCGTCTGATCACAATAGAGGATAGAGACGAAGCCCTAGTAATCAATTCGTGTCATGGCAGTAGAATCAACGAGACAATTGGGCATTATCTGCTTGCGATGGCCAGTACGAGAAGCGGAAAATGGGGTAGACTAATCGTTGAACCTTGTCGTATTTCATTACAAATTCCTGGAATTAGGCCTGCAGAACTAATCGAATGGCTAACAGAAACACCTCCCGAAGCGTTGGAAGGAATTCTTTCCGTGACTCTTCCAAATTCAAGAGAAGTGAGGTGGAGGTTTGCTCAAGTTGGAAAGGTGTTTGGAATTTTGCGCAAAGGAGTCGACCCAAGAAGAATCAACTTGCAAGCTCTTCTGAAGAAATACAGAGGCACTCCAGTAATGGACGAAGTGCTCGGAAAATTATTCTATGAAAGAATGGATATTGAGGGTTCAATGGATTTAATGAGAGCAATTCAGTCAGGCCTGATTGAAATTGTAGTTACAGCACCAGGGCCTCTCGGTATTTCGAGTAGGTCAGAGAAAGATTTGCTTTTACCAAATTTCGATAATCAACAAGTTCGAGCTAGACTTGAAGGTCGTTTAATGAATGAAAGAGCAGTATTATGCTGTTTAAAATGCTACGCGATAAGGCGATTTAGAGTCGCACGATACCCCGAACTTAGCGGTGGCAAGAAGTGTCTGAAATGTG
This sequence comes from Methanobacteriota archaeon, assembly GCA_002727515.1. The sequence goes on from PBXF01000054.1 coordinate 6,344, forward strand.
GCGGACAAATGCTTGCATGCATGCGAGAAGGCCTCGAGAAACAGTTACTAGAAATGGTAAAATCCGACGAACAAAAAGACCGAGATAGAATGATGAAGAATGCACAGGTTGTATCAAATCGAGGTATGGAGGCTATACTCGCACTGATGGGAAGAGGTGTTGGAGAAGCTACTTGTCAACGTTTGATGCGTAAAGTTCCAAGGGGTGATATGGATAGATTACTCGAAGCAATTCATATCGCAGAAATCGAATATGCCAGAACTAGAAGGTTCTGGGGTTAATCATCGACAGAGCGGACAATTAATCCGGCCTCTTGCATCATTTCAGTTGAAATTTTGAAATCTTCCTGCCATCTATCTGGAACTTCTACTTCCAGTGAATAAACGACTTCTTTGACACCGGCTTGAATGAGTGATCTAGCGCATCTAGAGCATGGTGGCCATGTGACATAAGCGGTGCTACCTTTCAATGAAACTCCAATTCTAGCAGCATGCATAATCGCATTCTCTTCTGCATGACAGATTAGTGGATATTTCGTTTCTCGATTTGCCAATCTTTCTGGATTGTCATCGATCCCTCTCGGGAAGCCGTTGAACCCAGTTGAGCGAATCTCTCTATCCTCACCAACTACAACGCATCCTACCTTTGTTGAAGGGTCTTTTGACCATCCTGAAATGTGTTTAGCCAGTTCTATGAATCTCAAATCCCATTTCTTGTTCAACATGTCACCTCCATTGTCCCGATACTTGTGCCAATCGTGTCTACCTCATCAATTTATGTCGGCTGATATATTGAGATGTTCCATGATATTTCCACACAAATAAAGGGAGCCGATTACAAGAATCATCTCGCAGTCTTTCGAAATCGTATCATATGCTTTTGCAGGCTCAGAAATGTGGTCAACATGTGGAAGTGGATTTTTGACTCCTGGATATCTGCCATTCTGCGGCTCGGTTGTAATGATTTCAAGCGGAGGTTTTGCTAGAATCAAAGAGTATAGGGGTTGAAGAAATGCATCCATGTCTTGCTGTGGAGATGTTCCAAACAAAAGTGACCAACTTAGTGGTAATTTTCGAATAATTTCCGGAATTGCTCGTGCCATTCCACTGGGGTTATGAGCTGCCTCGAGCATTAATTTCGGCTCCATTTCTATGATTTGCATCCTTGCAGGCCACGTAATCTTTCTTCTCACAAATGGAATATCGAGCATCTCACAGAATTTTTCTGCAAGGTCTCCTGCTTCTTCCATGAAATCGTGGCTATCAGGTAAGAAAAATTGTGCCGATACGGCCTCTTCTCTCATAGCGTTTCTAACAGTTGCAATTTCTGGGTCTCGAATTAGCATAGGGACTCCAGTCCGCCATATTGCTGCTTTTTCCTTTGCGACTAATTCCAATGTATCCCCTAAAATATCACTGTGTTCCAAAGAAACCGATGTGACTAGACAACCAATTACCTCAGCACTTCTAGTTGCATCTAGCCGCCCACCCAGGCCGGTTTCAAGGATCATGTAGCGGACATTTTCTTCGCTACAAACTATCAACGAAACAAGGTATGTAATCTCAAAAAAAGTAAGTTCGATATCAAGAGACTTGACCTTAACAAGCGCATCATCAAATTTTTTGGAGTCTATTGATTTTCCATTGATTCTGACCCTTTCTTCGATTTTTGCTAAATGGGGAGAAGAAAATAATCCAACTTTGAATCCCGCTCGGGTAAGTCCAGATGACAGATGAGCGCAAACACTTCCTTTTCCATTAGAGCCAGCAACATGAATGCAGCGCATCGATTTATCAGGCCTTCCTAATTTTTCCAAGGCCTTTGAAACCCGTTCTAATCCAAGGCTCATACCCTTTGATTTTGAGGAGGACAGCCACGTTCGAATATCGCTCATTCTCTTGGCCCCGTAGGGGCCACACCTTCCAATGATTAGAAAACCACCCCCGCTCTCGGCAATCTATGGCAGAGTCTGTTCGTGAGGACCGCATCAAACGTGCAGAGCGCGAATTAGCGAAAGAAGACAGCCTTTTCGCTAACATGATTGACCAGGCGCCAGGAAAGATTGGAATGGCAGCAATGTTTGTTGTCACAATCGCACTTGCTATTTGGTTGCAACCGTGGTTCAATACAGCTGGATTACAAGCATTTGGCGAATCAGGTTCAACTCAAGCAAGATGGGTACTCCTCGAATTAGTAGCGATCTTTGTGTTTACTTTTGCAATCCTATGGCTTGCTAAAAAGCACTTGCAGAAATTCATCAAGTATGGATTACTATTCGTCCTTTTCCTCGCGCTATGTTACACCACAGTTCCAGGTGCTCACATTTTATTGGTTCCAGAAGTGGAAACAGAATATTTCGAATTCACTGAAACCGATACATTTGGTTTCGAGGAGAAAACAATTACTTCCGATGGCCACATTATCTCACAAAAATCAATGTGGGCTGATTCCATGGAAAATGATTCATTCGAGGTAATGAAGCATAATCCGAGTGGCCTTGAATCTGCATGGGATGAGCCAGTAGAGTTAGATGCCTTCCCTGGCGAACCGACCTTCAACGTCATTGAAGGAATATATTCGTACACCATAACAAACGGTGTATGGATTTGGTCTTTGGACAAAGAAACTGGAGACGTGCTTGACCGATATTCTTGTTTTAAAGATGAAAACTGGACTGGAGATATCAATGACATACAACCACATCCTCAGATATTGACTACCTGTACTGTTGCTTTGGAAGTAATTGAATATGAAGAGCCAAGTAATATCAATAATTTCCCAGCAAAAGGCGCGTTGTATGTGATAAATACAGGTGGGGAATTAATTCGTTTAAACACGTTTTATGGAACCAACCAAACAGCATTCCAAGCAAAGTGGGCAATTCCTCAAATTGGACTGGATATTAACAACTTAATCATGAAGCAGTATGATGAAAACAGTCTATTTATTTCCAGTAATGACGGTGCTTCTATGATTGTTTTAGAAGAAACATCAGACAATTATGATGGCCCGGAAATCAGACCTCCTCAATGGGCAGACCCTGCTGAAGAAGACTGGTCATATCGTGTTGAAGACGATGACAAAAAGGGTGAAGATGAGACTATTACCGCAATTAACATCGTAACCTCTCCGTGGGATGATGAGAAAGAATTAGTTGTAATCGGTTTCAAGAGCGGCATAGTAGAGTCCTACATCATCGATTCAGATGAGGACGGAGAATTCGATAAAGAAAAGCGATTCAAGACAGAAGGTGCCTTTGAAGGTCCAATTACAGCGGTTGAGAGTTTTGACTTGAACGGAGACGGCATAGACGAACTTTGGATTGGAGACGCAGATGGTGTTCATGGTTTATTCTATGAATCTCTTATTGAGTATGTAACACTAGACGTCGAAATACAACCTCAAACACGTTTATTGAATGATAACCTCACGATATATGGAGCGAATAAAATTACAACTACTGTAGACCATAGAGGAATACTAATTGAAAGTTCAATCACAGAGATTGATAGTGGTGTCTTTGATGAAGACGTCATGTACAATTCATACGGAATTCAATGGTCTGGCACAGCGATTCTCGTCGGTCTGGGATTAGCAATTATTCTAATGACTGGATTGATAATTAGGCCAGAATGGTATATTGTGAATACAGTCGGAGTACTCGTAGGAGCAGGAGTAATTGTGATGCTCGGAGTTACATTTGTTCCAACACTAATCGTGATCTTCATGGTGCTTGCAGCGATTTACGATGCATGGGCGGTATACAAGTCCAAGCACATGTTAGACCTTGCAGATACAATGATCGGCCTTAATNTGCCAATATTGCTGGTAGCTCCGCAAGAAAGCGGATATTCGATGATTGATGATGGAGATTCGCCAAAACAGACGATTAAGCCATCAGAAGTTGATAATCTACCTAAGGATACCAAGGTAATCAAGAAGAAGTCAAAGGAAGCCATGTTCATGGGACTTGGGGATGTGATATTCCCAGGAATGCTTGTGGTATCTTGTGTTAATTCAATTGATACTGATGGCCTTCTAGTAGGTATTTGTGCCTTAATCGGTGGGCTTGTCGGTTATCTTGTTTTGATGACCTATGTGGCTTCAGGAAGGCCACAAGCAGGCCTTCCTTTACTAAACGGTGGAGCGATTTTGGGATACATAATCGGTGGCGCCGTATTCGTTGGTAGTGCAGCATTTTCGTTTGGAATTACGTTTTGAGGTGATTGATTGCTAAGTATGGACATTTTCCGCAACAATCCAGAAATGGTCCGTGCAGACCATGACAAAAGAGGAATTCCACATGACAGAATCGATGCGGTTATTCAATTAGACAAAGATTGGAGAGATGCGCTCAAGGGCATGGAAGATGCTAGAAGAGAACGAAACAAGGCCGCTAAAGGCATCGCTGAAGCGAAGAAGTCTGGTAACAAAGAAGAATCAGACAGAATTATGGCCGAGGTCAAAGACTTGGGTAACAGAATTCAAGAATTAGACGACAAAGCGAACTCTCTCCTTGCTGAAAGAGACAGTCTTAGGATGAGAATTCCTAATCTACTGCACGACGCTGTACCTGTAGGTGATGACGAGGGCGGCAACACTCAGCACTCACTGCATGGAGAAAAACCAGAATTCGAATTCGAGCCAAGAACTCACAACGAACTAATTGAGATGAATAAATGGGTAGAATTAGAACGGGCTGCAAAGATTGCAGGAAGCCGTTTCTACTTCCTCAAAGGAGACTTAGCAAGGCTAGAAATGGCGCTTCAGACATATGCGGTAGATTTCCTAATCGAGAGAGGCTTCACCTTTGTTCAACCCCCAGTTATGATGAACAGGGCTGCATATGAAGGCGTAACCGACTTATCAGACTTTGAAACTGTGATGTATGGCATCACTCCTGACCCACTTTACATGATTGCTACAAGCGAGCATCCATTGACATCGATGTATATGGATGAGGTAATTGAACCGAGTTTACTTCCGATCAAGATGGTTGGAGTAAGTCCTTGTTTCAGGAGGGAAGTAGGCGCACACGGCCTTTCTGACAGAGGAATTTGGCGGGTACACCAGTTCACAAAGATAGAACAGATTGTAATCAGTCATCCAGATGAATCATGGGATCATCATGAAGATCTTCTGAAAAACTGNGTCGATTTATGGGATTCACTTGACTTACACTATGAGGTAGTGAATATTTGCACAGGTGATATGGGAACCGTTGCAGCNAGGAAGTATGATCTAGAAGCTTGGCTTCCTGGTGCTAATGCCTTCAAGGAAATAGTATCCTGTTCAAATTGTACTGACTACCAAGCAAACAGGCTTAGAATGAGATACAGAACAACCGATGGTAATGAAGCAGTTCACACTCTAAATTCCACGGCGGTTGCAACTAGTAGAGCCTTGGTTGCGATAATGGAACAGAACCAAATTGCTGATGGCAGAGTTCGAGTTCCAAAATGCCTCGTTCCGATGATGGGTGGCAAAGAATATCTTGAGCCTTGTAACTGGTGAAATGATTAATTTTCCAACTAAATCGGTGCCAATATCTCATCTGGATTCGATGGAATTGTAGAACTTGTACAGGCTGAATTAGGCCAAAATGTCCGAAAACACTAGGCTAATTTGGCAATTGCAAAATTAAATTTTCAATTGAAAATTTATACTTATGCAACATATACGCTTGAGTTGTCTGACTTTGTGTTGTTGAGGGTCATTGTAGGGATGTATGCCATCCCTCTTCTGCCCAGAACATCTTGCAGACCATACTCCAAATCTTCGAGAGTAATCTTCTCTCTTCCATTGCTGACAGTTTCAATGAATGATGTTTGAACTAACTCCTTAATCCAAGCGCCAGATAGACCTGATGACCTGCTGCAAATTGAGACAAGTGCTTTGTTAGGAATCTTCTCGCTTGGAATAATCTTCAGAAGGTTCTGAATAATCTGTTTCCTTTGGTTCTTGTCAGGTAATGGAACTTGGATGATTCTGTCGAACCTTCCAGGCCTGTCGGAAATTGCAGGGTCGATGTTTTCTGTGTGGTTTGTTGTCGCAACTACGACAACACCATTGTTTGCTTCCATTCCATCCATAGATTGTAGATACTCACCCAAGATTGGGTGATCTGTGACTCTTCTGGACACAGTTCCTGCAGTATCGATGTCCTCGATGATTACCAGACTTGGAGCAAGTTTTCTAGCCATTTGGAAAATGGTCTTCACTTCGAATCTTTGACTAATCATTTCAGCAGAAATCAGAATTGTAGTTGTTTTAGTCTTGCTAGCCAGAGCTTTAGCATACATCGTTTTACCAGTTCCTGGAGGGCCAGCAAGAATAATTCCTCTTGAGTTAGGCAATCCCTTTTCGTTCAGAATTGGCATGATATTTAGGAACTGNATTACATCCTTTTCCAATTGCTTCTTGATTTCAGGATTCCATGCTAGTAGTTTTTCTACATTCTTACTNCTCTCGATGAAATTGTATTTCATATCAAAGAAAGCACCCTTTAGTGGTCCGTTTCTGTAGAAGTCTTCCTCAAGTTCTTCGATTAACTCCAAGCCTCTACCTTCTTTGCTAGCTACGAAAACTAGCCTCTGGTCACCGTCTTGGTCCATCGAAGAAATAACAACGAATTTTTCTCCGTTCCTTTCATAGAATCTAAATCCGCTTTGTAAGAATCTCTTGGCGCCTTCTGAGCCAATTGAGATATTCCCATAGGTGGGCTTGGTGATGACGCATCCATTTTCTACATCGAATTCCTTAACGATGTTATCCTTGTCATAGAATTGCTCCATNTGCAGTTTGATTAAAGAGCCGAAATTGTGATTCCAATAATTNAAGTCATGGAATTCCTTTCCTTCAAGGAATTCAATTGTCATCTTTCTACCAAGAGTGGTCTCAGGAGGAGATACGTTCATTTTCGCATTCTTCTTCGCAACCTCCATTTGCTCAAAATCAATTTCAATATCTCCCATTGGGGTCTTTATTGAAAACTTTGAGTCTGTTTCCTCATTTGGTTGATTGGNCTTAGCAAGTTTGCCTCCATACTCGGTGTTATTCTTGGTGAAGGGAGGGAACTTTTCACTGTCCATACCCATTGCTAATCTCATCATTTCGTCTTCATAATCATCGTAATCTTTCTGCATATATTCACCTATCCAAATAGTGCGTAATGGATGATTCCACATCCATTTTTTCCGGCACATCATNAATGAACCTCTGNCTGTTATTAACCAACGGATTTTTTTTGCGACAACAAGGAAATNATATTGTTTTTGAAATAGCCATCAACCAATACTATCATGAATGGGTTACCTTTCATGATAGATAAGCGGAGGCGGGGGTGTGTCACAAATAGACGATGCTATAAATTGGCTCAATGACCTAGATATTTGGGCTCAGTGGTGCGTAGGGATAACTGCTACACTACTTGTTCTAGGTTTGTTTAGATTAATACTGAAATCGGTAATTCTAGATTTCGTCAAGAGGACACCGTTCGAATGGGACGATAAGTTATACAAGCCAGTTTCCAAGAGAGGATACATTTTCCTTTCAATCGTGGGTTTTCAAACCACAATGAAATGGGTTCACGGAGATGGATTTTCTTGGGTTGTAAGCCTTGAGCCGTTTTTCCAAGCGAGCTATGTTTTGCTAAGTACATCACTGGTGAGCGTTGCTCTGAAAATTATGATCCCTGTGGTCATGGAGAGATTTTCAGATCCTTCTAGCGTTACAGTTTCTGGAAGCAACTCGTTGATTATATTCATTCTAAGAGCTGCTGTATGGTTCGGTGGACTATACCTTGCNTTCTCAGAGTTAGGAATCGAGTTATTCGGAGTACTGGCTTCTTTGGCTGTATTCTCGCTAATTATCGGTCTTGCTATGCAGCAAACTCTTGGAAACATAGTAAATTCATTCATGCTTGCATTGGACCAACCGTTTGAAGTAGGCGATAGAATCGAAGTTGAAGGAAGTCTAGGATCTGTTGTATCCGTAGGAATATTNTCCACTAAGATTCTAACACACGAAGAAAACCTTGTTGTTATCCCAAACAACAGTCTAGTCAATTCAACAGTCATCAACCACGCAAGAGGTGGAGGAGATGGAAAGGGAAGAAGAATATCCCTTGTTCAGGACATTGGAGTAGGATATTCAGAAGATATTGACCACGTAAAGTACACAATTCTCAAACTAATGAGAGAGTGTCCTTATGTTCTGGATAAACCAGAACCTAGAGTTNTGCTAATTGAANTAGGAGACTTTGCAAAGGTCTTCAGNATGTTCGGTTGGGTCGAAGATTATTCAGATGAATATGTNGCAAGAGACTGGTTGTTGAAGAATCTTGATGAGAGATTCGATGATGAAGGAATCGAGATACCATATCCAAAGTCTGTCGAACTAAAGGGCGACGAAAACTCTTCCTACAACAAGAGCCACAAGAAGGCAAGCGTAACTAAGGCNAAACTACAGATGGTGAAGGAAGACAAGCAACTTGCNAAGGAAAGAGCAAGAGCAAAGGAAGAAATCGACATCATCAATGAAAAATTGAAAGATCCTGATTTGGATGGCAAGGAAAAGCAGACTCTTGAAGAAGACCTAAGGGAATTACAAAGTATCCTTGGAATGTTCGAAGCAGGGGACGATTGATTTCGTTTTTAGGTGATTCNGTATGATAGTGAANCCTTCCGCAGCGGGTTTCAAGTACCTAGACTTGAGATATATGCAACTGGAAATTTCNGTTGANTCTGCTAAAGATTTNCCAGGNTCGATATTGCCTAAGTACTTCCTTAATTGCGAATTCGTCTCAAAAATAAGAATCACCNATGAAGGATTGGAATGTTATCTAAAGATTGATTTCGTTGATGAAGCAAGTCTTGATGTTGATCATCCAACTCTTAAAATTCAAGAAATAATCAGCAAGAGCGGTAACTCTGCACTAGTAAAAGCGTGCCTGAGTGGCCCAATCCCAATTATGTTTTTCGAGATACCTGATGTTTGGTGGGTTTATCCAACAAAACTTGATGAACATAAATTTACAATTACTGTAAGAGGAACAACAGCAGCCTTGAGGCAGGTTCGTAATGGTTTCAANGATTTGGTAGGCAACGGATTCACAGTTAAATTGGGAAGTGAATCATTACAAGGTCCGGAATTTGAAGATATACTTCCAGAGAAACAGAGGCTTGTTTTGGATACTGCCATTGAAATGGGGTATTACAGCAGACCTAGAAGGTGTACTCAGCGCGAAATTGCAAGCGTACTAAACATCAAGCAAGCAACCGTTTCTGAACATCTTCAATCTGCAGAATCGAAAATTATCAATACCTTCCACAGTTGAAGAGAACAAAGATTGTTTAGATTTTCTGCTCTAGTATGACTTACCAGAGTAAGATCAGGATTTTTGACGGAACCAACCACTCATAATGTTGGATTCAGCCAGTTGCAAGTGCTCTGCCACTGTACCCTGGCTAATGCCAATATGTTCTGCGATTTCTGATTGATTACACCTCTTGGGGTAGTCATAGTATCCCATCTGCACTGCAGCACTGAGAACTTCAGACTGTCTTCTTGACAGGGAGGGGATCATCATGAAATCGGCTTTCATGCTGCTGGTAACCTTTAGACCAATGTCTTCAGGAAGTAGAGCCTTCATTCTTTTTCTGTAATCAGAAAGTGCTTTTTTGGTTCCAATGAATGTGAAGTAAGCTCCATCTTTTTCATCGATGTATGATTGATTGTGGAACCAGCAACCGTCCACTTGCATCAGAATCCCTAAAATCGGACCTGTGAAATCAACAGTTGCAAGGCCTGTTGTTTCATCTCGGTGATAGAATTTGATAATCTTCATCCCTGATTCGTGCGGTATTTCATTAGGCTCCATGCCTGGCTTGAAATCGAGTCTAGCAAGCATTCTGAATACGCCATTTTCAGGGCTTTTATCGGCAAGAATGAAAGTAATTCTCTCAAAGTAATCATAGATT
>PBXF01000055.1 GCA_002727515.1 Methanobacteriota archaeon
AGGATTTTCTAGTGGCGATAATTTGGCAACAGATATGAACGGAACTTGGAGTTTTGATATTGACGTTGAAGATAGGAGTGAAGACATCAAGATTACATTTAGAGCACACAATCTTCCAGAAGACACATGGTCTGATAATCTTACAATATTAATTCCAGCAGAAACAATCGATGGTTGCACAGATAGTACCGCGAATAATTTCAATTCAAATGCAACTAGTGACGATGGAAGTTGTGACTATGACGCAGATGATGATGGAGTTTTAGATTCGGATGAAGTTGCAGGTTGTACTGATAATTCTGCAAACAATTACAATTCAGAAGCTACGGATGATGATGGTAGTTGTGAATATGACCAAAACTCAAACAATACAGGAGAGAATACTCCTCCAACTTGTGATGTTGGGGATAATTTTTCATCTGATGTCAATGATTTGGTATACCTAGATGCTAGTAATTCTAATGATGTAGACGGAGATACTCTCCAAAATCCATCTTGGCAAATAATTGATGCACCAGTTGATTCTACTGCTGAGATTTCTAATCCTTCGAGTATAACTGCTGAATTTACACCAGATGTAATTGGAGATTTTACTTTCGAATTTTATGTAGATGATGGTGAAGATTACTGTAAAGAAACGCTTGTTTTGACTGCTGTAATTACAGTCCCTGAAATAACGCCTTACACAGTTTCACAGTCGCTTACCAAAGGAACGGAAATGAGTGATATCACATTTTCAAATATCGGTGGTCACATCGTTTCAATGGAGATAGCCCCCGATTTGCCATCTGGACTATCTTTCGATAATCAATCTGGGAAAATTAGCGGAACTCCTTCGGAATTAATGGACGAAACAGTATTCACAGTATATGCAAACAATACAGCAGGCTCAGCAACAGCAACAGTAACACTAAGCGTAATAGACCAAGGTTATGATGCCACAGACCTGGCTCAGTTCTGGCTTGATTTCTTCCAGTGCCAGTCAACCAATGATAGGCCATCTGTTGATGATTTGACAACCCCTGCAACAGAGAATCACCAGTGTGAAGTCTCCATTACGCTCAATGAAACTCACTTGATAATCACCACAAATGGACTTCCAAATCATGATTTTGAATCAACATTGGCATGTTCAGGCGGCGGTGATTGTTCTACGGCTCAATCATACACATGGTCGATACCCAGGAGCCCAGTTAATGATACAACTGGAGGCCATAACAGTTCAAATTGTCCAGAAGCTAATGGTGACAAAGAGTGCGCCCCGGATAGAGGCGCCGTTGCTGTTGCGATTAACGGAGTTCCGATCTACGGTCCTGAAGACGGTCCTGGAGGAGACGCCGTTGCAGCACACCACGGTGAATACAATGAAGACCGACAACCGATTGAGTTAGGAATTTGTCATGGTCATGCAGCCCAAGGAGGAACATACCACTACCATGCAGATGCAAATTGTATGCACTGGCATCCTGATGAAGGTGAATCTATTGAGGACGACTACGATGAATCGACGATTCAAGCGGTCGCTCAAAACACCTATGACGGCAATCATTCAAATGTGATTGGAGTTGCATTTGATGGATACCCAATTTACGGCTTTTGGGGCTATGACGAACAGATGAATGTTGTTGAAATGAAAAGCTCGTACGAATTGAAAGATGGAGAAACTGGATACAATGGTATTGACGATTACAAGTATACTGAAGGTCTTGGCCATCTCGATCGATGTAACGGTCATTTCGGACCAACTCCAGATTTCCCACAGGGAATCTATCATTATCATACAACCATGCAAAATGGAGATGGAGAGATGGGATTCCCCTACTTCTTGATCTGCTATCACGGCGAAGCGGACATGACCAGTGATACCGGTGGCGGCCAAGGGGGTGGTGGCGGTGGAAATTGCGACGGTTATGGCGAAACATGGGGTCCAGGCATCGGCCCNCCTCCGGCGGGTTGCGGTGGTGGCGGTGGCGGCGCAGGAGCTCAATCCGAGATTTCGCAAATTTCNACAACTACGATTTTCAATCCAATGGCTTTGATAATAATCGTTCTTTGNTTGNCAACTGCTTGGTCATTACGGAGAACGTNATTAANCCGAATTGACTCTGNGAATTATTTTTGCAAAATCCGAACNTGCCCANGAATCAGTCATTTGACCNTCTTTGAATACNACGCAGAAGGGTAGAATNTCTATGTTGGATATCCACGGATTATCCAGTTTAATTTTTGATGAACCCGGAGCATCGAGCCTTAATTTGCAAATGTCAAAATTGTAATCTCCAGCGTCATTAATTATTTCACTTGACAATTTTTCACACTGCTCACAGTCTGACTTTTCNAAAATCACTAATGTTATTTTTTTGTTAACAAAACTGTCCCAATTTGAATTTTCAAGCAATGTAATCTCTACCATGTTTGACCACTCGAATTAGCATAATTAGCAGAATCTACACTATAATTCATATGTTAGTTATCTGTCCCTAACATGACGCGTATGAACGGAATGAGCGGTGACGGAAAGTGCCCTGTAATGCACGGGGCAGTTAGTACAAGTGGTGGCGGACAGAAAAACATGGACTGGTGGCCAAATAATCTAAATTTGAGCATCTTGCATCAACATGACAAAAAATCTAATCCAATGGATTCAAACTTTGTTTACAAAGATGCATTCAATTCTCTGGACTATGCTGCTCTAAAACAAGACTTACATGCACTGATGACAGATAGNCAAGACTGGTGGCCAGCAGATTATGGACACTATGGACCTTTCTTTATTCGAATGACATGGCACGCAGCAGGTACTTACAGAATCGGCGACGGCCGTGGTGGTGCAGGAACAGGTGCAATGAGATTCGCTCCATTGAACAGCTGGCCTGACAATGGAAACTTGGACAAGGCACGAAGACTCCTTTGGCCTATCAAACAAAAATATGGAAACAAAATCAGTTGGGCTGATTTACTAGTTTTGACTGGAATTGTTGCNATTGAATCCATGGGNGGACCNGTNTTTGGATTCGGCGGAGGAAGANCAGACATNTGGCATCCTGAAGATGACATNTACTGGGGNGCTGANGACGAATGGCTCGGAGANAACAGATACGGCGACACTCGCCAAGATTTGGAAAATCCACTTGCTGCTGTTCAAATGGGATTAATTTACGTAAACCCAGAAGGGCCAAACGGAAACCCTGACCCACTATTGAGTGCACAAGATATCAGAGAAACCTTTGCCCGAATGGCAATGNANGACGAAGAAACNGTTGCTCTAACCGCAGGCGGACACACCTTCGGTAAAGCACACGGTGCTGGAGATGCAGCACATGTTGGAGCAGAACCTGAAGGTGCAGAAATGGAACAACAAGGATTTGGATGGATTAGTACTCATGGATCTGGAAAGGGCAGAGATACAATCACTAGCGGAATCGAAGGCGCATGGACTGCAAACCCTACCGAATGGGATAACGGTTACTTCGATCTTCTATTCAAGTACGAAGATAGCTGGAAATTAGTAAAGAGCCCTGCAGGTGCAAACCAATGGACTCCTGAAAANCCAGATGAAGAAGACATGGCACCTGATGCTGAAGACCCTTCAATGAAAGTTCCAACAATGATGACAACTGCTGATATGGCAATGATTAGAGACCCTGCATACAGANAGATCTCTAAGAGATTCCATGAGAATCCTGACGAATTTGGAGATGCATTTGCGAGAGCATGGTTCAAACTACTTCACAGAGACATGGGTCCAAAGGCAAGATACCTAGGTCCAGATGTACCTGAAGAAGATTTGATTTGGCAAGACCCTGTTCCTGCTGGAAGCACATCATATGATGTAAACGCACTAAAAGAAGCAATCAAGTCAAGCGGACTATCTGTCGTTGAAATGGTAGAAACTGCGTGGGCAAGCGCATCTACTTTCCGTGGCTCAGACAATAGAGGAGGAGCTAACGGTGCAAGAATTAGGCTTGAGCCTCAAAGAAGTTGGGCTGCAAACAATCCTGAACAATTGAACAAGGTTCTCTCAGTATTAACCCCACTTGCAGAAGCACATGGTGCAAGTATTGCTGACACNATCGTTCTTGCTGGAAATGCAGGTATCGAAATGGCGTCTGGAGCAGAAGTACCATTCACTCCAGGAAGAGGAGATGCATCTGAAGAACAAACAGATGTCGATTCCTTTGCAGTGCTAGAACCAGTTGCATGTGGATTCAGGAATTTCTTGCTGAAGAACTACGCAGTAAGTCCAGAAGAAATGATGCTAGACAAAGCACAGCTTCTAGGGTTAACCGCTCCAGAAATGACTGTTCTAGTCGGTGGAATGAGATCAATGGGGNTCTCTTCAGACGACAGAGGGTTGTTCACCGATGGCGGCAGTCTATCCAATGAATGGTTTAACGTACTGATGGACATGNCTGTCAAGTGGACTCCAACTGGAAGCAATTCCTACGATGCACACGACCGCTCCTCNGGAGATAAGGTTCGAAGTGCGTCTAGATATGACTTGGTGTTCGGTAGCAATTCACAACTACGTGCAATCGCTGAAGTTTATGCACAAGATGANAGCAAGGACAAGTTCGTCTCTGATTTCATCTCAGCATGGAACAAAGTAATGAATGCTGATTTGTTTTGAATCGGTTGTATCGAAAGCGATATACACAGGTGGCTATTGGCCAAAGCATGGTCAAAACTGGAGACTCTGCGCCTAACTTTACACTGAAAAACACTAGCAAAGANGATATTTCACTATCNGATTANNCTGGNNAAACGGTANTNCTAGCATTNTANCCAGGNGCATTCACAGGAGTATGNGACAAAGANATGTGNGCNTTNCANGANAATATGGGNAANCTANNNGATGCNAATGCTGTNGTTNTNGGAATNAGTGTTGATTCGCCNTGGGCNAATGCNGAATTNGCNCGNAANTATGAACTCGAATTTACACTGCTTTCTGATGTTGACAGACAGGTTGTAAATGCGTATGATGCTACTTTCACAGGACTTGGTGGAATAGAAGGCTATGTCTCAGCAAACAGGGTAGTTGTTGTGATAGACAAAGATGGCGTTGTTCAACACAGATGGGATGCTGAAAGTCCTGGTGTTGAGCCAGATTACGAAGCAGTCGTTGCTCTAGCGAGTTCTCTTTGATTCGTATTTTATTCACCAATTTTTGCGGGTTTGAATTGAACAATCAATAAAATCCAAATGGTCAAAATAGGTACTGAGTAAATCAAATCGAGTGTTGAAACAAACCACAATCCGGTGTAAAATAAGGAA
>PBXF01000056.1 GCA_002727515.1 Methanobacteriota archaeon
GGTCATAAGCGTCTTCTGCATTTTCTCCCCATGGCGCTACTGCAGTCATTAACCAACCTGGACAAGCCGCTCCGGAGGAGGATGGTGCATTGGAGTTACCGTACATAACTAAGCCAAAGTGGGCTAGGTTCATCAAGTCGATGGTTGAAGAGCATCCGTGTCAGGCAGTTCTAAAGGAGTTTTACTCGCAGGCGGGTTGGCTGTGATTCTTGTTCTCGCTCTGACATCAACACAACAAGGAAATGGTTTGATTGTTCCAATGGGACTGATTTTTATCCTTAGCTTAGCATTTTTACTCTTTACTTCACTAACAAATAGTGAAGAAAAGATTCGTGGAAGCACCCCTATTAAAACAGAGATACAGCAAGGCACTAATTCTATAGAAGCAAGCGCAGAAGACTTGCCTGACCCCGAATCACTAGGATTCGATGTTCCAAACCTTTGATTAATCCATTTCTTCCTTTTCAAAAACGGCTGGTTCAGGACCTATTGGTAATTTTTGTAAAACATCTTCTGGAATTTCATCCATTGTTGCGTCCTCGTGCAAAATCTGTGAATGACCGTAAGGATCCAATAATTCAACTGTAACTGGGTTAGGAATAGGATCCTCCTTTAGTTCTAGTAAAGTAGTATGCATTTCTTGCAGTCTTTTAATTTCAGACATCTCCAAATCATCGGTATATGCTTGCCTAGTAACCATAATTATTACGTCCATAAATCTGTCAATAACTCCTTCAACATTTGAAACATAACCTGTAGAAGCTGTTCCAGGATTTACCTCCAAATCAAGTTCTGGAATTCTGACCGTGCAGGAGGAAGAACGTACTACTCTAGAGCTAATGTGTTCCGGTTTTGTGATTTTTAGTCTGCTCATACCAGGTTTTTTCCCGTCTGCGGGAATAAAATCTGTTTGCCTCCACCCACATGAATGACAGACCACTGTAATCTGTGTATGTTCTCCGAAGTAGGGGATTTCATCTATATGTGTCATCATTCGAACTTTGCCTTCTTCAGAACACATCGGGCATGGTATTTCCAAAACTACTTCGTCCATGTAAAAACCTCAATTGAAATCGTACTTTTCTGACGCAAAAGCCTCGGAGTCTAAACCATTGACTCCTCTGCACCCGGGCGGAAGAAGCATAAGTCTTGAATCGGTCAATCCAATTATTTGACCACCCATGTCGACCTCTATGAATTGAGTTAACTTTTCAATTGCTGTTTCTAGTTCGAGTTCCCTACTCATCAGCCTATCCATTCGAACAATTACTGCCTCGCCATCTGCAATCCAATCCATTAATTGGAGTGTTCCAGTCACATCATGCAACATCGCCCTGTGCATTACAAGACCATCTGCCACTCTTGGTACTGGGGCGTTTGGGTATAATTTCCCCATGTCATGGTATCTTTTCGATTGAGGAGAATAATTTTGACCCAAATTTGTTCGATTTGATGCCAAATTTAACTCACGAGGCTTTGAATTATTGAATGCGTCGAGGGACGTTTGATTATCATCTTCCTCGCTCATAACAGACATGGTGTGACGGTTGGTTGATAAGGGTCCTGCGAAACGCATGTAATAATCCGCCCAATTTAGGGCGTCTTGTGAGGTGACAAAAATGGAAGAAGGCCCTAGCACACTAAAAACCGGAACCAGCACAGTAGGAATCACGTTCAAGGGAGGAGTTGTTGTTGGTGCAGACCATAGAGCTACAATGGGGCACTTCGTCGCAAACAAGAGTGTCCAGAAACTCTTCAAAATTGGAGACAACCTAGCACTTACCACAGCAGGTCTTGTTGGACATGCTCAATCTCTTGCTAGAACCTTATCTGCTGAAGTATCTCTATACGAACTAAAAAGAGGNGACCAAATGACTGTGAAGGGTGCAGCCACACTAGTTGCTAACATTCTATCTGGCAGACCACATTGGGTTCAATTACTNATTGTAGGGNNNGACAGCGATGGAGGCTCAGTATACTCAATTGATTCTGCTGGAGGTTCAATACCTGATGTTTATTGTGCAACAGGTTCCGGNTCACCTTACATGTACGGTGTACTAGAAGATGGATTCAAAGAAAATATGACTCGAAAAGAAGCCGTTGCCCTTGCTGCTAGAGCATTGAATGCCTCAGCACAACGTGATGCAGCATCGGGTAACGGAATGGATCTAGCAGTAATCACCAACAAGGATGGATATATCCCTGTAGAACAATCTGAAATTGATTCTGTTCTCAAAAAGTGAATAGATTATACTCCACCTACGGGCTTAGCCCGAGGATTTCCATGTGGGGAATCCCTATGCTAGTTTGTGGGTAAGAGGTGAGATTATGAGATATAGTTTCAAAGAAATGAAAGATGAAATTGCTAAAATTGTGCCGAAATCGATTGAATATGAGGTCGATTTAGAAGCTGGAGACATTGCTATTGTTACACCTACTCCAGATGAATTTGGTGGTGGCGATGGTTTGGTTGGCAAGATTGCTAAATCCATAAAAAGACGAATTGTTGTTCGACCGCATAAATCAATAATGAAAGACCAAAAAGAAACTGAAATTTACATCAGAGAATTGCTGGAAGAATTAACAAAGATAGATTCGATATACTTCGATGAATGCTATTGTGAAGTCACCGTAATTTGTGACAACCCCGGTGAAGCAGTAGGTAGAAGAGGAGTTAATGCAAAATCTATCCGAGATGATTGTGGATGGCTAGTTAAGTTCGAAAGAACACCACCTATACACTCCAAAACCATACATGACATCAGAGGATATCGTGCAGCACATGCAAAAGAGCGTAGAAAATTGTTGAAAGAATTTGGACTAAATATCTACAGACCGAAAAGACCTGGATCTTTTTGGGTTCGAAATACAGCATTAGGCTCTTACAGAGAAGTTGGAAGAGCCTGCCATCTTGTAACAACTAACGAAAGTAAAGTAATGATTGATGTTGGAGTAAATATCGCTTCAGATACAGACCCAATGCCATATTTCACTGCTCCTGAAGCACTACCAATGGAAAAAATGGATGCTGTAATATTAACTCACGCACACCTTGACCATGCCGGAATGCTTCCTGTTTTGTTCAAATACGGATACAGAGGTCCAGTTTACTGTACGCCTCCTACCAGAGATATGATGCTTTTATTGCAAACCGACTACCTAAAAGTCGGGGGCGCTGAAGGTAAAAGAGCACCTTATGACATGGAAGATATCAGAACCTGCATGAGACATGTGATAGATGTTGATTGGGGACAAACTGTAGATATATCTCCTGACATCAAACTGACATTCCATAATGCAGGCCACATATTAGGCTCATCTTCAGTTCACCTACACATCGGTGATGGAAAACACAATATTGTTTTCTCTGGAGATCAAAAATACGAAAAATCTTGGTTATTTGATGCAGCAAACACTCGATTCCCTCGATGTGAAACATTAGTAATCGAATCCACCTACGGTGCTTCAGGAGATTTCCAGCCCAGTAGAGATGAAGCAAATCAAGAGTTACAGGATATTGTAGCAAGAACCATACAGCGAGGTGGAAAAATGATATGTCCTGTATTTGCTGTAGGGCGGTCTCAAGAAGTCATGATAGCAATTGACGAACTGTTTAGATCAGGTGCTGTCAAACCAGTTCCAGTTTACCTTGACGGAATGATACAAGAGGCTACTGCAATACATTCAACACATCCCAATTACTTAACACAATCATTGAGAAAGAGTTTGCTGAAGGATGATGGAAACAACCCATTCACAAGCGAATGGTTTAGGCCAGTTCAAGGAAGAGATATGCGTGAATCAATCATCATGGATACAAGTCCATGTATTGTTTTAGCAACAAGTGGAATGCTTAATGGCGGCCCTGTAATGTCATATTTCCAACACTGGGCTCACGAAAACAGAAATTCTCTTTGTTTTGTAGGATACCAAGCTGAAGGAACCTTGGGTCGAAGATTGCAAAAAGGATTCAGTGAAGTTCCAATGATAATTGAAGGTAAAACAGAAATCGTCAAAATTGGTTGTGAACTTGTGACAATTGACGGATTCAGTGGTCATTCTGACAGAAGACAATTACTAGAATTCATTGAAAGCATGAGTCCAACCCCGAAAAATGTGATTTGCCACCATGGTGATTACTTCAAATGTAATGAACTTGGAAAAACACTACGTGAGAAATTCAAGGTCAGAACCTATGCACCACAAAATCTTGAGACGGTCAGACTTGCTTAATTTTCAAAGAAATCTCTGACTAGATGAGAAGTTTCGTCTCTCTTTTCAGAAAGGTCGGTTAACCATTCGGTTGCTCTATCGATACACAGTTGCTTCATCTCTCCTGCTAGTATCTTTCCTGCACGGTATTTTTGATTAATTTCTGAAAGGTAATCATCATCGTTCTCAAAGAAATACATCATATATTGGTACGCAACATCTTTGTCAGGATCTCCACCTAGTCTCCTGTGTTCCTCCACTGTGGCTTGTCCTCCTGAAAACGATTTCTTGATTTTCTTCTCAGCAGTACTCACATCATCATTTAGGAATAGTGTAGTCTTAGGTTTAGAGGAGGACATTTTGTCACCAGTCATCCCAACTGCAAACCTGTGATATGTGCTGGAAGGCGAAAGAAGACCTAAACCTCCCAATTCCCTTTCTAGGGACAACAAATTCATTCTAATCGAGTATTTATCTTTGGCAGTAGCACCTGGAATGTTCACAGTGCCATGTTTTGGATTTGAATTAATATCTGAAAAACCTAAGGATGAAATCGTATTGACTATCTTCGAGAATATTTTTGCTTGCACATCTTTGTTCACGCGACCATTAGGTTCAACTCCCATGATAGATTGATTATCTTCCTGAATAGATACACCAACCTGTAATCCAACTTTAGCATCATTTACGTTAAACCAATTGGTTTTGGAAGCTAGGCCACGTGTTAGCCTCAAGTGAGGATCTTGATCTACACCAACAGGGACTACTATTGGCCTTAAACCTCCATATTCATCTAATTGTGGATGTAAAATATCGCCAGCCTGAACCAAAGGTGCCTGAACATGAGCCAAGTTAGTTCCGCCGTCAAAACCATAAATTGCTTCAAATTCAGAAAGATTAGTTCTCTTTCCTAACTGAAACCCAAGTCTCTGAACTACACTTCTTTCCGATTGGAAGTATACGTTCGTTTTTGATGGGTCTAATCCTAAAGCAGCATAATTTGCAACATATTCTTCTGTTGCGATTTTGCGGCCTTCTTCTAAAGAAACTCCTCTAGTTGCATTTGATTCTAAATCAGCGACTGCAATTGTTACATCTCCACCCTGATTTTGAAACCATTCAACTTGTTCTATGACCATTGAGTGCCCTAAATGCATACGGCCAGAAGGCATCAAACCCGTAAGTACACCGAAGGGGTTTCCTTGATTTTGACAATGAAGTATTGTGTCCATTTCGCGATGTGCGAACACTATTCCTCTGCGGTGCAATTTTGAGGGATTAGGAATTCTAAGTGAATCCATTGATGAAAGTCCGAATTGATCTATGATTCTAGAGTAGTCGGTAGATTGGGAAGAACCCCACGGGTCGATGACTACATCTTCATTCATCATCATCGCCCTCGTAATTCCTAGCCATCAAGGCTTCGGATAGTTTGAAGTCTTTTTCGTCTTTCTTAACTAAAAGATATATCCCCGCAACACTTCCTGCTAGAACCGCAAATCCAGCATATGGTAGCCAGGATATTCCTTCATCGATTGGTTCAGGGGTTATCAACCATGTGAACCGCAAATTTTCTTGGTCATCAAAACGTTTTGACCAATGAAATAAATCAGTAGTCGAATGACCTGTTATGGTGAATGCAACTGATTTGTTATTGAAAAATTGAGTTCTACCTAGAATGTCGTATTCAGCCTCATCGGATAGCGTAAAAGAAACATTGTGGCCTCTCAGGACACTGAAATATAGAATTTCACCTTCTTGCCGCCATCCTTCTCTAGTGTTTGAATCATCCTCAGACATAGGTGATAAAGTTGAATTTAATACTGATGAATTTCCAATATCTGCAATCCAAGTCACTGGAACATTCCAAGCATGCGGTGCAGCAGCTTTACATTGTGTTGTATCATCATGATTAAACTGCAATACACTTCCGGAAAGATTATGATAAAATTGGTGACATCTTTCAACTGTCCAATAAGAATATACTTCACCCCAAGTAGTGTACCATACATCATTTCTCTCTGTAACCATATCAATTACAGATGCATCATGTCTTACGTTTAGGTCGCTTATTCGACCAATCCAATACATGTTAACAAAACCACCTGCATCAAGTTCATCCTCGACTCTATCTACATCTGCTATTCCTTTTTCCAAAGACCCACCTCTTCGGCCAAGATCGAACCAATCATATTCGTTTATTGGCTCGTTTTCGGAGTTATGCCATGCTTTGGCTGATTGACCTGTATTGTCACCATGTATCATGAACCCCTGATTTGCAATTATTGTATGTTGATATGCTGTTAATCCAGATGGAGTATAAGTAGAAATTGGATTAGACCCCCACTTTGATGCATCGATTCTTTCAGAAATATATTCTTTACATTCTATCGCAACTGCACCAGGATCTGCTTTCCATTCTAGATTCGGCATACCATAACAACCAAACTCGTCTCCATTTTCCAAGAATTCTTGACCCATCGTGTAGAGCCAATTGTCTTCCTCCCATTTTACCTCGGCGATAGCAACTGGTGCTAGGGTTGCAGATAGCAACATTGCAAGCACCATAATACGCATATTGGCAGCGTTGAGAACCTTACTTTTCATTATTGTCGCATATTGAATAGAAGTAACCATCAAAGGTGAGATTGTTCTAGACTGCTATATGAGTGACCTCAAAGAAGCGTGGATGGCTTTAGAGGAACACTGGAAAATTGAGCCTGCTGCAGAAAAAATATCCGGCGATCAGGCATACAATTTCCTAAGGTGGACTTTGG
Source organism: Methanobacteriota archaeon (assembly GCA_002727515.1). The sequence goes on from PBXF01000056.1 coordinate 6,990, forward strand.
GCTCTTTTTTCCGTACTCTGCTTCGAATGAAAATCCGTGGTGTCAAAAATGTACCAAAGAAAGGAGCGACCATACTAGCAGCAAATCATTTATCACATGTCGACCCAATACTCGTGATTCTAGCATCCCGAAGAAAAACACACTACTTAGCAAAAGATGGCCACTTCAAAAATTTTGCATTGGCCACGTTTATGAGAGCTACAGGCCAAATTGAAACGAATCGTGAAACAGGAGGCGGTGAAGCACTCTCTAACGCAGCTACTGTATTACATTCAAATCGTGCCCTAGGCATTTTTCCTGAGGGAACACGGTCAAAAAGAGATGAAGCACCCTTTTTACTTCAAGGTAAAACTGGTATTGCAAGATTAGCAGCATCATATCCAGATGTTCCAGTTGTACCAATCGGTCTACAAGGAACGAGAGACTTCATGCGTCCCTCAAAACACAAGTTTCCTAGATTTTGGAGACCTGTTGAGGTCGCTTTCGGGAAACCTATAACCTGGTGGCAGTGGCTGGAGAATAAAGTCGATCTTGAAGAGTTGCAAGGACTTGCTCACAAAGAAGACCACGAGGTCAAATCGGTTTTGTCAGGGTACTATCGAGAGTTTACGGATGAGTTCATGGAAAGAATTAGAGGGCAAGGCGCTCCGTGAAAATCATCAAAGGCTTCCGTAACTTTGGGTCTTAATGATGAAACAGTACTTGGACTTGATGCAGCGCATTCTCGATGAAGGCGAAGAGAAAGGAGATAGGACGGGAACTGGAACAATCTCTGTCTTCGGACATCAAATGCGTTTTGATTTATCCAAAGGATTTCCCATGGTCACCACCAAAAAATTACACTTAAAGTCAATTGTACATGAATTACTTTGGTTTATTGCAGGAGATACAAATGTAAAGTATTTGCAAGATAATGGAGTCCGCATCTGGAATGAATGGGCGGATGAAAACGGGGATTTAGGTCCCGTTTATGGTAAGCAATGGCGTCAATGGAAATCGAATGACGGAAGAATCATAGATCAACTTGAGCAAGCCATTGAGATGATTAAGACAAACCCTAATTCTCGTAGAATAATTGTTAGTGCATGGAATGTTGGCGAATTAGATGAAATGGCACTTATGCCATGTCATGCATTTTTTCAATTCCATGTAGCAAATGGTAAATTAAATTGTCAATTATACCAAAGAAGTGCTGATGTATTCTTGGGCGTTCCATTCAACATAGCATCATATGCGTTGCTCACACATATGGTTGCACAGGTATGTGATTTGGAACCGGGTACTTTTGTTCACACCCTAGGTGATGCACATCTTTATGCAAATCATCTTGAGCAAACAAAATTACAATTGTCAAGAAAACCAATAGAACCTCTTCCAAAACTAATTTTGAATCCTGATATCAAAAATATAGATGATTTCAAATTTGAAGATATCGAAGTCGTTGGATATGAGCATCACCCTCACATCAAAGCACCAATAGCGGTGTGATTGACATGCTTGGAATGATTGTTGCATGTGACAGAAATGGAGCTATAGGCAAGGATGGTGATTTGCCATGGCGTCAATCCACCGATTTACAACACTTCAAAAATATCACAATGGGATCTAACCTGATTATGGGTAGAAAAACATGGGATTCATTGCCGGGTAAACTTCCAGGAAGAGAACATTTTGTTCTCACTAGAAGTAATAGCATAGATGATGTAAATGTAATCTCATTTGAAGATGCAAAACAAATGGAAGGGTGGATTATTGGAGGAGGAGAAATTTACAGTTTATTCATAGAACATGTGTCGATTTTGCATCGAACGATTATTGATACAAGGGTGGAAAATCCTGATACATTTTTCCCAGATATTACTGGTTTGGGGTTCAACCTTGTAGAAGAGAATAGTGTCTCAGCAGGAGAAAAAGACCAATTTGACATGGTTTTTCAAAAATGGGAAAAAAACTAATTGAATTTAAGTAAGACTTTACCTACATTCTTTGCATCATGTATATGCTGATGTGCTTTGGCTACATCAGATGCATCAAACACAGAATCAATTACTGGCTTCAAATGACCATCTTTCACACCATCAAGAATTCTATGCAATTGTTCAGCCATTGCAGATTCATCTTTCCAAGTACCCATGTGAACACCAAATACACCTCTATTTCTAGTCATCAATCTAAGTGCATCAAATTTAGGTGTCTTTCTCAAGGCAAAGAATGCTTTGAGAAGTGAACGTTTTGAAGTTGGGGCGGCAGAAGATAATCCGAAGGTATACAACCTACCACCTTCAGCTAAACAACTTAGGCTTTTCTTCAGGTTATCACCACCTATCGGATCTAAAATATGATCTACTCCTCTTCCGTTGGTAGCTTCATTGATTATTTTGGTGAAATCTTCTTTATGTCTATCAATTGGTATACCACCAAAAGACTCTATAATTTCGGATTTATGACCAGATGCTGTTGCCCAAACCTGCTCAATACCTGCCCATTGACAGAGTTGCAATGCTGCAGTACCAACACCTCCTGCACCTCCGTGTATCAGTACAGATTCGCCTTTCTTGAGATGTCCCAAATAGTGTAGCATATGATGTGCTGTCAAGTATGTCACAGGCATTGCGGCGGCTTCATCTAAACCCATTTCGTCCGGTATTGGAATGACTCTTGAAGACTTTACCGAAACATGACTGCACTGACCACCAGTTTGCATTG
>PBXF01000057.1 GCA_002727515.1 Methanobacteriota archaeon
AGTTTGATAATTACTACTATTCTTTGTGATATATGGTCCTTTCCTAATTATTTTGTATCCCTCTTTAATTTCTAATTCAGGATATAAACCAAATCTGTCCCAAGCAAATATTTCTACATCATGCCCTAATTCACATAACCATCTTGCATGTCTTTGGACTCTCGGATCTGGAGAACAGGAGTTAGTAACCACCATCGCCACATTCGCCATGCTGAAGCCAATAATTACTATCGGATTGTATTTGCTGTGAAACCAACATTCATTTTGGGTACGCGATACGCTATGTTTGGCGGGAGTATATGGTTGACCAGTTACCTAACCTTGGACGCGAAAAAGTGATGCTTGAAACGCTCGGATTAGAATCAATGGATGATTTGTTTTCAGACATTCCAGAATCTGTTCGTATGAATGATGAATTACCTTTACCTGCTCCACAAACAGAAGAGGAAATTATTGCTGATGCAAGAAGACTTTTGGGCGCAAACGTAGCACTAGGTGACCGAGTTAGCTTCCTTGGTGCAGGCTTGAACAGAAACTATGTTCCTGCTAGCGTATTTCAATTAGTTACAAGAGGGGAATTCTTGACCTCTTACACTCCATACCAGCCGGAAGTCAGTCAAGGAATGCTACAGGCAATGTGGGAATTCCAAACTTTGATTTCCGAATTAGTAGGTTTAGAAGTCTCAAATCTTTCAGTATATGATGCCTCAACGGCTGCTGCTGAAGCACTGACATGTTCAATCAGAATACATAACAAAAAAGCAACACAAAAAGATACAGTTTACATTAGTGAATTAGTTCCTCCTGCAAGAGTTTCAGTCATTGAAAATTATAGTCAAGGAGGAGGTGTTGTCATAAAGACAATCAAGCATAATGAAGACGGGACATTGAATTTAGAATCATTAGCAGAAGCAGCTGGATCTTGTGGAGTTTATGTCGAACAGCCAAATCCTCTGGGAATTTTAGACGGAGGTCTATCTAAAGTTAAGGAAATTATTGGCCAGAATACTGCTTTCATAGTAGGTGTTTCTCCTGTTAGTCTAGGATTAGTGGAAGCTCCAGGAAATTACGGTGCCGACATTGTAGTAGGTGAGGGTCAATCTCTTGGTTCTCCGATAACATATGGTGGTCCGCTATACGGTATTTTTGCTTGTTCCAAAAATTATCTACGACAAATGCCAGGCAGGATTGTCGGTAAATCAATCGATGTTGATGGAAATGAAGCGTTCTGTCTTACATTATCAACACGTGAACAGCACATTAGAAGACATAGAGCAACATCCAATATCTGCACCAACGAGACTCTCATCGCTCTAATGGGTGCAATGCATATGTCACTTCTTGGCCCAGAAGGTCTGAAATTGCTCGCTCAAAGGAATATGGCTGCATGCCAATTAGCTAAGGAGAAGTTAGGGAAAATTTCTGGTATTTCGTTACCGCACGAATCAGGTTATCACTACAATGAGTTTGCTATTGAATTACCAGGTAGCGCTTCTGATTGTCTTGAGTATCTAGACAGCAGAGGTGTAATTGGTGGCCTAGACCTTTCAAATTGGTATCCTGACAAAACTAACTGGATGCTTGTCTCTGTAAGCGATCAAACAACTTCCAACGACATCGAAATGTTATGTGCAAGGATTTCGATATGGTGTGAATCAGTACCAAAGGGGGTGGAAGCTTGAGTCACTTGTTCGAGCACTATGGAGCAGTAGGTCAAGGTTATTCCCAACCCAACCCAATTGCATCAATCGACAGCATCAGATTACCAGATGGTATGCAAAGACAAAAACCTCCAAGATGGCCTAGACTATCTGAACCAGAAATGGTAAGGCACTACACATGGTTGTCAAGCAGAAATTTTGGAATTGATACAGGATTTTATCCATTAGGCTCATGTACAATGAAACACAATCCAAGAATAAACGAGGTAATTGCTCAACTTCCTGGAATCGCTGACATTCATCCGCTTCAACCCGACCATCACGTTCAAGGTACGCTTGCTATTTTCTATGAAATGCAAGATATGCTTGCAATTTGTGCTGGAATGGATGCAGTAACATTGCAGCCCGTAGCAGGAGCACAAGGTGAATTTACTGCCATAAGATGTGTTCAAGAATATTTCAGAAAGAGAGGAGAGACTCAACGTACGAAAGTCATAGTACCTGACTCTGCTCATGGAACAAATCCAGCAAGTGCTGCAATGTGTGGTTTCGAAATTATTGAGATACCTAGCAAGGATGATGGCCGAATCGATTTAGATGCACTAAGAGCAGTCGTTGGTGAAGACACTGCTGCTATGATGATTACTAACCCTAACACATTGGGATTATTCGAAGCGGAGATTGCTCAAGCATCAGAAATTGTCCACAGTGTTGGTGGACAAATGTACTATGACGGTGCTAACTTTAACGCTATTTTAGGCCGGACTTCTCCTGGTTTGATGGGTTTTGATGCAGTACATTACAACCTACACAAAACATTCAGTCAACCTCATGGAGGAGGCGGCCCAGGTTCTGGACCAATAGGTGTAAAATCTCACTTAGCTGAATTCTTGCCCGGTCCAGTTGTGTCTAGAAGAGAAGTCGAGGAAAACGACAAGGTAACCGTCATCAATGACAAATGGTGGTACCATTGGGAAACTCCAGAAAACAGTATAGGTAAAGTGCAACAGTGGCATGGCAATAGTGGCGCAGTAATTCGCTGTTGGGCATATTATCGAAGATATGGTAAAGATTTGAAAACAATGTCTGAACATGCTGTTCTAAATGCAAATTATCTCCGCAGAAGAATTATGGATATTGCTGAAGAACAAGGTGTGTTAGACTTGTTCTGTGATGGTGCTCCGGTAGATGTAGTAAAGCATGAATTTACCATATCAATGGCGCCTCTTAAAGAAAAAAATGGTGTGGGCGCAATGGATATCGCAAAAGGTCTTCTTGACCAAGGTTACATGGCTCCTACGGTTTACTTCCCGTTGGTCGTTCCAGAATGCATGATGGTTGAGCCAACAGAAACAGAGTCCAAAGATACACTTGATAAGTTTGCAGAAAAATTCGTCGAGGTAATTCAAATGGATCCACAAGTGTTACATGAGGCTCCAATTACAACTAAAGTGAGAAGAGTCGACGAAGTTTATGCCGCTCGTAACCTAACTCTATCATATCCATTTGATGATGAATGATTTTGCAAATTATTGAAATCAAATACACCCTACCGGGTGTATGGACTGGGAGGTTGTAAGACTTGATGGTCCAGGTCCAAGAATGTTGTTTCCGATGGCTTGGTCTTTGCTACCTCTGGTAGGAGGCTGTTTGCTCATCTATCAAGACAGAGGTCTGATTGTACCTGCAATGTTAGCAAGTGGAATCATGATATCACTAATTGCGGTTTGGATAGGTTCAACTATGGCGCCAGGAAGAGTTGATTTTATTGTATTACTAATATCTCCCTTCGCAGCATTTGGCTTATTCTTCCAGCCACCTGAAATCATTCAAGTTATTATTGCAATATCTGTATGGATTGTAAATTATCGGACTGCATCGATGTTGTCTTCAGTTTCAGGAAAGGCATACAGAATTGATTGGGATCCAAAAAAACCGATTCCTCATGTTGATGGCGCAAAATATTTCCATAGAAAGTGGGCAGCACGACCGTTATTTCGTATTGAGAATAATATCGTCAGGGGAATAAGAGTTGATGATAGAATCATGCTTGAATCTGATTTCCCAATCAATTTCATTGTCGAGGGGGAGTGATGCTAGCTATGTATGATGAAGAAATATCTGCTTTGAGTTATGGAAAGGTTACCTTGTAATGTCAATGGATTGGTATATTTCTTATCTCATGGCAAGAGAGAATTCGAATGGGTCTCTCCCTATGAAGGGGCATATCATACCCTTGACATAGATTCAGGATTCGATAAGAATAAATTGACTATCCTTCTTGAGACTGAAAAACACCATGAGGGGCCAGACATATGCAGAGCGATATGCCTTTATCTTAGGCATGGAAGTGTATGTAAAGCGATTAAATTATTCAGAGATTATGTTAATTCCAATCAGACTTGTATCACTACAAAAAAATACACGAAAGAAATAATTGATGAAGAATCTAAATTGCTAAAAAAATCATTTAATCATAAGCGATGGGTAGGTCGCCGATTATATGACCTACGTGATATCCCAGCTTGGATTATCCCTTCATTCATTTCGATAATAAAACGGAAAATAAACAAAACGAAAATATTCATTATCTCAGGTGGTTCTATTTTTAATTCAGAACATTATTTGTGGATTTGTGATTCTAATGAGGTCACTGCGTGTCAAATCCAAACAATCAAAATTGAGGAATTTACAAATTTTCAGAAACAATATTGAGATAGTTCATTCGGCACGTTGATGAACTACCGATTCACGAAGACAGTTATGGACGTAACTATACTATTGGGTTCAAAGTCTGACATGCCTGTTGCCGAAAAATGTACGAAGATTCTAGAGATGTTCGAAGTACCGTATCAACTTAGGGTTGCAAGTGCTCACAGGTCTCCTGCATTTGTAGAGCAAATAGTAAAAGATGCTGAAAGTGATGGTTGCTCAGTATTCATTGCAATGGCTGGATTGGCTGCTGCTCTTCCAGGTGCTGTTGCAGCAATAACAACAAAACCAGTTATCGGTGTTCCTTGCGGTGGTAAAGTTCCATTCGATAGCCTTCTTTCAATTGCTCAACTCCCTCCAGGTGTTCCTTCAGCAACAGTGGGAGTAGACAGAGGTGACAATGCTGGCTACCTTGCTACACAGATGTTGGCATTGAAATTCCCACGATACGCTGATGCGTTGAAACAAAACAAACTCGATCAGGTTGAGAAAGTAAAGCAAATGGATGCTGAAGTCAACGGAAGGGCTTGAGATGTTTGATGCTTCTGCATTCATTACAGAATCCGCAGAAAAAATGCAAAACGAAATTGATGACATTGCCATTATTGCATGCAGTGGCGGAGTTGACTCTACTGTTGCAGCGGTAATTGCAAACCAAGCGATTGGTGACAAATTACACTGTGTCTACGTAGATACTGGTCTTATGAGGAAAAATGAGACCGAGGAAATACAAGAGATGCTTGCAGCGCATGGACTTAATCTTACAACAGTATTTGCCGAAGAGAGATATTTTGAAGCTTTGAAAGGTGTAACTGAACCGGAACAAAAGAGGAAAATTATTGGAGAATTATTCATCAGAATTTTTGAAGATGAACAAGCAAAAGTTGGTGCGAAATATCTTGTCCAAGGAACTATTGCTCCAGATTGGATTGAATCAGGAGGAGGTGTTCGTGACACTATCAAAAGTCATCACAATGTTGGTGGACTTCCAGAAGATATGACCTTGGAAGTCGTAGAGCCACTAAGAGACTTATACAAGGATGAGGTAAGAGAATTAGCCAGAGCGCTGAAAATTAAAGTTGCTGAAAGACAACCTTTCCCTGGTCCTGGGCTCGCAGTCCGATGTTTGGGCGAATTAACTCCCCAAAGAGTGCACATTGTTCGAGAAGCTTGTGCGATTGTTGAAGAAGAGTTAGAAGCCGCTGCTGAGGCAGGTAAAATGGAGATACCATGGCAATATTTTGCCGCTTTATTACCTGTTAGATCAGTAGGCGTTCATGGTGATGTTAGAGCCTATGGTGAGACTGTCGTTGTAAGAGCTGTACAATCACTAGATGGTATGTCTGCAAGATATTCAACAATACCACATGATGTCTTGACTAAAATTAGTACTAGAATCACCAATGCTGTAAAAGGTGACGTTAACAGAGTTGTTTACGATATAACTCACAAACCACCTGGCACTATAGAATGGGAATGAAATTCACAATGGTGTTTTGATACCGATTGCTCGAACAATGCACCATCCTGCTCTAGCTTCCCAAATTGAGAAAGCACCACCAAAAGCAACGCTGCCTGCAGCAAACCACCAAAATGTTCCGCTGAATACTCCAGCTAGGATTAAACCGGATAGCACTAATGAGCCAATTACGGCCATTATTCCCAATTTCAATCTCGCTGCTTTTCCTTTCGCACCAATGTTACATTGCATTTAGTTCACCTATTCTGTTGACATTTTTGATTTAATCTTCATGTAGTTTATCTTCATCCACAAAGACATCTTTGAAAGAGTAGAAAGTTCGATTGGAGTAGAAAATATATCTCCTGATCTTTTGATAATGTCATCGAATATTTTTGAATAAGCCTCTTGCATTATTCTTGGCTGAACTCTAGACTTCGCATCTAAGTATTCGAATAGGTGCATAGCAGAAGTTTGGTGTTGTTTGACAACTTCGAGATATTCTCTCATGAATGATTTCCAGGAGGTGTTATTCGAAAGGTTTGGATTAGTCAAGTCGCTAATGTCTATGTTATGTTGGGATAGGACCTCTTTTGGAAGATATATCCGTCCTCTTTCTAGGTCTTCATTGACATCTCTTAATACATTGATTAATTGCATTTGAATTCCTAAATCGATAGCGTGTAACCTCGCAGCTCTATCTTCGTACCCGTATATTTCAATTAGGATTAGGCCAACTGCGGAGGCAACTTTGTAGCAGTATGCTCTTAATTCATCCCACGTATTGCATTGAACAGAAAACAAGTCGTCTTCCATGCCCTCAATTACGGTTTCAAAATCCTGTACTCGGATAGGGTATCTCTTGAATACATCCTGTAATGCAATAAAAATAGGGTGATCATTAGAGTGAATTTTCCCTTCTGATGCTCTGTATAGATTGTTTCTGATATCTACTAACGCCATCAATCTTTGGTTATGGATTTCTTCTGAATTAGAAAGATTCCTTCCTGCATGTATTTCGAGTAGAACTTTGTTTCTTTCTTCGGTCTGTGTTTTCAATTCGATTGAATCTTGAACAGTAGGTTCGTCGTCTCCGTCTACTATGTCGTCAATCCATCGGCAGAGGGCATACACACAATGTACAGCTTTCCTTCGTTCATAATCTAAAGCGGAGAACGAACTGTAAAATGTTGTAGAAGCATTCTTACAAATCTGCTTACAGAAATTGTATGAATCCTCAACTAGTTTTGTCTTCATTAAACCACCTAGGATTGGGTAGGATTGCCCTTGTTTAGTTCGCTTCCAGTAGCAACTGCTGATTTGTTTACTTTGGTTCTCCTTTTTCTGCTTGAGAACCATGTGTCGACTCCATTCCAATCAGGATCAATCCCTAGACTATCTAGGAGCAATTTTGTGCTTATTCTTGCTGACTCGTAAATAACTGGAAGTCCGCTGCCTGGGTGAGTTCCACCGCCAACGAGATATAGATTCTTGATTTCGTCGAATTCATTTTTAGGCCTCTTCCATAGCATTTGGTCAAGTCCATGCGCAAGGTTGAAAACAGCACCTCTGTAACAATGATCGCCCCAATCTTCAGGGGTAATAATTAATTCACTAGCGATGTTGTCTCTCAATCCTTCAAATCCTAGTTTTTCTTCGATTTGATCTAAAATTCTGTCTCTGAAGGCATCCTTTTCTTTCGACCAATCAATATTGTCATGGATGTGAGATACTGGTACTAAAGCGTACACTGTTGAGCACCCTTCCGGTGCCAATTGTGGGTCAGTTACGCAAGCATTTTGAACATAGACCGACGGATCATCCCAAGTCAATCTGTGGTGAACCTCTATGTCTTCTAGATTGGAGACATAGTCTTTTGATGCGTAAATTTGGTGATGTGGTAAATCATCAAAGGTTTTGTTCACTCCTAGGTATAGCATAAAGGTGGAACAGGAATACTTCTTGCTGTCTATTTTCTTGTTAGACCATTTCTTTCTCACATTATCTGGGAAGAGCTTGGTCATACCTTGAGCGAAATCGGCGTTCATTACTACCTTGTCAGCATAAAATGAGCCGTTGTCTGTAACGATTCCTTTGATTGTTTTTTTATCCATTATAACGCTCTTGACTTCCTCGTTCATTCTGAATTCAACGCCCATGTCTTTTGCGATTTGACCCATTCTTTCGGATACGCTACCTAATCCCCCCATAGGGTGGAATATTCCGTACTCATACTCTAGGTATGCAAGCATGGTGAATAGGCTGGGGCAATTGAATGGTGACATTCCCAGATATTTTGTCTGGAATGACATAGCGAGCATTAGCCTGTCATCATCGAACAATTTCATCAGATCTTTTGCAACTGACCTTGTTGGTCGTAGAACCTTGGATACTCTCATTGCTCTACGTGAAATTAAATCTGTAGCGCCAAACCATGGCTCCTGAAGACATTGTTTGGATTTGTCGAGTTTGTTGCTGTTATCCTCTAAATATTTCAAAAAGGCATCAGCATTTTTCTTTCCAGACAATGCTTCGATTCTTTCGCACATTTGTTCTGTATTGCTGGTACAATCTAAGCTGCCTCCTTGGCCAAATATCAATCTGTAGTTGATATCCAGTTTCTTTAGGTTCAACTCTTTGTGGGCATCCATTCCAATCGCTTGAAAAATGTCTTCGATAACTTCAGGATAGTGGAAGAAGGTTGGTCCGAGGTCGAATTTGTATCCATCTCTCTCGAATACTTTGTTCCTACCGCCTACTCTTTCTGAACGTTCGAATACGGTTACTTTGACACCTGATTTTGCAAGTAGTAATGCGGATGCAAGTCCACCTGGACCTGCACCAATAATAGCGACTGAAGGTTGTTTTTCGGTAGACATAAACATCACGGTGTAGTATTAGGTTTTAAACTTGGGTTTTTGTTCAACAAAGGTTTTGAATTGGTATTCTTCCTGTCAAGAAGGGTATTAGTGTCTATCAGTGTGGCGAATTCGTCTAAATATGGCCCCATCGAAGAAATCAAATCTACCTCCGGATAACCCTTTAGTACCATCCCGTCCATATACATCAGAGAACGAATGATTGGAAACGCTTCATCACCGAACGAACATCCTGCTAAAACCGCTGCTTTCACAGTTTTCATCATTTGTTGTGTTAGCGAGACTTCGCTAACCGATGTGCCAACGAATCCATCGTATAATTCGTACATCGAATCGTAATATGTCTGTAGGGTTTCTCCAACAGGCTCTACATCGGCCATTGTTAGCATAGCATCGAATGCGTTTTGTAATTCACCTTTTGCAAGATAAAAGAAGAATCCAAACAAGGCCTTTCTTACATGTTCAGGTGCTTCACAAATTGCTCCAGTGTCTATGAAAGTAAAGTTTCCTTCTTCATCCATCATTGCATTCCCGGGATGTAGATCTCCGTGGAAAACACCCAAGCCAAACATGAACGCTCCATGTATTCTGAAAAGTTGTAACATGTCGTCCCATTCCATAGATTTGTTATTGAGGTGTTTTTCTAAAGTTGGAGAAGTTATTTCTTCCATAACCAGGACATTACTGTTTGATAATTCAGCCCATATTTTTGGGAATCTTAGTTTTGGCATAGGGAAAGAAGCAGAATATTCTTCTGCTAAACTTTCTAGTTTTTCTTTGCCGTTTATTTCATTCATCAAATCCAGTTCCCGTAGTGTGTAATCTTCAATGTGAGATAAAAGGCCGATTGGATTTCCAACTTTCTTAAGTTTGGGATTCATCAAAAGACCCATCTTTACCCAACGCTTCATTCTCTTTACATCACGAATGAAACTTTTTCTAAAATTTGATTTTATAATTTTTATAACAACTTTAGTGCCATCTTTCAATTCTGCCTTGTGTATTTGACCAATACTCGCAGCAGCAAATGGTTTGGATTCTATGTAGTTGAAATTATCTCTAAAGCCTTGAGGAGTATTTTTTCTTAGCAATTCATCAAAATCTTCAGCTGGAACAGATGGCGCCCTGCTGTATAGTTGCTGTAGTTGAATACATCTGTCAGGGTCGATTAGGTCAGGCCTTAGAGCACAAATTTGACCCAGTTTAACGGCTAAAAGACCCATTGATTGAATGTTATCAATATCAACAGGTTCTTTGCCCCTGAGTTCCTTACTGAATTTGTATAAGGTCCACAATCGCATAAACTAACCTCTGTTGGTTCATATATTAACTAGCGTTTAGGACTTAATCTGACAATTCAGTAGGCTCATGTGACTGCTTCACAATCATATAATTCCACAAATTATCACTTTCGCCAGTACCTTCTACACGATTAATAACGATATCTTCGTCTTTTGAAAAGCGATGTCTGAGTGCACCTTCGATTATTCCATCATCCATCTCCCACATTGGTAATGCATCAGGGTCTTCTAGAGGCGGGTGATTTAATCCGACTTTAACATGGAATGTCGGGTCTACATCGTATTGCAGATTTCCAAGACCAGCGTACTCCCACCAATCCATGATTTCATCTAGGAATTCTATGTCATTTTCAATGGAACGCAGCGAGAAGGAAATTTCCTGGCCTACACGATTTCCTATTTGTCTGAGCATTAGGGAAATATCGATTCCCAGTACCTTTAGGTTGGACAATTTACCTTCTGACAACTGTATTCTTGCCTCGTTGACTTCATTACCGGCAGCGAAAAATGCTTCTGGGTCGAATGGAGTATCGTCTTCAGGCAATTCTTCATTGATACCAAGAGCAGATGTTACATTCTTCAAAAACGAGCCCTCACCAATTGTAAGTTTAAGTGGATCGTTAATCTTATTCTCTGTATATCTTGCAACTGCAGTTTCAAATAAAACAGCATTTTCCCAAATTGTATCGATTAGATTCAAGTGTGAATCTGCGAAAGCTTGTGACTCAATTGCTAGTGCTGCATCATCTTTTCCACGGCCAACTGGGTTATCTTCGATATTTAGGTATTGAACGACTTCCGATTTATCCTTGACGAATCCTAGAGATTCTAGTTCGTTGGAGTGTCTAACTTCGACACTATCATTTAGTTGCTTGAAGAATCTAACAGTCTTGCTGTCAAGTTGTGTAATAATCTGTATTACTACCCCTCTTGTTGCTGCTGTATTGACTGCTTCTAATGCAGTGGGATTTCTGCACAAGTGCAATATTCCATAGTGTCCAAGCATCAGAATCAATCTTTCTTCCGATTCATCAGCCATTTTTTTCAGACGGTTGTAGATGTGTGACCTCTCTTTGAGTACAGCAAATCTTGGGTCATCAGCATTTGATTGAGTTTTGCTGGCAACTGGTTTTTTTGCCTTGATATTCTTTGAAAGGTCTTCGTATCCTTCAGTTAATCTGTTTAGTTGTTGTTTTCTCATGTCGATAATGTGCTCAATTGATTCTAATACATTCATGCTCGAGAAAAGCATTGGCCTGTCTGCAGTTACTGTTACGATTCCCATTTCTTGTAATCTCGATAAACTGTTGTAAGCATCTAATCTGGTAGTTTTTAGTTCTTTAGCTAGTTCTGATGCCTTCATTTTTGGGTTGTTACCCAAAATCATAATTGAGTTAACTTCTCTTTCGTTCAAACCAGATTCATATAGCAATTCTTCCCACATTCAATCACCTCCAGACACAGATGATAACTGAGATAGAATCTTTGCTACGTGTCTTCTAGGTCTGAAAAGCCAATCGTAGACATACTTGACCTTGTTGTCTGGCCCAATTACAAAGGATGATTTGGCCGGGAATTTCCCTAGGTGAAGTGGAATGTTGTAAGATTCCCCTACTGCCCGATCTATGTCTGCTAAAAGTGTAAACGGTAAATCGCCGATAGATTTCTTGAATTCTTGCAATTTGTCATAGGTTCCTGGTCCGACACCAATTATTTCACATCCAGAGGATTTGAAAAGTTCGTATTGTTCTTTGAAGTTCAAGCATCCTCTTTTGCAGGTCGGAGAATTGTGCCTTGAATAGAAAAATATGACTCTCCATGTACCGTGCAATGATGTGCTATCGAACATCGTTCCATCATCGGCTTGTAGTGTAAAATCTGGTGCAGTTTGGCCGATAATTGACTTGGACATGTAATCGCCTTCACACACGCAACATATGACCCATTCTATTGGCTTTTGTCTGCAGATAGTCGATATTGTATTCGCAGGTGCCTACAATGATAGGAACCCTGGCTGCTATCTCGATTCCATTTTGAGTGAGTTGCTTCTTCTTTTCAGGGTTATTTGTCATAATATTGACTTTGGTGAATCCAACAGACTTGAGCATCTTTGCCGCAAATTCGTATGTTCTTCCATCTGCTGGTAGTCCCAAGGCAAGATTTGCGTCAAGAGTATCCATTCCCTCGTCCTGGAGTGCATACGCTTGCATTTTAGCGTACAAACCAATTCCTCTTCCTTCTTGTCTCATGTAGACTATCGCCCCTTTTCCTCTTAGCTGGATTGCTTCCATCGCCGCTTCTAACTGAGCGCCACAATCACACCTCAGACTTCCGAACGCATCTCCTGTAAGACACTCTGAATGTACTCTAATTAGCGGGATGGAATCAAGTTCCATTCCTGTGTACAATAGTACGTGTTCTTTGTTGGTATCTGGGTCTCTAAAGGCCCTAATTCTAAAGTTGCCAAACTTTGTTGGCATTTCTGCATCTGCTTGTATGTTCATGTTGCCGTCGCTTTTGCCGAGCATGAGCAGCATTCATTGGTGGAGGTTATAATAACTCGTTCTCAAGCCTAGAGGAATAAACGGTGGTATAAATACGATTGAAAGCAGGTCATACCATGGTAGGCCAATCTTGTGATTTAGGAGTAGCAGCAAGAGTCATCGAAGATACCAAGATTTTGCTTGTAAAAGAAGCACACGGGAATTACTCTGGAAAGTGGGGCTTGCCAAAGGGATATGTGGAGTCTGGGGAAAGCCCAGAAGCTGCTGTGCTCAGGGAGTTATCTGAGGAAACAGGATCAACTGGTACAATCATTGGTCTTGCAGCAGTTCGCTCAACAACCAATAACAATATACCGGCTGTATTTCTCTGCTACGACGTCAGTATAGAAACCAAAAAAGACGGTCATGAAAGCACGGAGATAATCGAATATGGTTGGTTTTCACTCGAGGAACTAAAAGATCTGGATTGGATATCTGAAACAATGCACAATCTTGCAATTGAGGGTCTCAGTGGTTTCAGGATGTCAATTCAGCCAAGAAAACCACTGTCTAAATCCGGACAGTCATACTACGTCTACAGCATGAATAAGCACTCTAAACTTGTGACATAGGTGATATCATGATTCCAGAAACAAGACTTAAGATACACGGGGAGACACAATCACCCGGAATCTGTGTAGTCTACTGGATGATCGCCTCAAGGCGAGCATACTACAATCACAGTCTTGACCATGCAATTGAACTAGCAAATGAAAGAAATCTACCACTGGTCGTCGTAGAACCACTCGCAATCAACCATCAATGGGCTAATGACCGGATTCACACGTTTGTTATTCAAGGAATGCTCTCCAACAAGAAATCTTTCGAAGATAGTAATGTCACATACATTCCCTATGTGGAAACCAAACCCAAAGAAGCGAAAGGGTTGTTGTCTAGGTGGATGGAATCTGCTGATGTTTTAGTAATCGATGATTACCCATCTTACTATTCTAGGAAAGTAAAAGAAACAGCAATCAAGATGGCAAAGTGTGAAGTTCATGTCGTAGATAGTAACGGTTTCATGGCAACCAATCACACCGAAAAGAAGTTTACAACAGCATATTCATTGAGAAGACACTTGCACAAGACCATTACTCAGCACATGGGCGAATTCCCTTCTGCAAAACCATTAGAGAAGGCAGCCAAACTTGAAAAGATCGATTATTCAGTGATAAAAGATATATTCGCAGAAAGTAACACTCCAATAACTCCATACGAGTTCCTGTGGAGAGTTTGCGAACCACACAGTATAGGCGAAAATGCGCTTTCTGTGCTATCAATTGACCATTCAGTTCATCCGATAAAACACGTGAAAGGTGGAACAAGTGAAGCTTCAAAGAAATGGAATGATTTCCTAAACAACAGATTAGAAACATATGGGGAAAATAGAAACCAACCTGAGCTAAATGGATCAAGCGGTCTCTCTCCATATTTGCACTTCGGCCATATTAGTGCTCATCAGATATTAAGAGAAATTTTTGAAAAATTCGACTGGGACATTATGCAAATTACACCTCCAAATGACGGAAGGAGAAGTGGTTGGTGGGGCTTACCTAGGGATGTAGAATCATTCTTAGACCAGATTATCACGTGGAGGGATTTAGGTTTCATTCACTGTGCCCAAGATGAAAACCATCATTCATACGATTCCTTACCAGAATGGGCTAAAAAGACACTTTCTGAACACGAAAACGATGAACGCCCTTATCTTTACACATTCGAACAACTTGAAAATTGTGAAACCCACGACGATCTCTGGAACGCAGCTCAATGTCAACTAAAGAATGATGGAATAATTCATAACTATCTGAGAATGTTATGGGGTAAAAAGATTCTAGAATGGACTCCAAATGCTAGAGTAGCCATGGACTACATGGTTGCTCTCAATGATAAATGGGCATTGGATGGAAGAGATCCTAATACCTACACAGGCATTGGTTGGGTGCTAGGTAAATTCGACAGAGGTTGGACAGAGCGCCCTGTTTACGGCAAGATTCGTTACATGACTAGCGATTCAACAAAACGTAAATTTAGAACAAAGAAATATGTTGAAACATATTCAAACCCGAGGTCTAAACAATCAACATTATTTCAAAATCCCGCTTTGAGTTCTGTTAACATAACATACGAAAAGAGGTAAAATAATGCCGTTATTCACTCACAAAGCCAGGTTCGATGCTTCAGTCGAAGAAATATGGAACTGGTACAACAGCCCGGGTGCATTTAGAAGGATAATGCCGGAATGGGAAGGAATTGACCCCATACAGGCAGGTAAACTGGAAGATGGAGAAGAGACTATTTTCAAAGTAAGCATTGGGCCAATCAAAAGAACATGGTTAGCCAGGCATCACTCTGTAGACCATGGTGTGGGATTTTCAGATCGAATGATAAAAGGACCATTCGGTGCCTGGAATCATCAGCATACATTCGAAAACGATGGAGATTTCACTATCGTAAATGATAATGTGGAGTACAAATTACCATTCCATATTTTCACAGGCTGGTCTGCACCATTTAGCGTAAAACCAAGAATGGTTCAAATGTTCAGATACCGAACTGATATTGTTATCAATGACTTGAAGCAGATTAAGAAAACAAGTCATCTGCCACGCCAAAGAGTGCTTGTCTCGGGCTCCACAGGAATGATTGGTTTGCAGTTATGTGCATTTTTAGAAGCAGCGGGTCATGAAGTTCACCGCTTAGTCAGGCCATCAACCAAATTACCGAAGGATGTAAACAAAGAAAACATCGTAACTTGGAACGATCTTACAGGAGAAGTAATCGATGGTAGCTTCGAGAATTTTGATTCAATAATTCACCTGGCAGGCGCTGGAATTGGAGATAAAAGATGGTCGAAGAAGCGAAAAAAACTCATCAAGGATAGTAGAGTTATACCAACAACAAATTTGTCAAACATAATTTCAAATCTAGATTCTCCACCTAAAGCTCTCTTGTGTGGTTCTGCCGTTGGTTTCTACGGTAATCGTGGAACTGAGGTATTAGACGAAAGTTCCGAATCGGGAGATGATATACTTGCAAGCATCTGTAGAGAGTGGGAAGAATCTACTAAATCAGCATCAGAATCTGGAATAAGAGTAGTATTTCTTCGCACAGGAATTGTAGTGTCTCCGTTGGGCGGTGCATTAGCAAAGTTGCTACTTCCAGCCAAATTAGGCGCAGGTGGGCCAGTTGGAGGAGGAAAACAAATGCAATCTTGGATTTCACTGGACGATGAGATTTATGCAATCCATCACCTAATGATGAACGAGTCTAGTGAAGGCCCTTACAATCTAACTGCACCTACTCCTGTTAATCAGAAAACCTTTGCAAAAACACTCGGGAAAGTTCTTCGCAGGCCTGCATTTGCTCCTCTGCCTGGATTTATGATCAAACTAATGTTCGGGGAAATGGGCAAGAAGTTAGTATTAGAAGGTCAAGATGTAAGGCCGAACCGCTTGTTAGAATCTGGTTTCGAGTTTACATTCAATGATTTAGAATCTTGTCTTAGAAACTGTCTAGGAAGAGCCACAGTTAGTTAGTTACGCCGATTATGGGGTTCGAACCCATGACCTTGGGATTAACAGTCCCACGCTCCACCAGCTAAGCTAAATCGGCAAGGTCTCCGAAAAACAAATCATATATGAGGCCATCCATTGAAATGTTAGATTTTTCAAGATATAATTTCAATGATTCTACTACTTGGGACGTGCTTTGAAGTAGACAGTTTTATCGAATCTTCTAAGCGCTTTTTTATGGATTCGTTCAACTCTTCAGTTGAATGTATTTCCAATAAACAATCACCTTGATTCACGAATTCCCCCAAATTCCTAGACAGGATTGCACCAACGCCATGATTGATGTCTGGGGAAGAACCTGTTCTTCCAGCTCCCAATTCACAAAGTATAGTTCCGACTTCATATGCATCAATTTCAGATAAATATCCCGATGATTGTGCATTGATCTTTGTTGTTACATCACTCCTCTGTAAAACACTCCATGGGTTGTCAATGAGTTCTGTAACCGTTTTTGCAGAAACCCCTTGACGTTCACACATTTCACCAAATTCTTGTAGTGCTCTACCGTTGGAAATTACTTCTCTTATGTCGAATCCTAATGCGTCGGCCTGAGCGTAAACCAATTCCATAGTATCGTCCGGACCTTGGCCTTTTAGACATTCAATACACTCGACAATTTCATGGCTGTTGCCAAACATATTACCTATTGGATTGTCCATTTCAGTGATTTGAGCAGTGACCTGCATTCCCAACGAATTACCGGTTGCTACCATCGACCTTGCGAGTGCTCTTGCATCCTCATGAGTTTTCATGAATGCAGCACTACCACATTTTACATCTAAAACTAATTTTTCCAATCCCTCTGCGGCCTTTTTAGAAATTATTGAAGCAGTGATTAAACCGATTTGAGGAACAGTGCCTGTTATGTCCCTTATTGAATACAATATGCGGTCAGCGGGAGCGATATCTTCGGTTTGTCGAGAAATAAAGCAGGGATTGTTTTTCATTTCCTCAAGTGTCAACCCCGTATTAAATCCAGGAATTGATTCCAACTTATCGATAGTACCACCTGTATGTGCTAGACCTCTGCCGGCAAGCATCGGAACTGTAGCTCCAACTGCTCTGAGCGCAGGAGCCAAAATTATGCTCATTTTGTCCCCAACTCCTCCAGTAGAATGTTTATCCACACGGTTTGGCGCAACGGCCATTTTTTCGCCAGCGTTAAGCATTGAATACGTCAAATTTGATGTTTCATTTTCAGATAATCCATTAATCTGACAAGCCATCAAAAATGCACCAAGTTGCTCTCTTGGTATGGAATTAATATTTTCACAAATAAATTCGAATGATTCCAAAGAGATTTCTCTTCCATCTCTTTTTGTTTCGAGTATATGCGGCATTGATTGCATGTTGCCACCTAAGATGCCAATCCAATTTCAACCAATCTTTGATGCAAAAATTCACCGGCGGTTATTGGATCATACAATGCCTCTCCACCAGTTTGTTCAATAAACTCAGGTAATGGAGTCAAATCAATTTCATTTCTTGGATGGACAAACATAGGCATTGAATATCTATCGCTGTTATTATCTGGTGGATTGATCACTCTATGAGTGGTTGATTTGAATAATCCATTGGTTAGATTTTGTAACATGTCACCACTATCAACGATTATGTGTTCATGATGTCCCTCAACTTCAATCCATGTACCGTCATGATCCATGACTTGTAGACCATCTGCTGTTGCACCAACTAACAGAGTAATCAAATTGATATCCTCATGTTGAGCACTTCGAACAGCACCTTCGGGTGAATTTTCGCCTAGTGCAGGATAATGAATTACTCTTAGAATTGTGTTACCATTTGTGGTCATTGAAGGCAGCCAGTCCTCTTCTTTACCGAGGTAAATGGAAGCGGCTGAAAGAAGTTCTAGGCTCATGGATTCCATTGCATTGTATAGTCCATCTATGGACTCTTCAAANTCATTCGATTCTGCAGGCCAAATGTTTTTTGGAAAATCAGGGTCATCNATNGTTCTTCCAGTTTGCCAGAATTCTTTCAAATCNGGTGCTGGATTNTCTTTAGCATGTTCAACGCCANAAGGNGTGTATCCNCTTTGNCGAGAAATCTNTGANTGTTCGTATTTTGATTTGATGTCTTGGGGTAAACTGAAGAAATCTTCTGCAACTTCGTACGATTTAGATATTGCATCTGCACTTATGCCGTGACCAGTTAGAGCGAAGAAACCTATGTCTTGCAGAGCATCACCAATCTGATTGATGAATCGCTCTCTTCTTTCACCGCCAGCTCTCCAATCTGACAAATCACAAACAGTTAATGTTCTAGTCATTTTAATCACGAGAATTGATCTTAGCTACCAACTTTAACATTTCAATGTAAAGCCAAACCAGTGTAATCAAAAGCCCAAGTGCTGCATACCATTCCATATTTTTCGGAGCACCATGCCTTACGCCGTTTTCAATAACTGCAAAATCAAGAATTAGGAACAAAGCAGCAACACCTGTGAATATCAAACTGATTCCTATTCCTATTGGTCCGTTACTGTGCAAGAATGGAACACTAGTTCCCATAAATCCTAGAATAAAGTTGAAGAGGTAAATCATCATTATCGCAAATCCCATTGACACTACAGCCAATGTGAATTTTTGTGTTGCTTGGATTATTCTCATACGATAAAGAGTTAGCATAGTAATGAAAACTGCAATAGTTCCAGCCAATGCTTGCAATACCACACCTTCACTGCCTCCAAGGTAATAATATTCGACCATGAATGAGAATGCGCCAACAAATAAGCCTTCTAATATCGCATACATGCCAATCAAAACTTGTGGCTGTGCTGGTCTGATGAAGAATATGGCTAATGCCAAAATAAAGCCGCCAATACCTCCTCCAATTATGAAGATTCCAGTATATGCTGGGTTTTGTAGACAAAGGGAATAAGCAATTAAAGCGGTTATTCCAACGAATGATAACAATGTCAGTGTTTTGCTAATAGTTCCTTCAAGGGACATTCTTTCTGAACCCATTCCTGGCTGGAAATATTTTGGGTTGAGGGCGGGGTTACTCTGTCTGTACACCATGTGACTCAAACAGCGATGAGACCACTCCTTTGTGAATCTTATGCGTTATTTTCCTCAATCTGCTGCATATACCACTCATGTAGTTGGTCTTCAGTCCAACCGGATTCAAGGTATTTCTCAACTTGCTCAGAGTCCCACCCCGGGAATTTACTCATGTCGATGCCAGATGATTTCTCAACTTCTTCAGAGCCATCTACTACAGATGAATCCCATGTTTTTGCTCCTTCAACATCCTCTATATTCATTGCACCATCATCTTCATTTGGATTTCTCAATAGGAAGAATAGTGCTCCACCCAATACTATTGAGCCTAGGGTTATTAGAATGATCATGAAGTTCAAGCCAGATGAAGAACTTCCTCCCTCTGAATTATCAGTAGATTTTTGCTGATTTTGTTTGCCCGAGCAACCTTTAGAATCGGTTGCAGTGTTTGGTGGAGTATCTGCACACTCATCCTCAGAATCAATTACACCGTCTCCATCTGTATCCGCATCCGGTTGATTATCTTGAGAAAGTTGTTCTTGTGAACAACCGTCAGAATCAACAGCAGCGCCTGTAGCAGTTTCTGGGCATTCATCATCTCCATCAATTACCCCATCCGAGTCTTCATCGCTTGGCGCTACTACAACGTCTGGAACACAACCATATGCGTCGCTATCTTTGACTCCATCAGAATCAGCGTCTTCTAGAACTAGGGCGTCAGTGGCAGAAATGCTACTATTTTGGGATGCCCAAATTATCTCATCAGCATCGAGAATACAATCTCCATCCGTATCATTTGAATTTGGATTTGAGTTGTAGGAAAATTCTCCTAAGTTAGTAATTCCATCGTTGTCAAAATCCATGTCAGAGTCAGACTGTGTTCTATCTAATCCATTTTCTAATTCCCAGTAATCTGGAATTCCATCAATATCGGTGTCTGTTGTTGTATCAAGTCTGGACCAATCTTCCCAAAACGATTGTTCGTAGACGGCTGCAATATTTTCAGAAACTATGGCTAATCCCATTTCTCGATTTCTTAGAATTGAATTGTCTCCCCAATTTATGCTCGAAATTAATACTGTTTCACCGTCAATAATCATTCCTTTGTTGTGCAATTTTGTTACGGTGTCATTTTCTGACATCAATATTGCTTCTACATCTCCAGACCAGCTGTTTAATTCATTAACAGCCTCTCTTATTCCAGGATTATCATTGACATAGTGCTGATTTATGGCCATTCTAATGGCAACACCTCTAGCAGCTGCATCTTCTAGGGATTCGACCAGTGGATTGCTTTGCCAGCCCCAATACCAATCCATCTCGAAGTATTGCAGAGATAGCAAAATTTCAGTATCTGCAGAATTAATCAAGTCTGCAAGTCCTTGAACACAATCATCTGGGCAAGTCAACAAATGTCCGTCTATTGATTCAACCATTGGTTGTTTTATATCGGTCGGTATGTATTCCAAAGGAGGTAGGTAAGACCCAACCTCTGGCTGGGAGAATGTTGCATCTTCAACGTGTAATTGTCCTGGTTCTTCGTCAAATGCAAGACGTTCTAGTACAATCTGGGCAAGATCGTTACTTTCTACAATTATTCCCCAATCACGGTTTCCTTGTTGGTCAGTCGGTAAACTAGATGATTTCCAGTTCCCAGAACCAATCCAGACCATTGAATCATCAACAACCGCAACTTTCGAGTGCAGATATTGGTATGGTGATGATGAGGAAGATGAAAATTGCATTACGGTAACTCCAGAGTTTTCAAGTTCGTATGCCATTCCATCACTTTGTGCAACTTGAGATTGCGACCACCAAGATTCTGGCTCATGGATTACCACAGTGACATCTACTCCCCTATTCTGCGCTTCCATTAGTGAATATACCAAGTTAACATGATGTAATTGGTAAACATGCAAGTGGATATTATCTTGAGCGTTATTTAGCATCGAAACTATGTTGTCTAAACCTGCTTCAGGAGCTATGAGTGGAGTTACATTTGAAACATCGGAGAATGATGTGACTCCACAAAAGTGAGATGCACCTGCGACAGACCAGCGCATTTCCCAGTCTGAGGATTGATTTGTGTCAACTAGGTTTCCACAGCCATCTCCTCTAAGGTACAATATACGGTCGACAGATGTAACCGGTTCTCCAATGGACACCCCTGACCATCCTTCTAGGTCTGTTGGACCATTGCCGTAAACGAAGGTGTCAGCAACAACGCCTAATGGAGAAATTAGTTGAATTGTAGAACCGCTATCTGGAAGCCAGACTGGGAAATCCATGACGTCATCAGCATCAACAATCGTTGACTGTTCCATTGCTTTGACGGCTCCTGCATCAGGGCTGATGATCACAGATTCACCTGAATTAATCATCAATCCACTAAATGTTCCATTGAAAGATATACCCGTTGTAGTGGTCTTTCTAACAGTCCAGCCATTCATAACCGCAGTGCGGTCTCCTGTATTGGTAATTTCAAAGAATTCATCATTGGAACTTAGACTTGACTCCTGATACATAAATCGACTGAAAATTAAGTCCTCAGGACCTGCGTATGATGATATGTCAGGCTCTTCGTAGCCAGGAGTTGGCCAAGGCAGAACTTCTCCTTCACCATTCATGGTTTTACAATCAGTTGTAGTTGTCCAAACAGCGGAATCTACAACATTTCCATCCGGGTCTTCTATTGTGATTGAATCGCCTAGACCGCTGATAAACCAGTTTGGAGCCATAACTATCTTTCTTTGCGATGGTTGGATTTCCATATCAGTCGTATTGTATATGTTGTCCATTCTTGCGTGAATAAGGTCTCCATCGCCTGAAATTATTCTCCACGCACTCAGATTGATTGCTTGAGTTCCAGTATTGTTGAATTCTATCCAATCATCCAGTGGAGTAATTGTGTCCGCCGCACAATGCGCCAATATTTCGGTAATTTCTAATGTTGAATCTCCAGTGTATGGTGATGTTTGAGGATTCATTTCACCGGGAGTTTGCCATGGTGCTTGAGTCCAATCATTGTTCCAATACCAAAGAGATTCACCTTCTGTGGTTTTGTTGTAAGTTACAACAGATATTACTTGATTTGTGGTATCTCTCAATTCAATAGTGTCAGGTGCTGTATTCTTCAGATAGAAACTCTGAGTTCCGTTGATAGCAACCACGAATATTTCACCGGGATTAACAATCGTACTATCTTTTTCAGGTAGTTGTATTACGTTGATGTTGAAATTCCTAGAACCAGAAGTGAAGTGCCAATTAGCAATATCTACGGATTGATTGCCGGTGTTAATCAATTCAACCCATTCGCCATTAGGCCATGAATCAGTATCGTTTCCAACAGCGTCTGGGAATATCTCATTGAACGCTATTTCTCCACTAACAGGTGTTGTGCCAGGTTCAGGATAACCCGGTGTTGGCCAACTAGAAATCACCCAAGGTAGGTTTGGATTTTGAGCCTCTATCACAGTGTTATTCACACCAGGGTCTGAATTCCACCAAGCTTTGTGGACAACTTCTCCCGTTTGATTTTCAAGCATAAGGTGGTTGTATTGATTCCATAGAGTTACAGATTCCGAAAATTGTAAAATTCTTCGAGAATCTGGTGAGATAATTGATCCTGGTTGTGTGGAATTCATTACAAGATTGCCCATGTGAATTACTGTTAGATTACCCATTCCATCTCTAATCCTCCAATCCATCAAATCAATATCTGAATTGCCCGTATTATGAAGTTCAAGCCATTCTCCTTCCGGATATGCAAAGCCGTCTCTAGATGAATTGACCAATACTTCTGTAATGACCAAATCTGATGTTCCGTTTACTATGTTCTCCCAAAGGTTCGGATTTTCCAAACCAGGTGTCGGGTAAGATGCAGCAGACCAACTACCATCTGTTTGCTCGACTGAAGAGAATCCAGGTACTGTGTCAGACCATGTTATTTGGTCAGTCAAAGTACCATTAGGCAAAAGTAATCTCAAACTTTCTGCACCGTTATTCAAAACACCCCATGCAGTTGATGAGTTAACTGCTACAACACGGTGGCCTCCTGCCGTTATGATTGATGAATTTCCGACAAGGTGAGATTCATTTAGCGGAAGGACATTACCTGCATTGTCAACGATTGTCCAACCAGATAGGTTCACATCAGATGTGCCTGAATTGTGCAATTCAACCCATTCCCCACCAGGCCACGATTCATTATCTGCTGAGAAGTAAGGGTTTGCCATAACTTCATTGAAACTTATTCCGGTAGAAACTGGCCCAGTGGCTTGGCTATTTGCCGAACCTGGAGTTGGTGAATTTGTAGAAATCCAGTCGTTTGCTGGATTTGTAGAGTCTTCTTCTAAACTTACACCCGATGCGGTGTTATTCCAAGATGCTTGATCTTTGTAGTTGCCAAATGAATCAGTCATTGTGATGTAATCGAATGTATTAGTCAGGTAAAAATTAGCATAACCATTTCTTGCAATTACCATGTAATCGCCGGGCTGAATCGTCCACGAATTAGAGTTTCCAGCTTGGTAACCAACAATCGTTGTAGAGTTGAATTCAAGAGTTTTCCCAGCTTTATTTTCAAGTTTCCAATTCAGAACATCCATGGGTGTTTGACCTGAATTATGGATTTCCATCCATTCTCCGTTTGGCCAAGTTGCATCGTCATATCCATTGGGATTTGGAAGTGCCTCATTTAGGCAAATATCTCCGCTGCAAGCACTTGCTCTACCACTTGTTGTAGCTTCAACAAATGTCAACATCAATGTCAAAGTTGAAAATACCATCAGTGCCGTTAATGAAAATGCTCTAAACTTCATATCCTCACCATGTATCTCGACATAGTATTGGGTATTGATGCTTTCTTTTGTACATTCCAAAACCAATACTGTGACATACCTGGCACTACTTATTGTAAATGCAGGGCACAGGCTCGTTATTGCCTGATTAGTTCACATAATTGATAGATAATTTGCATCAACCTTGAAAGAAAGCACTTTTCCAAGCCATAGGTTGTTTCGAACAAATAAAAAAGGCCCGCAGGAGGGAGGACGCCTCCTGCGAGCCAATTTATTGCTGATGTTAAATCAGCCAATTCTAGATAGCATATCCTCAATCATTTCATCGGGAAGTGCAACATATCCTACATCAGTGACATGTTCCATTCCGGCTTCTGAGTATCCATATTCAATGAATTCTCGAACTAGATCCCAATCCTCATTGTTTACATTCATGTAAATCGCTCTTGATAGAGGGGCGTACGTGTTATCTGCAACTGTTTCTGCATTCGGAGTTACTGCCCCACCAGCATCTTGTACACCATGTGTGTCGTTATTCGCTATGTCTACTACATTCAACTTGTTTGCATTTTCTTCGTAATAAGCATAGCCAAAGTATCCAATTGCGTTTTCATCACCATCTATACCATTCACAATCTGATTGTCATCGGCTGAATTTTGGTAGCCTCGAGCAGTGTCGAATCCTTCAGGTTCATATCCCTCTTTTCCAGCGAAGCAATTTTTACAGAATACTTGCTCTCCAAAATATTCGTAGGTTCCCGAGTCAGAATCTGCACCCCAAAGTTTGATTTCAGAATCATCACAGGCAGCATCTAAATCTCCCCATTCTCTAGTATCGTCTCCGTCGTTATTTGGTGTTGTGGAATTCATATCCAGTCCATCAGCCTCTAGTTCTGATTCAGACCAATCCGAAAATACCCACCTTAGTTGAGCCATAGAAATGCCTCCCATTTGTGTTAAGCATTGATCAGCGGCTCCGCCTTTCTTAACAACCACTGACAAACCGTCCACCGCTACAATTAGCTGTGTGACAGTCACATCTGAGTCAACACAATCAAATGTGTAGCCATCAGAATTCACTGTTGCTTCAGACTCTTTCCAGTCACGACTCATATCTCCTATGTGGACTGAATCGGTATCGGTGCTACATACTTTAGATGCACCTGCTCCCGAGCCTCCACCTGCTACAGTTACAGAGTAATCCGAGTTACTTGCCATGAACGCTTGACCCCAAGCGCTTGCAACAGGGTAAACAGTACTGCTTCCTGCAATATTAATCGTTTTTATTTCGCTATCTTCATCGTCTCCGCCTAGACATCCGGCCAATCCTGCAACCATCAGTGTGAGGACAATTGTCCAAGCCATTCCATTTTTCTTTATCATCATTCAGGTTATCTCCTGTTGTCCCCCGCTAGGGTGCTAGGTGCATATATTTGGCCATTAGAATTTACATTCCAATATTTATTAATATATATTACAATGTAGAATATATTGAGGGCGTATGTATTATGGATTGTACTGGACTGATGTGGAGGGAGAATTGTGGTAGGCCAGGACGGTGAATATCGAAAATTGCAAGTGACTGGCGGTTCTACAATAATCGTTTCATTACCAAAAGAATGGATTACGGCAAACGAATTGAAAAAAGGTGATGTTGTAAGTCTTGAAGAGTTAGCATCTGGAGATTTGCGCCTTTCACCATTACAGGGTACCGTCACCAGACGAGCTGTGTCTTTGGACTGTTGTAAATTTGAAACCGGACTCATCGATTTAATGATTGGATCATACCTGTCGGGTGCAGATGTAATTAGAGTGCACTGTGATGGTAAAATTTCTAGGAAGACAAGAGCAAATGTCAGAGAATTTCTTAGAGATACTAGGGGTATGGAGATAGAGCACGATGATGAAAATGAGATTCGAATTGTGTCTATATTGAATCCTTCTGAATTGAAATTACAAGTCTCCATAAACAGAATGTATATTCTCATCTCAAGTCTTGTCAGCGATGCTCTTGATGTAATTGGTGGAGAAGATTTAGAATTGTTGAGTGACATAGATGATAGAGAAAGGCAAATTGATGCTAGAAGGTTACTTTTGGAGAGACAAGTCGCAGCGAGTTTACAGATGCCTTCGGTTGAGAAGAGACTCGCAGTAGATCGTTTCACTGCAATGGAACACGCAAATATTGCCCGAGTTCTAGAACGTATGGGAGATCACGCAACTAGACTCGCAA
>PBXF01000006.1 GCA_002727515.1 Methanobacteriota archaeon
CAACTTCGGATGTTTTGAACCCCGCAACAGGTGAGGTGATTTCGACAACACCAAGAGCGACAATCACTGATGTTGAGCGTTGTGTAGCCGCATCAAGAACTGCTCTCAATTCAAAGGACTGGGCTGCAATGGATCCGGCACAACGCGGCCGTATCTTGCAGAAAATGGCGGCAGCAACCTATGCAAATGCGAAGAGTCTTGCTGCAATAGAATCCTCCAATAATGGAAAGACATTCCGTGAGGCACTGAGCGAAATCCGCTATGGTGCTTGGACTTTGGAGTATTTCGCTGGGCTCTCTGATAAAATCGAGGGNAGTACAATTCCAGTTCCNGGNAANNGNCTNAACTANACTCTNAGNCAACCANTNGGTGTNACNGCACANATNGTTCCNTGGAACTTNCCACTACAGNTNGCAATNCGCTCAATNGCNCCNGCNNTGGCTGCNGGNTGTACAGTTATTGCAAAACCAGCATCGTGGACTCCACTTTCATTAATCGCCTGGATGAAGGCAATGCAGGAAGCCGAAGTTGGCCTTCCAACAGATGTTTTGCAAATCATAACTGGTTCTGGTAGTNTGATTGGAGATGCTCTAGCCGGACATTCCGGTGTTGATGGCATCGTTCTAACCGGTGGTGTCCCAACAGGTCAAGCGGTTATGGCAAAAGCTAGTGAAAACCTAACTCCTGTCACTCTTGAGTTAGGTGGAAAGGGTGCAAATATTGTATTCCCTGATGCGAATTTGAAGTATTGCGCTAAGGCTGTATGCTTTGGAATATTCATGAATGCAGGGCAAATGTGTTGGGCAGGTTCTCGCCTAATCGTCCACGAAGATGTTCACGATGAGTTGGTCGATGCAATCGTTGCTGAAATTTCNAAGTGGCCTGTCGGCCCAGGTATGGAAGACGGCGTGAGAATGGGCAGCATGGTCCATACCTCTCACCGAGACGATGTTCTCAACATGCTAAACAAGGGATTGGAGCAAGGCGGAGAAATCGCTTGTGGAGGTAATGCTTTGGATAGGGACGGTGCTTTCATGGAAGCAACTGTAGTAACCGGCGTCACTTCTGATAACCTATTATTCCAAGAGGAGTTATTTGGTCCAGTATTAGCAGTAACAAAGTTCAGCGAAGAATCAGAAGCGCTTGCACTTGCGAATGACACTCCATTCGGTTTGTTGAACGGAATCTGGACGAACGATCTATCCCGTGCACACAAGTTTGCAAGAGATGTCGAATCCGGTATGGTCAGTATTAACGAATACCCGATTACTTTCCCTCAAACAGCATTCACTGGATGGAAACATTCTGGAATCGGTATCGAGCAATCTAAGGATGCTCTGAATTTCTACACCAAAGTAAAGAACGTCAATGTAAAGTTGTGATATCATGCAAATTAGCGAGAGAGATGGCGTAACTCTCATCCAACTAACCGGCGGTTCTGCAACTCAGTCTTTCAGCAGAGAGTTTCTCCCAAAAATTCGAGATGCAGTGATGGATAATATTGGTTGTAAAGCGATAGTAATCACAGGTGAGGGGAAATTTTTCTCCGCTGGTGCTGATATCAACGCTTTCCAGAAGTCCATCGATAATGGAGACAGCGTAGAGTTAATTCGAGAGTTGACAGATATTCTGCACCCGATGCTAGTCAAAATGAGAACTTCAAAGACAATATTTGTCGCAGCGCTAAACGGCGCATCAGCAGGTGGTGGCCTCGGTCTAGCATTGGCATGCGATGCTAGAATCGCTAGCCCAAGTGGAAGGATGGCTGCATCTTACGCAGGAATTGGACTATCTCCAGATGGTGGAACAACCTGGCTTCTGCCCCGTTTGGTTGGAGAGCAAGTAGCACGCAGATTCTTCCTCGAGAATCAAGTGTGGAGCGCTGAGGAAGCCTGTACTCTTGGAGCGATAGACGAAGTGGTTTCTGAGGATGAGTTAATNGATAGAGCGATACAAATAGCAAACGATTGGTCACGGTGGGGCAGCCATACTAAAGAGGCCACTAAGCACTTATTATTGACTCAAAACGTCAATGATTTTGAAACCCATTTGAAACATGAGCAGACCTTGATTGAGGCTGCAGGAACAACGGCATCCTTCGCAGAGGGAATTGATGCATTCATCACTAAGCGTAAACCGGATTTTTCCAACGATAGTTGACCGATTCACTACCAAGGGAATTTAGCAGACCAAACGATAAGGTCGTTCACAATTACTTGAATTCCAAGGAAAATTGAACCGAGAAGCATCACTCCTGAACCGTCAACTCCGTCTTGGTATGCACCATATGCAAGTAGGCCAAACATGACATTTCCAATAGAAGCTAATGCAAGAATTCCAATTACCAAGAAAGGAGTCCAAGCATAGTCATTGTTGATGTGCATTCTAGTGCTATCTATCCAGAACATGGACGGAATCAAGAACATTGCATAGGCAAGAAGAAGTCTCTGTGCACCCTTTCCATCAGATTCGCCCCATGGCCAATGTAGTGACTCGAGAACTGCGACGTCGATTTTGAAGAGTGCAACCCACCAATACATCAAGAATCCAATTGCTGCCAAGAACATAAATGGAACGATGTAGGTGATCCAAGAACTTGGAATGCCTCCCCACAAGGCTGCTTTGTCATCCATTTTGGAAAGTGCTAATCCATAACTAACCAAAACCAAAGGCCCGGCTATGAATGTGAATGTCCTAATCATCTCACGGCTAACTTCCATGTAAGGTTGTAGCCGAAACCCCTCTTAATGGGTTGTAATAATCCAGTAGTCAAAACTGTCATTCTGGAAGTTCGGTTTCTTCGGCAGAACCNGAAGACCAGTCATAGATTCCTTTACCGGATTTCTTCCCTAAGCGACCTTCTGAGATTAGTTTCTCCAACAGTGGGTGCGGAGTATATGCATCATCATTGAATGATTTCTTTAGATTGAGAAGAATATCTCTGCGTACATCTAGCCCTACTAGATCTGTAAGAGCAAGCGGGCCCATCGGGTGTTTGTATCCCAATACCATGGCGGTGTCGATATCTTTGGCACTGGCAACGCCATCCGCAAGCATACGAATTGCTTCATTGCCTAGAACTACACCGAGTCTCGAGGTTGCAAAACCAGGGACATCCTTGACAAGAATTGTGGTCTTACCCATCGCTTCACCTGCGGCAGTTGCAGCCTCAATAGTAGCATCAGAGCATGAATCGTGCTTAATCAATTCAAGGAGTTTCATAATCGGTACAGGATTGAAGAAATGCATTCCTATGACCTTTTCAGGCCTTCC
This sequence comes from Methanobacteriota archaeon, assembly GCA_002727515.1. Next base: position 3,274 of record PBXF01000006.1, read on the forward strand.
AGAGGCTGCTGCAATATCTGCAATCGATAGTGATGAAGTATTGGTTCCTAGGATGCAATCATCCTTTGTCATACTTCCAAGGTCAGCGAATATTTTGTGCTTTAAATCTGGAATCTCAGGGACAGCCTCGATTACTAGGTCTGCATCCTTTACCGCTTCCTGCATGTCTGATACAGCATGTAGATTTGCAGCCCATGCAGTCTTTTGCTCTGCAGTGGTTTTCCCTCTAGCGATACCTTTGTCCCAAAACGCATCTATGGTATTCATGCCACGTTCTAGACCTTCGGGAAATGCGTCATACAAGTTTGTGTGCCACCCTGCCTGAGCGCAAACTTGAGCAATACCTGCACCCATGGTACCAGCGCCAATAACCGCCACAGAATTGATTCCCATGACACCTTCCGATGGGAATTAGGTTGATGACGATTCCTTAGATTGAGCCAAATAAACTCCACCGACAATAAGTATGAAAGAAACGATTAGAGAGAATCCTAGTTTCTCATCTAGCAGTAACCAACCACTAAAAATTCCAATGATTGGAACCAAGTAAACATACATCGCAGACCTACCTGCTCCTATTGTTCTAATTCCATCTGCGAACCATACATAACTCAGTACCGTGGAAAAGATTGCCAAGAAAGCAAGCCATGCCCAAGCATCCAACGATGCATCGGTTGGATAACCGACTTGAGTAAACTCCCAAATTACTGCAGGGGTTTGAATGAGTAATCCCACTGCACTAGACCACACCGTAAGGTGAAGAGGAGACATCGGATTTTCTCCAGTCATCGCCTTCTTCATCAAAATGGTCGTACAGGCCCATGAAAGTGCTGACATTCCAATCAATGCATCTCCAAGTAGCCTTTCATTCATGGGCAAATCCACATTTGGTGAATACCATGCGATTACTACTACGCCGCAAACAGCGAGAAATAGTCCTGTACCAAGTCTTAGATCGAATTTTTCTCCCAAGAACGGAATCGCCAATAAAGCGGTGAATAATGGATTGAATGTTATCATCAGCGAGGCATCACCAGCTGCAGTCCATCGCATTCCATACATGAAAAATGCCTGATAGAGGAAAGTGGATAGGAACCCTATTGCTGTGATTATTTTCCACTGATCTCTTGTTGGAGTAATCCACTGTTTGGTTGCTTTCAGGAATATGAAGAAGCAAGCTACAGCGAGGATGTATCTTGCCCATCCAGCGGTAAATGGTGGAATATCAAGAGCAACTACTCGACCAGCAACCCATCCCAATCCCCAAATTATCGCAACTGCGAGTAATTTGAGGTGAGTTGAGGCATTTTTCATTCGAATCGCTCCAAGCCGAGTTGCAGAATGCGGGCTCTAGGTAGCCCGATTTCTGGCATTCCTTCGGCTGGTGCGTGAATTTTTAGTCCTTCCAGTCTTTGGACATAGAGGCCATATGATGCGATATCATTAGGCAAATACGGTGTTGGTAGTCCTAATTTCTCTAATCCTTTGCAGGCATTTTCGCTGTATATTGGATACACATTTGTTTCAAAGTGCATCCAAGTTGAAACTCTTAGGCAATCGATATTCTCCAATGTAAGAAGATGTTCTAGTAGTCCAACATCGGGATATTTGATGGTTTGAATCGCCATATTTACTTCCATGACAACATCTTCTGGCCAAGCGAATGGAGTATTATCTGCCCATGAATCGGCCAATTCGATGTGTTCGATTACATCATCACCTGTAATCGCAAACAGGGTTTCCTGGTAGGGCCTGTCTTCGTAAGCATCGCTTACAAGACCGGGAAGAACCGAGTAGAAGCGTTCTAATTCCGCTTCGTCGGCTCCGTAGAGCGAGACGGGAATCAAATTCTCACCTCAAGCAGTAGCGCCAATTCCACTAGCAAGTTGGCGAGGAGTCAATGGCTTGTCCTCGATCCACTGTTGCTTGAATAGTTCCTTCAAAGCCTCTTCATCTTCAGCGGTTGGTAGAACAGTTCTCAAGTATTCAGCGTACTCTTCGTCAGTTCCTTCGAATAGGTCACCGTTTGTGTAGCAGTTCTTGCCACCAAAGTTTCCGATTTCTCTGTTGAAATTCTCGTGAGGAACGTAGAGAGTAACTCCACAGCCCTCTGGTAGGTAACCGTTCAATTTCTCAACTTCTCTAACGATTTCATCGTGGTAGTGGCCACGACTTTCCTCGTTCAGAACTTCCTTGTCAACTTCGATTTCGCCTTCGAGTTTCTTGCGCTCGTCCCAGCGGCCCTTTACTCCCCAAACATATGCCCAGTGAGCGGATGTGGATGAATCGGTTCCGAACAAGTCGTGTGCGGTTGCAACCCACTTGTTCATGTAGCGCTGTAGCATATCTAGAGGGATTACTCCTGCCTTGATGATTCTGCGAAGTCCGTTAGATCCAGTTCCAAGGTGGAACGACTCTTCCTTGAGCATTGGTCCCATGGAAGCTGCTAGTGGCTTGAAAGCCGATGTGGATAGCATTCCAAGTTGGAATTTGCCATCTCTATCAACGAACATAGTGTAGTTGAAGAAATCGAGCCAGTGTGGCATTGGCCTGTTGAAGGCGCCAAGTAATCTGTCACCGTCTTGTGCATTGCGCTCAAGCAACTTCTGTGCTTCTCTTCGTCCCTGCTGTCCGAAATATGTCATCAGTAGGTATGCCATTTGCCAGCCGTGTCTTTGCTCTTCAGCCATTATACGAGCTGCTGCGTAGCGATCGTAGTCTGTAGGAGCGGTTGCCAATAGGTGGCGTTGTTGCTCAACGGATGCGAATTCAGTGTCGCCTTGTACAGTGATCATTGCAACCAGAGAGTCACGAATGTTTTGGTGGGGGACCTGAAGGGCTCTCTCCCATTTTGCTCTTCCGGCGTAGTCTCCGAATTCGATTAAATCTCCTGCACGGTCCCAATCGAATAGAATTGAAAGGTCAAAATCGCCCAACCATTCTCTATCGAAACCTACTCTGTCTTGCCAGTCGCCAAAGTTTGCGACCCAATCTTCCCATG
>PBXF01000058.1 GCA_002727515.1 Methanobacteriota archaeon
GACAATTGTTGCTCATGCCACTAACCCATTAAATTATGCCTGGCCGCATCATGAGCAATATTTGACCAAGTGGGGAGGGAAGGGTGCTAAGACATTGATGCTAGGAATGAATCCTGGCCCTTGGGGCATGGCTCAAACGGGAATTCCATTTGGGTCCACCAATATTGCAAAAAACCAGTTACAGATAGAACCGTGCGCGTTACATACTCCTGAAAACGCTCATCCGAAAAGACCAATCATAGGCTTAGAAATGGAGCGACAGGAAATATCTGGCCAGAGGCTATGGAATTTGTTATTCGAAAACTATGGGACAACTGATGATGTTTTTTCTAAGGTATTTGTTTTGAACCACTGTCCGTTACTGCTCTTAGGTGAAACAGGAAAGAATCTAACTCCAGACAATTTACCTGTTGAAGTAATGAAACCGATATTGAATGCTTGTGATCAACATTTGTTAGAGGTAATTGAAATTTTAAAGATTGAAAGAATAGTTGGTGTTGGCAAATATGCTGAAAAAAGAGCCCGTATTGCTTTTGGAGTTGGTAAGTCAGAAGATGGAGTCACAAAATCAGGCCGGAGTGTTAAGATCACATCCTGCTGGCATCCAAGCCCAGCAAGCCCATTGTCAAACCGTAATGGCGGCGCAGATTGGCGAAAAAATGTCTCAGATTGTCTAAATTCCCAGTGAAAATCTACTTTCATTGTAGGCGCATCATTCAAGTGCTATGTGCTACACTAGGTGTTCATGGCAGAAGTAAAGATGGCCTGGGACAGGCAGCCGGATGATAGACAATGGGAAGGACCAGAGGGTGAAGACCCGCGTACCTTGTACCAAATGTTGATGACTAGTGTAGAGAGATTTGGAAATGAACCTTGTTTTGGATATATTCCTGGAGAAGGAATGGCAAGAGTACACATAAACTACAATGAATTCGGAGAATTATCAACCTCAGTGGCAAAGAGACTCAATGATTTAGGAGTTAAGGCTGGGGACCGAGTTGCAATTATTCTAGACAACAGTGTTCAATGGGCTGCTCTATCGTATGGAGCAAATGCAATTGGTGCTGCTTACACCGCCATGTACACTCACCAACACGGTTCTGAGTGGGCATATATTCTTGGAGACTCAACTCCTTCAATCATAGCTGTCGCCAACACTGCTGTCTTGGACAAGTTGGTTGACAACCTTCCTAGTGAAGCATCAGCATGGCCTGAATGTGGCGTCATATTACTTGGCGACGAACCGGCCAATAAGATCCCTCCAAAGGGAATTGAAGTCCACATGTGGAGCGACTTTGTTGCACAAGGCAGAGCCAGTGAAAATGATTTCGAGATTGCAGATGACCCATTTGCACTGAATACTTTGATTTACACATCTGGAACAACAGGAAATCCAAAGGGAGTTATGCTTACTAATTGGAACACACTTTCCAATATTCTTTGTGTTCAATCTGCTTTCAAAATTTACGTTGGCGATAAGAACGCTGCATTCCTTCCTTGGGCGCACTCTTTTGGAAGTACGTTCGATCTTCACTGGATGATTAGATGTGGAGTTCACATCAACCTAATCTCCGACTTAACCAAGATCGCTGATGAGTGTATCGAAATTAAACCTGCAGTCCTACTTGCCGTCCCTCGTGTTTGGAATAAATTCTATGACCGAGTTAATAGCCAATTTGAAGCGGCAACTGGTGTTAAGAAATTCTTGATTGGAAAGGCTAAGAAATCCGCTGCAAAGAGAATCGCTAAGGCAAATGTAGAATGTGATGCAGTTCCTGCAAGTGGATTCTTCGACAAACTCTACGATAAATTAGTCTGGTCAAAAGTTCGTGCTAGATTCGGTGGAAACATCAGATTCTGTATGTCCGGTGCTGCGGCACTTTCCCCAGATGTTGCTGAATTCATCCAAATGGTTGGATTTAGTTGCTACGAAGGATATGGACTTACTGAGACCTCTCCGTTGGTAGCAGCCAATGGATGGTCTGGCCCTGGAAAATCAAGACTACGCAGTGTAGGACTTGTTGCCAACGGCGTCAAGGTAACAATCGATACCGATGCTTGGGACGACCCTGACCGCCCTGATGAAGGTGAAATTATTGTTCACGGACCTAACGTCATGAAGGGATACTGGAATAATGAAGAAGCCACAAAAGAAGTTATAATTGAACCAGGCGTATTTAGAACCGGTGACTTAGGAAAGTTGGACAAGGATGGATACCTCTCAATTACTGGTAGAGTAAAGAGTCAATTCAAACTTGAAAATGGAAAATATGTTTCTCCGGCACCTCTTGAAGAAAATCTAAAACTTTCACCACTGGTTGAACAAGCGGTTTTAGATGGTAGAAATATGCTGAAGACCTACTTGATTGTTCATCCAAATATGGATGCGCTGAAATCTGCTATGACTGCTGCTGGTGTTGATTCAAGTGGCAGTAATGCTGAAATTTGTGCTAGAGATTCTACCAAGAAATGGCTTCTTGACGAACTCAAAACTAACAACATGAAGGCTCCTGTTTGGAAAGGCTATGAAATTGCAGCCAATATCATCCTAGATCCTGAAGAATGGACAACTGACAATGATATGTTGACTCCTTCGATGAAGGTTAAATTGCGAAACCTACTGAAACTTCATGAAGGCGCAATTGCTGAATTTAGTTGAGGAAAAGCATCCCGTTTTTCCATAAAACGGTAAAATTCTAGTTGATTTCGCACATGTCGGCTTCTAATTTATAAACCGTCACAACTGACTGTTATCAAATGACTATAGATAGCGTTGAAATGATTTCTTCTGGTCAACATGAGATGTTGCCGGAAAAAAGATCAATTCTATCTCTTCTTTTCCCTATTTATGACAGACCACTTGGAGTGGGATTTTTTGTTGGTTTAATCGCAGGATTATGCAATTCTGTTATTCTTGGTTTACCATTGGGATATTCCATTTTATCTGGAATCATGATTGGCTTAGTAGTTTGTCTAATCGGGTGTCCTGCAATGGTCAAACAATTGATTGAAAGAAGGGAATTGGAAAATGAGAGAAAGGCTGCACTTGCTAGAAAAGCAAGAATTATCAGCGCATTCACCTCTCTAGATTGAATCTCTAACAAACGATTCTTTGGAGTCGATTTATCAATGAGCAGTAAGCCGCCGGTTTGAGGGATAGTATGGTACGCGACCTAATCACTGTCGAAGGAGTTGACAGAAGTTTCGGGCCAGTTGATGTTCTTGTTGACATTAATCTACTTGTCCAAGATGGAGATAGAATTGGAATTGTCGGCCATAATGGTGCTGGAAAGACTACGCTACTCAACACAATCAGTGAACAAACTCAGGATGTTGGAGACATTGAATTTGCACCTGGAATTAGACTAGCCTATCTTACTCAAATAAGAGACATAGATTCTAATTCAACTATTGAAGAAGAACTTGGTCGCAAAGGTAGACAATTCCAAGAATTAGAAGAAGAAATTGCTAAGATTGAGGCTGAAATGGCTGACCCTGCATTCTATGAGGGTGACTGGGAATCTGTGATTGAAAGATATAGTCAATTACAACAGACTCTAGGTGAAAGCGGTGGAGGGAATGTCGCAAGTATCGCTAAATCAACACTTGCCAGACTTGGTTTGGATAAACACCCAATGGATATGCAAGTTAGCAAATTATCTGGTGGTGAAAAGGCTAAACTTGCTCTTGCTCGTCAACTTGTTGGCCTTGCAGGAGTCGATGTTATCTTCCTTGACGAACCTACTAACCACTTGGATATTCAAACTACTGAATGGCTCGAAGGATTCCTTCGAGATTTCAAAGGTGCTCAGCTAATTGTTTCTCACGACAGATATTTCCTAGACCAAGTATGTACTAGAATTGTTGAGGTCGACAACCTCAGAGCATGGCCATGGAAAGGAAATTACAGCAAATTCCTACAACAAAAAATCGCTCAAGAAGCAACTCTTAATGATATGATAAAAACTGTTGAGAAGAAAATTGATGCTACAACAGGTGCTCTAAAGCAAATGAAGCGGGCCAATAAGTATGACAAGTCTATTTCTGCTAAACAGAAGATGATCGAGAGAATGCAACAAGAACTTAAGGCACTAAAAGCAAGAGTTCCAAAGAAACGTAAACCATTGATCCTCAAACTCGAGGCAACCGATAAAGCAAGTATGGACGTAATTCAAATCGAAGGTGGCTCGAAAAGTTTTGATGGCCTAGAAAGACCAATACTAAACAACCAAGACTTGGAGATAAGAAAGGGTGACCGAATTGGAATTGTTGGAGGTAACGGCCAAGGTAAAACCACTCTACTCAAACTAATCAACGGAGATGAAACCCTTGACAGTGGCAAGCGTGACTTAGCACCTGGATGTCAAATCGGATACTTCCATCAAGACCATGCAACCTTAGACTTTAATCTAAATCCAGTCGAACAGATCGAAAAGTTACGTCCTGATTTCCAGTACGGCGACATTCGTGCTGCTTTAGGAAGATTCCAATTCTCAAGTGAACAAGTTAAAACCAAACTTTCACAATTATCTGGTGGTGAAAGAGCGAGAGTCGCCCTACTGAAATTACTACTCGAAGAAAACAATCTCTTGCTGATGGATGAACCGACAAATCACCTTGACATGGATTCTAAAGATACCTTAGAAGAGGCTTTGATCAATTATGAAGGCTCTCTTGTCACGGTTTCTCACGATAGATGGTTCCTCGATCAAGTTGTTAATCGTATATGGGAATTACAAGATGGTGTCGTCACTGTATACTATGGAAATTACACAGATTATGTTCGTGCAAAGAAAGGACTTCCTCCGCTTGGAGAAGATGAAATCTCCTCGGTTTGATATTTTCTTTCAAGGGCTGAATTGATGAACCAATAACCGATGGCATCGGCATGGCCGATGAAGAAGTGGTGTTCCAGACCAGCACTGGACCAGTGCGAATCATCACTGCAGCCTCGCTTTTTGATGGCCATGATGCGGCAATAAATGTCATGCGCCGATTGATTCAATCATCTGGAGCAGAAGTAATCCATCTTGGTCACGACCAATCAGCAAAAGCTGTTGTTGACTGTGCTATTCAAGAAGATGCACATGGTGTTGCTCTTACTTCTTACCAAGGTGGACATATCGAATATTTCACTTATATTCGCCAACTACTAGATGAGGCAGGTTGCCAGCATGTTCGAATCTTTGGTGGTGGCGGTGGAACAATTACTCCTCCAGAAATCAAGACATTGCATGAATCAGGAATTTCGAAAATCTACTCACCAGATGATGGGCGCACCATGGGTCTAATGGGTATGATTCACCACCTGATGGGAATTGC
>PBXF01000059.1 GCA_002727515.1 Methanobacteriota archaeon
AATGATGGATATCTGGACGTGGATGATGATTTCGATTTTGATGAGTGTGCTCATTTGGACACAGACGATGATGGAAAACCAGATTCAATCTCATCGAATTGTTCAACAGACTTACAGGAAGATCTTGACGACGATGGCGACCAATGGACAGATATTGAAGAACAATCTTGTCTAACCAACTCCAAATTGAGTACGAGCAAGCCATTTGACACAGACAATGATGGAACTTGCGACTACGTTGACACCGATGATGACAATGATGGTTGGAGTGATACTGAAGAGCAAGCATGTGAACGCAAGGAATGGAACTCTAGGCAGATTTTTGCTAACAATTATGGTTACGATTATGCGTATCCGAGTGGTATAGTGTGGTTACCAAACAACAGGGAAATGCAATTCCAAACAGTAGGTCTGGGCATCAGTAGTGAATACATACGAATGGGGGGACACACGACTAACGACATCGAATATTCTTCCACTCAATACACCCTTTATCAGTCCTATGGCACCAACTACCAGCAAGGTTTTGACCATGCTCAATATGGAGCAGGAGTATACCTAGTAAATGATGAGAAACTTTACTACATGGAATACTCTTCAACTAGCAATAACAACTACCCTGCTTCCATGGAAGTCTACACTTTCAACAGCAGTCAACAAAATCAGCACCACGAAATAGCAATCTCGGACGAAGGCTCAATTTTCCTAACTACCAACGCCGGTATTGTAAATATAGATAGCGGAGTAACGAATTACATCGATTATCCTACTGGAGTATCGACAACCTCCGGGCACTCGAAAAACAAACAGATTGCTGTTGATTCTAATGGAGACTTGCATCTGATTTCATATCACTCAGACGCTTCAAGGATTTACACATGGATTTACGATGTATCAAGTGAATCTTGGAATTCCGGATTAAACTCCTTCCCAGGTTCAATATTGGATATAGGACCTGGAAGGTCTTCTTTCGCTGTTGATTCATCTAACCAGCCGCATGTTGCCTTCATGAAAGGAAGTGGTCCTAGCGATTTAGCATCTTATGTATCGTACAATTATTACGATAACAGTGCGCAAAATTGGGTCACTAGGTTCTCAGATTATACCCCATCTGGATATTACGGTATTAGCCTAAAACTCGATTCTAATGACAATGTCCACATCGCATGGGTCGACAATAATAACAAATCGCTGTATTACACAGAATTGTCTTCTAGTTCAAATACTCAGTCAACTACTTTGATTAAACAAAACACATACAACAGTTATTGGAATTCCTATCATACGGCCCTTGAAATTGAAATTTCAGAGGGAGATGACCCTTGGATAATTTGGTCTCCATATACTAGTCAATACCAGTTTAACAGAATCTTCTACTACGGTTCTGCAATCGATGAATCCAAGGACTCGGCGAGATATCCTGCAGATCACGATAGCGACGGAACTTGTGACATGCTGGAATCAGCAACTCTTGATTACGGCGTTGAGAATATGATTTTCGAGATGGAAATGGATCTCTCATACATGCCAGAGTATCCTGCAATGATTCCAACCAGTGTATCTATCAGCCCTGCACTACCTAGCGGCCTTAATCTAAACACCACAACCGGTGAAATTAGTGGAAAGCCGACAACAATGGATCTAAGCGGAACAAATTATGTCATAACAACCGACTCTGGAATAGAGACATGGAGTACGAATTTGACAATCAAATTAACCATGGAAAATCCAATGTATATTGGATATCAAAATATGCATGGCACTAGTGATGATTACACTACTTACTCCAAGACAGCATTCACCAACGATGGTGAAATAGTCACTTTGGAGAGATATACTAATTCATACAGCATAATGATTGATGGAGTTGCTGCTGGTGGAAACCACGACAGCGACGATATTGTGCTAAGCATGAGAAATCCAATGGGAGATTATCTCTGGGCCAAGTCAATTAGAGGATATGACTTCTCTATCGCAGATGTAGATGTTGACAACAACGGTAACATCTACGGTTTGTTTAGCGCACAAGCAAGAACAAGTGACCCTGTTGAGTTCAATTTCGAAGGTATATCAATCGATAATGATGGAATGCAAACAGTATTCCTCGCTAAGTGGGATTACTATGGAAACCTGGAGTGGGTAGTTGATACTGAATCCTCAGGTACTGGTCAGTATGCGGACATAAAAAGACCTGGAGGCACTAGTGATCTGTATTCAGCAATGGATTTGGATAAGTCAACAGGAGATGTTGCGATAATCGCATTAGGTTCATCCAGCAATGATGACTTGAAATTTGGCGGAGTATCAATTGGGCCATTTGGAACTTGTTTGAACGACCGTCAACCATGGATTGCAAAAGTAAACACAAACGGACAAGTTCAATGGACGGAGGTTGGAACGGCTGACCCTATTAATTGTGGCCATGTTTATCAGCAACAAGTTGTTTTACACCATGATGGTTCAGTAACAGCTGCTGGTAAATCCACCGGTTCTGGAGGCTACAATTTCGGATCCCATTCTGCCTCCACAGGCGGTGAGCCCACATCTTGGATTGCGCACGCTGATAGTTCGGGGAACTGGGTATGGGCAGAGAATGCCACTACCAGAACATATGTTGGTTCAACACAAACAGTCCAGCATTGGTTTACTATGGATAAATTCAGCGATGATACTCTGTTCTTCGCCTATGTGAACAAGCACGATCCGTGTGTTGAGTTAGATTTCGCCGGAACAAAATCCACTCTTTCTCACTCCACGACGTCTTATTGTATGAATGTAGCAACAATGAATCACACAAATGGTGATGTGGTTGCTCTAGAGACTTTAATGGGACATTCATCAGGACATACCGACTTCATATCAGAGAAAGTATACTCTGCTGTAGACTCTAATGACATCGTTCACGTTTTCTCCGACAAAAGTAGTGGCATTAACCTGCGAGTAACTGGCTTTGACCAAGATCTCAACACAGCCTATGATGTTACATCGAATGCGAATTCTCCAAGTAGCAGAAAAACGACTGACTTTGGACTTGACCACTCCGAATCAATTTACTTTACTGGAGAGGAATACATCACTTTTATGTCGAAGTCCATATCTTTGCTTGACAGATGTGAACCGAATGTGTATTCATGTGCATCACCAAACTGGAATTCCGGCCAAACCACTTTGGGTAATGGCCACAAACTTTACAGGTTCTGGGGAGATTACGACCATGAAATCAATTACAACAGCCATTCAGAGGGAACATTCAATGATTTCAAACTGATAGGCGATTACAGCCAATCGATTGCGAATTATCAATTGAACAATAGTTCAGGAGCCCTCAATACTGCTGCTTTGCCTTGTGGACTATATTTCGATATTGGAACAGGCCGAATATATGGCACTCCAACCAATGGTTGTACAGATACTGCAAATGAAACTTACACAATTACTGTAACTCACGGTTCCTCATCATATGCCTGGGCAAGAAACCAGTCATTCGAAGTAACATTTGGAATTGGACCTGCAGTACCTGTGGTCTCATACAACTCAGCAGACACAACCCAGACATACACAAGAGGAGTTGCAATTACGCCAATTGCACCAACTGGTGTTACGAACAGTGGTAATCTGCATCATTTCACAACATATCCGCCTCTACCGGCTGGATTGTCAGTGAACAACACTGGACATATTGTTGGAACACCAACTGCTAACCAAAGCACTGCAATCTTCAAGGTTAAATCTTGTAATAGTTGGAATATCTGTAGTGCAGGTGTTCCGTTTACAATCACTGTTAACGAACCTGCACCAGTAATTTCCTACGCAGATTCAGAATATGAATTTTTCAAGGATGTACCAATAACTCCAGTAGTGCCAACCAGCACTGGTGGTGTACCATCATCTTGGGAGATCTCACCAGCACTACCGACTGGTCTGAGTTTGAGGGGAGACGGAGCAATTGTAGGTATTCCATTCGTGGACTCACCTGCAACGAATTACACAATTTGGGCTAACAACACTGGTGGTTCAGGAACTGTAGTTCTAGAGATTGCAATTAACGGAACTGGTATTTTCATAAACTATCCATACAATACTGCTGAACTTGCACAGTATTCGCCAATGATGGCGTTGTATCCTTCAACTTCCGGAGCTGCAATTGTTTCATGGAGTATTGAACCAACCCTACCAAGTGGTATCTTCTTTGGAACTAACAATGGTACCATCTGGGGAACACCAAGCACTCTGACTGAGAGCGCTGTGTACACAATCAATGCTACAGGAGTCGAAGATTATGGTACAGCAACTGTCACCATTTCTGTTCTAACTGACACTGATTTAGACGGAATTCCTGATGACAATGATAACGATATTGATGGCGATGGGTGGTCAAACAGCGATGAAGCAAATTGTCTAACAGACGAAACAGACGGAAATGATTATCCAAGCGATATCGACCAAGATAGAATTTGTGACTTAGTAGACACAAGTGATGATAGAGCAATTATCCTGATTTATCTAAGCGACAACATCGAATTAGCTAACCACAGTGCAATGAACCCTCTGGTACCAATTACAGCTGGTGGAGACATAACTGGTTGGGAAATATATCCAGCACTACCATTAGGATTGGAGTTCAATGGAACAATGCCTGGTCGTTCAACAACAGATACAGGAATAATTACCGGAACACCGACTGAATTGGCGGATGCGGCAATTTACACAATTTGGGCTAACAACTCTAATTCTGGTCAAAGTGGATCTTTCGAAATAACACTCAGTGTATTGTTAGATACCGATGGTGATGGAACACCTAACGTCTACGACGATGATATTGATGGTGACACTTGGTCAAACGAAATGGAAATCCTATGTGGCGAAGACCCGCAGGATGCTTCTAGCACACCATTGGATACAGATGACGATAACTTGTGTAATTACATCGATAGTGACGACGACGGTGATTCATTCACTGACACTGATGAAATCATGTGCAACTCTGATTCAGAAGATGCTTCTTCTGTTCCAGTAGATGAAGACAACGATGGTATCTGTGATGCACTACAATCCGATAGAGACCTAGATGGTTGGGCGGATGGTCCTGAAGAGTCCTGTGGTACAGACCCTGATGACGATTCAAGCGTACCTGTTGATTCAGATGGCGACATGATATGTGATTCACAAGATGACGACAGAGATGGCGACGGAGTTGGCAACAATGTTGACGACTTCCCAGATGATAGGTCTGCATCCAAGGATACAGATGGAGATGGTAAACCTGATTCATTATCTGGAACATCAACATCTGTCCCACCACTTGAGGAAGATTATGATGATGACAATGACAATTGGTCAGATTACGATGAAACAATGTGTGGCACTAACCCACTTGATGACACAGACTTCCCAACTGATTCAGACGGAGATGAAATCTGTGATGCCCTCGAAGATGACACTGATGGAGACGGTGTAACAGATGCTGAAGATGCATTCCCGATGGATGCTAATGAGTGGCTAGATACCGATGAAGATGGCACTGGAAACAATGCTGACGATGATGATGACGGTGACAATTGGTCAGATGCTGATGAAGAAAGATGTGGTTCTGACCCACTAGATTCACAAAGTATTCCTGAAAACATTGAGGAAGATGGAACATGTGTAACTACAAAATCAAAATCAGATAAAAAATCAGATGATGATTCTTCGATATTGTGGTGGATTTGTTGTCCACTACTACTACTTCTGTTGCTATTACTTCTAGCCTTCGTTGCTAGAGAAAGAGGCGATTCTGTTCTAGTAATGGTTGGAATAAGGAACGGCCCAGAACCAGAAAATACCACAGCAAGGCCAAAATTCGTCAGTGGAAGAGGAACAAAGGATGATCCATTCGTTCTCAAACCTGCACATGTCGAAAACTTTGGAGATAGCGTAAATAGCGTAGAAACAATCACTATATCGAAACTTGACCCAAGTTCGTTGATTACCGTAACTGACATGGTTGCTGCAACCAATCGTGGTCGTTTCAACATGGACTCAATTCTAGTTGAAGGTAATCCAGACGAGAAAGGCTCTGGCTCTATTGTGTTCCAATTACAGTTTGATGACAATGTTACAGAGGATGATGTAAGCGGAGTTTACACCGGTCAAATCCGAGTCGGAAGTGCATCAGTCTACCTACAATGGGAAGTCACTGTAGGAGACCCAGAAGAGGACATGTTTGCTGCTGCCGACCTAAGAGCAGCTGAACTCAAGGCCGAAGAAGAGGCGGAACTCAAGGCGATTGAAGAGGCTGAAGCAAAGGCAAAGGCCGAGAAAGAAGCCGCTGAAAAGAAAGCAAAAGAAGAGGCTGAAGCAAAAGCAAAGGCTGAGGCTGAAGCTGCTGAAAAGAAAGCCAAAGAAGAAGCAGAAATTAAAGCAGCAGAGGAAGCAAAAGCAAAAGCCGAGATAGAGGCTGCTAACTTGAAAGCAAAAGAAGAGGCTGAAGCAAAAGCAAAGGCTGAGGCTGATGAGAGACTACGAATAGCAGAAGAGAAGGCTGCAGCGGCTGAAGCAAAAGCAAAGGCTGCAGAAGAAAAAGCCGCTGCTGAGAAGAAAGCAAAGGAAGAAGCCGAAGATGCTGCACGTGCTGCCGCTGAAAAGGCTGCTCAGGAAAGACTTGAACAAATGGAAAAAGAAATGGAAGAGCGACGTAAGAAACTCGAACAAATGGATGAAGCCACTCGAAAGAAAGAGGAAGAACTCATACGAATTTCTGAAAAAGCTAAGAGTATTGATTTCACTACTTTGGGTGTAGCATCAAGAAGTGTTGTATCGAAACCAGTGGAAAAGGGCGCAACTGAAATGGCGATCGGTGATACATCATCATTCGATGAATCCGGAAGCGCTTGGGTTCAAGATGATGAAGGTGGCATGAATATCTCATGGACTGGAAAGACTGCAACTGCGCTAACTGGAGTCAAGGGTCTGAAGAGAGCATTTGCTGCAGCAGCTACCGTAACTGCCAGCGACGACCTACAGAGAATCAAAGGAGTAGGTCCGTTCATTGAAGACAAGTTGAATGCTTTAGGAATCTATACATTCGAACAAGTTGGTAACATGACAACCGAAATCGAAGAACAAGTAAATATCGCAATTGAATTCTTCCCTGGAAGAATCAAGAGAGATAAGTGGGCAAACCAAGCACGAAAGTTCGCTAAACAGAAGTGAATTGATATTGTTCGATAACAAATTTCCTCTATGAAATGAGGAATCGCTTTGCCGCTGGTTTTTCGATATTGCAAGACTTCGTTATTTTCCAGCATATCCATGA
>PBXF01000060.1 GCA_002727515.1 Methanobacteriota archaeon
AGTATCGGGCTCCAGCGAGAGTTGTCTCGCCTCTCCATGAGAGCGATATTGACCGTGTACATGCCATTGCCGCGGATGAACTCCTTGGTTCCATCGAGCGGATCGACCAAGAAGCATAGTTCGCTGCCCAGGGGATCGCCGGCGGAGCCCTCCTCGGAGACAATGGGGATTTCAGGATGGATCTTGGACAATGCCTCCTCGATGATTTGGTGGGCCCGTAAATCGGCAACTGTTACAGGTGAGCCGTCCCCTTTCAATTCGAATTCTTCCGGTTTGAAGGATTCTCGCACGCTCATTATCTCAGAGCCTGCCTTCTGGGCAACTATGCATATTCTTAGTGCCAAATCGTCCATGAGGCATGGCAGGAGCGGGAAACGTGTTATTCTTGTGGAACAGTGATAATCAGCAATAGCGGCCCCATAACATGGGTGGAGGCCCTCACTTCATACAAAGGATCTCCGAAAACATCCGTGATTTGTGCGATGAGGACTATGCAACATTCGCCTTCAAAGAAGGGGATATTCGCTGGAAATGGCAGGATCTAGAGCTTAATTCCAACTGGGTTAGGAATGAATTATCAGATCTCCAAAGAGGTGTTGTGTTGATTTTTCTCAGAGATATGCGGATGATACATGCATCGTTATTCGGAGCTTTACTCTCAGGATTTATTCCATCAATCATGCCCTGTACATCTCCAAAACAGGACTCAGGAGCATACTGGAAATCCCACAATGAGCTTCTAGCGCGAATTGAACCAATTGCTATTCTCACGGTACAAGAGGTGCACTCGGAAATGGTCGATGCAGGTATGATTCTAGATAATATCAAGCTGATTGAAATCGATATGATGGAACCTATTGAAAGAGAGTTTTCGAGTTATTCATCTGCTTCCGGGGATATCGCATTGTTACAACACAGCAGCGGTACAACGGGTCTGAAGAAAGGAGTATCACTCACCAATAAGGCGGTCGCTCTCCATTCAGAGCGCTATGGTTCTGCTTTAGCAATCGGTAAGGGAGATAGTGTGGCAAGTTGGTTGCCACTGTATCACGATATGGGGCTAATGGCATGCATGGTCATGCCGGCCTATCACGGCGTCCCTATTGTGCAAATGGACCCATTTGATTGGACAGCGGATCCGCAATCGTTCCTGGAAATGATTGAGAGGAATAATACGACCTTGTGTTGGATGCCGAATTTTGCATTTGACCTATATGCAAATATATCCTCAGTTCTCCGTGATAATATCGATGTTTCTTGTATGAGGGGTTGGATCAACTGCTCTGAAGTCTGTAGGCCTGAATCGATGGACAGATTCCAAAATCAGATGGGTGTTTTTGGCGTTGGAAATGAAGATGTGCAGTGTTGCTATGCGATGGCTGAAACGGTATTTGCTGTTTCTCAGACCGAGATTGGGCGCGCGCGTTCACCGGCATGCTTCGCAAGTGAGAGCCTCAATCGTGGTAGCAAGGCAACCTTGGATACACATGGCGTTCAGATTGCCTCATCGGGCAAGAAGCTAGAGGGAATAGATATTGCAGCCTACAATGAAAGAGGTGAGCCATTAGCCGAGGGATATGTGGGGGAACTAGGCATCAGAGGAGACTATCTTTTCAGCGGTTACTTCAATTTGAGGGAAGAAACGGAGTCGAGGATAGTGGAATCGATTTACTTCACCCGTGATTTAGGATTTACATTTGAGGGTGAAGTTTACGTTCTGGGGCGGACGGACGATGTGATCATCGTAAATGGGAGAAATGTATACGCGCACCAGGTCGAGAGTATTCTATCCATGATTGAGGGGGTTAAACCCGGGAGATCTGCCGCACTGGGACTCGTGAATCACTCCACAGGTTCCGAGGTACTAATCACAGTCTGCGAATTAGAAATAGGATTCTCTGCCACTGAACGCAATGGTCTCAAGAGGGAAATTAAGAAAGCGGTATTCGACGAAATTGGCATAGCCCCCCAAAGGATAGAATTCGTTAAACCAGGGTGGATAAGAAAAACCTCAAGTGGCAAGATTAGTAGAAAGGAAAACCTGAGGAGGTATTTGGATGAGTTTGAATGATGGCGATGGAATATCGATTCAAACAACAGTTCTGAACTGTATTCGAAAGGAAACGGGACATGTAGGCCAGATATCGCTTACAGATGTTGCAGAGGATGTAGACGGATGGGACTCAATAGCACATATTCGGATTATGTATAGAATCGAGATGACCCTGGGCATTGATGTGGACATCAAAGAGACTTACTCGGCTGAAACCATCGGAAATCTCGTGGACATGGTTAGGAAAATATGCTCAGGCGGTTAGTTCCTATGATAATGGCGGATATGGTACAAGGGACTTCCGAGCGCAATACGAGGGTGCTTGGTCTAGGGACCTGCCGTCTCAGGGATATGATTCTTGGAATCAGAGGATCAGAATCATCGCTAAAGAATGTCGAGGGCCATAAGATAATATCTGGATTTTGCCATTCACTTGAAGATTCGATACAGAAGTTGAATATCCTGAAAAATAGCCTGGAATGGCCAATAAAGGCTGATTTGCTAATACATGGAAGACGTGTTTCAGAAAATGAGGGGTATGCCCGTCGAAAGAGAATATACTCCGAAATTGGTCAATTATTCGAATTTTCAAAGGATGACTTAGTAGTCGTAGAATGGAGCAGTCTGAAGAGATGCACTATGGAGGGTTGGGACATAAACCCGAGTTATCTCGGACATCACATTGTGAGGCCTGGTGGAATAGCATGGTTGGATTGGTGGAGTGCGGGCTCTCCCCAAGATGTAATCGTTGATGATTTTCTATCCAGAAGAGGTGAAATTTCTCAACAAGACTTTTCCGACGAAGATCTAGTCTCAATACTCCGAGGTACCTCGATTGTGAACAGTGATGCCGAAGACTCGGTTCGATCGCTGAAACTTCTCCAATCTCTTTGCGATGATGCGAAGTTGGTCATAGTGTTGCCGCATTACTCCCCGAACAAGATACACGATATAGTAGACTCGAACGAGGAACGTCTGAAGAGCATTCATTTCGTGTACATTCAAGAAATTGTGAGCGACATTGGACGAGAAAGAGCATTCAGAAGCGGGGGTAGCGATTTGAGTCACTTTGAAGAAGAAGCCTTGGAGGCTATACAGTCTGCTTTCTATAAATCGCTGCATGAAGGCGAAATATTGGGGGGCGCATGATGCCATTTGTTAGCAGGTCTTTCCCCGTGGAAGAGGGCTCATCCTCCGGAAAATTGGCTCAGGGGTTGCGTCTCCTGATAATCACAGACCCTAGATGCGTGAATGAGCCGCTCCACCCAAATAGGTTTGATTCGTGGGGGACGGTCTACGGGTATTTCATAATCAGATCTTTACAGCAACACGGCGCTTATGTGGAGATAGAAAGCATAGATGAAGCAGTAATAGATACGTTTCCTAGAATCGGAAATGATGCTCCGTTCGATCATGCGATATTCATTGTAAACAGAGTTTCTGATCTTTATCCCCCCGAATTATTCGTTAATGTGAGGAAGAAATTGAGACCTGGTGGAAAATTATTCTCTCTAGACGACCATGATAAAAATATAGTTCATGAGGATATGCGTTTTTGTGCCACGATTACTAGTCCGAATTCTGATGTTGATAAGAAGAAACAAGTTTTCTGGGGGGCTGATAGCGATATCTTCTACTCAGATAAAGATGAAGACACGCTGAGGATTCTGCTCGATACCTGGCATTTTGAGGAGCGAAAATGGGATCGGACACGGGAAATACTTCAATCTGCAATTGATAATGTTGAATTATTTGACTTGGAAAAAATAGGTAAGAAGAATATCGAGATCATAGCATGGGGCAGCACAGGCCCGGAGATTTTTTCATGCGACGACGACATTGAGAGGCTTGTTCGCATCCCTGCAAGAATTCGTTTTGACGATATGGTGGATCTATTGTCTTCTACGGACATATTCATGGTTACGCATTCCGAATCCATGGGATTGACAATACTGGAAGCTGCTGTCAGCGGTTGTCTCGTGGCCATACCGACTCCTTTGGAGGGTGATCGGGAAATCGGACACTTCATCAAAAGAGATCTTGCTTCGACGATACCCCATTTTGAATATTCGATGAATGAAGGAAAAGTGGATCCCCCTTGGAATGAGATGCTGGAACACATCGACTCAAAGGCGATACGCAAGGACAGTATCGATCTAGATTGGTCCTCTGTAGCACGAAGAATGATTGGCGAGTTTGGGAGGGGGAGCGGTCCTTCCGCAGGATCGGCAGATGAAAGAATCGAATATTCATTTGATGATAGGAGCAGAATGGTTGCCACAAAGAATCTGATTTCCGAGTCTAACCCGTCTCCTGAATCGATATCTAACTTCATTATGAATTGGTATAATAATCCTAATTTTGATTCCGATACGAAGGCTACATTCTTCAATATGCTAGAGAAATCACTGGACAGTAAATTAGACCCTGATTCTTGGTTTAGGAATCGTTGTTTGCAACAATATTCGATAATATCCGGATTGCCAGTAGAGGTAATAGTCACAATTGAAAGATTGGGGGGTGATTTAGACAAGCCGGATAGAAGGTTAAATTTAATTTCAAAAATTTTGAGCGATTTTGATACAAAAGGGGCTGTTCTAGACGTTGGAGAAGGAGATAGAAGAAAGATTCTACTGGAAAATCTGGAAATTTTGTCGGAGAACGATTTTCTTCATTTTATGCTTGATCCCGAGGGAGATGCTAATCGTTCGCTGGGAAGAATTCTTGAAGAAATCTATCTGCAAGACTTTGAGATACTCGAAGCGATAATCACGCGCATCCCTCATCAAATGGATCCATGGAAAATCATGATTAGAGGCCATTGGAATTTGGGCAATCATCAATTGGCCATCTCGATTGCTAATGAAGCTCTGAAGCATCATCCGGAAGATTCCTGGATTCAAGAAATTGCGAATAGGGGTGTTTGACTATCGCCAATACTCATCAACTCAAGTCCATTGGTAGTGTCTAGGAAGTAAGGGGGGTTTTACAAGAATGGACATCACTACAATAGACTCTCAAGGGTGTAAAACCATTCCATCTGATCCAAAAGATGAGTTTCACAGGGATCTACTGAAATCGGGAGTGGTAGTGAGGAAGGATACCTACAGTCAAACTGTCGGGTCTTATCTGGGATTTATCTGGCTGGTGCTGGACCCATTGGTACTAACATTGGTCTATCTTTTCGTTTTCACTATAATTTCTCACAGAGAAGATTCAGCGGCCATCTTCGTTAGCCTGGGGATAATCAGGGGCCTTCAGAGAGCTCTGATGGTATCTTCCAGCCCTATGTCCCTCAAAGCGCAGAGAGGTTTTCCCATTGAAAGGGTCAGAACCAGGGTCTTGGTGATGTCAAACACGACAATTGTGGGCCTAGATTCATTTTTCATGGGGATTGGGATTGCAGGAGTTCTAACTCTGGTTTTGGATAAATCTCTGGCTGGAGCGATGATTTTCATCGTTGTATTATTTCTAAACAATCTGTGGTGGCATTCTGTGGGATTAATGGCATTGAATGTGACTTATGTAATTCCAGATTTTCATAAACTTCTTTCATACTTTGGAATGGGCATGTTTTTCGTAAGCCCAGTGCTATACTCATTCAGCTTAACTTCGGGCTTGCACCGCACATTGCTGTACTTCAATCCGGCGACATACTTTATTGAGTTCTCAAGATATATCACAGGTTCTGAGCACAGCATGGGGCTACTTCCGATTGAGGGTTTCATCGTTGTCGGCATCAGTGGCCTTATGCTCTTAGGGGCGGGCAATTGGCGTCTAGATAAGATCAGATGGAATATGTCCAATAGGAGTTGAAATCATGGATTCTTGTATTTCTGTTAAGAATCTGAATGTGGACTATATATCACTTGAAAGAAGAGGGATCCTTTCATTTGAGAGGAGGGTCAGAGTTTCTGCTCTGAGGGAAATATCATTTGATATAAAACGCGGAGAAATCGTGGCCCTACTTGGTGCAAATGGCGCAGGGAAATCTACACTTCTATCTGCAATTGGTGGGCGAATTAAACCTAGTCAGGGTTCCATAAGGACTGCAGGCAAGGTTTTCACACTAAAAGGTGCCAACCCTGGCCTTGTGCCATCGATGTCTGCTAGGCAAAACGTCCGTTTGCTTGCAAGGGCGTATGGAATTGAGAAAGAAGATTTAGACGAATTCGTAAAGGGCATAGAAGATTTTTGTGATTTGGGAGAGGCTTTCGATAGAAAATATTCGAGCCTATCTACGGGACAGGCAGGAAGAGTAGGGTTCGGATTCACCACTTCGCTAAATCCGGACATACTATTGATGGATGAAACATTAGGTGTTGGTGACAAGGACTTCAGAAAAAAGGCTGAACAAAAAGCAAAATCATTCATGGAGCGAGGGGAAACAATACTGCTCTCAACTCACTCACTCAATTTGGCAAAAGACATGTGCTCACGAGGATTATTGCTCGATAAAGGCGAGCTTATTTTCGATGGTCCGGTGATCGAGGCTGTTGATATGTATCTTGGTAGGTGATTGATTTGGAAGAGGTCGAAAAGATAGGGGTCGTAGGATTGGGATATGTTGGCCTCCCCACCGCACTTGCATTCCATGATGCTGGTTTCCACGTTTCTGGTGTGGATATTTCTTCGAGAGTTATTCACCTGCTTGAAGACGGCTTGAGCCCATTGATTGATCAAACTGAAAAACTGAACATTCCTGAAAAATCTGAAAGGTGGAGCGTTGGGCTCGATTATAGTCTACTGAGGGACTGCGAGGTTATCTTAATCACCGTACCAACTCCGGTGACGTCCGACAAAGAACCCGATTTATCATACGTTAAATCGGCGGGTGTTTCTGTTCTCAGCGGCATCCCCCGCGGGCACAATAGAATTGTTGTTCTAGAGTCCACCGTGTATCCCGGGGTAACCAGGAAATTGCTCGGAGATATCTGTAGTGATCTCGATCTTGTGGCTGGGGTGGATGTCACTCTAGCATACTGCCCGGAAAGAATCGACCCTGGGACCGACATGGGTGTCAGCAACATTGCTAGGGTGGTTGGATGCGATGATCCATCAGTTGGCTTTATGCTCGCAGAAATGTACGGTAAAACGACAACCGCCTCATCCACGTATGTTGGTAAAATGGAAGTTGCAGAAGCATCGAAGATGGTTGAGAATTTGCAGAGGGATATCGATATCGCCATGGTTAATGAATTGGCACAGGTGCTCCCAAAACACGGTGTTGATGTTGAGGAAGTCCTTCAGGCTGCTTCCACCAAATGGAACTTCAAGAGGTTCACTCCCGGTATTGGTGTTGGAGGGCATTGCATACCTGTTGATCCGTATTACTACATTCAACTTGCACGTGATGCGGGTATGGAACCGCTGCTAGCGTTGTCTGCCAGAAATATCAATGAGTCAATGCCGCGTGTTTCGGCTTTTGAGATATCAGAGATAATCAGAAGGCAAAAACCTGCGGCTGGTGGTTCAGCTTTGCTCTTGGGGTATGCCTACAAGGCCGATCTTGGAGACACGCGTGAGACTCCTGTTGAGGATTTGGCTGATGAATTAATTGGGCTAGGAATTAAGCCGATAATTTGGGACCCCATAGTGCAATCTGATGGGGTGCCAGATAGGTTCGAAAGGATTGATTCGCTGAAGACCTCCCCCTCAGTGGACTGCGTTGTTATATCCACCGCACATAGACAGGTTTTGGAGATTGACTGGGAGAGCCTGAAAGATATCACAGGGTGTTCATCAATCTATGACGGGCGTAGGGCAGTGAACAAGGACGTGATGTCCAAACTTGGCTGGAATTACTCAGGCGTTGGAGCATCTTCCACATGAGGGTCTGAAATGACTGACGTGATAGACCTCAGGGGATCGGGCATAGTGGCGAGAGCCGGCCTAGAGGCTCCTGTTCAGAAGGGGATGGCTTCTCTGGAGAGATTGTCCGAACTCTTTGAAACGGGTCATGACGGACTTGCAGCCGACATGCTTCGGAAAAGGAATAATTCGAATCCAACCAATGAAGGCTTAGAAATGGCAGTGAATATGGGGGATAATTTCACCGAGAGTGAGATGCGCAGATGGTTCAGGGAGTTAGAGGGGCAAGATGTCGGCCTCAGCGAGGCTCTTCTTGATTTCAAATTCAATCTTTTTTCAGAGGCGGATCCCGCAGTTGCTGCAAATACGGCTTTTCAA
>PBXF01000061.1 GCA_002727515.1 Methanobacteriota archaeon
ATCTGGCGCAACCATTTGGAATTGACCAGCATCTAAGGTTGGTAATTGTGCAACAAGGTCTTGGTCTCCACCACTTTCTTTTAGCAGATGTCTGACCTTGTCAATGTCTTGTGGCTGAGTAAACCTTCCAATGAAAGTAGTATTTGCCTGTGCCAATATTTTGTAATCAACATCCGATACATTTTGAGTTGCTAGTACACAAGCAACTCCGTATTTCCTAGCCTGTTTGAAAATTAGTTTAATCAGATCTTTTGCTGGAGGATTTCTTGGATGAGGTGGCAAATATGGCGCAACTTCATCCATAAAGAATAGTAATTTCAATTCCCCTTCAGCAGGCTGTTGAGTAAGCATCCAATCATAGAGTTCTCTTGACAATTCTTGAACGAAATATTGCTTTTGAGCCTCATCCTGTATCGTGTTTAGATATACTATATTCAGCGGTATTTTTCCTGGCATCGCAGGCTCGCAAAAGGAATCAATATCAATAGGAACGCCATTAGAAAATAACAGTTGGTTTACACCACTACTAAATGCAGCCAGTCTTCTAGCAAGGTCGTTCCTTGTCGACTTCGGCAACATTTCATCATAATCACGAAGGCCATGTTCAAACATTATCTCGTCCCATGCAGGTAATTCAGGTGCTTCTCCCTCCTCAACATCAATGAAACATTCAGGATACAATGCTCGTGTAAAATTCTCCTGAGGCTCCTTTACAACTTTAGCCAATCCTCTAAAGTCACTAACATCTAGACCCAATCTTGTTCCGTTAACAAGAATTTCATACAGAAATGGCTTTACTACCTTACCCTGAGTTTTCTCTACATCAAAACCCGCTAAATTACTGAAACCAGCAGCGACCATATCCCATGCAGTAATTGCCTCCTCAGGGTCTAAATCTGCAGGAGGGGAACGAAATGGGTCGATACACAAAGGGAGACCCTTTGATCTCAATGGAGTCCAAATCCTGACCTCCATCTTTGACATCAATTTCTTCATTCTGTCAACTTCTCCGCCATGTTCACGAAGGTCACCCTCATCAATACCTAGAGCAAGCCTTGCGAGGTCGCCCTGAGGGTCTAAAATTAGAGATGGAATACCAGCTATAGCCGCCTCTTCTATCACAGTTTTTGCCATAACGGTCTTACCCGAGCCTGTAGAGCCGAGCATTGCAGCATGTCTTGCTAAAACCATTTTATCGATTTGAATTATTTCGCCATTGTCCCTTCTCTCACCCAGAAGCATACCTTTGGCTTTAATTTTCTTTTTTGGTTTTTCTTTTGGAGTTTCCAAAATTTCATCTACGAGGTCCCTAAGATGTGTAGAACCTTCTTCCGACATAACCGCGCCAATGGCCAATACCCTCTTGAGGATGACTACCAAAAAGACAGTTACGAGACACACTCAAGGCTAGGAACTATTTCGCCGAATCATGGAGCGCATCCCTCTTGCCAAACCCTTCTGGGACAAAGAATGCGAAGAAGCAGCAATCAATACCTTAGGTAGTGGAAGATGGGTTAAGGGGCCACAATCAAAATCGTTTGGTGAGGAATTTGCAAACTGGTGTGGCGCCCTTGCAGCAGCACCCTGTCAAAGTGGATCAGCAGCTCTTTGGGCTGCTCTCAGATTGTTTGACATAGGGCCGGGAGACGAAGTAATAGTCCCTGGGATGACTTTTATCTCCACAGCCACATGTGTCACCTTGGTTGGCGCTACTCCGATTTTTGCAGATATTGAAGAGGATTATTGGTGCATTTGTCCCGATGATGTTGAAGCAAAAATAACGGACAAAACCAAGGCAGTAATTGGAGTTCATCTTTTCGGACAACCATTCTCAAAACGAATAAGAGAGATTTGTGATAATCACGGACTAGCTTTGATTGAGGATGCGGCTCAGGCGCATGGAGCGATTTTAGATGGTAAAATGGCAGGAGCCATTGGTGATGTTGCGTGCTTTTCTTTCTTCCCTTCGAAAAATATGGCAGTAGGCGGAGAAGGCGGAATGATTTGTACGACGCGCCCCGAACTCGCCGATAAACTGGATAGAATTGTTAATCATGGTCGAAATCAGAATTTGGAATCTATCGAATTGGGAACGAATATGAGAATGAGTGAAGTGAATGCAGCAATTGGTAGAGTTCAATTAAAACATGTGGATGACTGGGTCAAAATCAGAAATCAAAACGCAAAGAAGATTGCGCATTCAACTCCAGTTAGAGAAAATTCAGTACATGGCTGGCATCAATTGTGCATTCAAACAGATAATCCAAACGAGTTAATTGCAAAAATGGATCAAAGCGGAATAGATGCTAGAGTTCACTACCCATTAATTCTCAACAAACATGCGGTTTACAGAAACCACCCACAGCATGAAATCGACTTACCAAGGAGTGAAAACATAGCAAAAAAATTAGTTGCAATTCCTGTCCACCCAAGTCTTACTGAAGAAGAAATCAACAGAATTAATTCTGTTTTGAATCCTTAATCATTGTAGAAAGAGCAGCATTAGACCAACCCCTTAGGTGCGTCAACTCCATCTTTGTCCAATCAGGTATTTGCACAGGTTGGTCTTCCGAATCTAATTCTACTTCAGCGATTATCAATCCCGACAAATCGCCTTCATATTCGTCTATTTCCCATAACAGGCCGTCTTGATTATTCCATAGGTATCTAGTTTTCATGACGCTTGCAAAATTAGATTTATCCAACTTAGACCAGACTTCTTCAGTTATTTCCCACTCGAATTCTATACCGGTTGCACCGATTTTTCTTCCCTTTGCAGTCAAAAAGAATTGGTCTCCGAATTTTCTTACTCTCCAGGTAGATATATTCTCTAAAACCTCGTTGGTATTCGCTAATTCGACTCCATTACAGGCAATTACTCCTTCATTGAGACTGACGCCTTCCAAATAATATTGAGATATTGCCTTAGGAGTGCCTTCTCGCCAAGGTTTCTCTGAACGGCCATCTACAAGAAATCGCCTTTCAATTTCTATTCCCATTAATCTTCATCCTCGATTTTCTGAGCTCTAGCCTTGGCCATAATTTCTTCATCAACAAACCAAAACGTCGGAGCTTTATCCAAATGTTTATCCCAATGCTGAACAGTTCTTGCCCACATTTCAGTATCTGCATTGGATTTGCAATAATTTAGGATCCAATCCATTTGTTTCTGCATCTCTTCATCATCGGGGCAATTTCGCTTGAGATTTTCTGCAGTAAGAGCCATGTTCATCATAAACATCGGAGATAATGCGTATGTCCAGAACGGATTTCTTTCAAAATCTACACTTCTCTGAGCAGTCCATAATGAGAATACTCTGTCGTAAAAGTAACCAATACACAAAACAATTAGAACAAGAGTCATGAAAATACCGATTAGCCCAATATAGGTTGCCGGAATTCCAAGAACGGAATTACTGAAGCACAAACTTTCGTCACAACTATCAGAGAAGCGCCATCTAACATAAGGCCATAGTAAAAGCGTCAACGATGAACCCAATAATCCCATAGAAATGATGGATTGAGACTGTTGCATTCTCCAATATTGGCGCATTACCCACTTCTTAACCGGGCTGATGCTTGAACTCGTCATCAATAAGGCCACGCACACTGCTCATTCATATTATCATGGGTTAAATTGTCCAATAGATGTACCAATGTTGCATTATATGACAACGGCCAAGGGTTGTATATGGCGAAGTACAAAAATCGAGTAAATCTACCTGCGATTTCGATATTCATGGTAGCACTCATGATGCTATCGGGCTGCATTGGTTTAGCAGATTCGGAAGATGAAAATTCAGAGCCGCTATCACTAGAACCATTTTTGGGAGACCAAATCAAGCGGTCTTTGGGCGCTCCGGATTTAGAAATATTTGACGACTGTGCTTCGTTGGAATCCGCCCTAAAAATGACAATTGAAGAAGAAATCAGGACTTCTCTTCTACAGGCTGTTGAAGATGTATACTATTGGGGCGGTGGCTGGTTAGAAGATGGGGCTGAAATGGCAATGGACGACTCATCAACATCAACAGGTTCCAGCCCACCAGCAAAAACAAGAAGTGAGGGAACTGATTTCTCAGGAACTAACAATCAAGAACAGGGCGTTGATGAAGCGGATTTTGTAAAGACCGATGGATACCACATATTCTTCTTGGACAGTGGAGTTCTTCACATAATGGATATCCCAGAATTCGGTGCAATTGAACACGCATCATCTACTAATGTAGAAGGGAACGCAGTGGCTATGATGCTCGATGGAGACAATCTTGTTGTTATATCTACAGTTAGTTCATGGAACTTGAATTCAAACGACCCATTGGCTAACAAGATGGGCTGGGGAGGCGATTGGTATGGTTGGAGAACCAGTATTTTAACCAAATTTACAGTTTATGATGTATCAAATTCAACAGAACCTTCTGTAACCAGAGAGTTGTACATCGAAGGAAATTACATGACTGCAAGAGAGGTTGCATCCACCGTACGAACTGTAACTCATGCTTGGATGGACATACCCGGTTTGAAGACTTGGCTAGAATTTCCACAGGGATATTGGAATCTAGATTATGATGATCCTCAGCGCAAAATAATGAGACAGAATGCAGCAATAGCAGCAATTCAACATAATTCAGGAGTAATCGATGATTTAGCTTTGGAAGATTTATTGCCTCAAGTCCATGAAAGGTTGGGAGATGAAATAATCACTCACCATATGAGTGGTGAAGATTGTTCGGATTTCGCAGCCCCTGAATACTCATTCAACAGAGGATTTACCAGTATATTCACAATCGATTTAATTTCTGAAGATTTAACATTCGAAGCAGACCACATCGTAGGAAATTGGCCAATGGTTTATGCCTCCCAAGATGTATTGGTGATTACTGAAAATTCTTGGGATTGGTGGTGGTTCTGGGGTAATGATGACCTTGATGAAGCAACCAACATTCATACCTTTGACATAAGCCAAACAGGAGTAACCACTTATTCGGGTTCAGCAAGAGTTGACGGTACAATCAACGACCAATTTTCAATATCAGAATACGATGGTGTGTTAAGGGTTGCAACAACCACAGGACAATGGGCTCGCTGGTGGATGGAAAATCCAGAACCAATGCAAAGCCAAGTTGTTACACTAGGTCACTCTTACGATATTGATACTGGGCAACATAGTATCGATGAATTGGGAAGAGTTGATGGTATTGCTTACAATGAATCAATTTGGTCTGCAAGGTTTGTTGAAGACAGAGCATACATTGTAACCTTTGAAAACATCGACCCATTATGGACTATCGATCTTAGTGACCCTACTAATCCCACAATAATGGGTGAACTCAAAGTTCCAGGAGTTTCGACGTATATACATCCATTATCTGATGATGCAATTCTCACAATCGGTTTAGGTCCAGCAGATGAAGAAACCGGATTGGGTCTAGATTGGAGCCACACTAGATTGTCATTATTTGACGTATCTAACTTCTCTAATCCACAATTAACTCAGGCACTATCATTGTCGCCTGTAGATGATCCTGATAATGGATGGAGTTGGGCTTACTCAGAGGCGACCTGGGAGCACAAAGCATTCCAATACTGGGCTCCAAAAGGTATGCTTGCTATACCAATGAACACGTACAAGTATGATTACTATTATGATGACTCAGGCAAATATCATTACGATTATGATTGGGTGAGTAAATTGATGATCGTCAATGTAACCGAAGAAGGATTAGAGGTTCATGGTGAAGTTGATCATTCTGAGTTCTACGAGAGCGAAGATAATAGATGGTGGAATTCCTACAATATTAGAAGGTCGATTTTCATGGGAGATTACATCTATGCTATATCTCATGGCGGAATTACAGTCACGCATTTAGATAGCTTAGACCAAAGCGACTCTCACCAGTTCGAATATGTTCATCATTATGGAGAAGAGATAGAATCTGATGAAGAAGAGGACGTCGCAGTAGAATCTTCGAGATAATCGAAACCCTTCTGTTTAATCCGAGAATAATATTGGGATTGGAACGATTGGTGATTTCTAATTCTGCGCCTTGCTAAGCAATAATCAAAGGCAGGCTATAACTGGCCTGTTTATGCTTAATGTTGCAATACTAGGGTGTGGCCGCTGGGGGCGTAATCATCTTCGAGTATTGTCGCAACTAAAACAAGAAGGAATTGTTGGTAAAATAACTGTAGTGGACACTTCAAAATCCGCTAGAGAATCAGCAACATTGGCAGATACGACTTCTTCAAATATAGATGAATTAGATGCAGAATTGGTAATTGTAGCAACCCCTTCAAACCTTCATTCAATTCAGGCTATAGAACTGATAAAAAGAGGGCATCACGTACTTGTTGAGAAACCATTAGGAAGTTCGGAATACGATGCTGCAGAAGTGATATCTACAGCTCAAGAACATGGACGGCTGTTATCAGTAGGTCTACTTTTGAGATTCCACCCAGTCGTCAAATTAATTCAAAATTTGATATCAAACGGAAAACTAGGAAGAATCGAATCACTAAGGTTTGTTAGAAGGTCTACTCGTCAACCTTCTAATGGAAACAATGTCATAGAATCTCTTGGCGTTCATGGAATCGATTTACTGTGTCATTTATTGGGTGAAGTTGAACCTAGCGCAGTAAATGTTGAAGGTGATGAAATCGAATCTAGAGTAATTCTAGAATATCCACATGGGATTGAAGCACTTATTGATGTAGCGTGGAATGCCACAAATGAAAACAGGTCAGTAACGATAATCGGGTCAAATGCAAAACTTATTTTTGATCTGAGCAATCATCGCTCTGCGAAATTCTACAAAGATGGTAACGAATATATTCTACAATGCGAAAACAAACTCTCGCCCCTCGAAGCAGAGATTAGGCATATGATTGAGGGAATAAACGCACTAGAAGCCGGAACCACATGGTCTCCAAACCCTTCACCAGGAGCCGTTCTTAGGGGAGTGAGGTGGACTGTGAAAGCAATAGCAGCAATGCCCCATGTAAGGCCACATTGAAGAATCAAAAGTTTCTCGCAGAGGTATGGCCGGAGCAGGTGCAGCCGAAGATTCCGAACCGCTATTCGTTTTGGAACCACTTCCTGAACTTTCAAATGTGATTGACTCTTTCTTTGGTGCAAATCTATTTGCATTGAGCGGCGGGCTGATTTTAATGGCTTATTTTATCATAAAGTTCGAAGATCCATTACAAAAATTATGGACAGTAGCATTAACTAATGTACTACTAAATTATTACATCACAGATTCACTATTCTATTCGATGATTTTTACCAGCGCACTAGTTTTAGTATTCGTAATGGTGTGGGCTGCAATTAGATGGGAAGATGTGAAAAAAGCACTTGGAATCGATAGAGCGAGAATCCTTTCAATCATTTCTTTCATAGTATGCACCTGGATTCTAGTTGTGCTAGGATATGCAATAGGTATGCCAACAGGAGCGGGAATTGTAATCTGCGCTTCAGTAACTGCTTACTTATGGTGGACATACTACTCTCTTGAACCTGCAAGAGTTTGATAGCGAAGTGTCAAGGACTACGAGCCCGTCGTAATGTTATGGCGACATTTGCAAGTCACCCAGAATTGCCAGAGATTTTGGAAAGTTTGTTGGCTTCAGACGTCCACACTTTGTTCCTTAAAGCGGATTGCCCGCCCAGAACCAAAGCCGGAGGAATAGGCAATCTGAAACTTTCAGAGGTAGATGGCGCAGACGACGGAGAATGGAATAATTTGCGACTCGAGTCACTTCAAGAAGAATTAATTTCCCTTGTTGATGAAAATCAAGACAGATCTGATTGTTTCCTAGAGATAGATAGGAAGGGCTGTCAAGTAATACAATTAGGAGATCTCAGAATTTCCTGTGCTTGGCCTCCTTTTGCTGATGCCCGTGAAATCACCATAGTAAGGCCAGTCGCAAAACTCTCAATATCTGATTATGATATAGATCCAAAATTGATCAGCAGACTTTCAGACCATCATAGAGGAGTGTTCATCTGTGGTAGGCCTGGCTCAGGAAAAACAACACTTGCTCAAGCCATAGCAGAATATTTGGATGAAGATGTTGGAGCAATGGTCAAAACAATGGAAGCGCCTAGAGACTTGCAATTACCAACAAGAATTACACAATATGCTCCATTAGAAGGCGATTTAGAAAAAACAGCTGAGATTATTTTCCTTGTTCGACCAGATTTCGTTATCTTTGATGAAGTAAGAAGAGCCAGAGATTTTGAGATATTTGCTGATGTGCGATTAGCCGGAGTTGGTTTACTGGGGGTAACCCACGCTAACTCCGCCTTGGAAGCAATTCAGAGATTGATTGGTAAAGTTGAACTGGGATTAGTTAGTCAAGTACTCGATACCATTCTACACGTTGAATCAGGTAAAATCCAGCAAGTTTTAGAATTAAGGATGACAGTAAAACCCCCAAGCGGAATGCAAGAAGAGTTGGCAAGGCCAGTTATCGAAATTGTGGAATTCCCTAGCGGCAAAATAACACACGAAATGTTCGCATTTGGATCTGAAATAGCGGTAGTTCCAGTTGACGGCAGAAGTGGAGGCAACCGTTCAGCGGTCAATAGTCTAGCAAGAGAACAATTGGTTCAGAAAATAAAACAGTGGGTAGGCGTTCAATGTGGTGTCAAAATAACTGGCCCTAATTCTGCAGAAATATATGCTCCAAAGGGCATGGTTGCAACTCTGATTGGAAAGGGTGGAGAAAACATTCAATCCTTGCAAGATGAATTAGGTGGAATGAAACTATCAGTATCCTCGTTTGCAGAAATGCCCGACGACGTTTATGTTGATATTGAAGACCCATATGAAACCCTTGAGCAAAGAGCAAGACACACAAAACCATGGAATCATGGGAAAAAGGGTGGGAAAAAATCTAGAAGAAGGCGAAAATAAGGAAATTTTCCGACAATCTCAAGAATACCAACTAACTTTGCCAACTTATGCCCAGCGCATTGGCATTGACCATTCTAGCCAGCAGTTTGACTACTGTTGCCGACTGGGCAGGGTGGCATTATGTTTGGCGGCATGAAAAAATCGAAGGCCAAAATACCCCGAGAAAACACAGCCCTTCTAGCATATTTATCTCGTATTACCTCCCCTTCATGCCAACACTTGCAATCATTCTAGGGCCGTCGATTTTGGGATTGTATAATCATGGTTTTGAAAAGGTAGCCACAGTTGTCCTGTACAGCGCTCTTACAATCATTACAGCTGGTGTTTCTGCAAGTGGATTTACAGTAAAACGAAGACATTTGGAGGAAAAGAAATCTAGAGAATTAATAGATGTAGAAGATTCATTGCCTGATTTCGCTATTGAGCACCTAAATTGGACATTATCATTATTGGCCTTATCTTCAATTTTCTGGGCATACTTATTGTTTACATGAAAAGATGGTTTCATCAATGGGTGTTTCTAGGGTCAGTTTGATGGCACAGTCTCCTGACGGCAGTGGAACCAGCCCGGTTCAAATTACTCGTCAGCCCACATCCATAACTAGCGGGGCTACCGTTAATCAGAAATTAGTGTCTGCATCAGTAGCATTTGGCAACGTGATAAAAGGAACATTTGGCCCAAATGGGTTAGATAAAATGTTATACAAAACTAATGGTGAAGCAGCAGTTACAAACGACGGAGCAAAAATAATTGCAGAACTATTAGTTAAACATCCAGCAGCGAAGGCGTTTGTTTCTCTGGCAGAGAGTCAAGAAAACGCTTGCGGAGATGGTGTCACTGGATGTGTCATATTTGCAAGTGAATTAATGAGCGAATCAGGGCGACTCCTTGAAAGAGGAATTCACCCACTCGTTGTCGTAAAAGGATTCCAACTTGCTTTAGAAGAGACTATGAAAATTCTGGAGGAAAGATCAGTTTCTGGAGTTGACAAATTAGAATCCGTGGCTAGGACTGCCTTAGTTGGAAGGTCTACCGAAGGAGCACTTGACCATTTAGCAAAAATGGTTGCATCAGCTGTAAGCACATTACCAGATTCAGATTATGAGAGAGTTAGAATGGTAAAAGATGGCCGTGGAACCCCCTCCTCATCTTATTTGGTTGATGGATTGATAATTGAGAAGCGACTTGCTTTAGATAGGATGCCCAACTTACTTTCAGATTGTTCAATCTCAATCTTATCTTGCCCGCTTGAAATCGAAAGTTCTGTCGTTACCACAGAAATAGAAATTACGACACCCGAACAATATGAAGCGTTTATCGATTCTGAGCAATCAAGAATCGAGGAAATAGCAAATCGTGTGATTAGTTCTGGAGCAAAAATAGTATTTTGCACTGAAAATATTGACTCTAGAATAATTCATATGCTTGCAGATGAAGGAATTTATGCAATATCAAATCTTGAAAAAGACATCGCTGAGGATGTTGCGGAATCAACAAGCGCAATGCTGTGCGACCATCTTGATGATATCAAAGATTCATTAGGTGCAGTAAAGGAACTAAAACACGAAAGGCTAGAGGGAAGTGAAGGAGTAAAGGAGAGATTAACAATCAAATCCTCTGCTTCTGGCGGTATTGTATCAATAGCAGTAGGCGGCACTGATGGGATCGCTGCTGAGGAAACAATCAGAGGACTTTATGATTCACTACGTTCATGTTGTTTAGCAAAAGAGGACGACTCCGTTTTACTGGGCGGGGGAAGTTTGCATGCTGCAGCCGCACTAAGAGTGAAGGAAATTGCAGAATCCAATTCAGGACGAGAGAGATTAGCAATGGAGGCATTTGCTAGAGCATTGGAATCAATCCCTGCTACTCTTGCTTCGAATAATGGAAGAGATAGAATCGACACACTTCTTGAATTAAGGTCAAAGCATCGAAACGGGGAATCTGGTTTTGGAATTACACAATCTGGCTTAACGGGTAAAATCGATGATGTATACATACCCACTTACACATTGGAACACTCAATTTCGGCTGCCTGTGAGACTGCTTGCGGGCTATTACGAGTCGACCAGGTAATTTCCGCACGCGGAGATTGAGTCGGCACGTTCATCTAACTAGCACCGTTACCCTTCCTAACGGGTACTTTCTATGGATGAGCAAACCCGTCCCAGAGCACTACTTTCTGTCTATGATAAAACAGGCATAATTGAGTTCGGCAAAGGTCTTTCAGAACTTGGTTTTGAGCTAGTTTCAACAGGTGGTACTGCTAAGAAATTACGAGAAAGCGGTCTCGACGTAATCGGTGTTTCAGATGTTACGGGACATCCAGAAATTTTCGATGGAAGAGTAAAATCCCTACATCCTGCAATTCATGGCCCACTTCTCGCTAGATTAGAAAAAGAAAGCGACGCCAACGGGCTGAAAGAGTTAGGCTATCCTATGATAGAGATTGTTGCATGCAACTTGTACCCCTTCTCTGATGCAGCTTCAACAGAACCCCCTCTGGGAGATTTAGATTTACTAGAAATGATTGATATTGGAGGACCGACAATGGTTCGGGCTGCTGCAAAAAATCATCGTAATGTCGTAATAGTTTGCAATCCAGAAGATTATGTTGGAGTCTTAGAATCTTTGAAAACAAAATCAATGAATTTGGATAAGAGACGAGAATTGGCTCTCAAGGCGTACGAACATACTGCATCTTATGACACTGCAATTTCAAATGAATTAGCGGGAAGATGGATTGGTAGGCCAGAAGACTCAGATGAAAAAGACGTTCAGTCCTCTCGTTTACCTGCAACAATGACAGTTGCAACCAATTTGTCTCACCACCTTCGCTATGGTGAAAATTCCCATCAAGCAGCTGCATTGTATGTAGACCCCTCCTCAAATCAAGGAGAAACATTGGTTACTGCAATAGTAGAAGGGGGCAAAGAAATGAGTTACAACAATTATTCAGATGCGGATGCAACCCTCCGTTTGTGTAGATCATTATCCACTGATGAATGGCCAGAAACCCCTCACGCCTGTGTTATCGTAAAACACAACAATCCATGTGGCGCAGCATTGGGTAAGACACAATTAGAAGCCTATGAGGCTGCATTAGCAAGCGATCCAGAGAGCGCATTTGGCTCGATTATATGCGTAAACGAACCAGTTACAATCGAATTTGCGAAAGCGTTAGAGCCATTATTCTTGGAAGTTCTAATGGCTCCAGCATATGAAGAAGGAAGCAAAGAGATTTTGATGGCAAAGAAAAACCGAAGGATACTAACCATCAAATCTCCTGGAAATCGGCTAGCACCTCTTCAAAGAAGAACGGTAAGAAAAGAAGTCGAAGGAGGCTGGTTAGTTCAGACTGAAGAGCCACCAATTATTGACTGGTCTAAGGCAGAAGTAGTAACAGATAAAACGCCTTCAAAAGAACAAATTGACTCTATGAAATTTGCAGTTAGAGTTTGTGAACAAGTAAAGTCCAATGCAATTGTGATGGTTCAAGGATTGGCAACAGTAGGAATTGGCCCAGGGCAAACAAGCAGGGTTGAAGCGGTAAGAATCGCTTCAAGGCGAGCAGGAGATAGAGCCCAAGGCAGCGTTCTTGCTAGTGATGCATTCTTCCCCTTCAAGGATGGAATTGAACAAGCAGCAGAGGCAGGGGCTTCAGCAATCGTTCAACCAGGAGGCTCAATTCGTGACCAAGAGGTAATCGATGAAGCAAACGCGAGAGGAATGTCGATGCTATTTACCAAGCACCGCCTGTTTAGGCACTGATTACTTTCGAGACTTTACCATCGTCAATACATAGATGATACCAAGTATTCCAACGGCGAGAATTGTAATCGAACCGAATGCATACTCATCTTTTCCTGTCCAGGAATCTGGATTCATTAGGTTCCCATCGCCCTTCGTGGAAACATACCACACGAAATATGCTGAAATTGAAGACATTATTGCAATCATCATCACAATAATACCCTTTACATGTCCTGGAAGAGTTTTGCCTGTTGAATAATAACTGAACAAAGCATCACCAAAAAATCTGTTTGTTAATGACCATCTGAACAATCTCTCATTGGATAATGAGAATAAAAATGCGGCTGGAACCGCCCAAGAAACAGTAGGCCACCCCGGAATCCAAATACCAATTAGTGAAAATATAACAAATAAGCAACCAAGACCAACATAGATTCTACTTTTTATTGGGTTGCTAACTACAGCGTATTTCTGAACAATCTCATCAACGGTTTTGAGACGTTCATCCATAAACAGCCGAAATTAGTTCGTTTTATGAAATATGTCTTTGATTAAGCGAAGGCATTTTGCGCAGTAAACCCTCGCAGAACCATGGCAGAACAGTGGGTCCTACCAAGAATTGGAACCACTGAAAAGCCGCTAAGAATTTGTACATTCATCTCAGGATCAGGTTCTGGAATGGAGGCTTTATTGAATTACCAGATTCAAAATAATACGAATCATCGAACAATTCTGGTGATAAGCGATAGGCCGGAAGCGGAAGGTTTGCAGAAAGCAAAGTCCCTAGGCTGCAAATCAATCACTGTACCACTTCCAGACGTAGAGGATAAATCTCAAAGAAGGAGATTACACGAGAATGCAATAAACAAAATTTTGCTTGAAAACGAAGTCGAATTAATTGTTCTGTCAGGTTATATGAGAATATTAACATCAGAATTTGTCAAACCTTGGGCGGGTAGAATTCTGAACATTCATCCATCACTTTTGCCAGACTTTCCCGGAGCTCATGCCCACAGAGATGTAATCTCAGCAGGGGTCAAAAAGTCAGGTTGTACAGTTCATTTCGTCGATAGCGGAATGGATACAGGGCCAATTATTGCCCAAAAAGAAGTCGAAGTATTGGCCGATGATGATGAATCTTCACTCGGTGAAAGAATCAAAATCGAAGAGCATAAATTGTATCCTAAAGTGATTGATCAACTTGCTGCAGGAGAGATTCAATCTCCTTGAATTCCTCGGGCGTATTGAAATTTCTTGCTTTCAATCCACCTTCGCAGGATTCGACTTCAGAGAAAACCTCAGAAATCTTGTCAGAATAATTTGGAACAAACCCTTTTGCTAATCTAGCAAGTAATGGTTGCCGAGAGCCCATGTCATCAACGGGTACTCCAGAAATGTTACTGAGAAATACAGCATCTACAAGATAAGCATCACATGGAACTAACTGTATTTCATCATCTATGTTTTCAATTATTTCAATCAAACTTCGCGCCAAATTACCCTTCGAATCAGGAACACAATTCCCTTCAAACATTTCTATTCTATCCTCGGTTCCGCACATTGTGATGATAGTGCTGCATCCAATGTCTGTCAAAATTTGATGGATTCTTGCAACGCTCGAATTTAATACAGCCTTATCTTTACCCATTCTAGACGATTTTCCGCCTGCGATGATAATCCCAGTCACCAAAATAAGACCTCAGTGCATTTCATCTAGTCCATTTAATGATAATTCAACTTCATTTAGCAATTCATGAACCCTTGCTAATAATGCACGCCTCTCCTTGGAAGACCTTGCAATTGGCAACCATTCAAGCAACTTTCTGATATCTTGCGCATCTCGCTCAACTGTCCAGTTTAGTACATCCTCCAAAATTGGATTATCTGCTGGAAGAAACCGGTCTGCCATTATACGCTGATAACGCTGGATGTAGTAAAAGTTCACTGATTCAGAGACCTTGACCGTATTCTTTCGAATAAGTCTCCTCCTTCTGGGGCATTCTTGACAATTTCAATCAGATCGCCCCTCATTTCTAAAGAAGCGATTAACATAACATTCTGCATTTGAATAGAATCTCTTTTCCATTGAGCTAGATAATCAGAGGTTGGAACATCTCTGCCAGATCTTTTGATTTCTTCCATTACTTCTAATGTTAAGTCAAGGGGAATTGGCGAATCGATTACATTCAGTAATTTACCCCAAGCATCACCTTCAATATTAGCAATTAGTAAACCAATTAATTTGATGTCCTCTCTTCCTTTCCTTTTCCATAACATTGGAATCAACGATTCACAAAATTCATGATGGTTTGTAAGAAGCCATGAAGCAATTCTTCTCATCGTAGGGTCATCAGTTCCTATGTGGAAACTAAGCCCACTATTTTGCAATAACTTATCTGTCAAGGATCGATTAACCAATGTTTGAGCACCACAGTCATATGCTTTTTTTAGAAATTTTAGAGATTTTTTACCAGCCGGTAAACCTCCATCAAACAATACTTCTAGCGAATCGCCCACGCTTTCACCTCAAGCGCCTTTTGTTCTGACGCTATCAAATAAACTACCAACTAGAGAAACACTATCTTTGAGAGTTCCTAACAATTTGTCGACGACATTTTCATCCTCAGTTTTCTGACGAATCATGTCTCTAAGGTCGGCTTCAATTCGAGAATGGTCATCATCGTTGATGTTAAATTGGTCTCTAAGGTGAGCCAAAACAGCGAATT
Organism: Methanobacteriota archaeon; assembly: GCA_002727515.1. Next base: position 15,399 of record PBXF01000061.1, read on the forward strand.
CGTCCTTGGACAAAGAAGCGTTTACGATTGCAACTTCAAACACTCTTGTGTAAACCAATCTTTGCTCATTGAAACTGACATCTCTTCCAGGGTCTAGATTTTTGTTTTCCTTAATGGCGTTGTAAACCATCGCAGGCTCATTATCTGAAAGGCCTAATGCATTGGCTAATTTGATGATCAAACGTTTTTCCTCACGGGTTAGAACACCGTCCCGAAGCATTACTTCGGTGGTAGACCTAAACACATCTAGTGCCCCGACAGAATCTCCGCTCACATTTCCCCGAGTACAGTCCTACACTTGAACCTCATTGTGCGGAAAACATATTTTTTTGTGGGTTTTTTCATGAAGGGTTCAAGAAGTATGAGAAATTCGGAGGTATATCCCAATCCGATTCACGACCTGCTCCACGGGGCAAGTCAACTTGGAAACATGCTCTTAGGCATGCGAAAATAGTGAAAACGAGAGGGTAGGAGAAATTCAAATGGGAAAAAAACACGGTGGAGGCAACTCCAAAGCAAAAGCGATGAAGTATCTAATCAAAGCTGACCTTAAGGTAAATGGATCAGTTCAGAGAAAAGACATCATTGGCGCAATCATGGGTCAAACAGAGGGTCTACTTGGAGATGAATTAGAACTCAGAAAACTACAGAGAACAGCAAGAATAGGACATGTTGATGTCGAGGTAAAGAGTTCAGGCGGAAAGGTAAGCGGAGAAATTCTAATTCCTAGCAGCATGGACAATGTCGAGACTGCAATTATCGCTTCAAGTCTTGAAACAATCGACAGAATAGGTCCTTGCGCAGCAAAGATTCAGGTTAAAGAAATACAAGATGTAAGATCTACAAAGGTCAACGCAGTAATAGATAGAGCCAAGGACTTACTTTTGGATATGGTCAATACTGGCGATGCTGCTACAAAGACAGTCATTGAAGAGGTCAGAAGCGTGCTAACCGTTGGCACAGCAAAGAACTACCACGGCCTAACATGTGGGCCAAATGTAGAATCTAGTGACTCTTTGATTATTGTTGAAGGAAGAAACGATGTAAGGAATCTATTAACCTTCGGAGTAAAGAATTCAATCTCTTGTGATGGCGCTGGAAACATCAAGAAAGAATTGATAGAACTTGCTAACAAGAAAGACACGGTCATTCTAGCAATAGATGGAGACCGTGGCGGCGAGATGTTGTTCAGACAATTAAATGAAGTTTTGAAAATAGATTTCGTTGCTCAAGCACCTGTAGGCCAAGAATGGGAATTGCTACCACAGAAGACAGCAACAAAGTGCCTATCACAGAAAATCGAGGCTGGGAAATTCGCATCATCTCTTCCAAAAGACGAGGAAACCGAAGATAAAGAAGCATGGCTTGAAGATGGATTTGAAGCAGAGGAAGCACCTGCCGAAGTTCACGAATATTTCGATCATATTGAGAATTTGAAAAACAATAATGCAGTATTTGTAAATGTTGATGGGACAATTTCCGATGCAGTTGGGCCAGCAAAACTTGCTAAGGCAGCCGATGATGCAGATGGAGCAGTCGCTATAATTATCAATGGAGCAATAACAGACAGAGTCCTAAATATCGCGTCTGAAGCTGCTATCGAAATGGTTGTTGGAACAAAAGAAGGCAAAGGATACGCAAGCAGGGACGATGTCAAGGCTTGGATGAAAGAAAACCATTCTTGAAATTATTTTTAGGTCAAATTTCATCAATCTAAATGACCCAGCAGGGTCATGGGAGATATGGATTCTAATCCAAACAGTCCGAGTTTGAACATGTCCCTGAATCGAAAATCAGGAACACAGTTAGCCCTTGCGTTGACGGTTTTAGCTCTAATTTTGTCTGCTAATTCAATCATTAATCAATCATGGGTTTCAGCCAATACTGAAGACGATGGCATTAGCGTTGAATCCGACTTCGGTCTTACTGAATTAAACGCGGAAGCATGTGTAAGTGAAGATTGCACTACGCTTTCGGAAACATATGCCGACCTTTATTCAGATTGTAGAGATGATTTGAAATCTGAATTTACTAATCCAACATCCTCACAGATTGAAGAATCTTGTGGGGAGATTGAGGAATTCCATAATGCTGGATTCATAGCAAAAATAATGTTGGTAATATCTTGTGTAGTATTGCTTTATGCAGTTATTTTACAGGTCAAATCTATGCTCGGTAACGATACCAGAAAGCCAAATTTCATGTCAGGAATTGGTGGGATTTTAGTAGGAATTTCCGTATTGGTTTGGTATCTAATGCTCCCAGAACCAAGTGAAGGTAATGACCTTGAGTGGAGTCAAGGCGTTTGGATGAATCTCATAGCACTATCATTAGCCTTAGTAGCATCACAAAGTAAAACCATTCAATCCTGGATTGATGGCCCACCTAGAATGAGAGCCAACGGAGTAAGGGCATCTCAAGATATGGAGGAATTTGTTCTAAAAGAATCATCATGTGGAGATAAGACCTTATCGATTCTTGTTGATGACCAACTTATCAGAGTTGTGAACGTGGAACGAATAGGCTCATCGCCTAATGTAAAAGACATTCTTGCAACAAGCAGGGACTCATACACTGGCTTCTCACATCAAAGATTGGATTGGCTGGATGATTTCAAGGGAGTATGGTGGATTGTTTCTGGAGCATCTCTGATATCGATTGTAATGATAAGTCCGTTATTTTCAATCCCTCTTGTAGTCTTTGGTGCACTCGCATTAGTTCAGTTAATGGATCCTGAAAGATTTGTAATATCGACAACATCTGGTAATCACTCATTCGTTGTAAACAGGTGGCGTTCCAACAGAGAATTGACTAATTTAGCAATGGATTTGGTAGATGAATGCATGCTTTCGGTTCTTAGAGGAAATTCCCTTGATTCATCACACCTTGAAAATAGAGCATCTCTGATCGCAGAAAGATTCGCAAAAGACAGAGAATCTTCACGCCTTAAAGCAGCAGAGAATAATTTAGACAAGATTGCAAAGCAAGAGGAGAAGGCCAGAATAAAAATGGAAAAGGCTGCTGCTAAAGCCAAAATCAAAGAGGCTGAGGAAAAGGCAGCCGCAGCTGAAGCGAAAGCGATAGCAGCAGAAAAAGAAGCACAGGAAAAGCTCGCTCAAATGGAAAAAGAAATGGAGGAGCAAAAAGCAAAGATTTCGGAAACTGAACCGCCTCTAGAGGAGAATAAATCTGCAGCGGAGGAAACCCCTCAAATCCAAACGGAATCTGTCGCAGAAATCCAAACCACGGTTGATGAAAAGCCGGAACCACCAGCAACACAACTGCAGACACCGCCTCCTTCTCAAGTAGAACAGAAGCCAACACCACCTGCAACAATACCGCAAGTCGAGAAAAAGCCTGAGCCAGCTTCGCCACCACCGCAGCAGGCCGTTTTTATCCCACCGCCGCCGGCGTTGCCGCCACTTCCTTCAGTAGGTATGGCGCTACCGCCTCTACCAGGAACCATGCCACCGCCGCCACAAGCAGTAACAAACATGCCACCGCCTCCTCAATCGGTAGCAAGTATCCCTCCGCCGCCACAAGCAGCAACAAACATGCCACCACCTCCTCAATCGGTAGCAAGCATCCCTCCGCCGCCAGTTGTTGTAGCTGCAGCCCCTAGAGAGGAGAATCTTAGCGATGATGAGAAAGACGATCTACTCGGAGAATTAAATTCTTGACTATCTAACTCCACCAGACGTTGCGAGAATGACTCTTTTGGATAGAATACTAATTTCATTAGAAAGGCCCTCTAAATCTGAATTACTAGGTAATTCATGTTCATCAGCTAATAGTGGTAGAGGTGTGCCTGGTCCGGGGATTCTTTCCAGAGCGACGCCGAGAGTTTTCGCATCTTCCAAAAGATATCCTGTGGATCCTGAGTGTCTTGCTTCAAGACGTATTCTTGTCCATTTGGAAAGTTCTTTGGCAAGTTCAGATAGGCTTGATAGAAGAGCATATCTTTGCTCATCTTCATCATCGCCCTTTGGCATTAATCTCAGTGAAAGTCGCAACAATCTATCCAATCGAGTATCTCTCGGCTCCAGCCCAACATGTGATGCCAGTGCCCGTCTGACAGAGTTAATATCGCCATCATCCAACAACATATCCGCTTCTTTTTCTAGGCCTAAAGACCGCAAAACCGACTCGATGGATGAAGAATCACCGACGACAACCTGCTGTTGCTCCGCTTCTTCTTTCTCTTTCTTTTTTGCAGCACTCTTTCCAGCTAGGCCATAATCAGTGACACCTATTCGGTCGGTTATTCCACCAATTACATCACCAACAGCGCCGAATTTACCTACACCGTCGCGACCACCGCCGCTGACTAAGCCTTTGATGCGGCTAGGCTTTTTCTTTGGAGGCTCTTCTTCGACAATTTCCTCTTCGACAATTTCCTCTTCGAAGATTTCTTCCTCAACCTCTTCTTGCCTTGAAAGAACTTCTGTCAACAGGGGGCGAGGATTCTCCTCTTCCTTAACCGCAATCTCCATTGTTTCAAGTGGTTCTTGTGGAGTTAATGGTTTGATTTCTTTAGACGGAATAGGTTTAGACGGTCGATTATCCATTTCTTCCAGAATCGCTTCCATTGCGTCATCCGCAGTATTTTTCGGTACAGGAACTAAAACCTTTCTTGACCTTCTATTTGGCCTCCAAGGTATAAATCTGAAATGTTCATCTTGAACCTCTTTTTTTGATAGTTCGATAGCAATTTCCGGAATACTTGAAGCAAGTGAAGATAATCTATCTGGTTGTGAAAGTTCTAAATTCACTGCTACAGATAACTCCGGACTTCTAGTCCAATCTAAATTTTCTAGTCTTCTAATCAACTGTGCGTGATTTTGAATCATTTCTCTTATTGATGAAATTTTTAATGCCAACTCCATTGGGTTTTTTGTCAAATCTTCCCGTAGATTATTGACATCGAAACCTAGTTGATGCCATCTTTCAATTTCATTTCTTAGATTTTCACCCAGACGGTCAACAGGAACACTAAAGCCACTTCGCCCCATTCTCGAGTCGGCAATTAATTTTTCAAATTCGGCTAATGTTAGGTTTGCAGTAGACCTATCTTCTACAGTTCCTAACCTAACCATTTCAATCCATTCTATTTCTAGCATTCCACGATGTCTAGCAGCCCGCCTTGCCTGTATTTCAATGAAATCACTCATCTCTTCAAGAATATTTGTGTCTAGTTCAAACTCTCTTAAGATCGCTGTGCGCTTCATTATTTCATCTTCTCCAGATATTGAAGCATCTAATCTCATCAAAGCTTGTATTAGATCTCTTGCCATTGAATAATTTTCATCCTCAATTTTCAACCAAGCAAGAGCGCTGCGAGGCTCCTCAGAAATTCTCGAACGCCATAAATCCATTACAAAACCAAAATTCTCCCATTTTGAAATTAAGTCCATTCCTTCTAGTTCATAGGTTCGCCATTCCTGTTCTAAAGAATCAACAACGTCTAACAACTCGTCAGTTTTTTCTAATTGCCCAATGAATTCGATGTTTTGTACTTTTTCAGGCCACACTTTCCTAAATTGATTCCATCTTTCAACAGCATTAGCATGAGCATCAACCATTTTTTCTAAGTCTGGTAAATTGGCTTCCCATTCCAGTAATTCGTCTGCAGAAATCTTTGATTTATCCGAGATATGTATTCCTTCATTTTCCCATTGTTTTATTTTTGAATTTAGACTTGTTAATCTGGATCCTAGGTTTTCTACAATAGACGAAACCTCTTCATCGAGACCTTCGTTACGTTTAGTCATCAACTTGTCAGCCAATTCCTCATCAAATGGCCTGATTTCCTTGTCTATTCGAAGACGAGTTTCTCGCATCTGTTTTGCAACACCTTGCATCGAATTGATGTAATCAAGAGCATCGCTAATTGGCATCATTCTTGCCGCTGAAGCATCTACGCCTTCTTCTTGTAAGATAGATATCATCTCAGCGATTATATTCCGTCGGTTTTGCTCATCTTCTTCAATTTCTGTCAACATCGACTTGATGGAATCAATGCTTCCAACATCATCAAACAGAATGTAAATTGGTTGGCAAGCAGGATATGAAGAGATGTCCAACGCTTCCAATCGTTTGACGATTTTAGTAAGCTCATTCCTAATTCCCAAATCGATCCATTTTTTCTCTGAACGATTAACATATGGTTCCCAAGGTCTATTTTGTCTAGAATCAGATTCCCATTCGAGCAATGTATTTTCAGTATTGGAGAATTCATCCAATTTTTCCAGCCAATCCCCTTTCTTTTCATGGGATAATGATGAATCGATAATTCTCCTTCTAAGTGCGCGATTAATCTTGACAAGATTTTCGTATTCAATCATCAACTCGCTCGCGTTTTCATGATTTTCTTCTAAGGATTTACGAATATCTTCTGTATCGAAACCTTCGTGCGACCACGCCTCTAGGCGCTCGTCCCACCAATTTTCCTCGACCAAAACCCGACCACCTTGTGCGTTACTGTTTACGGCAGGCGTTTGAACTTAACTTAATCGAATACCAAATATCAACAATTATTGTCTAAATCTCGCTTTTTGGGGAATAAAAAAAGGCTCTGAAATCACCATATTGGGGTACTTCCGCGTAGGAGAGCATATAGCCTCAACGAATTGGATGCCGGCTGATGGACCCGATCACCGTCTCGATGGGACTCGGTTTGTTTGCTGCAGGAGGGGGTTTGGGCTGGTGGCTCACAAAAACTCACGAATCATTGAACGGACTGGGCGATGGCATGATCCTCCTGCAGGAAGCGCAGGCGTCCTCCGCTGCATTAATGGGCAAAAGGATGGATGGAATTGACGATAGAATTAGCCGTTTAGTGGCCGGTTTGGATGGCATAAGAGCAGCCCACCCTGAACTAGATGGAACAATTCTTGCATTTGAAGCACTTCAAGGACAAGGCGAAGCCATATCTGCTTTGGAGACTCTAATTGCAGGAATTCCATTGAATGCAGATCATGAAACAAGTCCGTTGTTGGAGCCAGGTCCTGCTAGACTAGCAGTGTCCTTATTGGAAGCAATCGACAACATGGACTACTTGTCTGCCCCAGACTCTAGAAAAATCGCACTTATTGCACTTGAAAGCGGTAGGTTAGGAAGAGCAAGAGAACTCTTGATGCAGTCCCATGCATCAGTTCCAGGCGATGATGTAACTCTTAGAATTTTAGAACACACAGCAATTCTTGCAGGCGATATCTATGAAAGAAAGAAATGGCTTGAAGAAAGAATTTCTCTAAATCCAGACGAGCCTGAATTATTGAGGGCACACGCACACTTGCTAGCAAATATTGGCGATGAAGGTGCTGAAAAGAATATTCAACGATTAGAAGCACTTGGCGTTGATACTCCTGCAGATAGGTCATTGTTATCGGGACTAAAGAAGAGAGCGGGGGCTCGCTCTGAAGCCTTAGAAGCAATCGAAAGCGCACTAGAAGAAGACCCAACTCGTTCAGATGATTGGTGTGCACGAGGAGAAATCTTGCTGGCTATTGGTGAACAAGGCAAGGCTCTCGAAAGCGTTGACAAGTGTTTGGAAATAGATAGACAAAACGGAATGGCTTGGGCAATTCGAGCGAAAGTGTTGTCAGAAAGTCACGGGCGTTCTTCTGAAGCATTGAAGGCTGCAATACATGCAGTTGCTCTTGATGCTGGTGGTACTGAACTAATCATTCTGAAATCAGATCTACTTGAGGCTAGCGGAGAGGCAGTAAAGTCGGATGAAGCAATAGAAGATAGTCTAGCAAAACATCCGAACGATGGTGAATTGAGAGCTGCAATAGTCAGTAGAAGACTAATGCAAGGAAGACACACTGAAGCGTGGGATCTATTGAACACCAAGCCTGAAGGACTGACTCACCCTGACTTATTTGTTGTAGAGGGAAGAATGCACCTTGCAAATGCTGATAGGATGAGAGATGGTACTGGAATAACAGATGCTGAATTATTAGCCAGTGCTGCAAAATCTTTCGAATCAGCACTAGAACTTGACAGAGAATCTGGAATCGCATGGCTTGGACTTGCTAGAGTTCAGAGGTTACTTGGTAACTTACCACAAGCCCAAGAGACACTAACAAGAGCACGAAGATTACTCCCAGACGAAGACCCAAGCGCGGCGGCGGAATCTGCATTATTATGCTTGGAACACGGCGACTTAGAAGGAGCAACTCAACATGTTGACGCAGCATCCATCCGTGGTGAAGGAGCAATAGTTTCCTACATCAGAGGAAATATTGCAGCAAACCAAGGACATCTCAAGTCTGCCAAGTCATATTTCGATGAAGCGATTGAAATCGACCCTACACATGTAAGAGCACGACTCAATAGAGCAAGTATACACATGGCAAGCGGTGACGCACAAGGAGCATTAGATGATGCTAATGTTCTCTTGGAACTTGCACCTACACTATCTCTCGCAAAATTAAGAAGGGCAGAAGCAAACATGTCTCTTTCAAACTGGAATGATGCAAGAAAGGATCTCGAAGAGATTGTTGAAGAATCACCGCACCACTATCAAGCACTAACAAATCTAGCATCGTGCTTCATATCAATGGGAAGGCCAGAACAAGCGGAATCCCCATTAAATGATGCATTGAGACTCAACTCAGAATACACAGAGGCTTGGCATCAAAGAGGATTACTTTACCTCGACTGGGGCAAAGAAGAGGCTGCATTAAACGACTTTGAGGCAGCCGTGAGATGTGACGGCTCTCACCTCGATGCAAGATTACACATTGCTGCAATACACCATGAAGCGAATAGATACATGGAAGCAGAAGCCGCTTGGAACGGAGTTTTGGCAATTAATCCAGAGCATGAAGTTGCTAGAAGGCGAAAGAAAGAATGTGAAATGGCAATAGCCACACAATGATATGCTAAACCCCTCCTCGGGTAGGGTATGGGATACGAACCAGGTGACACAGTTAGTGGATTTAATTTGCCAAATGCAAATGGCGGAGGAGATACTTCTCTAGATGATGTAATGACAGAAGCAGGCGCTGTTGTATTATTCGAATGCAATCATTGCCCATATGTTGTAGGCAGCATTAATCGAATCAACAAAGCAGCAGCAAAGGCAGAGGAATTAGGATTAGGATTTGTTGGAATCAGTTCTAATGATGCTGAAAATTATCCTGCAGACTCATTTGAAAATATGGTAAAGAGGGCTGAAAAAGGAATGCCATATCCATATCTGTATGATGAAACCCAAGAAGTAGCATTAGCATGGGGAGCAAAAAGGACTCCTGAATTTTACTTATTGGATGGCGAAGGAGTTGTTGTTTACAGAGGACGCTTAGATAACTCTCCACGTGATGCTATGCAAGCATCAACTAGTGATCTTGCTGATGCAATGGACGCATTGTCAATGGGAGAAACTCCACCTGTGCCTAGAACAGAATCTATTGGATGCAGCGTGAAGTGGAAACTATGAGCGGTTGCCAACGTCAGTGTGATTGGGACGAGAACGACGTTTGCCGCACTTGTGGAATCGATTATTCTCCACCTAAGCCAGCAGCAGAACTCTCTCAACAAGACCCCATTATGGTGGTAGATGGTACGACTCAGTCAGAAGAATCTGGGTCGCATGAATCTGAAAGGACATTGCGTCCGTTTCACTTAGCATTCCCTGTTGATGACCTGCCTGCAGCAAGGAAGTTTTACACAGAAGTACTAGGTTGCACCACAGGTAGAGAAAAAGAAGAATCATGCGTATTCAATTTCTATGGGCATCAAATTGTAGCCCACAGGGTTCCAAAGATGCCCGAGCTCTCGCTCAATCCAGTTGATGGAAAGAAAGTCCCTGCAATGCATTTTGGTCTAGTGTTGGAATGGGATGATTGGCAAGAACTCAAAGCCAAATTCGAGGAGGTTAGTGTGGAGTTTGTTATTGGCCCATACACGAGGTATGAAGACCAACCAGGGTCGCAAGCGACTATGTTTATTCAAGACCCGTGTGGAAATCACCTGGAATTCAAATCCTTCAAAGATGACAGTGCGATTTTCGATTCGACATTGTATTGACATTCAGTGCCTAGTGTCAATTGAATCAATATTGTTCCAAGACTAATTCAGTAGTTGTGCTCGCAATTTCGCTAGGTGCAGCCATCCACATTCTGTCAAGAAGCTGCCTCAGTGCCATAGTATCGTCAACGTGAACAAGAGCAATCAAATCAGTTTCTCCAGATACTTCGTACAGTATTTCAACGCCTTCCCAGCCTGTTACTTCACCAGCAAAGGTTCCAATTTCAGCACCAGGTGATACTTTGATCCTAACTAGAGCTGTTAATCCAACTCCCCCTTCACGGATTGTGTAGCCTCTAATTGTGCCCATTTCTTCCATTCTTCTTACGTGTGTGCGAACAGTTCTTTCACTTGCACCCACAATTTTTGCTAATTCTACATATGAAATTCTGCCATTTTTTCTTAATTCTGCGAGTATAGAACGGTCGATTTCTCCAATTCGGCTCATACCCCTCGCTCCCCCTATATGTATATGAATGTGTTCAAAAATGTGGAAAAATTACAAAAAAAAACAAAAAAACGCATTTTTTCGGGGTTTTTGTAATAAAAAACAATTTTTAATCTCAAATATTAACCTAATTAATTGTATTTATTTTAGTGATAAAATAAATCATTTGTCTTAAAAGTAAGTTGTGTTTCACTTACTATGATGGAGTCTGCTGAGACGGTTAGCCAAGAAAATGTTCAACGCTTCCTCGATGATGTTTCTAATCTAAAATTAGAGAAGAGTTTCAACGATTGGTATCAAGTAGACGTCGCCGCAGTTTTAGATGGCTGCAAGATAAAAAAACATGAAGTTGATGAAGTATCAGGGGATTCACTTGTATTCCTAAAATCATCTCTTCTATTCTGTTCTCCAGAATTAGGAGTGATGCGACATTATCCAAAAAATTTAGTTCATTGTTTTGTAGAAGACAAAAGAAAATCCTTTGATTCCATAAATGAAAAATTATTGTTTAGAGGAGAATTATTCTCTGTAACACCCGATTCAGAACAGCTTTGCTGGGTTCGCAATTGTGAAAACGATCATGAAATACCAGGCACGCAATCAATAATTGCTTCTTGGATGAAGTGGTTGAATGATAACTAATCCATCCGTTTGATTCAAGGATAGAGTACTCTTGGCCTTAATCGAGGCAAATCAATGTCTGACATCATATCGGGTCTCGATGCAAGAATGGTTCTAGATAGTCGCGGCAATCCAACAGTTGAGGTGGATTGCTATGTTGACGGTAATTTACAGGGAAGGGCGATGGTTCCAAGCGGTGCATCAACCGGGGCTTACGAAGCTATTGAATTGAGGGACGGCGACAATACTAGATGGCTCGGTAAAGGCGTTGACAATGCTGTAACAAATGTTGTCGAAACTATTCAAGAAGCGATTGTTGGAATGCCAGTTGATGATCAAAAGTCGATTGACAAAATAATGGTAGAATTAGATGGTACTCCAAACAAAGCAAATCTTGGAGCAAACGCAATGCTAGGCGTTTCGATGGCTTGCTTGCATGCAGGCGCAGCAGTTCATGAACTCCCACTTTGGAGGTATGTTGGCGGAGTTGCTGGAGGCTTAATGCCGGTTCCAATGTTGAACATTTTGAATGGTGGAGCCCATGCCGCTTCGAACGTTGACATTCAAGAATTCATGGTCATGCCACACGGATTTGACACATTCCCAGAAGCGTTTAGAGCAGGCGTAGAATGTTACCACTCTCTGAAAAAGGAACTGAAGTCAGATGGATTACTGGGCGGAGTTGGCGATGAAGGTGGATTTGCACCAAACCTTCCATCAAATGAAACGGGTCTTTCTTACATGGTTCGAGCAATCGAAGGCGCCGGATATAGCACTGAAGAAATTGGAATCGCTTTGGATGTCGCCTCGACTGAATTCTACAAGGATGAAAAGTATCACATGGACGGTAAAGAACTCACAGGCGAGGATTTGACCGAAATTTACGCTGGCTGGGTTGATGAATATCCACTTCTTTCAATCGAGGATGGTTTTGCAGAAGACGATTGGAGAAGTTGGTCGGGTTGTATGCGAAGAATTGGCGATAAAGTGCAACTTGTTGGAGACGACTTATTCGTAACCCAATCCGAAAGGCTGTCTATGGGTATCGAAGCAAAATCTGCTAATGCAATTCTTGTCAAGGTTAACCAAGTTGGTACAGTTACTGAAACCCTTGAGACAATGGATTTAGCATCAGCTCATGGTTTCAACTCAGTGGTAAGTCACAGATCAGGCGAAACCGAAGATACCACAATTGCAGATTTAGCAGTGGGTACAAGAGCGGGACAAATCAAGACTGGCGCTCCAGCTCGTTCAGATAGAGTTGCTAAGTACAATCAACTGCTTAGAATCAGTGAAGAAGTTACTGAATTTAGGTCTCCTTTTTGAGGTGAAAAAATGAAACTCAGACGGGAACTCCTCCCGATAGTAATGGGTTTGGTTTTCTTGGTTGTAGCTAGAGAAATTTATCCTTATGCCGGTGTAATGGAGCCTAAATTTTGGGATGGTTACGAAGTTGAAACAATTGCCACAGGACTAGGTGGTCCAACTTGTTTAGTATTCGACGGTGATGAATTATTGATATGTGAACGTGATGGAGGCCGAATCCTAAATCTGGATGGCAAAGAATTGCTCACAGGACTGAAAGCGCCACATGGATTAGCAATTCTTGAAGATGGCTATGTGATTTCAGAGAAAGGCAAACTCACAAAATATGATTCTGATTTCAAAAATCCACAAGTATTAGTTTCTGGAATACCATATGATAATCACCAACAAAACGCCGTGAATCTGTTGCCTAATGGCACACTGATTTGGCATAGCGGAAGTACCTGTAATCTGTGTGATGAATCCGATGAAAGGAATGCGGCTCTATTATGGGTTAATGCAACAACAGGTGAACACGGTGTTCTAGCTAGTGGAGTTAGGAATTCATTCGATGGCATTTGGCTAGAGGGAGTTGGGTACCTATTCAGCGATAATGGCCAAGATACTATGGGGGATGATTTCCCAGATGAAGAGGTAAATCTGCTTGTTGATGGTGCAGATTATGGGTGGCTCGTGGAATCTGAAGAAGATCCAAATCCTGCTGGAACCGAAGCGCCAATTGCGCGCTGGACTCCTCACAGTTCCCTCAATGGAATGACAACAAGGCCTGCAAATATGCCAGGCGATGAGTATACAGTCTACGCTACCGTTTACGGTTCATGGGCGACTATTTTACCAAAAGGACATCAAATTTTGAAGATTGACTTCACTCTAACTGATAATGGATGGAAAGGCGATATTGATGTATTTGGAAAAGATGTGGGAACTCCACTTCCAATCACTGGCGGCCCAGATGGGAATCTGTATTACGCAACTTTTGACCACGGTGGAGCGATTCACGTGGTTAAGCCTGAAGCCAGTTCTTGAGGCGGCGGCATCCTTCTTTGATTTGTTCTAGACCAGTGCCATAACTGAGTCTGATTAGCCCCTCTCCTCCAGGCATTAACGAACCAGGAATAACCTGTACCTTGGCTTCCTCGAGTGCTCTTGTGGCAAATTCAATATCGTCCATGCCAGTTCCTGTAATATCGATTAAAATGTAAAATGCGCCTTCTGGCTTTGGCGCTTTTACTCCTGGTAATTCTTCTAGCAAAGCATGGAAAACATTTCTTCTCTCAGCAAATGCTTCGTAGAACATTCGTGGCTCATCAGTCAATTCTAACGCAACCTTGCCAGACCCCATCAAGAATGTTGGAACATGGCTGGCTGAACTCGCTTGGCAGGTTTTCACGCCTTCCATTACTTCTTTTGGCCCAGTAATCCAACCTAATCTCCAACCAGTCATAGCCCAAATTTTCGACCAACCTCCAATCGTAAGGGTTCTTTCATGGCCACCTTCAAATGTCGCAGGAGACACGTATGGGTGTTCACAATAGACTAGGTCGGAGTATATCATATCGTCAAATATCCATAAATCAAATTCATTTGCAATTTGAACCAACGCTTCGATTTCATCTGGATGATACACTGCACCAGTTGGGTTATTGGGAGAATTGATGATGATTGCTTTTGTTTTTTCAGTAATAGCAGACCTAGTGGC
>PBXF01000062.1 GCA_002727515.1 Methanobacteriota archaeon
AAGAGGCTGTACCGGTCCACGCCTCTAACGTAGTCGTCACAAAGTTAGACGAAACGGACAAGTTGCGAATGCAACATTTGACCGCAGATAGGAGTTGAATGAAATGGGAAGCAGCAGTCACTTGAAGCGATTGGCCATACCAAGAAGTTGGCCTCTTCCAAGAAAGACCACAGTTTGGGTAACACGCCCACGTGCAGGCGCTCACAGCATCGATCGCTGTATGCCTCTGAACATTGTAATCAGGGACGTAATAGGTCTAGCAAGATCCACTCGTGAAGTTCGCAAGATTCTGCACAACAGCCTCGCAAAGGTCGATGGCCGTGTGGTAAAGGATACTCGCCGAGGAGTTGGTATAATGGATGTACTAACTCTAGGTGAAGACAATTACAGATGTGTTCTAGATACAAACGGCCGCCTAAGATACCGCCCAATTTCTCCTGAAGAAGCTACATGGAAGGTATGCCGAATTGAGGGTAAGTCCACAATCAAGGGCGGTAAGACACAGGTTCACCTACACGACGGACGAAATATCATTGTCGATGATGCATCCGAGCACAAGACAGGAGACTCACTGAAGATTTCCCTACCAGACCAGCAAGTTCTGGAGCACATCAAGTTCGGAGAAGGAACTCGATGCATGCTAATCGGTGGTGTACACGTCGGAAAGTTAGCAGATGTAACCAATTTCATCGTAAAGCGTTCAAGTATGCCTAACGAAGTTGAATTCGATGGCTTCGGTACAATCACTGACAACGTATTCACTGTCGGTGACTGCACCCTACCAGGTGTGGAGGTGAGTCAGTGAGTGAGACTGCAAACCCAATGGCTATGCCAAGAATCGCTAAGGTAGTTGTCAACATTGGTGTTGGAGAGGGAGGAGATCGTCTTTCAAACGCTGAGAAAGTACTCGAACTTGTTACTGGAGTTACTCCAGTAAGAACACTTGGAAAGCAACAAAACCGTGACCTAAAGGTCCGTGTTGGATTCCCAATTGGTTGCAAAGCTACAATCAGAAACTCTGATTCGATTAAGAAATTCCTAACAGATGCTTTTTGGGTTAGAGAGAACACAATCCCATCTTGGAATTTTGACAAGTCTGGAAACCTTTCATTTGGTATCCCAGACTACACAGACTTCCCTGACCAAAAATACGATCCAGATATCGGAATTTTTGGAATGGACATCAATATCGTACTAGAAAGACCAGGACACCGTGTCAGCAGACGCCGACGCCGAAGTTCAAAGGTCGCTATGAGCCACCGAACCAATGCTGATGATGCCAGAGCATGGTTTGTTGAGAACTATGGTATCAAAATCTTGGAGGAGTGAAAATGGCACGAGACCATGGTGAGCAGATTGGAAGAACAAACGGATGCCGCAGATGCGGACGTCGTCGAGGAATGATTCGCCGTCACGGACTAAGACTGTGCAGACAGTGCTTCCGCGATGTAGCTCCTGAGATTGGATTTAAGAAGATGAATTGAGGTGATTATGAATGCAGTTCGACCCCCTTAATGACGCACTAACAAAGATATTCAACGCAGAGCAAGCTGGAAAGTACAATGTTGATTTGTCCCCAGCATCCAAGTTACTTGGATCTGTTCTAGAGATTATGCAGACCTCCGGCTATGTCGGAGAGATTGAGAAGAACGACGACGGACGAGGAGGCAAATACATCGTTCAACTACGTGGCGCTATCAACCAGTGTGGCGTAGTTAAGCCACGCCACTCAGTTCGCCGCCAGGAGTTCGATAAGTGGGAAGGCCGCTACCTTCCAGCACAAGATTTTGGACTTCTGATTTTGACTACAAACAGTGGAATTATGCACCACAAGGATGCAAAGGAGAACCGCATTGGTGGCAAACTCCTAGCGTATGTTTACTGAGGTGATTAAATGGTAAAGTTAGATCGAGTAGAACACACTGTAGAAATTCCTGAAGGAGTTACTGCATCGATTGACGGTGACACAGTCACCATCACAGGACCTAAGGGTAAAGTTTCTCGTGATTTTGTCAGCGCAAGGCATGACATTTTCCAAGAAGGCGGCGCACTAATCGTTCGTGTCGATGTACCTCGTCGCAAGGAGAGAGCACTGGCAGGAACATGGAATGCGCACTTAAACAACATGGTTAAGGGAGTAACAGATGGTTTCACATACACATTGAAAGCACTATACTCTCACTTCCCAATGACACTAGCAGTAAAAGGCAACCAATTGATTGTCAACAATTACTTTGGTGAAAGAGTACCAAGATCCGCAGATATCCTAGCAGGAGTTGATGTGAAAGTCCAGAACAAGACAGAAGTCGTAGTTACTGGAATCGATAAGGAAGCAGTCGGTCAAACCGCTGCTAACATCGAGCGCTCAACTACCGTAAAGAAGCGTGACCGCCGTGTATTCCAAGACGGAATATACCTAATTGAGAAGGCATGATGGAGGAATTGAGATGAGTGATTATGAAGATATGACAGTTGCCCAACTCAAGGAGTTGCTAAGGGAAGCAGGATTGCCAGTGTCTGGTAAGAAAGCAGATTTAATCGCACGTTTGCAAGAAGGTGCAGATGAACCAGCGCCGGTTGAAGAAGAAGTCGCTGCTGAAGAATCCGAAGAAGATGATGAAGTTGAAGATGACAACTTCGATTCAGATTACGAAGACGAAGATGACTGGGAAGATGACGACTTCGACGAAGAACACGTCGCTCGCCAAAAGCCAGTTCTATCCGAGGAATTGAAAGCAGCACTAGCACTTAGGGCTGCACAAAAGAAAGGAACTCCTTCTTTCCGTAGAACAGAATGGTTCCGCTACAAGCGTTTGTCCCGCTCAGGCTGGAGAAAGCCTCACGGTATGGACAACAAGCAGCGCCGCAATTTCAAGTATCGTGGATCCCTTGTTAGAATCGGACACGGTAAGGTAAACGCTGCTAGTGGACTACACCCATCTGGCTTCGAGGAAGTTATGGTTCACAACACTAGAGATTTGGATCAAATCGATGCAGAGACCCAAGCTGCGAGAATCGGTGCTACAGTCGGAGGACGTAAGCGCGAGAACATTCATGCTCGTGCAGATGAATTGGGAATCAGAGTACTAAACCGCAGGAGGGAACGCTGATGCAGATTACCAATCAAAAGAAAATGGCCGCACAACTATTGAAGTGTGGTGTTAACAGAGTTTGGATTAATCCTTCTTACCTTGACCAGGTTGCACAATCTGTTCAGAAAGAAGATATCCGTGAAGCTATTGACAATGGATGGATTAAGGCTAAGGCAGTTCAAGGAACTTCTAGAGTTCGCGCCCTAAAGCGCCAAAACCAGAAGAAGAAGGGACGCAGAAAGGGTCAAGGAAAGAGATCAGGTTCTGCAAACGCAAGAAATCCTCGCAAGCAGCAGTGGATGGCTACCATCAGAGCGCAACGCCGCACTCTGAAAGAGATGAGAGAGGATGGTACTCTCGAACGCTCACAATACCGCCACTACTACCTGAAGGCAAAGGGTGGTTCATACCGTTCAATATCTCACATGAAAGCTCAGATGGGTGTTGAAGGAATCAAAATTGGAGGTGAAGAATGATGGCTAGTGGACCTAGACAACGAAACCAATACCGTCGCCGTCGCAGCGGAGAAACAGATTACCGCCGTAGACTGAAGTTGCTAAAGAGCGGTAACGCTCGTGCAGTGGTTAGAATTTCCAACACCCGTGTAGTATGCCAAGTCGTTTCATGGCAGGCTGACGGTGACAAGGTCGAAGTTTCAGTCACTGGAGACGACCTTGTTTCACGCTACGGATGGCCAGAATCTAATTCTCGCAAAAATATTCCAGCATCCTATCTAACAGGATATGCTCTTGGAAAGTCTGCTCTAGCTGCAGGCCACGATGAGGCAGTCTTGGACATTGGATTAGCTGCTAGCACAAACGGAAATCGTGTGTTTGCTGCGCTGAAGGGAATGGTTGACGCAGGACTTGAAATCCCTCATGGGGATTCAGTAATTCCTGATGAAGACCGCCTAAACGGTGCACACATCGATGATTCCTATGCTTCTACTGTAGAAGCAACAAAGACAAAGATTGAGGAGGCGTTCTGAAATGAGTGATGAAGAGATAACTCAAATGGCACCAGGTCTGATACAGGCTTTCGCTGCACAAGAAGAGACTGAAGAAAGAGGAGGCCGCCGCCGCCGTAACACCTCAGCAGATGAAGCGATTTCAGCTCTAAGATCATGGACTCCAAAGACAAGACTAGGCCGCGAAGTCATGGCTGGCCGCATCGTTACTTACGAACAAGCACTTGCATCTGGGCTTCCAATCCGTGAAGTCGAGATCGTAGACGCACTAATTCCAAACTTGGAAGATGAAGTTCTAAAGGTCAACATGGTTCAAAGAATGACTGACTCTGGTCGACGTGTTAGATTCAATGTAATGGCATGCGTCGGTAACAAAGATGGATATGTCGGACTTGCAATGGCAAAGGGTAAGGAAGTAGCCCAAACAATCCGCAAGGCATTGACTGCTGCTAAACTTAACATCATCCAAATCCAGCGTGGTAACGGTTCTTGGGAATCAAGCGTAGGGCCTGGAACATCAGTTCCATTCAAGGTACAAGGACAAGCAGGTTCTACTCGTGTAACTCTAATGCCAGCGCCTGCTGGTAAGGGCTTGGTTATTGGAGAGACTGGAAAGCGCGTTCTAACCTTAGCAGGTGTAAGCGATGTTCTTTCAAGAACAAAGGGTCAAACCCGAACAACAATCAATTACGCTGCTGCAACATTCAATGCTCTAGCAGCAATCAATAGAACACGTGTCAGCGATTCACAAAGAGCTGAGTTGTTCATTCACAAAGGGAGGCTGTTAGAATGAGTTGGATTGTTGTAAGAGCACGTTCAGATGTAAAGGTCGAACGTTCGATTAGAGAAACAATGGGTATGCTAAACCTAACTCGTGTTAACCACGCAGTCATCATACCTGAAAATCCACAATACAAGGGTATGCTTCAGAAGGCTAAGGATTACATCACTTGGGGAGACGCTGACGCATCTCTTGTTGAGAAGATGATTTCTGAGCGTGGCCGTCTAGTCGGTGACAAGCCTGTCACAGATGCGGATGTCAAGGAAGCAACAGATTACTCCTCGATCAAGGAATTCGCTGCTGCAATCGCATCTGGCGATGCTACAGTCAAGGATATGCCTGAGATGAAGAGAGTATTCAGACTACATCCACCACGTGGCCCAAAGGGCTGGGGTGGATTGAAGCGCACCTACGTCATTGGTGGCGCTCTAGGACCTCGTGGAGAGGATATTTCGGCTTTGGTCGAAAGGATGATTTGAGGTGATTTTGATGAGCAAAGCAAACAAACATCGAGGACGTTGCCGCACACACGGAAGAGGCCACAAGGCAGGACGTGGTGCAGGTAAGCGTGGAGGTCGCGGAAGAGCTGGTATGAACAAGCACCGCGTAATGACTCGTATCAAGTACATGCCAGGGCACTGGGGTATGCACGGATTCAACCGTGACCCTAGCCTAAGAACAGTCTATGTGACTTGCAATGTGGGTGACCTAGAAGGCATGGCTGATGGAAAGGATTCAATCGATCTAACAGAGATGGGAATCGACAAACTTCTCGGCTCTGGAAGAATTAGTACCGCATTGACCGTTACTGTTGAAGAATGGTCTGCTAAGGCTGCTGAGAAGATTTCAGCGGCCGGCGGTTCTATCGAAGGCG